>DASQCO010000116.1:0-56210 GCA_035634635.1 Polyangiaceae bacterium
AAGGCGTTCGCGCCGGCTGAATCAGACACGCGCTTCGGGGCGAATGTTCCGTCGCCGATTCCGAGTGACACGCTCAAGGTTTCGTCGTTCGAAGCCACGAGGTCGAGGATCTGATCGTTGTTCAAATCACCGAGCGCAAGCTGCGCTCCACGCACGCCCAAGACGGAGTCGAGCTCGCGTGCGAACGTGCCATCACCCGCATTGACCAGAATACTCAGATCCTCCTCCTGCGTGGTGGATTCGACGCTCGCTGCGAGGTCGAGCATGCCGTCACCGTTCAAGTCCCCGAGTGCTAGAGCCGTCACACGGCTTGCCAACGTGCGCTCGCCCTTTGCCGAGAAAGTTCCATCGCCTGCGCCCAGCCAGACGCGAACGCGGGTGGACAAGCTAGTCGCCGTATCCCAGCCGGTTTGCGCGGTGATCAGATCGGGTTTGCGATCTCCATTCAGATCACCCAGCGCGCTGTGAAGTCCGGGAGCTCCGAATGCCGACCCGGGAGCACCGATCTGCTGATCGACCCTAACGGGATAGGCCCCTCGGCCATCGCCGACGAATACGCTGAGCATGGGCGCGGCTTGGAAATCGAACCAAGTGCTGTTGCTCACCAAATCCAACTGACCGTCGTCGTTGAGATCTGCAGCGCTGAGCTCACCAGCGTGTGGCAAAGTCGGGTACTCGATGACGGTGCCGAATGAGCCGCTACCGGTCCCCAGCAACACGCCGATGGCTGGGTCGTAGGTTGGCAGCGCGATATCGAGCTTCCCATCGCCGTTCAAATCCTGGAGCTGGATGGGGCCTCCCCGCGGCGCCGAGAAGCTGTGCGTCGCACCGAAAGTTCCGTCGCCGTTTCCAGGAAACACGTACAGCCAATGCTTGACGAATGCCGCCAAGTCGGGCTTGCCGTCGCCATTCCAATCACCGAGCACACCCGCGTACGGCAGCGAGGGGCCGCTGACGAAGGTCCCGTCTCCTTTGCCAAACGATACAAGCGTCCACTCGATCAAATCGAGCCTGCCATCGGCGTTCAGATCATCGATGCCAGGGAGATCACAGCTCGACCAGCCCGTAGACTGGATCGCCGAGCCGAAAGAGCCGTCGCCTCTTCCGAGCAAGACGCTGCCCTTCGCCCCACCGTCTGGGGGACACTCGGCTCCGGCGCCCAGGTCCAGGTTTCCGTCATTGTCGAAGTCACGCAAGGCGACACCGACAACGCCGTCGTGGGTCGTGTAAGTGGCGCCGGCTACGAAGGTACCGTCGCCTTTTCCGAGCAGTACGACGGCATCGTGTTTGCCGACAACCAGGTCGAGATTGCCATCGTGGTTGAGATCGCCCGCTGCGATCGAGAGGGGACTTCTGAGCGGATACTCGACTCGGGGTGCGAACGAGCCCCCACCTTTTCCGAGCAGCACGCTCACCGATCCACCTCCGTACGGACCAAGATCGGAACTTGCCAAATCTGGCCGACCGTCATGGTTGAAATCGCCGATCACCACGCCATCGGGGTAGACGCCCGTTTCCAGGTCGATTCTCGGTGCGAACGTGCCATCCCCATTGCCGAGTAGCAGCCGCACCCGAGCATCCTGGGAGCTAACCGTCACCAGATCGAGCCGACCATCTGCGTCCACGTCACCCGCGATGAGGAACCGGGCTCCGTCCAAGACGGGGCCTTCGAGCTCTGGCGCGAAAGTTCCATCGCCGTGACCTAGCAAGACGTGCACGTGTTCGTCGTCGGCACCGACGAACGCCAAGTCGAGCCGAGTGTCCCCGTTCCAATCTCCGACAGCACTCGCGCCCAGAGTCGCGCCGACGTCGATATCGAATGCGGTGCTATCCAGGACAGGCGCAGTACTGCACATCAACGGCTGCACGCTGCCAGCGCTGCCAGCGTGCCCCGCCGCTCCACCGCTAGCCCCGTTGGCGCTCGCGCCCAGGCTACCTCCGGCGTTGAGCGCTCCCCCGACTCCGCTCGAGCCCGAACTGCCGCCAATGGGCAGACTAGTTGCTCCACTTGTGTGTGATCCGCCGGCTACCTCGAACGCCAGACCCTCCAAGCCGCTCCGCGCGCCGCATGCGGCGCACAGAACAACGGCATAGAGCCCCAGGGCCATGAAATCGCGGCGCATCGCGTCAGCGAGTTTCTCCGAGTCCGCGGCAGGCAGCAAGGACCGGCCCCGTCAGCCCGTCGCACTGCCGCGCAGGTGATCGGGTGACAAGGCCACCGAGGAAGAGTGCGAAGGAGAGGACTTGAACCTCCATGGGAGTTACCCCGCTAGCACCTCAAGCTAGTGCGTCTGCCAGTTCCGCCACCTTCGCGAGGTGAGTCACTTCTATCCGTGGGCGCAGAGCTGAGGAGGCTCTGCGCTGGCCCTGCCCAGGGTCCCCTTTGCAAGGGGTCGAACCGGGGATGCCGAGAGCGAGGGTGTCTACATCACCCAAGGCGGGCTCTGCAAGCCCCGATGCGTCTTTTTCGGCCTAAAACGGCCGAGCGGACGGGGAGAGCGGCGCACGAGGCGGCGCGGTGTGCGCCGATGGCCCCAGAACGCACGGAAAAGACCGCGGAAGCTCCCTTTCGGGGCACAAGGATGGAGAATGGGGGCGCTCCCTGGGCTCGCCATGCACCTCGCAGCGCGCCGCTGGTGCCCGATTGGCGGCCGCTCAGCGGGGCGAGCGAGCGACGGAGGCTGAGCTCGGGGCGAGATGGGCGCCGAGCACCTCAATCACCTCGCCCATTTCGAACGGTTTGCGAACCCAGGCCGTGACCCGATCGATCACTTCTTCCGGAACGCCGCTGGCAACGCCGCTGATCAGGATCACGGGGATCCCGGGACAGACTTCTTGGAGCTGGTCGAAAGCAACCGAGACCGCGTCCGCCAGCGGCGAGAGGTCAATCAGCGCGGCATCGAAGGGACCCGCGTTGCGCAGCGCGGCGTTGAACTCGGTGCGCGATCCGGCAACCACGACTTCAGCCCCTCGCGCGCCGAGCGCGAGCTCGACCAACGAACAGACCGCTGCGTCGTCTTCGACCAAGAGCACGCGGGCACCGCGCACGAGTGACTTGGTTTGATTGGAGGGACGAATGCTCGAGCGCGCTTCGGCGATCGGCCAGCGCAAGTCGAACGCCGCTCCGGGGTTGGCACGAGCCACGCGCAGCTCGCCTCCATGACTACGCGCGAGCGCGGCCGAGTGGCGAAGGCCTACGCCGGCGCCACCGCGGCGCGTCGATTGCGGTGCGCTGAGTAGCGTCGCCACGCGATCCGGATCGATGCCAGGCCCTTCATCAGCAACGGAGAACACGACGCTGCTACCGACGTCAGACACGCTCACGATCACTTCACCGCCCTCGGGCGAGAAGTCGATCGCGTTCAACAACAAGTTGGTCAAGATCTGCAGCGCAGAACTCGCGTGGCGCACCAGCGCGTGACCCGGCTCGCTCGAATCGATCACCACGCGCACCGCGCGGCGCTCGGCCTGCGGCGTTACGCCGAGCGCGGCGGCAGAGAGCACGGAACGCGCTGAGCGTTGCTCACTCTCACGCTCGGGCACCTCTGCGCCGATCGCTGAGCGCGAGATTTGATGTCCGAGGCGCGCGTGCAATCGCGCAACATCCACTGCTTCACGGATCGCGTGCGCGTCGTTGCGATTACACGCAACGTCGAGCCAACCGAGCACTACGGTCAACGCGTTCGAGACTTCATGCAGCGCGCCGGCCAAATCGGTTTCGCGAATCGGCCCGCTCGGAGGCGGAAGGCTGACGGGGGCACCCGAACGCATCAGGCGAAAACCTTATTATGTGCGGAGTTTGATCGCCAGTTCTTTCCCATGACGAAACTTCCTCAGACTGATTACAGTGAAAGCGCACCCTCGAGAGTGAGCGAGCGAGAGTGAGACAGGCGGCCTCACTTCTGTAGCGTCTCGGGCGGCCGATTCAGTTCTGCTGGAACGAGGATCGTGAATGCGCCGTCCGAGTTCGCGCGCGTTTCGGCAATCTGCAGCACGGAATCAGCCTTGCTGCTGTCCCCCGTGTAGTCGCTCCCCTTCAAATAGATATACGCGCGGATTAGCGCACTCGGGACGGGGTTTGGCGCGTCGATCCCGGGCACCGTTACCGTGCCGCGGTACGGGACCGGGAGCGGCATCGTGAGCGGTCCCAGGCCGATACCCGAAGGGTCTGTGATTGAAACGTTGGGCATCACCAGCCACGCGAACCCAGTGTCGATGTTGGGACGGACGGTGATGTCAAACGTACCAGGATCCGTCTTCAGGTCGAAATCGCCCGAATCGCTTACGCTTCCCGATGACGCGCGTGGCACGAAGGCGGCCTGCACCCGGGACGCCGTCGTGGCATCCAACGTGTTCTGAAGGGCGTCGTAGCGAATCGCCTGCTGGGAGGCGATCGCCTGCACCTGCGCGGTCGCCACCGGACCATTCGATGCCTCCACGTGACCGAGCGCAGTCAACGCGGGGCCGAGCTCGATGGTCTTGCCGTCTTGCTCCGGTGGCCAGCTCGCGACCGTCCAAGTTCGGAAGTCCGCGGCCAACGGTTCCACGGCGCCACCATCACGCTGACTCGAAGACGTCTGATCCAACGCCGTTTGATCGAGAGACGCCAGGGGCACCGTTGAAACGCTGTATTCGCCGGGCAACAAATCGACATCGAATTGCCCGTCTTCCCCGGCCGTCACGGTGCGCACGAATGAAGCAAGCACGCCGGGCGCGATGCCAGCGAGCGTTTTCGCAACCAACGTGACGGTCGCAGCTTGCGGGCGTGGAGTGCTTCCAGATCGGACCTGACCGTGCACGTGGACTGGATCAGGGAGAGAGTTGAAATTGCTCAGCGTGCCGCTGTCCGCATCGAACACGGCAAGGGCGCTGCGGGCCATGAGCACGGTCGGCCGCGGTACGGTGATTGGATTGTCGGGCGTGCTTCCCGGTGGAGACAGCCGCAGCAATTGGTCTGGTTGGGGCGAGATGGCAGTGCGTCCCACGATCACGGAGCTGTAGACCAGCGCGGCTCGGTAGCCCTTCGTGCCATTGCGGCTGAGCACCACACGATTGGAGATCACGCGACCTGACACTGGCTCGAGCATGTCGACGGTCCAACCGTCGAGCGCGCCGTCCCCCTTCGGCCAAGGGACATCCAGCGTGAACGTCGACGGTTCCGGCAGGTCGAAGGTTAGGTTCCCAGGCTCGATCTTGTTTTCGCGCAGCAACTGCGGCGGCACGACGCAGTTGCTGTCGTCGGGCTGCTGACCCGGTTCGACGTAGATGTCGTACGTGCCAGGTGGGATACTGAGGGTGAAGCCCCAATACACGGCGTCGACCAGCTTGGATTGCACGCCTACATTCGGCGAGTAGAGGCCATAGGTGGTGGTCGACGGGATGAGCGAAACCCGTGCGGGCATGCTCTTGTCACCCGGCGACACGACCGGTTTGTTCTCTTCGTTGACGAAGTTGAGCGGGCATTTCCGTTTGGTGGCAGTCACTTTGCCCGTCACCTGCGCAATGGGCTTGAGCCCCAAGGGCACTTCGACGTCGCGCTCGGCCAAGCCGTCCTTCTCGAGCAAATATTGCACGCCGGCGATGGCGCTGCCGTCGGCGGGTGGCGTGACTTCGAACAGGATCTTGTCGAACGCAGTGCTCCGACTACGGCACTGCTTGTCTTCCGAACAGATGCCACCATCGCAGTCCGCGGCGGTCTCGCATTTGTTGTAAGCGATGGTGTTGGGCGCTTCGCGGACCGACGCCACGTTGCATGCGGATACGAGAACTAGCGGAGCTAGGCCGAGCCAACGCTTCGTCATCATGGCCCCGCTGGCTCTTCCCTCGTGGGACAGTTACTGAGCGTCGTGCCGTCCACTGGGGACTTGACCAAGTTGACCGTCCAGGTGACGAGGGCCGCGTCGTCGTCGGCGTATTGCTGATCCAAGTGCGACTCGTCGTCGGCCTTGAAGCTGTCGCGGTGCGCAACGATCAACGTCAAGAAATGGCAGCCTTGCGTGCCCATCGGTCGCCACGTGTAGTCGAAGGTGCGGCCGAGATTGTCGTACGTCGACGCGGGGATGGTCTTGGTGACCAAGTTGTATTCCCCTAGCTGGCCCTGTTGGAAGTTCTGCTTGATCTGGTAGTCGAGGAAGAACGACGCGCGCAGCGGTTCACCCGCGTCCTCGGAACGAACCTGAACGCTGAACTTCGTGCCCGGGTTGTTGGGCAGGGACGTGTCGATGACCAGCGCTTGCGTCGCCGTGGGCACGCCGCTGTACATGTTCAATACAGGCCGCGTGCGCCCGGGTGCCCGGTATTCGGGAGGATCGGCAACGATGCAACTCTCGGCGAAAAGCATGATCGAGAGCAGGCATAGCGATCGCCATGCCAAGCGGAAAACACCGCTGTTCCTGCACAGATCTCGGGTACGCCGTGACAACGATGTCGCGGACCACGGCTGATCGCGTTCTGCCTGTAATTGGGTCACGATAGCGCTCAATACCTGGTGTTTCCCGCGCGGGGAGAGAATTGCCAACGGGTTTCCGCGTATTCGGGGCTGAGTGCCAAGGTCAATAGACTGCGTAGCGAGGGCGCAGTCCGGCTGAGCTGCGCGAGCGCGTTCGGTGCACGCAGCTGCTCACGGGTGACGCCATCGTCAGCGGCGGCCTCGTTCAGCGCGACGGATAGGTCGCCTGCCACGAACAAGCCCGCGCGGCGCACGGCGATCCGTGAAGCGGCCAGCGCAGCGTCGTAGTCGAGCAGCTCGGGGTGATCGCACAGCTCTCGCAAGCGCCGTTGAAAGCGCGCGGGAATGCTCTCCCACAAAACCTCCGCCAAGTTGAGCACCCCACCCGACTTGGTCTGGCGCGGCGGACCGAACGCGAACCCGAGGCCTTTCAATACGGCTCGAGCCTGCGACTCGGGGGAGCCGAACAACAGGGCATATTGTGGAATAGAGGCTGCCAGCATTGCGCCGAGGTGGAAGCGTAGCTCGGGCGTGTCACTGCGCACGTCACCAGACAAAATCACCGCGGGCGGGGAGAGCAGCGCTAAATTGACGGTGATTGCCCCAGCGCTTCGGCGCTGAAAGAGCGGCGTCCGCGTCAGCGCCAAGGCGCGCGCCGCGCTGGCGTAAACGCGCCCGAGCGGGGTCGATGCGCTGAGCGAGACCCGCTCCATCCCGGTCACGCCGTAGGTGCTCGCGTCGCGCCGGAACACGTGTTCGGCGCCTTCCCAGACGATCGCTAGCGCTTCTTGCACCGGACCGATGCTGTCGCGGAAGAGCATTGCCCGCACCGCGTCGGGCTGCTCGACTTGGTCGGCCAGCGCGGGTGGTTCGACGCGCGCGCGTCCCGGCGTGAGAATGGCCAGCACGTGTTCGACGGCGCGCGCGTAAGTTGCGTTGCGATCCGCCAGCGCGGCTTCGTGCAGCTTGCTCACCGCCCACGCGTCGCCGGGCGCCAAAAGCGCTACGCGCCGGCAAACCAGCACCAGATCCTGCGTTCGACTGGTGCGATTCTCGAGCTCCTTGACCAGCTCGACGCCCGCCTCGAGCGATCCATCACTCAGGGCTTGGAACAGCGCCGACTCTCCCGCGCTCGCCGCGGGAAAATAGCCGCTCTGGCGCAAGTCTTGGGGTCGCGCCAAGGGCTGTAAGTAACCGCTCGTGACGGTTGACGGCGCTTCGAAGGAGCTCGCCTGTGTCGAGTGCGGCGCGCTCGAGAGCGGTGAGGGAGATTGCTGCGCGCTGCCGAGCGTCGCCGGAGGCGGTTGCGACACGAGTGGAGGGAGCGATTGCTGCGTGCCGCCGAGCGGTGACGGAGATCGCTGCGCGCTGCCGAGCGTCTCCGGCGGGTGCACGCTCTGGACCGGCTGAGGACGAATGCTCTGCCCACGCTGGGGCGACGCGACCTCCTCCACCACCGGCGGAGCAACCGAGTAGCGCCCCGACACTGCCGGCCGCGCATTGGCCAAACTGGGCGGCGTGGGTTTGTCGTAGACCGGACTCGGCGCTGGCTCACTCGCCGGTTCCTCCCTGCTGTCGACGCGCGCGGCGACGGGCGGCGAGCGGCGAGCGGCGACATCGCCGGCCTGAGCGGCTGTGGCCGCCGCCTGCATCGAACCGGACGAGAGCAAGGTCCTCGACAACATCGCGGAGGCCTCGGTGGTAACGGGCGGCTTTTCTGGCGCGCCACCGAGCCCGCGCTCGGTGAGCACCGAAGACTCACCGACCTCGGAGAGCAACGTCTTCGTTTCGACGCGCTCGGGGCGATGACGCAAGATCTCGAGCTGTGCTTGCTCGCGAGTCTCGGGTTCGCTCATCGCGATTGCCAGATAGCCGCGCGCGCGTTCGGCGTTATCGACGACGAACGCCACCTCGGCGGCGCGCAACGCGACCTTGCCGCGCGTGCGCAGCCCGTGCATGTCACCGCCCAGGGCAACATCGAGCAAGCGCAGCGCATCGCTCGGCGCGCGCTCGGCGCGGCGTTCGGCCAAGCCCAACGCGATCAGCGATCGTTCACCGAGCTCACTCGACACGCGTTCCAGCTCGGCTTCGCCCGCGCCGGGGCCCGCTGCGACGTCCAGCGCTTCGGCGATCAAGAACGCACACAACTCGGTCTGTTCGATGGTGAGCGGCGGGCGAACACGCCGCAGCTCGGCCACGGTCACGCGTGCGTCTGCGGCATCACCGATGCCGTGCGTGCGGTACTCCAACTCGCGCGCCAAGAGCTGCGCCGTGGCTGACTCAGGCGCGATGCGCGCCGCGCGCGTGGCCAGCGCCAGCGCCAAATCTGCCTTTCCACCCGCGATCCAGGCGCGAGCGCCCTCGACCAGCCAGTCCGCGCGCTGCTGCGCAGGCGCGCTGGAGGCGGTGGCAAGCTCGTCCAAAGCTTCGGCCAAGGTCTGCGGACTGCCTCGTCGCCGCTCGACTTCGACCGCGAGCTCGAGCAGCTTGGGAGATTGCGCCCAGGCCCCCATTCCTTCCAATACGCGGCGCGCAGAGTCGACGTCTCCGCCATTCAGGTACGACTCGCAGGCACGGCGCGAGAGATCGGCGGCCTCCGCTCGATCTTGAGCGATCGCGCTGGCGCGGAGCCAGAGCGGAGCCGCGCGCAGCGGCGCGCCGAGCCGCTCATGGAGATCTGCGAGCACGCGCAGCACGCTCAGGTGGTCGCCCGTGGCCGCAATCAGCGCTTCGAGCTCCGAGCGCGCCTCGTCCGTGCGTCCCAGACGCTGGTCGAGCAAGCTCGCGCGACGCAAGCGAATGCGACGCTCGTCATCGATGCCGTCGGCGGCGGACGCGCGACGGCCGAGTAGCGTCGCCAGTGCCTCGTAGTCGCCGCTGTTCTCGAGTTTTCGTTCGATCGCGGACAGCGCAATCGAGTCGTTCGGATCCAGCTCGAGGATCTCGTTGAAGCGCACTTGCGCGGCTCCCTCGTCGCCAAGATCGGAGAGCAGCGTCGCGAGCTTGCGCAGCGGAGCCAGCCGCGCTGCGGGATCGGCGGTCACGTCGACCAGCTGCGCGAGCGCTTCCGCCTGCCGCGTGTGATCCCCCATTTGTTGCGAGAGGGCCGCGATATCCGCGAGGATCGCCGGATCGCCGGGTCGATCGAGCAGCGCGTGCCTGAGCAGTTGAAGCGCGGCTTCTGGATCGCCACGAGCGCCGATCAACGCAGCCAGTTCGGCGGTCAGACGTGCGCGAGTCTCGGCATCCAGCTCACCATCGGCCAGCTCGGCCTCCAGAGCGAGTTCAAGATCTGCGCGCCGCCCGGTACGACGGAGCACGTCGCACAAGCGAGCGAAGATGGCGTAACGCGCCTCGCTGCTCAGCCCTTCGATGGCGCGTGCGCGACCGAGCGCCAAAATGGCTTGTTCTGGATCGTCGAGCGCATCGGCCGCGTCGGCGATGGCGAGCAATGCGTTCACACGCTCGCCCACCGGAATGGCATCAAGCACGGCTTCGAGCAGCTCGGGATCGCCGAGCGCGCGCGCGCTCGCTTCGGCGCGCCGCACCAGATTGGTGTTTTCGGGTTCCTTTTTGGCGGCAGCGACGAGCAGCCGAGCTTCCGAGCGCTGGTCACCCATGGCGGTCGCCAAGCGGGCGCCGAGGTCGAGCAGCGTCGGCCCTGCGCCGCCGAACTTCTGTGACGCCAGGTCGACCAATCTTGCAACCAGCGCCGCGCCGCCCGCCCCGACCGCGCCGAGGCTCGCCGCATAGGAGAAGAGCTGTGCAAACTCCTCCATGTCGCCGTCGCATTGCACGGCGCGCGTGAGCGCCGCGACGGCAACCTGTGCTGAGCCAAAGGTCTCCAGTGCCGCAATGGCGCAGGCAATCGAAATCCGTGCGCCCTCGGGACCGTCCATCTTCGGCAATAGCGCAGCAATTGCTTTTTCGAAGCGGAGCTCGAGCGTATCGCGATCTTCGACCGAGCTCGCGAGCAGCGCGCGCACCGCTTCCGACAATGACTGCACCAATTCGACCTCGGCTCGCACCGAGAGCGCGCGCAGCAGCACCTCCACGCGCTGTCGCTTCCCCTCTTCGCTCGAACCAGCGAACAACGCGGCCCGACGTAGCCAGCCGGCGCGAGCCTCGGGCGTGGGGTGCTTCAGCGCTACCCGCTCGATCGCGCGCACGACTTCGGCGCTTTGCGCCGAGCGCTCGGCGAGGCGAGCCATGATCACGAAGGTCACGCCTTCTGAAGGCACTGCCTCGAACGCGCGCACCGCGTGCGACAGAGCGAGGTCGGTGACGTTACGCTTCTCCAATTGCCGCGCAGCGCGATAGTGCACGGCGCGCTCGCCGTATGGCCCGAGCGCGGCATCGGACAAGTTCAAGTATAGCTTTTCGAGCGCCGGCACCTGCTCGTCACCGGCGGCGCGTTCGGCGACCGCCAGTACGTCGGTGCGCGACGGGTCGAGCTCGAGTGCCTGCGAAGCGATGCGAAATGCTTCATCGAGCCTGCCCGCGGAGAGCGCGACGGTGGAAGCAATGGCCAACACCCGCGCCGTGTCTTTGGCCTTCGGACGGCGTGCCGCCAAATCGCGCAATGCAACGAGCGCCGCGTCCGGTCCAGCAAAAGACACCAGATCACTGGCAAAGCATTCGACGCCACGCTCCAGGTTCAACGCCGCCGCACGTTCCCAAGCGCGCACGGCGCGCGGCGCATCTGTCGCCAGATCGAAATAGGCGGCGCCAACTTCGCGCCACGACAACGCCGTACCTGCCTGATCGGCGTCGACCGAGCCACTCAAGGCCTCGGCCCGCGCCTCCAAAATCGCAATTTCACCGTCGGAGCTCTTGGTCGGCAACGCCAGATCGAGTTCACTCAATACCAGCGAAGCTTTGGCTCCCTCGCGCACCGCGCGAAGCAACGCGCGCGCCGAACCGTCGGCGTCGCCAGCCGCGCGTCGACGGCGGGCCAAGTCGAGCAACAGGTCAGTGCGTTCGTTACCGGCAGCACCTGCCGCCAAGAACCGCTCGATGGCGGAGATCGCGAGACCGCGCTCACCGGTTACGTCCGCTACTGCGAGCACGGCTTGTCGGAGCGCCGGGGAACGGGGTCCGATCACATCCAGCGCGCGCCGCGCGAGGCCGCCAGCGCGTCCCGGATCCAGCTGCGCGAGCGTGCGCAGCGCGACGTCGATCAACTCCGATAGGCTGCCGAGAGGCTCTGGCTGCGACAAAAGCCAAGCCAATGCATCGGCCAACCGAGAGCCATCGGCCGCGCGAGTCACGTGCTCGAGCCGTGCACGCGCTGCCTGCAAATCCCCAGGACGGAGCGCGATCAGCCGTTGAGTGAAGGCCATCGACAAGAGCGGCTCACCCAACCCTTCATAGGTGCGCGCGAGTGCGAGGCAAAACTCGGCGCGCGGAACGATGACTCCCATCGCGCGCTCGATCGCTTCCGCACCCCAGCGATCAGCCGACTGCAACCCCACCTTGGCGCGCGCCGCGATTGGCCGCGCCAATGACGGATCGGCGTGACACGCCTGGTCCGCGGCGCTCCGCGCCAATTCGAGTTCGTTGCAAGCAAGCAGTTCCTCGGCGGCAACGCTGCTCAGGATCGCGCGAAACGGTGGGGCGAGTTGAGCGGCCACGCGCAGCATGGCATGCGCGTGCAGCGCTTTCGCCCCCTGCCCCGCCGCAAGCAAGAGCGCGAGGCACCAAGCGGCGGGGTGTGACCCCGCTTCATCGATCCACGGCGTCAGATCGCGGAGAGCACCGACGGCGTCCCCGCGACGGCGCCGGCAATTGGCGCGCAACAAGCCGAGCCGCCCGCGCTCGGCCGCAGACGAGGCGCGCTCGCTCAGTAGCTCGAGCTCCGTTTCCAAGTCGGCGATTCGGCCTTTGCGAATCAGGACACGTTCGAGAGCGCTTTGAAAGCCACGATCGGCGGGCACTCGGCGGCACAGCTCCGCGAGCACGACGATCGAGCGCTCCGCCAAATCCGGCCGGCCTTGGAGCAGCGAAGCCACGCGCGCCAAAAGCTCGACGCGGTCCCCTTCACTCGCTTGCGCAAGCTCGGCCTCTGCCGCGCGCAGCGCGTCGTTTTGTGCGACGGCTCGGGGCGCCAGGCGCTCCTTGGCCGAGAACACCGAATCATCGCCTTCGCTTTCGAGCAAGCGCGTCAGCGCCCAGTTGGCGAGCGCCGGCTCGGATAGGCGCTCTTCCGCGAGCGACGCGAGCTCACGCAAGCAAGCGGTTCGCTCCGGTCCCGCGCTGGTCTCGCCGATGCGAATCAAGGCCTCGAGCAACGGCGCGTGATCGCGGGTCGTGCTGCCGTGATTGCGCAGCAAGCTCTTGGCTTCCGCGTTGCCCGGGTCGACGACCAGCGCCTCGATCCAGGCCTCGACCGCCCGATCCGGGCGCCCCAGCGGGCCCGCGTACAAACGTCCGAGGGCCAAGTCGACGCTCGCGCGTTGTTTGCCCTCGAGCCTATCGCGTGACAACTCGAGCCGGGCCGCGAACAGCTCATACAGCCCGGTTCGCTCGAGCAATTCGTCGAAGCCCACGTCGCTGCCGAGTACCGCAGGCTCCCGGCGCTCGATCGCCAAGAGCGCGCTCTCGAGGTCACACTCGGCGTCGCAGCGAGCGTCGAACGCGGCCCCCAATGCGCGGGGCAAATCACCCTCCGCAATCGCCGCGCGCATGCGCTGAAGCTGCACGGACTTGCCCTCGTCAGCGAGCGCGATCGCATGCTCGCGCCATACTTCGTCCGCTGCGCCCGCCCGGCTGCGCAGCGTGAGTACGTGCGCCAAACGACTCGCCGCGGGCAACAGCTGCGGGGCCATCTCGTAGGCGCGCAGTAAATTCTCGAACGCGCTCGACCGCTCGCCGCTGCGATCGCGACGCTCGGCTGCCTCGAGGTAGGCCTGAGCCGCCGCGGCTCCAGACATCACGTGCGGCGCCCAAGCAGCGATCGCGCCGAGCAATTCCACCGCCTGCGCTTCGGCTGGATTTTCGGCGGCGGCGTGTGTCAGCGCCTCGCGTTGGCCTTCGGCGTCGCCGGCTCGCCCCAAATGGACGGCGATGCGTAGATACAGCGCAGCGGCCTCCGCACCGCTCTTTCCACTGAGCAAGGGGCGCAACGAGATCGCCGCGAGTGACGGCTCGCCGAGACTGGCGAACCAGCCCGCGAGCTCTTCGCGCAACACCGGATCTTCCGCGATCAGCAGGGACCTACGCGCGTAACGGGTTGCCAGCTCGAGCTCGGTGCCGCGCGCGGCCAGTGCGCGGGAAAGGGCCGAGGCGGCGATGCGTTCGCGCTCGCTGTCGCCGGCCGCGCTGGCAGCGGTTAGCCGCGCGCTGAGGGTTGCGAGTTCCGCGCGCGGCCCCACGCGATGAGGCACCGGCATGTCGAGCTCGTAACGCTGGAGCGCCAACGAAGCAGCCGAGCGCGGTCCGTCGCGTCCCAACAATTCGGGTGGCGGCGGGGTCCAGTGCTTCGGTCGCTCGGTGCTGAGTTTGCTCGGCGAATCACCGAGTGTACCCGCAACAGGTTCGAGCACGGCTTCGTTGGGCAGATCTTCGTTCATCGCGTGCGTGGGCCCCGAATGAGCCCCACGCCACAATATAGCGAAACCCGTTCCCGTCCCGCCTTCTCGGATGCGATCGCGGTCGGAGAACCGAAAATCCGCCTCCATTCGAAAGCGCGCCGAGGGGGCTTGTACCGAGCATCGATAGCGGATTACCCTCCCCGAGCCGCACTGGGCTCCCAGGCGGCGGAGGCATTTCATGCGACGTTTCACCCGCTTTGCGCCGTTTTCCCAAGTTGCCCTCACAGTCGCCATCGGCGCCCTGGGCGTCACCCTTTTTGCGGCGCCCGCTTACGCGGCTGACCCGGCCAAGCCCGCCGCAGCCAAACCAGCGCCCGCCGCGCCCGCAGCGAAACCCGCTCCTGCAGCGAAGCCCGCTCCCGCAGCGGCCAAGCCGGCCGCCGCAGCCGCACCCGCCGCTGGCAAAGCAGCAGCTGGCCCCGACAAGAAGACCAAAGACGCCGCACGCAAGGCCTATGGTGAGGGCGAGAAAGCCTACGCCGCAGGTGATTTCAGCGCCGCGTACACGGGCTACAGCAAAGCCAACGAGCTGATCCCCTCCGTTCAAGCGGCGTACTGGGCGTCCAAGTCGCTCGACCAAGGCGGCAAGACGGACGAAGCCATCAAGGGCTACGAGGCCCTGCTCGCCGATCCCAATGCCAGCAAGATTGGCGAAGAAAAGACGACCGACGCGCAGAACCGGCTCGCCGCGTTGAAGGCGTCACTGGTCGGTGAAGTCACCGTCAGCACCGCAGCGCCCGGCGCCGTGCTCTTGGTCGACGGTGCACCGCAACCGGGCCCGTTTCCGGTTGTGCTGAAGCTCAGCCCCGGCCCGCACAAGCTGACGCTCAGCGCTGAAGGCTACGACACGAAGGATGTCGACCTGCAGGTTCAGGCGGGCACAAAGGTGCAACAAGCTGTCGAAATGGCGCCGAAGGCCGCTCCGCCTCCGCCGCCTCCACCAGTCGCTGAGACCGCGCCGCCCCCGCCTCCGCCGCCCGCGGAGAAGCACAGCAAGGTGCCTGCGTACGTCACGCTGGGTATCGCTGCTGGCGGTGCTGTCGTGGGTACGATCTTCGGCGTCAAGGCGCTCAGCGCCAAGAGCGACTTCGATAACAATCCGACCACCCAGCACGCGGACGACACCGAGCGCAACGCGTTGATCGCCGACATGGCTTTCGGCGTCGCGCTCACCTTGGGCGTCACCGGCATCGTGCTTTTGACCAGCAACGATGACGAAGCGCCGGCCAAGGCCGCCAAGCTGCACGAGCCGCCCAAGGCGCCCAAGACGACGTTCCGCGTGCTGCCGTACGTCGGCCGCGAGAGCGGTGGTGCTGCTGCGCGACTCACGTTCTGATTTTCGCGTTCGAGTTCGAAAAGCGCACTCGCTCCGTGGCGAGTGCGCTTTCGCAGTGAGCGCGCGTCAGCGCTCGCTCATTGAATCAAGCTGAATTCGACCCGTCGATTGGCAGCGCGCCCCGCTTCGTTCGCGTTGCTCGCGATCGGTTCGTCTTGGCCCGCCCCGCGCGCCTCGACGCGACCTGCGCCGATTCCGCGATCGATCAAATAATCGCGAAGTGCGTTCGCGCGACGCCCCGAGAGCGCTCGGTTATCCGCGGCCTGTCCCTGGTTGTCGGTATGGACGCTGATCCTCAGCCGAAGCTCGGGGTACTGCGCGAACAACTTGGCGGCTGCATCCAAGGTCGGCATCGACTCAGGGCGCACCGAAGAGCGCCCTGGCTCGAAGTCGATGGTCGAGATCACGCCCACGAATTTCGCGACCTCGGGCGGCAATTGGTCCGGGCAACCGTCCGCGTCTTGGAATCCATTTTTGGTTTCCATTTCGGTCGGGCACTTGTCCTGGCTATCCACGACGCCATCGCCATCGCGATCGAGGGCCGGTAGCAGCGCTTGGATGTACCAGGGAGTCGGCTTCGGCGCGGGCGCCGTGGGGCGCGGAGCCGCGGGCGCTGCAGCGGCGGGCGGGGGCGCGGGCGGCGGAACCACAGCGGGTGGCGGAACCGCAGCAGGCGGTGGAACCGCGGCGGGCGCGGCGCTCGGCGCGGGTGGCGAGCTCGCCGCGGGCGCCTCGGTCGCGATCATCAAACATTTATCACCCTGCAGGGTACTGCCCTCGGGACAGCTCGCCGTCGCTTTCGCAGGCGCATCCAGCGCTTCGAGTCCGATGCGCAGCGGCACCGCACAGCGGTAATTCTCCGTGCCTTCGCGCTGCGCCACGGCGCACGCTTCTGCGTCGCCTTCAGTGCTCAAGACGTCCACGTCGGCGCTGGTCGCGACTCCGGCACCAACGCCGAATAGCGTCGATTTCGCGTCCATTTGCCGTGATTCGCCCGCGCCCAGGATGAACGCACCGACGTAGATCGCGCTCACTACGTGGGTCGCGCGCGCGCAATCCACACCTTTCAGATCGCTCTTGCTGAACGTTGCATCGGGCGGCAGCGCGTATTGCCCAGCCAAGATGTAATCCGTGCGCAGCGCGCGCCCGCCTTTCATGTCCGCGCCCAATGAAGCGGCGCCGACCGGCAACTGCGCGAACAGCTCGCTAGCGTTGTGCGCCACCTTGCGCTGGTTCGCGCTGTACGGAGAGAACTGATACTTGCTCGTCGGACCGATGCAGTGGCTCAAGAGCTCGAGCTGTACGTTGCAGCCGACCGCCTCGTAGCGAACCGCGACCACGCCTGCGACGCGCAGGCGATTCAGGTTGGCGCGTGAGCCCGGGTCCCAAGCCATCAGGTCCGGCTCGGTTTGCGGACGAACCGCGTTGCACGGCGTCCCCGCGAACGCTTCACCCGTAGTCGGAGCCTTCAGGGTTTCCCCCGCCACGTTGGCGGGGGGCGCACAGGCACACAGGCTCGAGACGAGCGCGGCGAGCGCCATGCACTCCGCGGCCCGAGTCAGCTTCACTCAGCTAAACCGCTTCGCGATCGCGTCGATCACGTCCCCGTACTTGGGCGGCAACATCACCGGCGGGTTGGCCAACGTGGACTCGACGCCGGCGATCGCGCGCTCGTGATAGCCGACCTTGAATTCCGTGAATTTCAGGCCATTCGCGGTCGAAACGCAGACCACGCGCTCGTTCTTGGGGATCACACCGCGGCCGATCAGCTTCTCCAGCACGGCCAGCGCGACCGCCGTGTGCGGACAGGTGTACATTCCCGTGCGGTCAGCGCGCGCAGCTGCATCACACAGCTCCTGCTCACTCGCTTGCTCGACGATGCCGTTCATTTCTTCGAGCGCGACCATCGCGCGCGGCGCGCTCACGGGGTTACCAATTTGAATTGCCGTGGCTTGCGTGGGCTTGGCGGTGATCGGTGTGACCACGCGCTTGCCGGCGGTCCACGCGCGGTACAGCGGGTTGGCATTCTCGGCCTGAGCCACGACCAGCCGCGGATAGCGCGAAATGATGCCGAGTTCGCGCATCATCTTGAAGCCCGCGTACATCGCCGAAGCGTTGCCGAGATTGCCGCTCGGCAAGATGATCCAATCCGGCACCTGCCAATCGAACTGCTGCACGATCTCGATGCCGACCGTCTTCTGCCCTTCCAAGCGCAGCGGGTTCATCGAGTTGGCCAAATAGACGACGCCTTCGGCGGCCAATTGCTGCACGATTTCCATGCAGCCGTCGAAGTCCGTATCGAGGCCGAGCACGAGCGCGCCATGCGCGACGGGCTGCACGAGCTGCGCCGTCGACACCTTGTTGCGCGGCAACAGCACCACCACGGGCAAGCCCGCAGCGGCACCGAACGCTGCCAGCGAGGCGCTGGTGTCACCGGTGGACGCGCAGGCGATGGCCTTCACTTTGAGGCCTTCTTGGATCGCTTGGCGCACGACGCTGACCAGCACGGTCATGCCCAAATCTTTGAATGAACCGCTGTGACTATTGCCACAGAGCTTCACCCACAAATCATTGACGCCGATCTCGCGCCCATAGCGCTCGGCCCAAAATAGATTGGTGCCGCCCTCGTACATCGACACGATCATTTCGTCCGGCAGCTGCGGCATCACCCACTCGCGCTTGCCCCAGACGCCCGAGCCGTACGGCCACTCATTGCGACGATAGCGGTCGTCGAACAACTTCATCCAAGCGGAGCCACTTCGGGCCTTCAACGCCTCGATGTCGTGGACGACTTGCAGCAGGCCGTTACACTTGGGACAGCGGTAGATCGGGCGAGTGACCGGCCACGACCCTTCGCAGCCATTGAAACAACGGAATTCTGAGGAGTACGACACGGCGGGACTATAGCCGCTCCGCCGCCCGGGACCAGCCCCACGGAGCTGCCCCAATTTCAGCGGTCGGCCCGGCCCAGGGTCCTGCACTAGCGCTGCTCTTTGCGCCGTGCACCGGTTATCGTACGCGCCTTCCCCAATGACCGGGACTTTCGCGCTCGAACTCGACACCGCCTCGGCCGATCCCGGCCGGATCGTCGCCGGCCTGCCACTTTCGCTCCGCCTCGCGCTCGACGCGCAACAAGGCGGAGCGGAGTGCGTCGTACTGACCGGCGACGGCGACGCCAGCGTGATCCGCGAAACCTTACGCGACGCGCGCTTGCGTACTCCCGTACTAGCGCAGGTCCCCGCGGGCGTGCGTGTGGTACGGGTGCCGGCGAACTTCGTCGTGCATCGCGGGTTGTTCAAGAGCATCGCCGAGCGCGACTCGCGTGATCCACAGAGTCCTCGGCAGCGCGATCTATCTCGCGAAGCGATCGCGCACGACGCGCCCTACTCGTTCGCGCCGATGGCAGTGGTCGACGACCAGAGCGCGCGCGAGGCAGAGCGGCGGCTGTTCAACGCTCTACGTAAACCTCAAGATGGTTGGACCTCGCGCTATTTGAACCGCTACATTTCGCTCGCCATCTCGCGCTGGTTGGTGAAAACGCCGCTGCGACCCAATCAAGTATCGGTGGGGATTTTGGGCGTGGGCTTAGCGGGCGCGTGGTTTGCGGCCCAAGGCGGCTATGGCAATTTGCTCTTGGGCGCGTTCTTGTTCCAAGCCCAGAGCGTGCTCGACGGCTGCGACGGCGAAATGAGCCGAGTCACCCATCGTGGTTCGCGTACCGGTGAATGGCTCGACACCGTAGGTGACGACCTCACCAACTACGGCTTTTTCGCCGGCGCCGCGCTCGGCTTGTATCGCGAAAGCCAGAACCCGCTGTACCTCGTCGCGGGCGCCGTCACCGTGCTCTCGGGCTTGCTCGGCAGCGGCCTCGAGTATCGCTACCTGATCAAGATCGGCTCTGGCGATCTGCTCAAGTACCCGCTCAGTCAGGGTGAGGGCACCGGCAAATTGTCGTTCCTGCAGCCGCTGTTCAAGCGCGACACGTTCGTGTTCCTCACGCTGCTCGCGGCGGCGGCCTCCTTGGTCGGCCCCATGTTGTGCGTGTTCGCGGCAGGCGCAGTCGGCATCTTGATCGCTGTCCTGCGAACCGAGCTGCGCTTGGCGCGCGAAGCACGAAAGCCCGAGGCCGCGCCTTGAGCTGCTCGGAGGCGCCCTCTTGAATCGAGTCGCTGCGACAACGACCATTGGTTGCTTGCTTTTGTGCGTGGCGGGCTGCGCGAAGAAAGAGCCCAAGCCGCTACGTACCGAACCGTGGCTCGCCCACCCTTCGGCGCGCGCGAGTGCAAGCGGCGACGCGGCGCTACCGACGACGCGCTACGCGCTCGGCGAACGCAGCTTGATTCGCTTCGAACTTCCGACCAAGCGCGGCGCTTTGAGCGGGACTGTGACGCGCGTGAGCGGCGAGCTCAAACTCGATCTATCGAATCTGTCGCAGAGTCGCGGCCTGGTCCGCGCCGACCTCGGCTCGCTCGAAATTCACGCCAGCCGCGACGCACAGGGCAGCGACAGCACGCTCCTCGAACGCGCACGCGCGGCCCTCGAGCTCTCGACCGATGCCGGTTCGAGCGCCGCGTTCGCCAGCTTCGATCTCACCTCGGTGGAAGACGCTTCGCCAGCAATGATTGAACCCGCCCCCGAGCGCGACGCCAGCGCTACGAGCGCTTTCGGCCGTCGCGCCCACTTCACCGCGATTGGGGATCTCTTGTTGCACGGCTTTCGAGTGGTGCGTCGCGCACCGCTTTCGGCGGAATTCATGTTCGCCGCTGACCGGCAGGTGCCACAGAGCGTGCTGATCCGGAGCCGCACGCCGTTCGTAATCTCTCTAGAAACGCACGCCATCGTCGCCGTGGCCCCAGAAACGCGCACAAAGGTACCAGCGAAAACGCCGATGCAGGTCCGTGAAGCGCGCGTAAGTGTCGAACTCTACGGAACAAAAATCGATTGAACCAAAGCCGCGTTGAAACCGTCTGGCAGCTCGCTCGTACTTGTAGTGCTCGGCACGCGCCGTACGTGAAGCGGCGCTGCCGACTGGTGTTTCAACCTCAGCCTCGCTAAATTCCGTTGATCCCTACGCGCGTCTCGCACGCGCGTTTCGCAAGGAGACCGTGTCCATGTCCCAGAACCTCAGCTTCAGCTCGATCGCCGCCACGCTCGCCGTCCTCAGCGCCTCTGGCCTCGTCGCCTGTGCGGGCGCCCCCGCCCCGGCGGCGGAAAGCCCCGCGGATGCAAAAGAGGTCCCGGCCGCCACGTCGGCTGGCGCGGCCGCCGCAGCCGAAGCGACCCCTGCAACTCCGGAAGCCAAGGCGGCTGAGGGCGCAACCGCCCCCGCAGCGCCCGAAGCGCCGAAAGCCGCAGACGCCACCGCTGCTGCTCCCTCCGCTCCCGCGACCCCGAGCACTGCTCCCGCGGCAGCGCCCGCCAAAGACGACAAAGCCAAAGCGACAGCCGGCAAGAAGAAGGCAGCTGGTGCCAAAGCAGGCTGCGGCGCTGGTACCTGCGGCTGAGTACGAACTCATGATCGTGCCCCAGCGCGAAGCGACCGAGCCCGGCAAGCGTCCTGCACTCGGTGGAGTCGGGCTGGGATTGCGCTGGGAATTCCTCGAAGACGTGTTGGACGGTCCAGTCCATGACGTTGCCTTCTTCGAGGTCTCTCCCGAAAACTATCTCGGGCGCGGCGGTTATTATCCCTACGCGCTCGAACGCATCGCCGAACGCTATCCGATCGTGACGCATGGCCTCACGCTCTCGATCGGCGCGATCGCCGAGCCAGATCCCGCCTACCTGAGCGCGCTGCGTGCCGAAGTCACGCGCTTGAATCCGCCTTGGCACTCGGACCATCTGTGCTTCTCGACCGCGGGCGAGCGCGTGCTCCACGACTTGCTGCCGCTGAAGTTCAGCGAGGAAAATGTGCAGCGCGTCGCAACGCGGGCTCGACGCATGGAGGCGTTCTTGGAGCGCCCATTCGCGATCGAAAACATCACCTACTACGTGCACCCCGGTGAGCCGGAGATGAGCGAGCTCGCGTTTTTGCAGGGCGTGCTCGAGCAGAGCAACGCGAAGCTGCTGCTCGATGTCAACAACGTGTACGTGAACTCGCGCAATCACCGCTTCGATCCGTACGAGTTCATCGCGCAGTTACCACTCGAGCGGGTCTTGGAAATCCACGTCGCGGGCCACCACACGCTGGAAGACGGCATGCTACTCGACACGCACAGCAAGGCCGTCGCCGATCCAGTGCTCGAGCTGCTGGAGTGGACGCTCGAACGCGTAGGTCCGGTACCGGTGCTGCTCGAGCGCGACAACGAGGTGCCGGAGCTGAGCGAACTATTGCGAGAGCTGAG
Organism: Polyangiaceae bacterium; assembly: GCA_035634635.1. GTDB lineage: Bacteria > Myxococcota_A > Polyangia > Polyangiales > Polyangiaceae > PMG-095. The sequence goes on from DASQCO010000116.1 coordinate 21,718, forward strand.
TCAGCTGCGCGAGCTGCAGGCACGAGCTTTGCGCCGCCATGCGGAGCGCCATGCAAGAAGCGCTTGAATCGGCCCTGGCGGAGCTCACTCTAGGGCCAGAGATCGCCGCTGGCGACTCGGCGGCGATCGCCGCGTGGCTCGAGCGTCACCACGTCGCTCAGGCCGACGCGCAGGCTTTGACGAGAGATTTTTCGCGCCTGCTGGTGTACCGAAAACTGGTGCGCGGTACCCTGCGCGGCGCGTTGCAGGCCACGATCCCGCGCACACTCGCCCGGCTCGGTGATCGCTTCGAACCCTACTTCGCGGAGTTTCTCGCGGTCTCACCGCCGGCCACGCGCTACCTGCGCGATCTCACGCCGCAGTTCTTGCAATTTGCGATCGAGCGCTGGGCGGAAGATCCACTCGTCGCCGCGTACCTCGCTGATCTGGCCCGACACGAGGCGTTGCAAGTCGAGGTCGCGTCGCTCTTGGCGCGGCCCAAAGACCACATCGCGGCAGAGCTGTCGCTCGATCACGGCGTCGAGTTCATCGATGCCGTGCGACTCGTGCACTACGCTTGGGCCGTGCACCGGTTGTCGGAGGACGAGAGCAGCCGAGAGCCCCCCGAACGCTGCGCCACTTCGCTCCTGGTCTACCGCAGCCCCGAGCACGAGGTGCGCTACCTGGACCTCGGACCGTTCGCCGAAGCGTTGCTCTCGAACCTGATCCGCGAACGGCTGACACTGCAGGCTGCGCTGCTGCGCGCGGCCGAAAGCATCGGTCTGCCACTCGATGACGAGCTGCTGACACGCGCCGCACGGCTACTCGCCGACTTGGCCGAGCGCGGGGCATTGCTCGGGAAAAGCCCGCCTCACCCGGCAATCTCCGCCAATTTTCTGCCCAAACCAAGCAATCCTGCTTAATCTCAGGCTCGCTCGAGAGTTCCCCCATGACCACCCGCGACCCCCTCAATATCGTTGGCAGCACCATCGCGGAAAAGTACCGCATCGAGCGCTTGGTGGGAGAAGGCGGGTTCGCGGTCGTGTACCGCGCCCAGCACACGATCTGGAACCAACCCGTAGCGATCAAGTTCTTCAACGGGTTGTCCTCCGCCCCGGTCGAACAGCGAGAAGAGTTCAAGAGCCAATTCATCCAAGAGGGAGCACTGCTCACCGAGCTCAGCAGTCAAACTGCGAGCATCGTGCAAGCTCGCGACGTCGGCGAGTACACGAGCCCCTCCGGGCAGTGGATGCCGTACATGGTGCTCGAGTGGCTCGACGGCGTGGCGCTCGACGAGTTGCTCGAGCGCGAGCGCATCAGCGGCGTCGGGCCTTGGAACATCGAGCAGGTGGTGACACTGCTCTCGCAGGTGGCCAACGCGCTGGACGTCGCCCACGGCAAGGGCATCGCGCATCGCGACATCAAACCCGCCAACATCTTCGTGCTAGGCGAGCAGCCCCGCCTGTCCGCAACTTTGAAAGTCCTCGACTTCGGCGTCGCCAAGATGATGAGTGACAACACTCAGTTGAAGGCGGCGATGGCCAAAACGGGCATGAACATCACCTCGTTCACGCCCCAATACGGCGCGCCCGAACAATTCAGCCGCAGCTACGGCGCAACCGGGCCGTGGACGGACGTGTACGCGCTGGCTCTGGTCGCCGTGGAAATGTTGATCGGCAAGCCCGCGCTCGACGGCGAGGACATCGTGCAGCTCGCGTTCTCGACTGGCAATCCCGAACGCCGACCGACACCGCGAATGTTCGGCGCACAGGTTTCGGATGCCGTCGAAGCGGTGTTCGCCAAAGCGCTGGCGATAATGCCGCATGATCGCTTCGCGCGGGCGCGCGAATTCTGGAGCGCGCTCGAACAAGCTTATGGCGGCTTCTACACACAACCCGGATTCCGCCCGTCGCTCGTCAGCGGCGAGTTCGCGACTCGCACCACGCACCTGGTGCAAGGGGGAACCGTCCCGCAACCGATCGCCCCTGGCAATATCGCGAGCACGAGTAGCCCCGCCACGCTCAATGCCACTCCAAGCCCGAGCAGCAAGACCGGGCTGGTCCTGGGCCTCGGCGTAGGCCTGATCGCGATCGGTGCGGCCGGCTACTTGCTGCTCGGCGGCAAACACGAGGACCCGTCGCCCAAGGCGGCGGTCGCGGTTCCGTCAGCCCCCGTCCTTTCTGCGGCGCCCTCGGCGGCTGCGCCCTCTGCCGCTACGCCCCCCGCCCCCGCTTGCCCCGAAGAAATGGTGCAAATTCCCGCCGGGCAATTCTTCATGGGGTCGGATCAGAAAGACGCGCCCGACAACGAAAAGCCGTCCCACAACGTGACGGTCGAGTCCCTGTGTATGGACTTGTACGAAGTCAGCGCCAGAAAATACAAAGCGTGCTCCGACCAGGGCAAGTGCCGCCGCGCACCGACGGAAGTCGACTGGCCGAAGATCACGGCCGCGGAGCGAGCGACCTATTCACCGCTGTGCACCATTGCCGATCCAGAAAAACTCGATCATCCCATCACCTGCGTCACCTGGGAGATGGCCGACAACTACTGCAAGGCCAACGACAAGCGCTTACCGACCGAGGCCGAGTGGGAGTTTGCCACGCGCGGCCCGGACGGACGTATCTACCCCTGGGGTGACGATGCGCCGACGTCGGAACATTTGAATGCCTGTGACGCGCAGTGCATGGCCTGGGGCAAGGCGCACAAGGTCGAGCTGAAGGCCTTGGAAAAGGGGGATGACGGATTTGCCACCACTGCGCCGGTCGGCAAATTTCCCGCCGGGCGCTCGCGCTTCGGTCCCTATGACGTCGTGGGAAATGTCTGGGAGTGGGTCGCAGACTGGTACGGCACGTATCAAGCCGATGCGACCAAAAACCCACTCGGGCCCGCAACCGGCGAGCGCAAGGTCATCCGCGGAGGGGCCTGGAATGGTGGCTACGAGGCCTGGCTCCACCCGTCATTTCGCTACGCGCAGGTCCCCAATGCCCAAAGCTACGGCATTGGCTTCCGCTGCGTGAAGAGCCTGAAGCCTTAGAGCGCATCCAAAGTACGCGCCAGAGCCCAAACGCCGGCCTGGCGTAAACCGCTACAAATCCTGCTCTGCCTCGCCTTTGGAGCGACCCCGCAAAGCTGCTCTTCTCAGCGCGGCCACAAAGAGCGATTATTGGGCGATGGGTTCGGGTCCTCTCGATCACCCGCGCTTGCTCGAGATCGAAGAGCGGCTCGACCGAGCGGAGATAGATACCGCGCAGCGGCTGTTGGCCGAACTCGGGGACTTGAACGTACACCGCGTTGCGATCACCTACTTCGCGACTCGGCTCTTGTACCAACGCGGGCGCCTGGATGCGGCCGGGGTCGTCGATCGCTTGCGCGAATTGGTCTCGATCGAGCCCGACTTTCCGCAGGCGAACGCGATGTTGTCGGCGGCCGAGAAGGGCACGCTCCGGCCCGATCGCGAAGGATTCTTACGCGCGACGACGGATCCGGAACCGCTCACGGTGCGACAGAGCGCCGAGAACGCACGCCAGAACGCGCCCACGCGCCCCGCTCCTGCACGCGCCACTGCTCAAACGGGAGCGCCGCGCAAGCCCGTAGAGCAGCCGATCATCACGCTCTCTCCGGACGACGTGGACACCGATCACGACCAGCTCGGCCTCGCGGGAGCCGTGACCGCTCCGGCGGCACCTGCGCAGGCGAAGGCTGCGCCGAATCGCAGCATGAGCATGCCGGAGATTCCGCGCGCTCCGATCCTGCCGCGCTTTTTGGTGCCCGAAAATATGGCTCCAAGCTACGCGCCCGGAGCGCGCAGCGCTTCGCTGCAATTCGAGCTCGAGCTGGAACTACCCGAGGATCCGCGCGACACAATCCCGCAGCCGGAACCAGAACCGCCCCCGTCGTCCGCAAAGTCGACGTCCGCACAGGCTCCGCCCACGGTGCGCGACCCGAACAGCGTCCCACCCACTGTCCGCGATCCGAACCCAGTTCAGCGCAGGGCGAGCGATTTGAGCACTGTGCCGCCCGAAGCACCGCAGCGCGCGCCGGGCCCCGAGTCGCTCCTGGTGCACGCGCGCACGCTCTGGGATCAGGGCGGACACGATAGCGCCTTGGCCGAAGTCGAACGCTTGGAACACGCGCCCTTGCTCGATCCAGAGTTGCGCGCCAATTGCGCTCGCTTCTTGATCGAGGCGGGTGAACCGGAGCGCGCAGTACTCCAAGCCCGCCACGCGAATCAAGACGATCCGAACTCCCCCTTGCTGCAACTGATCTTGGCGTGGGCGCTGGTGCGCGCCGCCAGGCGCTCCCCCAATCACGAGACCATCGACGAAGCGGAAGCCGTGCTGCGTCACTTGCGGGCCAAACCAGGGCCGATCCCGGCGCTCGCCCAAGCTCTACGCGCCTCGGTTTTGGCCGAACAAGGCGATGCGGAGCGCGCCATCACCACCGCGCAACTGGCACTCAAGCTGGATCCGAGCGCGCTCGACGCCGAGGCCGCAATCAGCCTGGCGTGTGCGCGATTGGGCCGACTGGATGAGTCCCAAGCAGCCTGGGAACGGCTCCACGATCTGTCCGCCGAAGAGGCCGAGCGCCTCGGTGATCGCCTGCAACAATTGGGCGTCGCGCTGCGCGATATGGGAGCCGCGTCCTCGCGCAGTCATCGCTCCGCGATCCGGTTGTGGGACAAGGTCGAAGTCGAGCTGTTCGGCGGCGACCAAGAGCTCGCCATCGCAACCTTCGAGCGCGGTGCCGCGCGCGAGCTGCGCGGCTTGGTCGGCGAAAGCGCGACCGACGCCATCCCGCTATTGGCCACGATGGCTGCTGGCTTTTTCACCACCGAGCCAGTGTGGCGTCATTTTGCGCCATTCGATCTGTCACTCGGCAGCATTGCACGGGTCGAGGCGGTGCTCGACATCATGTACGGCCGTGCCCCGCGCGAAGCGCTGAGCTCGACGGCGTTTCCCGCGCAGGTGATGCTCGCCAGCTACGTCGGTGAGTGCTTGCGTCAGGGATATGGCGGACGTTGGGCGGGCTCCCTGGCCAGCCCCGAGACCGTATTCGTCGACGCCAACCACACGCGCTTTGCCCCATTCCACGAGCTGCGCTTGCGCTTGGAGCAGGGCAAGCCGCTCTTGTTCGAAGGTGCCGAAGGCCGAAATACCCGCCAAAGTGGCGCCCCGATCGCGTTTCCGGTCACCCCGCCCACGCCCTGGGATCCCGCGCAGTGGCCGAGTCCACGAATGTTGCCACGACTCGGCCTGGCCTTCTCACAGTCGGTCGTGGAGCTGTATTGCGCTGAATTCGGCGGCGGACCGCTCGATCGATCGCCACTCGGACTGCATTCGCTCGACAGCTACGTGGCGCTGCTCGCTCCGAGCAACGCGCGTCCCGCCGGGGCTGCTCGCTGGGTCGAACGCGCGTCGGTGTTGATCGGCGCATACCTCGGTGAAGTGTTGCGCGTAGCCGTGGGTGCGGCCTGGCGCGACGCGCTCACCGCACCCATTGGCCCCGAAAGCTACACGCTACTCTTGCCCGACGGCGGCTCGACCCAGCCCGTCACGCAAGCCTACGATCGCCTGAGCGGACGGAACACGGATTCGCTCAGTCAGTACGCCGCGCGCTTGATCGACGAAGTCGGCTAGGCCCTAAGGCAAGGTAGTCGTGAGCCGCTGATGGTAGATTTGGGTAAGTTGCGGGTAGGTATAAGTAGTCGAGGACGGCAGTTCGTTGTAGTAGTAACCGCCCTGCAGCGACGCGAAGCTGGTCAGTGAGAAATTCAGCGCGCGATCGTAGTAGTAGGCAAAGCTGCCTCCGGAGACGTTGACACCAATCCCGTACGTCCGATTCGCTTCCAGCTCGTACGAGATCTCACCGCTGCTCTGGAAGCCGCTACCGCTAGCACTGACGACTTTCTGAAATTTCAGCTCGTACGAAGGCTGATTACCGACAAAGCTCTTTTGGTACACGACGAAGGTCAACGTGCGGTTCGCAGGCAGCGACAGGTACGTTTCAATCGTCGTCAATTTGCGCGAGGTTCGCACGTCCATGACATTGACGATCGTATTGTAGCTGGATGCGCCCACGCCGTCGGCACTGGCAATGGTATCGACGGCACTCGCAGCGCAACCCGAGCCGTTGCATACCAGACCAGAGGCCGCACAATCCGTCGCGTCGTCGCTCACGCTCATGCCGTCCGAGGCGCAATAACCGTATTTTTCAGCCAGACAGCTATTGGTGTCTGGTACGCAAGGAGTCGCTGCACAATCAGCGCTGTTGCCTTGCGCCTTGCAATAGGTCGCGTAGCCACAGGTCTTGTACCGAGACGAACTCACGCCCAGTGAGTCACACAGTTGCACGTCACTGCCCTCACAAAGAAGGGTGGATGGCGTGCAAATCTTCGGTTTGCATTGCGCGCTGGAACAAACTGCTCCGGTTAGGGAACAGTCGGTGCCGCCAGCAACCCAAGCGGTACCGTCGGCCTTGCACGTGGTGAGCAAGTTCCCATTGCAACCCGCCGCGCTCGGTTGGCAGAAGTACGAGTTGCAGGTGGCAAACGTGCCACTCGATACGCAGTGAAAGGCGCCATTGACGCCCCAAGCGCTACAATCGGTTTGCAGCACTGACGAAGTGCCGTCCACGTTACATTGGTAGACGTTCCCGTCCTGGCAAAACGTTTGGTTCGCCGTACAGACAATGGGCTTGCACATCCCAGCAGTGCACAGCGCATGACTTTCGGCGCAGTCCGGTCCGGATTGCAACCAACCGGTGCCCGAGGCATTGCAGCTGACGACGCGGGAGCCATCACAGCCCAGCTTCCCCGCTTCGCAGATACGTGGCTGACAGGCTCCGGTCATCGCATCGCACGACGAGGTGTCGCCACACTTGCTGATCAATGTCCTGCCGGCGCCCGCTTCGGAACACAAATACAAGCTATTGCCGTCACACAGCTTCAACCCGGGGGTGCAAACCGGGTCTCGACATTCGCCCTCGTAACAAATCTGCTTGGCTGCAGCGCAATCGCTTCCGCCTGGCTTCGGACCAGATCCATCGGGCTTGCACTCGGTTGCCAGATTGCCGACGCACATACCGTCGCCAGCGAAGCACACTGTCGCGCTGCAGCTCGCGCTGTGCTCTCGCTCCAAGCAATATTGTCCGGAGGCGCAGTGTTCGACCGGCGCTGAGGTCGTGCCATCCGCGCCGCATTTCCACACGTTACCGTCAGCACAAAAAGAGGACTTCGGCACACAAGCGATATCGACGCATTCACCGCTGACGCAGACCTGACTGAGCGCGCACAGCCGTTTCGGAACGAGCTCCGAGCCGTCGTCGCTACATACCTGAATCTTCGCACCGTCACACGAGGCAGCGCCCGGCTTGCAGATCTGCGGCTGACATTGGGCGCGTCGCGAGTCGCAGTACTCGCTCTTCGCGCATTCGCGGCCAAACTCTAGCTCACCTTCGCCGGAGCAGTGAAGCAGGGTTTGGCCGTCACAGATGTAGCTCCCAGCGGTGCACGGTTTGCCGCCGTCGCTCGACGGGCCGCTACCTCCGACGAGTCGAGGATCAGCGTCGGAGAGCGACGTTCGAGTGGCAACCCCAGAGCAAGCAATGAACAATCCCCCCACCGCGAGCCATGCCAAGCCCAAGATCTTTCGAGTCATCGATTCTTCCAAGGTACAAGCGCGTCCAACGTTAAGCCCAGCCTTCGCTGGCTCGGCTCAGTCTGTCGCGGCGCAAGCAGATCGCAACTGTAACAAAAGCCGACTCGAGCAGCGCGAGTAGCCAAATGTGCGATGGTTCTGCGCGCGCGACTGCTTTCTAAACCGCAGGTCGACGCGCCACAATCGCCAGCCAGGGCTGCTCGTTCGGTGGCTTGTCCGAAGGGCGCAGGAAGTGTCGTTCAACGACGAACCCCGCCTGCGCGATGACCTCGAGCCAGCTGGCGATGGTCAGAAAGCTGCCATAACGTTCGCCCTTGAACCCTTCCCAATCGCGTTCGAAGGACCGCGGATTGGAGCAGAACAAGACTCCACCAGGCACGAGCGCGCGAAACAACTCCCCGAGCACGCGCGGCAGCTCCACGCGTGGCACGTGGAACAGCGACGCATTGGCGAACACGCCGTCGAACTGCTGCTCACCCAGAGAGAGCTCCAGAAAATTCTGCGTCAGCACGCGACAGCCCGACTGTGAGCGCGCCATTTCGGCGAATACCGGCGATCCATCCAGGCCCGTGACCGCGTGCCCGCGCGCGGTCAGCGCGATCAGATCTCGTCCGGGACCGCAGCCAAAGTCGAGCAATCGCAGCGGCGGCGCGCCAGCGATTGCATCGAGCAGCGCGGCGTAGTTCTGAGTGACGTCGTGGTCGCGCGTGAACTCCCAAAAAGACTCGGCCATTTGCCCGTAGTCATTCAGCGTGCGCGCGCTAGCTTCACCAAACGACCCCAAAGTGGCTTTGTCGGACACGCGCGTGAGCATACACCCGCATGCCCAAGAGACCAGTCGCTACGGGCTGATGTACACCAGAGTGCCACCACGCAAGCTCATCGCACCATGCCAGGCTTGCGGCACCGGCGGATCGGTCCAATGAAACAGCCAGCGTGAGTCACTCGGTGAAAGGTTCACGCAGCCGTGACTGTGCGGCGTGCCGAAGGTGTCGTGCCAATACGCGGCGTGAAACGCGAAACCTTCACTGAAGTACTGCACGTACGGCACATCGCGTAGGTCGAACGAGTCACCCACCTCGTCACTGTCCATGGTGGCGGTGACGTGCTTGGTGTGAATCAAGAATTGACCGCGCACGGTAGAGTGCGTGGTCTTTGGATCGCCGAGCCCATCCGCGCCCGTCGAGACGAGCGTGACGTACACCGGCGTGTCTCCCTCGTACGCGACCATGCTCTGCTTCAGAATCGAGACATGGATCCAGGTTCGGCCTGGCTTCACCCAACCCGGGCGCTGCACCATCTTGTCCACGCGCACCAGATTTTCGTCGCGCAGCCACTCGCCGGTAGTCGTCTCGAGGTAGGTAAGTCCCGACAAAACGCGGGAGCGACCCGTGATCGGCAAGGCTTCTCGATAGCCGATCGGACGCGCAATGCTGAGCCCGCTGCTCGGACTGCCCGAGTACAGCAGCGCATTGCGGGCACGCACGAACACCACCGGCAGCGTCACCCCACCCGTCAACGCCAAGCCATGAAAGGTGCTCGGAGCGACCGGCTTCATGCGATCGAGCGGCAACAGACTCATGTCGGTCGAGAGCCCGTAGCGGCGTCCTTGGTGATCGTAGATTGCCAACAGCGCGAAAGAGCTATCGGGAACCGCGCGACCGCTGGTCAGCTTGTTCGCTTCGTGCGTGTAACCAAAGGGGGTGGGCGCTTGGCCGCCATTGAGCAAGAACGGCGGAGTCGGATCGCTCTGCGCATTTCTCCAGGCGTAGCGCGTGTTCGCTTCCAGATGACGCGCGAGTTCGACTTCTTGCTGCTGCTCTTCGAGCTTGCTGGGAAAGCGCGTATAAAATGGCGGCGTCGGGTACAGCGAGCGGCCGTACAGATAGGGCATGGCGGCGCTGCGATCCGGACGCACGCGCGAAAACTGCGCGACCGGGTGGTTCGGGTCCAGCGTGGCCGTCGGGCCCACGCACACGTAACCCTCGGGCATGATGCGGTAGAAGCCGAGTTTGCAGCCGTCGAAGCCGGCGGGCTTCTCGTCGCGCCGCACTTGCGCGCCCGCGCGCAGATAACCGATCTTCTGTGACTTGAAGCTCGGTCGCTCATAGACCAAGGTTTCTCTGCCGATCGCCACCAACAAGTGAGACGGATCGACGATCGGCTCGAGTTCGCGCTGTGAACTCGGGGTCGGCTCGTCCTCGTCGTCGTCTTCGCCCGGGCTGTCCGGGTTTGAAGTCGGCTCCGTTTCCGCCGGAATGGCGGCGCTTGCCGCCACCTCGGCTGCGGCCAGTACGGATGGTGGGGCCGGTTCGGCCGCCAATGCCGGAGCTGGCTCGACGGGTGACGGCGGCGTGGCTGGCGGCGCAGGAATGGTGAGCGTAGCAATCGGCGCGCTGACCGCCGCGCCACGATCTGCGACGGCGCGCGCCATTTCGCCCGCGGAACAAGACGTAAACGCGCCCATACCCAGAGCCGCGATGGACAACAGGCGCACGCTTGCCATCCGCCAGGCTTAGCCAAGCGCCGCCACCCGGGCCAAGTTTTGAGGCACCGTTTTTTTGCCCGCAAAAGCCGAGAATCGCGAGCTTGCGGTCCCCATGCGGAACGCATGGTATGTTTCTGGATGGCAGCAGAACCGTTGGAGTCGCTGAGCGCCCTGAGCACGTTGCTGAGCGAGGACGAGCGCCTGATCCAGCACAGCGTGCGACGCTTCGTCGAGGAGCGATACTCACCTCGCGCCGGGCAACTGTTCGCAGACGAAGCGTTCCCGCGCGATTTGATCCCCGAGCTTGCACAGCTCGGCGTGCTCGGCGCGAGCATTCACGGCTACGGCTGCGCCGGCATGACGCCGGTACAATACGGCCTCTTGCTCCAAGAGCTCGAATACGGCGACAGCGGTCTACGCAGCTTCGTCAGCGTACAGGGCTCGCTCGCGATGTATGCCATCTCCGCGTTCGGTGACGAAGCGCAGAAGCAGCGCTTCTTGCCGCGCATGGCGCGCGGCGAATGCATCGGCTGTTTCGGACTCACCGAACCCGACAGCGGCTCGGATCCCGGCTCGATGAAGACGCGCGCTCGGCGCGACGGCTCCGACTACGTCCTAAGCGGCACCAAGATGTGGATCACTAACGCGCCCTTCGCGGACGTCGCGGTGGTCTGGGCCAAACTCGACGACCAACCCGAATCGATCTCGGGTTTCCTCGTGGAGCGCGGGATGAAGGGCTTCGAGACCCCGCGCATCCACGGCAAAATGAGCCTGCGCGCCAGCGAAACTGGCGAAATCGTGCTCGACGAATGCCGAGTGCCGCAAGAGAACCTGCTGCCCGGTAAGCGCGGTTTGGGCGCACCGTTGCGCTGCCTCAGCGAAGCGCGTTTCGGCATCGCCTGGGGCGCGCTCGGCGCCGCCAAAGCCTGCTTCGAATCTGCGCTCTCCTACAGCGGTGAACGCAAGCAATTCGGCGTCCCACTGTCGTCGAAGCAACTGATCCAAGCCGAGCTCGTGCACATGGCTTCCGAGATCGTCAAAGGCGACCTCCTCGCGCTGCACTTCGGGCGGCTCAAGGAACAACAGGGCAAACTGCTCCCCGAGCAGATCTCACTGTGCAAGCGCAACAACGTGGCCGTCGCACTCGACTGCGCTCGCCGCTCCCGCGCGCTGCTCGGAGCCAACGGCATCTTGCTCGAATATCCAGCCATTCGCCACATGCTGAATCTCGAGAGCGTGTACACCTACGAGGGCACGCACGAAATTCATACGCTGGTCTTGGGCAAAGCGCTGACTGGGCAGAACGCTTTCTGACCGAACTCGCTAGCGCAAGAATTCTGGATCATCCATCCAGAGTTCGACCGGACCGGACATCGACGCCGCGTCGACAGAGAGCTCCAATGATCGAAACGCTTCGAGCCCGCCGGGGGGCTGTGGCGTGAACGAGCCAAGGGAGAGCTCGAAACGATGCCATTCACTGGTGAGCTGAATCCAATCGAGCGCGGGTGAGCACAGGGTTGAATAGCAAAGGCCGCCATCGCTCACGGACGTGTTGCTCTGACTGGCGATCTCCACGGACGCCCAGGTCGGCGCGTTTGCCCGCGCCCAAAACGCGATCGCACGCGGACTGCCGATGTGCGCGCAGGGAGTCATTTGGAAACCGAGACTCAGCGTCGTGCCTTTGGTGCTGGCGTGCATGGCAACGCGCGACGAATCTCGCGCCGGAAACAGCTTCTGTGAACCAAGCTGAACGGCCGATCCCCGCTTGGACCCAGCAAACCAGGCCAGCAACAGGCCGGGCCTGACCATCTTGTCGTTCTGGCCATCTTCCACATCGTCGATCAACGTGAACTGGAACGGAACGCAAGTGTCCTGGCTCGCGCTGCCGACGTTGCTCGAGGTCCCGCCGCCATGCGCGCCGGCGCCCGCCGAGTCGCTCGCCAGCGCGGCTCGCCCAGCCACAGAAATCACATTCACGGGCCCTTCATTGCCCGATTCGAGCACATCGAACCCGCTGCGCGCCCCGCACGCGCTCAAAACGACCATCCCCAAACCCAAGCCAGACCGCCGCATCGCGAGCAGGTGTATCACGCTTCGTCCGCTGGTCGACGCGATCGAGAGGTCCTCACTCCGAGATGAGGTGGACGTCGTGTGAGCTACGCGCCGCGCTCTGGCGGCCGCGCCCGCTAAACAAACTCCCTTTTAACAATCGGGAATTTTTTTTGGGGGGGGGTAGCGGGCCGAGTGCGTCGCAGCGCGTCGCGTAGCCCGTTCGGCGACACAGGAATCGGAGCATCTCCAGGCCAACGCATTGCCGCGGAGCCCGAATTTCGTTTTTGAAACTTTCGTTCGCGCGCGCTGTCACAGCCAAGGGGGACTCGACGACTGAATCAGCGAATGCCAAGCCTCGAACTCTCACCCCTGCCCACAGCCAAAAAGGACAACTCCTTTGTCGGGGTCGCGCGTCGAACAGGGATGCGACGCCTTCTCGCCCACTGGGGCACGCGCGGATTTCTGCTTTCGATGCTGCTCGGCTCAGCACTCATCACGATGATGAGCCTGCCTTATTTCGATTTCGAGACGCTGCCGCCGTTCGTGATCGAGAAGTTACCGCTCAGATTCGAGACGCTCTGGCTCGCGGCGTTGCGCATTCACGTGGCCGCCGCAGCGCTCAGTTTTCCGCTGTGTTTGGCGCTGATGACACGCGCATCGCAACGACGCGCGAAGCTTCATCGCTATCTCGGGCGCGTCACCGGCGTGCTCGTGTTGTTCGCGCTGGTGCCGTCAGGCGTGGTGCTCTCGTTCGACGCGAAGGGCGGGCGGGGGGTGACCGCGGGTTTCTTGCTCTCCGCGGCGATCGTCGCAACGTCGATGATCGTCGGCGTGCGAGCGGCGCGGCGTCGCGACTTGACCTTGCACGCCCGCAGCATGCGCCACGTACTCGGGCAAATGAGCGTCGCCGTGATCTCGCGAGCGATGATCGTGGGGCTCGATGTCGTCGGCCTCGATCCGGAGCTCGTGTACGTCGTGGCTTTGTGGCTGCCAGTTTTGGCCAGCGTGTTGGTCGTCGAATGGCTTTCTCGACGCTCGAATCGTTCACGAAAGCCGCTCGAATCTAGTCTCTTAGAAAGGATGACACGTCGTGAATCATTTCCGTTTGCTCTTGGGCTGCGTGTTCGTGCTCTGCCTCGTCCCATCGCTCGCGACGGCCGATGAGCCTTCGCTCGCGGAGTGGACACAGCGCCGCGTCGAAACCGGACTCTTGCAACCGCTCGCCGAGCGCACGAGCAGCCGTTTTTCGCGCGCTCGGCCGCCCCCACACGAGCGCCGTGTGCGTGTCACTCAGGCGACCGTCGTTCGTGACAAGCAAGGTCGCGAGTTCGTGCCCTTCAGCGTCGACGTTCGCTTCGGCAGCGGTGAGTGGCAACTCGACGATATCGTCGGCTGCGCGTACCGAGCCAGCGGCAATCTGTTCATCCAACGCGGCGAAGCCTATTTCCCCGCCGCGCTACTGCTCGGCAAAAAAGTCGAAGCCCTGCCAGGCGCCTGCCGAGCCGCAGCCGCAACGCGCTCCTAAGGGCCCCATGAAACCGAACCCGGGGAGACCGTCCCGGGTGAACGTCCCGGGGTGAACGTCCCGGGGTGAACGTCCCGGGGTGCGGTCTCCTCCGGTCTCTCAGAGCGGAACCCTGGGTGCGGTCGGCACGCTCAGTAGGGTCTAAGGTTTGACGGCGTGGGCGCGGGCGAGGGCGGCGAGGTCGGCGTTGCCGGCGGCGAGCAGCGAGGTGCTCGAGAGTTCGCACGCGGACCAATGGACGGTCCAGGTCAGCGACGCGCCGGGCGCGAGTTCCGTGAGTGCGCCTTGTTCTTCGACCTCGATCAGCTTGGGATTGGCTGTGCCGCTCGTCCACAGCTGAATTTCTGCTTGATTCGGAGGCAGGCTTTCGTCCGGCGCGTCCACGAAGCTCTTCACGAAAAGCACGGGCAGGTTTTTCGTGCCGAAGCGATTGGCGTGCGCGAGCCAGCCTTCTGCACCATCGAACTCGTTGATGTAGTTGTCCCCGGTCAAGGTCAGACTCGGGTAGTTCAGCCACTCGATCGCATCCGCTGCCGGCGGCGGTGGTAGCAAACTCAAGGACAGCGGCTTCTGAAAAGAATCCTGCGTGATGGTGCGATTGCCCGGGCCCTTCGGCGCGAAGGTGTAGCCACCGGCGCGCACGCGGGTCACCTCCCAGGGCGCCCAGGACGCCGTCTGCGTAGCACTCTCATTGGTCAGCTGATACTCGATGCTCACCACGCCGCTATTCGCGTTGACCGAGAAGCGCTTGTGCACACTGAGCTTGAACGTCGTCGACCCCGTACCCGTGGTCGGCGACGTGCCCGTGAAGGTAGCCACGGCGCTCGTCAACCCCAGAGACGTCGCGTCCGCCTGCGCCTTGTACGCGCCCGAGTCGATCTCTGCCGGGGGCGGCCAAGTGTAGTTTTGTTGCGGGCTCGGCCAAAATGTCGAAGCGCCGGTGGCGTCGATCAAGTTGTTGTCGTCGATCGAAAACTCGATCACGCGCGCGCCGTGCGCTCCGTCGACCACCAGCCGAAAGCGGCCGAACGTGAAGCTCCAGCTGCCCGCACTACCACTCTGAGGGGTGACGTTGCCGCTCAACTTCGGGGGTGCCGCGGCGCCAACCGCGGCCCAGCCCTGGCCGCAGTGGCCATCGAAATCAGGAACGGAATCATCACTGCCGCCTGCGCCGCCCTCGGCGACGCTGGCCGCGCCAGATGATGAGTCAGCTCCGCCTCGCCCGCTCGTTGCCATTCCTCCCGACGCGCTACCGCCAGTCTCGCTCGGGCCGCCCGCCCCGCCCGCGAAGCCGCCGCTACCGCCGTTGCCACCGAGGCCTGCAGTCGATCCTTGCTGACCGTCACCGCCCTGGCTGCTCGTCGTTCCGCCAACGTCCGTCGATCTGCCACCGGGGGCGTCGAGCATTCCGCCGCTTCCCGCGCGTCCGTCAGACGTGCCGGGGCCCGGTGTGGAGCTGCAGCTCCAGACCAACAGTCCGAACGCGAGCCAAACCGGCGCGGATTGCCGAGACAGAACTCGAGCCATCACTCCAGAGTGCCATAGACTCCGACAAGACACGAGGGCAGAGCCGCGCGGGAACGGCTCGTCGAACCAGGACTAGAACCGCCACTCGCCGCCGACGCCCAACGTGGGGCCACCGAACGATTTATCCTGGCCGCAGGCCGAGAAATTTTCGTCGCAGCTACCCGACTTGAAGACGCCCACGCCGCCAGCGGTAATGGTCAGGTACTTGGAGCCAGCGAGCCCATTGCCCGCCAGCAGCGTGCGCAGGCCAAGCTCGCCAAAGCCGTAGCCGACGTTGCCCCCGCCGCCGTTGAGCAACAGCCAATAGCCGCGCGTCAACGGCACTTGCGAATTCACGACGATGGCGCCGAACTGGAACTCACTGTGAAACAGCGCGAGGTTCGTGCGAGCCGATAGGTTCAAGCCATCACGAGCGCCAAACCGGATCGCCTGGACCGCAGTCAGCCCTGTCCCAGGCTGGAGAATCTGGCTGGTCTCGTTGATGGATTGGAACCCCAAGCCGAGTCCGAGTTCGAAGTATTGCGAGTCGTAACTCGCAATCGCCGCGGCGTTGACCGCGGCCACGCTGCCGTTGTTCTCGACCGCGGCAAACGCGACCGGATCGATCACTGCTTGCAGGTGCAGGTGCGTGTAGCGATAGCCGATGCTGCCGCTGAACAAGGCTCCACCGCCGAGTTCGCCCACCGCGACGAACGGACGCATCATGAGTTCGAGCTCCCACAGCCCACTCACGCGGGGCGGCGCGGAGAGACTGCCGGTGCTCATCGCCACGGTGGGGACGGCCAGGGCACCGACCGGCACGCTTTCATTCAGGCCAATTCGGACGCGAGCGTTGTGCGCGATGACGTTGGTCACGACGCCAACGGCCAGCACCTCACTGGTCAGTCCGAATTCATCAGTGTCGGCCTCTGGCAGCGCGAACTCGATGTGGTCGCTGCGTTTGATTCCGTCCGACGAGCCAAACGTGACGATCACCTCACCCGGCAGCACGCGTTCGACTCGACCGACTCGCTCGCGCGTGTCTGGGGCGGGCGCAGGAACCGCGGCCGCGACGCTTGGTGGGAGGGGTTGAGCGACTGCCGGCGGTGGCGGCGCGACGTCCGGAAACGCCCCGGCGTTCGGTTCGGCGGCGTTGGCAAAGGGACGCGCCTCGAGCACTCGTAGCTTCACCCACAGCCGACCATCAGGCTCCTTGAAGAAACCGACCACATCACCCGAGAAGCCGTAGCTGCGAACGAACTTCGGCGTGGCCGCGGCGAGCGAAATTTCCCAGGCGCCGGCCGCACCGCAGGCGAGCAGCAGTTGGTCCCCCTCGCGCTGCTCAGCCAGCGCCGCGCAATGTTGACCACTCTCGTTCACCTGCGCCGAAAGCCAGTTCAATGGCAGTGCGGTCTGCGCGCCCGCCACCCTCGACGACAGGAGGCTTCCCACCAACACCACGAACGAAGCAATCCCTTTGAATAACCGAGTCATTTCGAGTCCCCGACGACCTCTATGGCATTCTGCCGCTGGAAAAGGAAGTGTCGTGATTTCACTACACTAGGCGTTCGGTCATGCGGAAAAACCTTCGCAGGGCGCGCGGCTCGAACTTGAGCTATCCTCGCTTTCAGGCGTTATCGCAATGGGGCGGGAAGTGGGAAGTGGAGAGCGAATGATGAGCACGAGAAAGTTCGGGCTGTGCGCTGGAATGGCACTCAGCGTCGTTGTGGGGGGCTGCAACTCGTTCGACAAGAAGCCGGTGGATGAAAATCAACCGCGCCTCGTCATCCCTGTGGATGAGCGGGCGGCTCTCACCGCGCCGGTCACACCACCGCCGGTCAGCGGCGGAACGCTCAGCGTGCTGTCCGACAACTCGGTTGCGATCGTCGCCGATCCCGAGCGCGACCGGATCTCGATCGTGGATTTGAATACCTCGGCCGTGCGCACGATCGCACTTCAGCCGGGCGACGAGCCCGGCCGCATCGCGGAAGACGCGCAACGGCATGTTCACGTCGCGCTGCGACGCGGCGGCGCAGTCGTGTCGATCGACCCCGTCAGCGGAGCGGTCTTGAATCGACGAGCGGTGTGCAAAGCACCACGCGGCGTTGCTTTCGAATCGGCAACGGGCCTGCTGCACGTCGCATGCTCCGAAGGCAAGCTGGTTTCGCTCCCTGCTCAGGGTGGTGATGTCGTACGCACCCTCTCGCTCGATTCTGATTTGCGAGATGTACTCGTGCGCGACAACGAGCTCTGGATCACGCGTTTCAAGTCAGCTGAAATCCTGCGCGTCAGCAGCGCGGGCGCGATCAGTACGCGAGTGCAGATCCCGCAGGGTCACGGCCTGCTCTCGAAGCCGAGCGAATCGACGGATTTTTCGACGCCATCCGAAGGGCCCACGGACGTCACGTTGCAGCCGGGCGTCGCCTGGCGTGCGATTGCGACTTCGACGGGCGGCGCCATGCTCGTACATCAAGACACCGTGAACGACGAAGTGCCCATCAGCGCGCCGAGCGCCAACGGGAGCTCTTATGGCGGCGGTAGTGGCCCGGGCTGTGACGGCATCGTGAAGAATGTCCTGAGCACGGTCGCAGCCAATGGCAGCGTCGTCAGCGCTCAGTTCTCCGGCGCTCCGCTGCCGGTCGACGTCGCACTTTCGCCCGATCAAAAGTGGATTGCCGTCGCGCACGCCGGTATCGCCGATATGGACGCGCCGCGTCCATTCCTGGTTTTTCCCGGCAATGGCCCGTCAGCAACAACGGGAAAGGCCCCGGGCGGGTTCGGGCAAGGCGTCAGCATCCTGCCCACGTCGAACGTGAACGCAAACGGCAGCAACAACTGTAACTTCTCACAGGGCAGCGCGGTCATGGGCGCGGCAACCGCCGTCGCGTTCACCACCAATAATCGGCTCGTCGTGCAAACGCGGGAGCCCGCGCAGCTGCTCGTCCTATCTGAGCTTCCCTTTGGGTCGACGAGCGTCGTCGATCTCGGCGGTGAGTCGCGCGCCGACACCGGTCGCGATCTGTTCCACTCCGACGCCGGTGGCGGCATCGCCTGCGCCTCGTGTCACCCTGAGGGTGGTGAAGACGGACATACCTGGCGTTTCTCGGGATTTGGCGATCGCCGCACGCAAGCACTGCACGTTGGCTTGCGCGACACCGCGCCGTTCCACTGGGCCGGCGATCTGCCGAACGTCGGCGCACTGATGAACGAAGTGTTCGTCGGCCGCATGGGCGGCGTTCGCGAAAATGACGCGCGCGTATCCGCGCTGTCCGAATGGCTGTTTTCGCTCAAGGCTCCGCCGTCGATTCGCGACGCGCAGGACGAAGCGGCCCAGCGCGGGCAAGCGCTGTTTCAATCCGCCGACGTGGGCTGTGCCACCTGCCACTCTGGGCCAAAACTGACGGACAATCGCTCGGTTTCGATCGATTCCGCAGCCAAAGACACGCTACAGGTTCCGTCCCTGATCGCTGTCGGCTATCGAGCGCCGTTCATGCACAATGGTTGCGCAGCCACCCTGCTCGATCGCTTCAACCCCAAGTGCGGCGGTGACAAGCACGGCAATGTCGCGACGCTGACGGACGCTCAGCGCAACGATCTCGTCGCCTACCTCGAGTCACTCTGACCGACCACGCGTGCCTCAGTCCCCCTGAGGCACGCTGATATTTTTTGTTGATGGTCACCCATCACGTCCCACCGCGTCCCAGCCTTCGGCGTCGCGAACGACTCGAGAGAGAAGAGAGGGATTAACCGCCGAGCCGCAGAGGCCGCCCAGAGCGCCCAATCCTCCCCAGCGACACGAAGTACACGCCCCAGCACGCGCAGTGATTTGGTTGTTCCCGATCCAAGTCGCGCATCGGCGGTATCTACGACGCAAGTCGACTTGTTGAGCCCCCCCAAAATCTCCCTCAGATCTCTGCGGCCTCTGCGGCTCGGCGGTTCAATCTCCGGGACCGTCCCTCGACGTCACAGCCCTTACACAGTGGGGGCTTTGAGGCCGAGGCCGACGATGAAGACTTCGGTGCTCTGCTGGCGTGTGCCCTCGGGCCTTATCACTTGGCTCTTCTCGTAGCGCTCAGCGGCGAGCTTGCGCGCGATTTGAAAATCGCCACTCATGAAAATCTTGGCTACGAAATGCGAGCCGGGTTTGCCGAGCGCCAGCGCGACGTCCAGGGCGCGTAGACAGAGCTCCAAGCTGCCCGCTTGATCGCGAATTTTCGAGCCGGAGGTGTTCGGTGCCATGTCACTGATCACCACGTCGTACGGCGCAAACTCCGAGAGCGCGGTGTTCTCGAGCGTCAGGGCGTCCCCTTGGGCGACCTTGACGTTGGGCGGAAACGCTTGGCGGATCTCCTGCAGGTCGATGGCCAGCACGCGTCCACTCGGACCGACTTTTTGGCTGGCATACAGCGACCACGAGCCAGGCGCGGCGCCCAGATCGAGCACTTTTTGCCCGCCGCGCAGCAACCTCACGCGGCGGTCGATTTCCTCCAGCTTGAAAACGCTGCGCGCTGGGAAACCCTGTGCCTTGGCCGCCTTGGTGCGGGCGTCGGGCTTCTCGTAAACGTTGCCTTTGCGACCGCTCATTTGACGCTAATTAGCACGCTCTTGGCCGGAAACGGTCCGGCAGGTCCGGGTGGGCAATCTAGCGGAGCCGGCAGGTCTTTGAGCTGGCTGATTTCGCGGCCAGCCGCACGCGCGGCGTCGTGCACGATCTTGCGAAATGCCTGCGGGGAGGTCTTGCGGTGATTGGTCACGGCCAGCACACGACCGTCGCGTTCCAGCACGGCGAACACCCGCTCGAGCGCGCCCTGATAACCGTCAGCCACGCGAAACGTCTTGCCCTTGCCAGAGGTAGAGAAACTCGGCGGATCCAAAATCACCACGCCGAATCGCTCGCCACGCTTGGCAGCGCGTGCGAGCCACTCGAGCGCATCGGTTTGCACGAACGCATGGCGCTCGGGGTCGAGCCCATTGAGCCGGAAATTTTCGCATCCACGAGCGAGCGCGTGACCGGAAAGGTCCACGCTGGTCACGTGCTCCGCGGAAGCCAGCGCCGCGTACACGCTGAACGAGCAGGTGTACGAAAACAGATTGAGCACTTTGCGCCCGCCGCACAGCGCCGCTACGCGCCCACGGTTGTCTCGCTGATCGAGGAACAAGCCGCAGGACAGGCCCTCGTCGAGCGTCACCGCGAACTGCGCGGCGCCCTCGCGCACGATCAGCGGTGCGTCCGCAGCCTGCCCCGCAATGGGCTCTTTGGGAGCCAGCTCTGCGTGCTGCTCGCGTCGTAAGTCGGCTCGCGCGCGTTGCTTCAGGTACACGCCGCGCGCACCGAATTCATGCAGCCAATCGGCGAGTTCTTGACGTCGATCCGCCGCCTCGTCGCTCGACAGCGAGAGCACGGCGAAGTCACCATAGCGATCGACACAAACGCCGGGCAAAAAGTCGCCCAGGTCGTTGACGACGCGAAACGTGTCGCCCGCGCCGAGCAGCGGCTCGCGCAGGCAGCCGGCATCGGCCAAAGCCTCGCGCACACTCTCCGACGAGCCGAGCGCGGGCGCACGCGCGTGCAACGCGGCGGTGAACGCGACGGGCACCGGCGCGTGGGCGCTGAGCGCTGGCTTTTGCAGGACCAAGTCCCGCGCGTGCAAAAACAAGCGCTCGGCAGCGGTGCTGCCATAGAGCAGATCGCCGACAATCGGTGCGCCGACGTGGCTCAAGTGCACGCGCAACTGATGGGTCCGCCCGGTCTCGGGGCGAAGCTCGAGCAAGGCGCGATCCCGGACGCGTTCGAGCACGCGATAGCGAGTGAGCGCGCGCTGTCCTCCGCCCTTCACCACTCGAGTGCGCCCCTTCGCGGTCTCCAAGCGCTCTTCGATCACCCCCGAGTCGCGCAATCGGGCTTTGCCGGAGAGTGACACCACCGCAACGTACGTGCGTGCGATCGAATGCGCCTCCATCTGCTCCGCGATGCTGGCGTTGAGCGCAGGATCGCGAGTGAACGCCAGTACACCCGAGGTGCCCAAGTCCAAACGCTGATGAACACCCAAGTAATCATCCTCGCCACGAGCGCGCAGCAGGCGCTTCAACCGTGAAACGAGATCGGAGGCTTGCTGCTCGTCACCGCCATGCACGACAATCCCGGGCGGTTTGTCGACGAGCAACAAACCGCCCTGATCGTGCAGGATCCGCTGCTTGCGGAAGGCGGGAAACAGTGCCTCGAAAGCCATGCCAGTGCAGAGCTTTCAAGATGCGAATCACGCCGCAAGGAGCGGCGTGACGGGCATCACTTGCTCGGCTTGCCGCCGCGCTTCTTGATCGCACCGCGCACCAGCACGAGGCCGTTGCGCGAGCCCGGGATGCCACCCTGAATCAAGATCAGGTTTTGCTCCGGCACGACTTTGACGATCTTCTGGCTGAGCACGCTGACGGTCTTGTTGCCGTGCTGGCCCGGCATCTTCATGCCCTTCTTCACGCGGCCCGGAGTCATGTTGGTACCGATCGAGCCGCCGTGACGGCGATACTCGTGAGTACCGTGGGTCTGCACGTTACCGGCGAAGTTGTGGCGGCGCATGACGCCCGTGAAGCCGCGGCCCTTGGACACGCCCTGCACGTCCACGAATTGACCTGCCTCGAACAATTGATCGACCTTGAGGTCCGAGCCGACTTCGACGCTCGCCGCGTACTCGCTCGAGCAACGGAGCTCGCGCAGCTCTTTGCGCGGCGTCACGTTGGCTTTCTTGAACACGCCCGCGAGCGGCTTGTTCGTGTGCTTCTCGGTGCGCGTGCCGGAGCCGAGGATGATGGCGTCGTAGCCATCCTTCTCTTGAGTGCGCTTGCCGACCACGCTGACGTTGGACTCGACGACCGTGCACGGGATGACGCTGCCGTCTTCGGCGAAGATTTGAGTCATGCCGATCTTGCGACCGATGACGCCGGGGAACTGATTCATTTGCGAGAGGACCTTTGGTAAGTGGCGAGGCCGCCACCCCGCTTACGGCTGGGGGCGGATTCGCGTTACGGGCGATGCCGGTTCGAAAAACGGCTCGCCTTTCAATTCAGGGACGGGCGGATTAGCCCCACAAACCCCTGTCGTCAAGCGGAAGAAGCGTCGGGTAGTGAACGTCGGCTCAGATTCGCTTGACGGCGGGTTCTCGGGATGCATAATCCCGCGCCCCTACCCCATTTTCTCAGGATCGGCACAGACACCATGGCGACGCTCTCGATTATCCAAGCCCTCGAATCTGCCGCGCTCCGCAAGGATCTGCCGGATTTTCGTGTCGGTGACACGGTCTCCGTGCACTACAAGATCGTCGAAGGCGACAAACTCCGCGTTCAGGTGTTCAAAGGCGTCGTGATCAAGCGCCACCGCGCGGGTCTCCAGTCGACCTTCACCGTCCGCAAGGTGAGCTTCAACATCGGCGTCGAGCGCATGTTCTTGCTGCACTCGCCGCGCATCGAGAAGCTGGAAGTGACGTCGAAGGGCGTCGTTCGCCGCGGCCGTCTGTACTACCTGCGTGATTTGGCCGGCAAAGCCGCCCGCATTCAGGACGAGAAGGACCGCTGAAATTACCGGTCACCGGCTCAGTTTGCTGAGCGGTGGCCGTTTTCGATGCGTGGCGCTTCCGACTCCGGGGCTGAATGGTGAGTTCAGCCCCGTTTTGCTGGTCGAAGCGGTAGCTTAAATAAGGGTCAGCGCCGCAAAGGCGATTGTTTCTGAACGCATCGCACGCCCTTTAACTGCGTAATGACGCAGGAAAACGGGTATGCTCCCCGGTGCAAGCTCGCGCAAGCGAGCGCGGCATAGCTCGAGCTCGGGAGTTTTTCACATGATCGTGTGCACGCGGTGCGGCGCGTCGAACCAGCCCACCAGCAAGTTTTGTCTGTCTTGCGGCAATCCATTGGCCGCAGCAGCGCCGCCGCCTGCGCACGGCGCTCCCCCCGCTCAACCACCGCAACCGCCACCACCTGCGCCTGCGTGGGGTGCACCGCCTCCTGCACCAGCCGCCCCACAACCATACGCGGCACCGCCTCCTGCACCGCCCGCCTGGCAGAACCCAGGTGCCTCCGGTTCTGGCAATGTTCCACCGCCCGCGCCTGCGTGGAACAACAGCCCGCCGCCCGCTGAGGCGAGCAGCTTTGCGCCCTCCGCTGGATCGGATCGCGCGCGCTTTGGATCCCCAGAAGGCATGAATCCGTTTGGCGCGACCGTTTCGCCCACCGCGGGCGCTGCCGGGTACGGCGGCTCACAGCCGACGACCGCGGTTCCCTCGACGGCCTACGGCGCGCCCCCCGGCGCGCCCCCCGGCTACGGCGCGCCGCCCGCTTACGCGCCGCCGCCCGCCGCGCCCGCTTACGCGCCACCGCCCGCCGCGCCCGCCTACGCGCCGCCGGCGTACGCCCCGCCGCCCGGCGCTGCCGCGGCTGCGCCGGCTTATCAGCCCCCGCCGCCCGTGCAGCCTCAGTGGGCTCCGCAAGCGCCTCCGCCCGTCGTGCCGTCTGCGGCGCGTCCGAGCGCCCCCGCGGCTCCTCACTCGCACGATCCATCCGCGTTTGCCGCGACGTCTCCGCCTCCAACGACGGACGAGCACGAGGCACAGATCCGACGCAGTCAGGCTCCGATTGGGCATAGCCCATCCGCGCCGCCCGCCCGCTCGGCTCCGCCGCCGCAAGCGGGAGCTCCTGCGCTCGGTCCAGGTCGCGATCCCGAGTCGGTCGAAGCAGGCGCCATTCGCGCGCTCGCGGGCTTCCTGATCAGCTTCGACCAAAGCGAGCTCGGGATGTTTTGGCCGCTCTATCAAGGACAAAACGTACTTGGACGCAAAGGCGCAAGCGCTGGTTTGGACATCGAGATCGACAGCCCGACCACGTCGTCGCGCCACGCCGTCCTGTACGCATCAGCGCGTCCAGGGCGGCTCAAAGTCGAAGACGTTGGCAGCACCAACGGCACCTTCATGAACGAAGCCCCGCTCGAGCGCGGCAAAAAGTTCGAGCTCCGCGACAACGACACGCTGCGCTTCGGTGGCTTCACCGTCACCGTGAAGATTATTTAGGTCTTTTCTGGTTTCTTTCTCGCCTCTCCGCAAGTTCCCCAATCGCGACCCGAAAAAGCACAACAGGGCAGAGATGCAGCATTCACTCAACTATCGGTCTCCGAGCCGCGCGGTGGTCGCGCTGGCTTCTCTGCTCGCCTGCTGGCTCGTAGCGCTCAGCGCTCAAGCTTCGCCAGAGGCGAAGATCTTGCGCGTCGACCCGCGCGCCGCGCAGGACAATGGCAACCCGGTCCTGACCACGGTGGTCGAGGTATCGCAGAGCAAGCGCGTGAGCGACGCGATCGGCGAGTGCGGCGCGCTGACCGGCAACGGCCAGCTCGACTGCATGAGTCAGAATCTGGAGAAGCCGTTCGCGCTCTACACGCCGTTCCCGTTTCCGGCAGCGAACGCCATCTTCACCGTAACGGTGGACGGCACGGACGTCCCCGCCAAGTTCGTGAGTGACGCTGCTTGGGGCGACAGCCTGCAGCAACCCGGCGTGGGCACGGCGTGGTTGATCTTGGTCGACGCCGATCGCCGCATGGGCAAGAGCTTCACCGACGCACGCCAGCTCGCACAGCAATTCGTGCTCAGCATGGGCGCGAACGACATCGTGAACGTGATGTTCTTCAACGATCGCCAAGTCGTGAAGGACTCGAAGTGGGTGACGGCGGCGCAGAAGGCGCGCGCCCAAAGCGTGATCAATGGCACGACGGAAACGTTTCCCTCGTCCGGGCGCAATCGCTCGCTGCTCACCATCATCAAGACTGCCGCTACCGACGGATTCGGCGCGCTCGGCAACGTCGGCGATGACGTGGCGATTCCATTGCATCAAGCCATGATCGTGCTGTCGGACGGTTTCGGCGGTGCCGATCCGTCGACCACGGGCCCAGGCGCCCTTCAGCTTCAGCAATACCTGACCGGCGGTCGCTTCCCCGAGGACAACACCGCGCTGCCGAAAGCGCCCGTGCCGGTGATCAGCGTTTGGTATCCGCCAGGCGTGGTCGACGAGTTCCGGCAGAACTCGCTCGAGTTCATGCAGAACATGGCCAACCCCGACATCGGTGGCTTCTTCAGCGTGATGCGCGAAGGCGGTGGTTCGCGCTCGAACAGCATCGTCAGCACGGTGCGCCAGCGCTTCTCGAAAATGCACATCGTGAAGTGGAAGGCGTCCTGCGTGTCTCCGACCGTGACGCAGAGCTTCAAGTTGGTGTTCAACAACGTGAAGCCGCCGATCTTGGGCGACAACACCTTCAAAGACGTGCCAGTCGGCATCGATCCGACGACCTGGCCGCTCGACGTGAACATTCAATACACGCAGGACATGGCCAAATCCCAGGGCGGCGTGTACCCAGGCGGCCAATTCAAGGTGTATGGGGATTTCTGTTGGGGCGGCGAAAAGGGCCGCGCGGAAGTGTACTTTTTGCCGTCGGGTCAACCCCTGCCGACCGCGCTCGCGGGCACCGACATCGACACGGCCAAGCGCACGCAACAGCAGCTGATCGCGATGGGCATGAAGGGAACCTCACTCGAGGCGAGTGAAACCTTTGCCCAGTTCGAGGCACCGGACAAAGACAAGATATTGGCCGGTTCCGGCGAGCAAGCAGTGGTGCGTTTGGTCGTGTACGACAACAAGGCGCACCGCACGAGCGGCGTGACCGCGGCGACCATCATTCAGCTCAAGGGCACCACTCAGCCGCTCCCGCTGCTGTTGATCTTGTGCGCCGCCTTGGCGCTGGTGGTGATCGCGCTCTTGATCATCGTGATCGTGCGCAGCGGAGGGAAGAAGCGCGGTGGTGGCGGTGGTCCCCCGGCTCCTGTCGTGGGCGGCGGCGGTGGTTACGGAGCACCCCCGGGTGGCTACGGCGGTTACGGCGCGCCTCCTGGTCAAGGCTACGGTCCACCCCCGGGAGGCTACGGTCCCCCGCGTCAGGGCGCAGCGCCAGCGGCCGTCAGTCCAGAGCTGATGTACGGCGGCGCGGCTCCGGGTCAAATCTACGGCGGGCAAGCTCCGGCTCCGCAAGCACCACCACCCAACCCGTACGGCCCCGGCACTTCGAGCGCGCTCTTGCAGTGCTCGGCGGGCGTCTTCACCGTGCTGCAGGGTCAGGAAATGCGCGCGGGGCGCGACGCAGCACAGTGCGGCATCGCCTTGGCCGAGCCGCGCATCTCGGCCGTCCATGCCACGTTCAAGCTCGAAAGCGGGCAACTGATGCTGCGCGACGAACACAGCAACAACGGCACTCTGGTCAACAATAGCCGGATCTCGCCCGGCGTCTGGGCACCCGTGCCGAACGGCTCAGTGGTGCGTCTCGGGCCGGTCGAGTTCACGGCTCGAGTTCAGTAGTCGGCATTTCGCGAAGGGCGCGAGTCCGCAACATCGCCCTGGCTTCGGCAGTGGTTGCTCGAGGTCAGGGCGCGCAGGCTTGTGCCCAGCGCGTGGCATCCGCGGCAATCACGTTGAACAGCGTGTCGCCATCGCGAAAGGTGCCGAGCTCTCCCTGTCGCGCCAAGATGCCAAGATAGTGATGCTCAAAGTCGATGAACGGGTACGCGCCATAAGCACCCGGGCTCGAGTTGCGCTGACCCGCCTTGCAATCGAAGCTATCCGCCCCGAGTGCGGTCGGGCACTCGAGCCAGTTGCCGAAGCCGTAAGCCCAATCTTGGCCCAGCGCGTCCAACACGGGCGAGTCAGCAACCTTGGCCTCACCACGCTGGCTCGCCAGCATCGCTGAGCGCGTCTCCGGCGCGAGTAGTTTGCCGTCGTAAATCGCGCGCAGGAAAGCCAGGTACTCGGCGCCCGTCCAATGCATGCCGCCGGCCAAGCGCGGATTGGTGCTCGACGGCAGCTCGAAGGCCGCGCTCGGGAACAAGCCGCTGCGCGCCTGCCAAGCCGAAAAGACTTCGCCGAAACCTTGCGCGCCAGTCGCGCGCATCGCCATCAAACCGGCGATCTGGAGGTGCACGCTCGAATAGTCGAACGCGCTGCCTGGCGGCGGTGCAGCGTCGACGTTCAGGTCATACGCGCGCTCGACGCAATCGGCGAAGTCGGCATTGGGCAGGTTGAAACAGAGCGGTTCTTTGCTGTAACCGGAAGTGAACGAGAGCAAGTGCGACAGCTGCACCCCACGCGCTTTCCAGAACGGCAGGTACGCGGATGGCTCATCCGCAAGCGAAAGCACTCCTCGATCCACCAAATCCAGGATCACGACTGCAGCGACCCACTTAGAGGTGGACGCCGATTCGTAGCTCTTCTCGAGCGAGGAATCACCATGCGAATAAACGAAGCGGTGCCCGTCGGCGGCCTCCAACGCAACGGTCAGGTTGGGATCTTTCGTGACGTTGGGATCTTGAACAGCGGCGCCCAACGCATCGCTCATCGATTGCTCGATTTCGGCGCGCGCGGCCGCGCAATCCGCCGCTGCACCGGCTTGCCCAGCCGCGCCCGCAGTCGGAGCGGTCGAGCTCGAGCAGCCAACTGCAAGGCCCACCCCAACGTACACCGTGGCCAATCGGAGGACGTGTTGGGCAGACGAATTCTCGAGCATGCGCGGTCGCGTTGCGCGATTCGTGCCAAATCGAACTGCGGCGAAACCTAGCAGCGACAGCCGCCGCTTTGGCGGCGGTGTGAACTTTGGTTCAACACCTGTCGCCAACCGTTCACTCCGAGCGCAGTCGTTCGCGCCCTGTTCTGCGCGGCTTCGATAGCTTGCGGTAGTGCAGCCAGCGGAGCTCCATCGGCGCGACGCCACTGTCGACTCGGTAGCAGTTGAGGCCGCGCGACCAGCTTTCATACCAGCTGGTCGGCGGCCAATGCTCAGGCGCCTGGTGTGCCTTCTCGTAAGCGTGAGCCGACTCGTCCGAGAGTCGCGAAAAGCACAAGCCCCGCGTGGCTCGAGCGAGCTCCTGGCGCGTGAACACGGTGCTCCAGGTGAGCTGGGAGACCTCACGCGTAAACAGGTCGAGCTCGAGCCCAGGTTCGGCGACGAATGCGTTGAGCAGCAACGAACCGCCGGGGCGCAGCCAACGCGCACAGCGCTCGAACAAGGTGCGCAGCTCGTCGACGCCTCGAAAGTGGCTGGTCACTTCCGAGCACAGAATGAGCGAGTAGCGCGCGCGGGGAATATCGAGCTTGGTCGCAAAGAGGCTCCCCTCGATGACTTCGACGGATGCGCGTTCGGCACGAGCTACGCGCCGTAGCATCTTACAAAACGCCGGCGTCGGCTCCAGCGCATCGACACTGAACCCCGCGCGAGCCAGCGCAAGCGTGTTGCGTCCGGTCCCCGCGCCAATATCGAGGATGCGATGCCGATTGGGAGGCGTGAGCGCCTCGGCCACGTGCAGGAGCTTGGCATCCGGACCCGCACCGAACAGCGGTGGCTGTCGAGAAGCGGCCCAATCTTCATACTCGGCTTCCACGGTGCCGGTTTCGAGCCAAATCGTGTAATCGATACCAGCTCCGGGCGGCGGCTCGGCTTGCCACTTGATGTGCACTCGTGAATGCGGCGAGCGCGCAAATCCGTCGTTCAAGCGCGGAGCCAACATCTCTCGCAAGGCAGTGCGTTCTGCGCGCGAGAACACCTTGCCCATACTCGCGAACATCGCGAGTAGGCGGCGCATGTACAACTCGAGCAGGGCCGGCGCGGCTGGAAAGCTGAGCTCGCCGTCGGATCGAATGCGTCGGTCCAAACTCGCCGTCAGCGCGGCGCGTGCCGCGCGCGGACTCAGCGAAGGCTTGGCAGCGACCACGCGAGAAACGCCGAGCAACGGAAACGCGCAGGGCTCACGGGACCCGAGTGGCTTTGTCGGTCACTTTGATGCTCGAGCCGCCCTTGAAGTCGCCTTTGATGCCGCTGGCCTTGTCATCCTTGATCGAGCCCTTCTGGGCGGCGCCGTTCTTGATACCGTCCGCCTTCACGTCACTGCCACCCTTGCCGACAGCGCCCTTATCACCCTTGCTGTCCTTGTGGCCGTCCGGGTTCGCGTCGCTGCCACCTTTGCCGGTGGCTTTACCGTCTTTGGTCGGTGCGCCTTTGACCGTGTCGCCCTTGACGTCACCCGCGCTCTTCCCGTCTTTGGTCGGCGCGCCCTTGACGGTCTCGCCTTTGACGTCGCCTGCGCCCTTGCCGTCTTTGGTCGGGGCGCCTTTGACGGTGTCGCCTTTGACGTCGCTCGCGCCTTTACCGTCTTTCGGAGCGTCCTTGTGCCCGTCCGCTTTCGCATCGCTCGCTCCTTTGCCCACGCTACCCTTGTCGACGCCCTTGGGAGTTGCAGGAGCGACCGCCGGTGATTTCTCAGCCACCTGGTCAGCGGCACGAACAGAGGTTGCAGAGAGACCAAGGGCGAGCGCTGCGAGTGTTGGCCGCGTACGACGAGGAAGGCGCATGCCCCCATCCTAAGTGACAAGCGCGCGACCTACCAGGAAAACGGCCAGCCCGTTTTGTCGGCAAATGTCGGTGCGGCGACGACTCGCCGCTCTACTCACCAGCTCGCGAGCAGACGAAGATCGCGCCGTCTTCAGCGTCACCCGAGGAATGCTCGTCGACTGGCGCCAAAGAGTACGGCGTCAGCGCCTGAATCTGCGTGAAGCCGGCGCGCTCGAGCAGCGCTCGAAATTCCGGGAGTTCGTACAGCTTGACCTCGAAATCTTCGAATTCTTGGGCCAAGAGGCGGCCCTCTTTCAGCAACTCATAGCGCTGCAAGGTGCTGGAAATGCCGGTGGGTGCAACGTACTGCGACAGCCAGCTGAGCACGATCTTGACGCCATCCGGGCGCGTCACCCAGCGGCCACCCCAAGTGCTGCTCAACTCCGAAACACGAGTTCGATCGCGCCGCTCGATCTCGACAATGAAACGGCCGTTGGGCTCGAGCAATTCGCGCACGCGCACGAGGCCGGCCAAGGCGGCGCTCCGATCCGTGATCAAGCAAAACGAACCCGAGGGAATGAAGATCAAGCCAAAGCGGCGGTCGCTACTCAGCGCGTCCAACCGTTGCTCGCTCAGCGCGGGCTCCAGCCCGAGCTGCGCGGCACGAGCGCGACACGCCGCCAACATGTGCGGCGACGCGTCGCTCCCGACGATGTCGAAGCCGCGCGCCAAGAGCGGCAACAGGAAGCGACCACTGCCACACATCGGCTCGAGGATTGCGCCGGGGCAGCGCTCGGCTTCCGCCAAATAGAAGTCGAACGCATCCGGCGGTGGCTCGGGCTTGTCGATGTCGTAAAACTGCGCGCTCAGGTTGCCGTAGGTTGACACCGCGCGAGCGTGTGCCGAGACCGGCAAAACGGCAACCGCTCAGCCGGTCACGCCACTCAGCGCCGCATTGACGACTTTTCCGCCGGAACCCGCGACGAAATCGTTGGCCAGCGCGTCGCTCGAAATCCCCAGGCCGACTCCGAGTGTCCGCGCCATGGCGACGTGAGTTTCCGTGCGCGGGATATCGCCCATGGGTACGGGAGCACCAGTGGCAGAGTCGATGTCGGCGGCGCCGAGCGCGCCATTCGAGCCCTGCCCACTGACTGGCAAGATGCCGCCAATCACGCTCGGCGCGATATTCTTACCAATCATCACGCACACCGAGTGGTTGCCGTAGTGATCGCGACCGGTGCGGCTCATGACCTTGCTGATGCCGTTCAAGTTTCGGCCGAAGACGTTCAAGGTGGCGAAGGTTACGCTGTCTTGCAAGCCCATGCCCGTGAGCGCATCGAGCACCGCTTTGATGCCAGCGACACCACTCACCGTTTGGTCGGCCTCTGCTTGCAGATCGGTGTCGTTGTGATTGTCGCCTCCGAAGGGGATGTGCATGGCAACGACTGGGGTGACCTTGGCCGAGATCAGCGCGGCCGCGGCGAGTGCCTGACCAGCGACGTCGTCACCGTTGATCTTGCTCAGCGTGTCCGAGAGCGCTTCTGCCAGCTGACGCACCTGAGTTTGGCTGGCGGCGAGCGCGTCGATGAACTCTTTCTGCACGTTCGTGGCGTCGCTCTTGGCGAGGTCGTACAGGGCATCCAGCTGCTTGTCGCGCATGGCGCGCAAGCCAACCAGGGAATTCTTGCTCGATCCGCCGCCCTGAAATCCGCCGCTCGCGCCGGAGCCGGTCAGCAGCTGGCGCAATTGCGTCGGCGAAACGGACGGCAACGAGCGACCTGCAAAGCTGACCAACTCGCTCGAGTTGCCGCGCGCGCCGACGGACACGGGCTCCATCTGCACCGTACCCAAGCACGGCGCGAGGTGCTTGGCATATGCCGAAACCAACATCTCACCACCGCTGGTAGCGCCCATGAGGCGCATCACCTTCGGTTGATCGCCGTGAACGATGGACAGCGTGACGTGATGAAAAAACGACGTGCGCGCGAGCGTGGCCGCGCCGAGCGTGCTCCACGGCGTTGCCGCACCGTAAGTCTTCGCGCCGAGGGTCAGCATGGTCGGCGCGACCTCGGCCTGCTGTGGATGGATGGCGGTCGCGTCTTCGTAAGTGCCTGGGCAGTTGCAATTGATCGGATCGCCGTTGCTCGACACACTGACGATCAACGACTGCAGCTTGGCAGCGTCCAGCGCACACTTGAGGTTGTCCGCGTTGGCCTGGCGAGGGTTGGCAATGAACCAAGCCGGCAGGCCCGTAGCCAGAGCCCTGAGCCCGATCAGCCCCGCCCCGAAGAGCGTGGTCAGGAGCGCGTCGCGTCGCTTGATCATCATGGTAGTCTCGTGTTTTGCCGGGGTTTCAGAGTCCGAATGCCACGCTGGTCGGCGACTGGCAGGCGAGTGAGAACGTCGAACGCAGCGCGTTCGTGGCCGAGCCGGAAGCAGCCGCCTCGGTGTAATGCGCGTGCAGGATTTGTAGCGCCGTGTCGTGATGGGGGTCCGTCGCCGTGTAGCCCATGATGGTCACCACCATATCGGCCAGCGCGTTGTCGAGGTCCTTGCTGCTATAACGACTGTTCGTCACGTCGACGACTTTGGCCGCCACGTTTTCACACAGCATTTCGCTGGCCGCGCGGAAGAAGAGCGTGGGCGAACTCGGAGTGACCGGGCTCTCCGCACCGCGACTGAACGTGTCCGCCGGCAAGCTGCCGGCGATGCGGAATGCCGCGCGCTGCACCTCGATGGGCGAGGTCGAAGTGCCACCGAAGCCACTGGAGAACGGGAACGCGACAGACAACGCACACAGATCGGGCATACCGAGCCGATTGGAAAGCGAGGCGCACAGCTGATCCCGGCGAGCAATGCTCACCAAGACGTCGCGCGACTCGAAGGTCTTGGTCGTTGCCAGGCCGGTGACCAGGGGCGACGAGAACATCTCGTGCACGAGCTTCTTGAAGTTGAACTGCGAATCGACGAACGCCTTGGCGATGCGACGGAACTCCGGATCGTCTTCGGCACACGCCGCGGAATCCGCGTAAAAACACAGTTTTTGTGCGAAGGCGATGGCAAACCGGCTCAGCATGTCGGCGCCATCCGTGCCTTGCGCCAAAAGCCCACCGAGATCGGCGAGCGTCTTCCCACCAGTGTTGACGCTACCGAAGGCCAAGGTACCGCCAGTCGTCGTTGGCCGAGTGCTCTTGCCTCCGAAGCCGCTGGCCAAAAAGTCGTTGCGATCGTTGAAGTCGAATTGAGTGGCCCAAAACTGCCGCAGTGGGTCGAGGCTCTTGTGACAGCCGTAGCACTCCGAACCGTTGACTGCGTGCTCCGAGTCGAGCCCAGCGGTGCTGCTGGGCGTGATCGCGTTCTCACTGGTGAAAGATCTACCCCACGCCACGAGTAAGGTTTGATTCGCGGTGACGCGGTGTTGATTACTATCGTTGGTATTCCAGAGCGCCAGGTATGCGGGCGTGCTGTAGAAGCCCACGCGCGGCAGTGCCAACGCGAGTGACGTCGCCTTGCGCAGCGCGGGCAAGTCATACGGAAGCGGAGCGTAGGGACCAGTGTCCGTCTTCGGAGTCACGGTCACCCAAGTCCAATCCGTCAGATCTTGAGTCGTGAAATACGGCAGGGACACGTGCTCCCAGCATTCAGGCTGAGCCACGAACTTGTAGCGCGGCGTGAAGCCCAAGAGCCGCTGAAAGAGCTGCGCGTAGCCCGTATAGGTGTTGACCTTGCCCGCGGTGCCCTGACAAGTCGGGGTCAGCTGGAAGCTAGCGGCCGTGACGGGAGCCTGATCCGAAAAGACCATGTAGTTCGGGCTATTCGGATCGAGCGTGTCCTCGAGCGGAATCGCAGTGCCGCTCATGTCCACGCTCCAAGCCAGCGGATTCTTCGCGCCGCGACTGTACGGCTGATCATTCGGCATCTCGACCTGCAAGTACAGGCTCTTCAACGCCGTGGTCATGCGAAACTTTTGTGTCGTGAGCACTTGCGTGAAGGGCTCATCCGCCGCCACGAATTCCCACGCGGTGAGCGCAAAGCTATCTTGGATATTTTGCACGAGGCGCGCGAACGCATCGTCCGCATAGATGCCGAGCGGTCCAAAATCGAAGCCGCCGTTTTCGAGCAGCTGAAGCTTGAAGTCCTCGTTCGGCGTAAAGCCCGTTTGCTGGAACGAATTGCGAAAAAAGCCCACCAGCTTGTCGTGAAAAGCGGCGTACGTTTGCGCTTGATCGGCACTCGTCCAACCGTCGATCAAAGTACCGATCGCGCTCGCAGGATCTTTGGCGGATTGCACCGCTTGAATCTCCGCGTCAGTCGGCGGCAGCCCCGTAAGCAGATTCTTCACCTTGCGCACGGCTG
Source organism: Polyangiaceae bacterium (assembly GCA_035634635.1). Classification (GTDB taxonomy): domain Bacteria; phylum Myxococcota_A; class Polyangia; order Polyangiales; family Polyangiaceae; genus PMG-095. Next base: position 55,677 of record DASQCO010000116.1, read on the forward strand.
CGAACACCGAGACGGACTGAAACGGCTTCACCGGATCGCCCCCCGGATTCAGCGTGCCCGCGCTCCCACCCGCGCTGGGATCGGTGTTGGGGGTGGTCGAACCGTCACCGCCGGTAGCCGGACTGACGGAGCCGTCACCCGCGACATTCGCATCGCCATTCGAACGGTGATGGCCCGCGGTGCTCGTGCCACACGCGACGCACAAGCCGATGGCGGACAGCACGCTGACTCCGCCTCGAACTCGCCGCGCAAAGACGCTCCTGGATGCAATTGGCAGACGGTTCATGACACCAAGGCTGAGTCCCTCACATTGCTTCGCGGGCCAAAAAACCAAGTGCGTCTGTGCAATTGGTCGCACGAATCGAATCTTGCGTCGCGCGTGCAACCGCTCAAAGGACTTACACTTCGAGAAGATACTTCACAAACGTTCGAGCGCGGAGAATCGCACAATGTGAGTAATGGGAGACATGAGCGAACGCGAGCCGTGAGCGGCGCTTCGCTTCGCTCGGTTTCGTGCTGCATCTAGAACTTCCA
>DASQCO010000117.1:0-299922 GCA_035634635.1 Polyangiaceae bacterium
CGCGCCGTCCATCTGCGCCGCGCCGGTGATCATGTTCTTGATGTAGTCCGCGTGGCCCGGGCAATCGACGTGGGCGTAGTGACGGCCAGCCGTCTCGTACTCCACGTGGCTCACCGCGATCGTCACGGTCTTCGTCTCGTCGCGAACGATGCCACCCTTGGCGATATCCGAGTACTTGATCTCTTTGGCGAGACCTTTCTTCGACTGCACCTTCACCAACGATGCGGTGAGCGTGGTCTTGCCGTGGTCGATGTGACCGATCGTGCCGACGTTTACGTGGGGTTTCGTTCGTACGAACTTTTCCTTGGCCATTTTAGACGAGCTCCTTAATTGGTCCCGCGAATTCTCGCGACGATTTCTTCTTGCACCGCGGCCGGTGTGGGCTCGAAGTGCGAAAACTGCATGCTGTACGTGGCACGGCCCTGCGTCTTGCTGCGCAAGTCCGTGGAGTAGCCGAACATGGTGGCCAGCGGCACCTCGGCCGTGACGACCTGGGTATTCTTACCGCGCTGGGCCATGCCCTGGATCTTGCCGCGACGCGAGTTCAGATCGCCAATCACGTCGCCCAGGTTGGTGTCCGGGGTGACGACTTCGACGGCCATCACCGGCTCGAGAATCTGCAAACCGGCGCGCTTGGCGGCGTCTTGGAAGGCCATCGACGCAGCCACCTCGAACGCGGGACCCGAGGAGTCCACCTCGTGGTAGCTGCCGTCGAACAAACGCGCTTTCACGTCGTTCATCGGGAAGCCGGCGAGCACGCCGCGGCCCATGGCGTCCTTGATGCCCTTTTCGATCGAGGGCACGAATTCCTTGGGGATGATGCCGCCGACCAGCGCATTCTCGAACACGAAGCCAGAGCCACGCTCGCCCGGCTCGATGTCGATCTTGACGTGGCCGTACTGACCGTGGCCGCCCGATTGACGAATGAACTCGCCCTCGGCGGTCGCCTTCTTGCTGATCGCTTCGCGATAAGAGACTTGCGGCTTACCGACGTTGGCCTCGACCTTGAACTCGCGGCGCAAGCGGTCGACGATGATTTCCAGGTGCAGCTCGCCCATGCCGGCGATGATGGTCTGCCCGGTGTCTTCGTTCGTGTAGGTGCGAAAGGACGGGTCCTCGTAGGCGAGCTTGCCCAGGCTGAGGCCGAGCTTATCGAGATCGGCCTGAGTTTTCGGCTCGATCGCGATCGAGATGACGGGCTCGGGGAACACCATCTTCTCGAGCAAGATGGGCGCCTTTTCGTCGCACAGCGTGTCACCGGTGCGCGTGTCACGTAGACCGACCGCGGCGTAGATGTTTCCGGAGCAGCACTCCTTCAACTCTTCGCGCTTGTTGGCGTGCATGCGCAAGATGCGGCCGAGACGCTCGCGCTTGCCGCGTGATGAATTCATCACCGCGGTACCGCTAGTGAGCTGCCCGGAGTACACGCGGAAGAAGGTCAGGTTGCCGACGAACGGATCGTTGGCGATCTTGAACGCCAGCGCGGCAAAGGGCGCGTTGTCATCGGCGGCACGCTCGATGATGCGGTCCTCTTTGTTCGGGTCGTGACCCTTCACCGGCGGAATGTCGATCGGCGACGGCAGGAAGTTCACCACCGCGTCGAGCAGCATTTGCACGCCCTTGTTCTTGAAGGCAGAGCCACAGAACACGGGCACGAACTTGAAGCCAACCACGGCTTTGCGGATCGCGGCGTAGATCTCGTCGTTCGTGACGTCCGCGATGCGGCCGTCCAAGAACTTAGCCATGATGCCGTCGTCGATGTCGGCGCAGGCCTCGATCAGCGACTCGCGCAGCTCGACGCACTTGGCCTTGATATCGGCCGGAATCGGCTGCCAGGCGTACTTCGCGCCGAGCGAATCGTCGTCGAAGATCGCGGCTTCCATCCGGATCAGATCGACCACGCCGATGTGCAGCTCTTCTTGACCGACGGGCCATTGCACCGGCACGGGCGTGACGCCCAAGCGGTCCTTCATCGAATCCAGATTCATCTGGAAATCGGCGCCGGTCTTGTCGAGCTTGTTCACGAACGCGATGCGCGGAACGTTGTACTTGTCGGCTTGGCGCCAGACCGTTTCGCTCTGCGGCTCGACGCCATTGCCGCCGTCGAACACCGCGACCGCGCCGTCGAGCACGCGCAGGCTGCGCTCGACTTCGATCGTGAAGTCGACGTGGCCGGGGGTGTCGATGATGTTGATGCGGTGCTTCTTGGCTTCGTTCGGGCCGAACGCAGGCGTCCAGAAGCAGTTGATCGCGGCTGCGGTGATGGTGATGCCGCGCTCTTGCTCCTGCGGCATCCAATCAGTCGTGGCAGCGCCCTCGTGCACCTCGCCAATCTTGTGATTGACGCCGGTGTAATAGAGGATCCGTTCCGTAACGGTGGTCTTACCGGCATCGATGTGGGCCATGATGCCGATGTTGCGCGTGCGTTCGAGGCTGGTTTCTCGGTCGGCCATGGCTTCTGTGTGCTCGGTGGTGCGATATCGGTCGGAACATAGACGAAACCCCCTCCAGCCTTCGGGTTCCCTTTTTCGGGAACCGCTATGTCGGTTGGAAGGGGTTCGAGGTACTGCGTAGGGCCCGATGAGCGCGGCCGGTCGAGTAACTCGATCCTATGTCGTCTTCTTCATATCGCTTGGAGCGACTCCTTGAAGCTGAGGCCTAAAACCTAAAACCTAATCACCAGCGATAGTGAGCGAACGCCTTGTTCGCGTCAGCCATCTTGTGCGTGTCGTCCTTCTTCTTGACGGCGTTGCCACGCAGCTGCGCTGCGTCGACCAACTCCGCCGCGAGGCGTTCACGCATGGTCTTCTCGCCGCGGTCGCGCGAGTAGTTGACGAGCCAGCGCATGCCGAGGGCAACGCGGCGCTCCGGGCGAACTTCGACCGGAACCTGGTAGGTAGCACCACCGACGCGGCGGCTCTTCACTTCCAGGCGGGGCTTCACGTTGTCGAGCGCCTTGCGGAAGACCTCCAGCGGATCCTCCTTGAAGCGAGCGCTGATCACTTCGAACGCACCGTACAGGATGCCTTCGGCAGTGGACTTCTTGCCACCGATCATCAGCGAGTTGGTGAACTTCGCGACCAGCTTGTCCTTGTACTTCGGATCGGGCGTGATCTTGCGCTTCGGAACGTCTCTACGGCGGGGCATCGCGATATCCTCTCAGTACTCGGCTTATTGCTTGGGGCGCTTCACGCCGTACTTCGAACGGCTGCGATTGCGGGTAGCTTTGTTGGTGCTGCTGGGGCCGGCGGCGCCCGACGCATCCAGCGTGCCACGAACGACGTGGTAACGAACGCCCGGCAGATCCTTCACGCGGCCACCACGGATGAGCACGACGCTGTGCTCCTGAAGGTTGTGACCTTCACCCGGGATGTAGCTGATCACTTCCATGCTGTTCGTGAGGCGCACGCGACACACCTTGCGAAGCGCCGAGTTCGGCTTCTTCGGAGTGGTCGTGTACACGCGCAGGCACACGCCGCGCTTTTGCGGGCACGAACGGAGCGCAGGGGACGCGGTGCGCGTCTTGATGACTTCCCTGCCGAGGCGGATCAGCTGTTGTACTGTAGGCATTCGAAAAAAACCCTTTTACGGCCAGGTAAAAATGAGGCGGCCGGTTTTGGGGGAACGGGAGGGTAGCCGCGCCGCTCGCCATGTCAAGCGGCGTATCCATACACCGCTAGCGTGATGTCTGGAGGGCGCGCCTCATACACCCATTTTCGCGCCAGTACCACTCCATGATCATGGAGCCGGTCGTTCGGTCACTGCTCGACGAGCTCGGGGGCGACAGGCCCATTGGCCGACAGGGCATTTCCCGCGGGATTGCCAGCGGCGACCGCTGATTGGTTCGGCTTGGAGGGCGCGACAAGCCAGCTCCAGTTTCGGCGCAAGAGCTGCCGAGTGGGTGGCTCGAGGGTCACCGGACCGTCGCCCAAGAAGACGGTCCGAGATTCCGCACCGGCACGGGTCGTCAAAACGGCTCGCAGAGTGAGCTCGTCTCGGTGGGTGAGGCCGAAAGCGAACAGCACGCGCTGGCCGCCTGCGCGCCCGAACAACGCCGCTTGCGACGTGGGCCAACTCGTTGGCGACGGCTCGATCAACAACAGGCGCGAAAAGAACGACGGTTCCTGCGGAGCAATCTGCGCGGCGTGATCGGCGCCCAGCTCGAAGCCCGCAAGAACGACCGCGCCCGGCGCGACGTAAACGCCGTAGCGTCGCTTGAGCTCGGCCAGCGCGGCGCGCAATTCACGCGCCGTGTCGTCGACGGTGCCGAACGTGTAGCGCGGATCGCTGGCCGCGAAATCAGCGCGCGCCACGCCGCGCGGACAAAGCACGAACGGCGCGGGCCCCGCGATGCTGCGCAGCGCGGAGCATGCCCACTCCGGACGATCCGCAGAGCCGTGCAAAGCGATCACGATCGAGCGAGGTGCTTTGGCCCCGAGCGGGACCGCGAGCGCCGCTTTGCCAAACCCAGGAACGTCTAGATCGACCAACCAGTTCTCGCCCTTGAGTGGGGCGAGTTTGGGTCGATGCGCGTGTGCGTCGAGAGACTTGTTCGGCTCGCGCTTACACGACGCGCACGCGAGCAGCGTGCTCAGCAGGAGCGCGAGGCGCAACGCAGCCGCTGAGAACATCGGCGATTCACAGGCGCGCCTGACCACGACACAGATCGTCCCACAACTTCTGCGTGAGCACCACATAGCTGTCGTTCTGGCGCACCCACAAAGCCTCAGCACCGCCGCCATCGCTTCCATTCAGCAAGTTTGCAAGATCCAGCGCCCGTTTCTTGATCTTGTAGGAGCTGGTGTGCTCGAGCGCAGGCACGGGGCGCACGAAGCACGGACGCGCGTGCACGGGTAACGCTTGCGCTGCGCGGGCAAAAGCGTCGCCGTCGAAGGCGCCTTCTGAGACTATTTCAGCCAACCCGGCGCGCCCTGGGTAGCCGGGAACCGCCACGCCGTACACTGCGACCCCAGGAAAACCGAGCCTCGAGTCCAGCACCCGCTCGACCTCGAGGGCTGAGATGTTCTCGCCCTTCCAGCGAAACGCTTCACCCAGACGATCGACGAAATAGTAGAAGCCGAAGCGATCGCGGCGCAGCACGTCTCCCGAGCGAAAGTACGCGTCGCCCGGCTCGAAGACGTCGTGAGCGATGCGTGCGGCGGAAGCTTCGCGATCCGTGTAGCCGCGGAAGGCGCCGTGCGGATCGCGTTCGTTCGGGAACACGCGCAGCAAGAGCTCGCCTGGTTCATCCGGCGCACACTCACTTCCCCTGCCCTGCGCGTCGCGCGCGAGCGCGCGCTGATCGTCGTCGAGGCGAGCCAAGCGAAAACCACGCCGACGCTCGAAGGGCACGTGACCGAGCGAACCTACTGTGCCGGTGAGGTTGAGGATCGCCGCGGGCGCCTCGGTGGAAGCGTAGAACTCGCGAATTGCGGGCTGCCCAAAGCGACGCCGAAACTCGCTCCAAACGTGTGCTTCGAGGCCATTGCCCACCGCGACCCGCAGTCGCAACCCGCGCTCCGCGTCGCTCGCAGCCGAGTGCACCAAGGCGCGACACACATCGCCAATGTAGAGCGTGGCCGTCGCGCCGTAGCGCTGTAAATCCGCCGCAAACTCGCGCGCGCTGAACTTGCGTCGCAGAGCGATCGGCACCCCGGCGACGAGCGCCGCGCCGACGCCGATCAAGAGTGCACTCGAGTGGTGCAGCGGCAGTGCGCAATACAGCTTGTCCCCTGCGCGGAATTCGAAGGCCACGCTGCCGAAGATGGTAGCGGCCGCGCGCGCGCGTTCGTGACTCACGCGACACGGCTTCGGCAACCCGGTCGTGCCCGAGGTGAAGATGTAGACGAAGTCACCCTCGGGGTCGGCGCGCGCGATATCGATCTCCCTGGCTTGCTCGACGAGCCGCTCGAACTCGCCCCGAGCGTATTCGAGCACACGCCCCGTGGGTGCGGCCGCGTCCGACTCGGACCACGCGCTGAAGGCGGCGCTCTCGACCAACGAGAGTCGCGGCGCGATCGCGCGCAGCGCGTGTGTCAGCGGTTCACCGCGCAATTCGGGATTGATCAGCGCAGCCGCCGCGCCGGCATAGTTGATGGCCAAAATCAGCTCGACGTACGCAGGTGAATTGCCACCAATCAACGCCACGACGTCACCGGGGACGACCCCCAAGTCGACCAGCACACGCGCAGCGCGACGAGCGCGATTCTTGGCTTCGGCGAAGGTCGTCCGCTGTGCGTCTTGCTCGCAGAACAGCGCGTTCGGCGTGCGCGCCGCATGCCCCTCGAGCCAGGCGATGAATGGGGCGGTTTTCGACGCCTTGGCCTGCCGGACCGCGGGCAGCACGCGCTGGACGAGCACCGGGATGCGCGAAAGTTCCGAGCGACGCTGCGCAAACCATGCCGAACCAATGCGTGAACTCACATCCGGCAGCCTGGGTGCGTCTCGGGTGCTCGTCAACAACCCGCGATCCGAGGATACTCTGGAGCAGGCATGCGCGAGTACAACTTCGACGGCCTGGTCGGTCCGACGCACCACTACGCAGGGCTCAGCTACGGCAACCTGGCGAGCACGCAGCACCGCGGACAAGTCGGTGACCCGCGAAGCGCCGCGCTGCAGGGGCTCGAGAAAGCGCGCTTCTTGAGCAAGCTGGGCGTGGCTCAGGCGCTCTTGCCCCCGCCGCTCAGACCCAATTTGCGCGCGCTTCGCCGCTTGGGGTTTGCGGGCGTGAGCCGCGACGTGCTGCCGCGAGCGTTGCGGGTCGCTCCTGAGCTGCTCGCGCTCACCGGCAGTTCCTCATCGATGTGGGCCGCGAACGCAGCCACGGTCGCTCCTTCGTGTGACACCGCGGATGGTCGCGTGCACTTCACACCGGCCAATCTGAGTTCGATGTTCCATCGCAGCTTAGAGGCGGAGAGCACGACCGCGACGCTGCGCGCCATCTTCGCGGACAGCGAGCGCTTCGTCGTCCATGATCCGCTGCCCGCTGGCACGCTCTTTTCGGACGAGGGCGCGGCCAATCACACGCGCCTAGTGACGAGTCGGGGCGTGCTGCACGTTTTTGGTTGGGGGCGCGCCGCTGATCAGCACTCTTCGCCGCGCGCGTTCCCTGCACGACAAACGCGCGAGGCGAGCATCGCCTGTGCGCGGCTACACGGCCTACGCGAGGATCAGCTACTATTTTTGCAGCAGGCCCCCGAAGGCGTCGACGCCGGAGCATTTCACAGCGACGTGCTGTGCGTCGGCAACGAGCGACTGCTCCTGGTTCACGAGCTGGCATTCGCGGGCGACGCGCCTATCGCAGAGTTGCGCGCGCGGCTGGGCGATGAATTCGAGCTGATCGCGGCCAGCAACGCCGAATTGCCGGTCGCGGATGCCGTTCACGCCTACCCGTTCAATTCACAGTTGGTCAGCTTGCCCGAAGGCGGCATGGCCATCATCGCCCCAGAAGAGAGCCGAAACACGCCGACGGCAAGCGCTTTTTTGGAGCGAGTGCTCAGCGAGACAAACTCGGTACGCGCCGTGCACTACGTGGACGTCAATGGCTCGATGAAGAACGGTGGTGGGCCGGCCTGCCTGCGATTGCGCGTGCCGCTCACAAAAGACGAGGTCGCGACCATCCCCGCGCGCGTCCTACTCGACGACGCTTTGTACGAGGCCGTGCGCGCTTGGATCTTGCGGCACTATCGCGATCGCGTCGCGCCCGCCGATTTGGGCGATCCAGAGTTCTTCGACGAGAATCGACGCGCGTTGAGCGAGCTTTCGACCCTGCTCAACGTGCCCATCGACTTGTACGAGTAGCGCGTCGACGAGACGGCGCGATGCGGCCATGAACACTCCCGGAGATTAGACCGCCGAGCCGCAGAGGCCGCAGAGATCAGAAAAAGTTGGGTCCCCGCAGCCCCCGTTTGGTTTCACAGGAAGCCTAACTTCGAGGTCGGGAATTTTCCGAGGCACGTCGTAATTTCCGTTCATCGTCGTGAACGAGGACGAACCTCACCGGCAGGTGCGAACCTACCAATCTCACTTCTGATCTCTGTGGCCTCTGCGGCTCGGCGGTTCAAACTCAGGGAGCCGTTCTCGCGTCGGGAACCACGCTTGCCCGGTTCCCGCGACTTGCCGCGGGTTACTTGAACCAGATCGAGTAGAGCTGACCGCGCGTCGACGGGGGGCGAGTGCGTGTGACGACCTTGCCGAAACCAAGGCGTCCGAGCTCGCCATCTTCACGGAAGCAGCGGTCCTCGGTCACGGCAATTTCGGCCACGTGTGCGAGTGATTCGGTCCAATCGTCCGGCATGGGGCGCGGCGCTTCACCGGGAAAATCGTGTTGGCGCGGACCGTAGACCGGCACGCGCAAGCTCGACACTGGGTACAAGCCGGTCGGGTACGAGCCCGGGCAAGAGAACACGGCGACGGTATCGTTGAACGGTTCGCTGGGCGGTCCATCCGGCATCTTCGCGAGACGCATGCCACCGGGAGAACCCATGCTCTCCGAGCGGCGCAGCGCAAAATCGTAGAACATGATGTCGCCCGCGAGCGAGTCCGTCCCTTTGCTCTTGGGTGCCCACAAGATGTGCGTTGCGCCGAGCGAAAGGTACAAGTCGTAGACGGCGCGAGGCGTGGGCTGCAGGCCGTAGCTGATGCCGTACTCGAACGGGAAGCGATCCATGATCGACTGCGCTTCGAGCCCCAGGTGGCTGTTCTCATCGTGAACGAGCACGCGCGCTCCCTTGGGCAGGACACGCGCAACGGCTTGGAATTGCCCCTGCACGTAGAAGCGCTTGTCGTAGTTGCCCTCGAAGCCGGACGACAGCAAATCGATGCTCTTCTTGAGCGGCGACTTGGCCATCGAGTGAGTCTGGAAGAAGTACACATCGCCGCCCCACACGACCTGCAGCGCCACCAAAAACCCGATCGCGATGCTCGCGATGAGTCCGGTGCGCCAAGCCGAGATCAAGAGCGCCGCGGTCGCAGACGCCATCAGCGGCAAGATGCCCTGCAAGTAGCGGTCTTGGTGGTGCACCCAGTACCAGCACAAGATCGAGAAGTGCACCCAGCCCACGAGGCCCCACAACCTGAGGCGAGTGCGGCACAAGATCAGGCAGGGCAGGAGCAACGTGAACAGCGAACCGAACACGGGCGTGCGGCCATGTAGCTTGCCCCAATCATTGGGCACGAACGAAAACGTGAACAGCGCCTTCAAGGACGTGAGCACCCCCGCGAGTGTGCGCGGCGGTTGCCACATGTTGGCCTCTTCGTAGGCCCACTTGAGGCGGTAGGCGGACTCACTGGTCCAAGGTCGAACGTTCAAGTGGCGGTTCAGCACCGGATAAACCGGGTCACCGTGCGAGATCCAATTGGTGAGCCAGAGCGGCGAACTGCAAACGATACCGACACCGATCGCGATTAGGGGTCCGCGCCACGCAGCGAAGCGCGACACACCCGGAGCTGGGCGTTTGGCGGTCAACCACAGCAGGCGCACGGCGAGCGCCATGACCGGAACCGGCGCGAGCAACATGGCCGTGGTCTCTTTGACCATTGCCGCAGCTCCGAGCAGCATGCCGAGCAACGCGCACCAGCGCGGCGAGAGCGTGCGCCAGGCGAACAGCGTGACCAGACAGACCGGCACGCCGTACATCGCGCCGAAGTGATCGGCCCCGACGGCCAAGCTGCTGTCGTACAAGAGCACGCCGGGAAACAGAAAGCGCACGGCCCACACCGCGCGCGGGTCGGCACGCGGCACCAAACGCCGAACCAGCGCCGGGATACCGATCAGCGTGGTGATCAGGAAGGTCACGAATTCGAGGTGCGCGGAAAGCACCATGCGATCGAAGAGCCGGCTTTTGGGCAGCAGAAATGCCCAAGAAAATAGGTAGCTGGTGAAATGAGGCCGCGAGTCGAAGACCCAGCCCTCGTCCAAGCGACGCACGCCACCGTAGGCCACGTAGTCCTCGGCGAGCGCCAGATGCTTCCACCGAGAATCGAACTGCACGTTCTCGGGCGAGAGGATCAGAAAGTAGACCGCGAGCAGCGCAGTGAATCCGAACGCGACACCCAGGAGTCCGACCGCGCCCAAGGGACGCGACTTGCGACCGAGCAAGCGACGACGCTGAACGAGCCGCTGCCAGAGCGCGAGCAGCTCGTTCACGTTCAGAGCGAGCAGCAGCAGGGGCAACGCAAAGAACAACTCCGCCCGATACAGATGAAGCAGGCCCGTGACGAACATGCACAGTTCGAATTCGAACAGGCCGATCGCGAAGGACAGGCTCAGCAGCTCGAGTGTTGCCAGGCCACGCACGCCAGCCAGGCGCAGCGTGCGCGCGCCCATGCCAAAGCACGAACAAGCGACCAGCAACGAACACAGCCAGTAGCAGGCGTACCGCCAAAACAGCCACTCGCCGACGGGATAAATGCGGTCAACGAAGCTGGCGAACAGCGCGACGCCGCCCATTGCCAGTGTCGCCACGGCCAATTCGCGATACCTGCCGGCTAGCCACTTCACGGGCGAGCCCAATAGCGCGTTGCCGCTCGGCTGGCGAGCGCGAACTCCACTACGCGGCGTCGGATGAGCCGCGATGGCAGCGAGCCCGCGTGGCGCGCGAGCTCGCTTTCTGAGCGAAGGAGAGCGCGAAGCGCGTCAGTCAGCCGCGACGCGCTCGCCAGTGGCGACGACGCGATACGACCGCACCGACTGATCCATGGCCGCGAACACGGCACCGATCAGGCCGGCGTCATCACCCAGCGCGCTGACGGCCACGGGGGTGCGTGCACCCTTCAGTGAGTGACGAGCGATGGAGGCGCGCGTGCCCTCGAGCAGCAGATCGCCCGCTTCCATCACGCCGCCGCCGAGGACTATCATTTGCGGGTCGAGGATGTTGACGAGGTAAGAGACGCCGACACCCAAGTGCTCGCCGACAGAGGCGAAGATCCGGAGCGCAACCGCGTCGCCCGCGCGCGCCGCGTTGGCCACCGCAGTGCGATCCAGCGGAGTGACTCCGCGCAGCGAAGTTTGCTCGCCGGCCGCGATCGCAGCTTCAGCCGCTCGCACGATCGCGGGGCCGGAAACCAACGTCTCCAAACAACCGCGCATTCCGCACGAGCACACCGGACCGCCGGTGACGACCGCGCAGTGCCCAATCTCACCACTGAAGCCCTGGGTGCCGGAGAACACATGGCCGTCAATCACGATGCCGGCGCCAACGCCGCTGTCGACGTATGCCCAGACGAAGGACCGCACACCTTTGGCTACTCCGGCGCGGCTTTCGGCGATTGCGCTCGCGCTGGTCACGTTGTTGACGACGACGGGCACGCCCAACGCGGCGGTCAGCATGTCTCGAATCGGCACATCGACCCAATGCAGGTTGGGCGCGGTGGCCACGAGACCACTCTCTACTTTGACCAAGCCCGGAACCGTGACGCCCACCCCCTGCAAGCGGTCACGCGGGAACCCCGCCGCCTCACACACCTCTTCAGCCAAGGCTGCGGCCGCTGCCACGGTACCCTCGGGGTCAGCGTGCAACGTGGGCACCTCACGACGAACTCGGATTTCACCGCGGGCGTCAGCTAGAGCCACGGTGGTGGTCTCGACGCCAAAACCAATGCCTAGATATGCGGCAGAAGCGTCGTTGAACTCGAGCAAACGTGCTCGGCGTCCACCACTGGCAACGGTCTTTCCATACCCGACTTCTTGGACGATGCCGCGGGCAAGCAGGTCTTCGACGATCGCAGAGACGGTCGGTTTAGTCAGAGTGGATCGGCGCGCCAGGTCTGTGCGGGAGACTCGGCCGCCACGACGAATGATGTCGAGGACGATCGAGCGGTTGACCTCGCGCATCGCGCGGCTATCGACCTTCCCTTGGACGTCATGCTGCATGGGTGTTCACCGGGGGCTTGTGGAACTAGTTCCAGAAGCAGTGTGACCCAATATGCGTTCGCGGTCTACGAAGTTCGCCAAGTTCCTTATCGTTGCAAAACTTCCCGCCTACGGGAACCGGTTTCAGGCCGCATTAGTCGCCGGTTGAACCAGTGAGCAGGCAGGAAACGCGCAAAAATCGCGCTTTTCGCATCATACCCGAAACAGGTTTCGGGTCGGGGCCCCAAACTCGGGGGTCGGGGCCCCGCTGAATTCACTTCAGCGGGTGCGGGGGAGAATCCCCGAGAGTAGAGGTGGTTTCTTTTCCTTAATCAGCCTCGGATGTGGGACCGGTTCCCACCACTCCCTCCCAGCGTGCGACCACCACCGAGGCAAGACCATTGCCGATGACATTGGTCATGGTGCGCGCCATGTCCATTACCTCGTCCACTGCCAGGAGCATGGCCACACCCGCCTCCCCGGGCAGACCAAAGCTGTGACAGGTGCCGGCGATGATCACCAACGTCGCGCGCGGGACACCGGCGACGCCCTTCGACGTCAGCATGAACGTCAAGAACATCAGGATCTGCTTGGACAGCGGCATGTCGATGTGTGCGGCCTGCGCGATCGTCAAGCTGGCGAGCACGAGGTACAGCGTCGAGCCATCGAGATTGAACGAGTAGCCCGCAGGGATCACGAAGCTTGCCACTCGACGGGGTACGCCGAAGCCGACCATGGCTTCGAGCAGACGAGGCAACGCAGCTTCACTCGATGCGGTCGAAAATGCGGTCAGCGCTGGCTCGCGAATCGCCCGCGCAAAGGCACGCACGCGCAGCCCGCACAGCCAAAGCACGGGCACGAACACCAGCAGCACCAGGCAGATCAGCGACAAGTACAAGCTGCCGACCAAGCGCGCGTACTGTCCGAGCAGGAAGGCGACCGCGGGCCAACCTTTCGGTCCGCCCTGGTGCCCAGCAGCCATGTGACTCACGTTGTACGCCATCGCGCCGAAGACACCGATCGGCGTGAGCCGCATCACCATATCCGTGTACTTGAACATCACCTTGGCGGTGGCATCGAAGAAGTTGAGCAGCGGCTTTCCGGCATCCCCAATCCGTGTCAGCGAAACGCCGAACAGTGTGGCGAACACGACGACCGGCAGCACATCGCCCTCGGCTGCGTGCTGAATCAAATTCGAAGGGAACAGATGCAGTGCGATCTCCCAGCCGTCACGTTTGACGCTGGCGACGGCCGTGTGGGCACTCAAGTTGAGCGGCAATGCCGCCCCGGGCCGTAACAGGTTGGCGATCACCATGCCAATCACGAGCGCCAGCGTGGTAACGACCTCGAAGTACAATAGGGCTTTGCCGCCCATGCGCCCCACCGACTTGAGATCGCCAGTCTGCGCAATCCCAACGATGATGGTCGAGATCAAGAGCGGCACGATCAGCCCCTTGATCAGCTGAATGAACGCTTTGGACAGAAAGTGGAAGAAGTCGTAGGCGTGCGGATACTGATCTTGCGGGAACAGACCGCCCATCAGCACGCCGAGTGCGAGTCCGAACAGAATCCAGACCGTGCTCGAGCGGTACCAGGGGGAGCGGGTTCGTGGAGCCGAGAGCGAGGCCGGACCGTCTACCATCGGCGCATTGTATCGCCTGGCCCGCTCTGCGCAGAGTCACACGCGCGATGACCGAAAAAAATCAGCGACCCGCGCTGAGCGTGCGCCCCCGCCGTTCGCTGTCGACGCCTTGCGGTCCTTCCGGATCAAGTATGGCGTGGCAAGCCAAAGCGCAGTGCTCAGCATGACGCCGACGGCTTCGCGAACGGCGCGTTGAGCCAATGTCTGCGCCGGAAGTGACGCCAACAACGCTTCCTTCAAGTGAGCCCCGCCCTGATGCGCGATCGCGCTCAGGCGGCTGGCGGGAATTGCGCCGGGCAATTTCTGGTGGGCGATTCCGTAATGCTTGGGGGTGAAGAACGCAAGGGCGGCCGCACCGACGGTGGATGGCCGATTATCCGTCAATTGCGCTTGTTGTGCGCGGAACGATGCTTCTTCTTCCTTGTCGCCATTTGCGGCGGCCTCATTTGCGGCGCGCTCGAACACGAGTGGTAACTCTTCGACAATCACCTCGAGTTGTGCGGCGCGAACCCAGCGCGAGCGGAAGTTGGATGCGTCGGTGAGCGCGTCTCGCGCTCTGGCCCGCTCATGCTCGTCGTGGGACGCGACATTGCGCAGCCAGCCTTCGAGCAACTTCCGCTCTGCTTCGGGCGAATGTGGGAAAATCGGCGTCAGATCGAATGACTCGCCGAGCGCTTCCGTCAGGTTGGCCGCCAGCAGCTCGTACGGCAGACACTTCAGGCGCTTGGCGTCCAACAAGAGCTCGAGCAGTTGGCTCACGCCGTCGAGCCTGCCCCACATCAGGTCATTGGCACGCCAGGAAGCCTTGAAGAACGCCCCGAAAGCGAACAGCTGTCGGCCGCACAGCTTTTCCGTGAAGCCTTCAACGAGGCCCCCTTTGGAATCCAGCGGGCTGATGCGAACGGTGCGAATCTGGTCTCGACCGCGGAGCTCGGAAGCAAGCTCGATCGGGTAGGCGACTGCATCGATCTGGGGAAAGACGTCGTACAGTTTGCCTAGGTCCGAGTTCGCGAGGACTCGCTGCTCGAACTCTTTTGCCGCGCACAGAAGCGGCTTACCTCGCTGACCATTACTGTCACTTTCGCTTTCACTGCCGGACACCCGCTGCTCGGGCTCGGCGCCGATCGACTTCGGGCCGCGCAGTTCCGCCAATTCATCAGTGGAGACCATGCCCCCCACGTTCGGGTCGAAGCAACGAGGCACCGGTAGCCGCTGCAGCACCGCCCGCAAATGAAGTGCGAGCTTGCCCCAAAAGACTTCATCGTCCCAAACCGATCCCGGAGGGGGGAGTTGGTGTCGCCTAGCGACCGCTTCTACCTCGTGTTCGAGTCGAGCACGAACGGCTTCGTAAAACTCGATCTGACGATTGATCGTTCGCATCACCTCGCGATCGACCGGCAGAGGTTCGGGTCGGCCTTGGTGTGTCGGCAACGCGATCCTGGTCCAAATTCCGTGGTCACCCGGTTTGACGTCGCCGTTGTCGTCGATCGAATAGTTGAGGTGAATCAGGCGACGAAACGGGAATAGCACGTCGAATTCCCCGAACAGCTGCTCCAGGTGTGGATCGGCGGACAGTTGCTCGATCAGCTTGGTGAGGGTTGCACTCGGCGGCGCGCGATAGGGCAGCAGATCGGCGGCGGGAGGCAGAGCGGCTTCCACGACGGCGGCGGCGAGCCCGGTAATCCTTGCACGGCGATACGCGCTCCAGGTGGGCGTCCCAAGACCCGACTGGACCGCCGAGCCTGAGAGCGCAGCTGCAGTTGCCTCTTTGATCAGGACTTCATAGCGCCGCACCTTTTGGTTGTGAAGCTCGACCTGATCCAAGTCAGCGACGATGCTCTCGAAGCGCGGCAAGCCGCTGAGCGCAGCCGCTGCGACTGGCACCAAGCGACGCGCTGGATCGTCATGCTCCGGATGTGAGGGCTGTGTCCAGTCGATGTCGGCCGCGTCAGGTTCGATATACAGCATGTAGCGACTCACTTGGCGATCCGCGAGCCGCGAAAAAATGGCCTCGATGGTGCTGGTGAAGGGCTTGTTCTTCAGCACGCCCCCATCCATGAAGATGGCCTGTCGAGGCTGCCCGTCCACTAGCCCGCCCCAATAACTGACCCGCGCATCCGCTCCTGCTTCGGGAGTGACGAACTTCTCTTTGGTGCTGAGCTTCGGCGGAACGATCACCCGCTTTGGCTTGAACGCCCCGGGGAAACAAGACGTGATGTGCGAAACCTTGGCCAACGCCTCCACGTTCGTCTCGAGCAATCCTGGTTCGCCCTTCGGCGAGCCGAAACACATGGCCTTGCTCGCAAATGGGGTGTTGTCATGAGCGGGGCGATGTTTGAGGTGGAACAACGTGCGGTGCTCTTCCAACTGAACTTTCCGCCCCAGCGCATCGACCCAAATTGGTTTTCGGCCGTCGATGTCGGTACCCGTGACGAAGAGATCGAGCTCGCTCACCTTCGATGGGTCTTCCTTCTCACGGCTTCGCTTTCGCGAAGTATCGAGCAGGCACCGTATCGCTGATTTCAATTTTTCATCGTGGTAGTCGCCGTCAAAGATGGAATCTTTCTCTCGTTTGCTCTGCGAGCCGTCATTGGGGACTCCGTCCGTCAACGAGAGCAGCGGCTCGATGTCGGCCTCGTCACGCCACAACGTCGCCACGTCTCCGAGCTCCGTTTCGTTGCACAGCGCGGCCGAAAGCAGAACGCTATTGATGCCACCGGCGGAGGCACCGCTGAGGATATCGACCACGATTTCCGAGTCGGTCAGAGCCTTGATCAAACGGTACACGCCGCGGCCGCGCACGGCCCGAAACAACTCTTGAGAGACGCCATTGATGTAGACGGCCAAAGAGACGCCGCCAAACATCACGATACCGAGTCGCACTTCACGAGAACGTGATGACATGGGGAGCAACACTACTCCCCATTCCGGTGCTCGTGGAGCGCGCACCGATGGTCATCTGTTCATTTACGATCCAAGCGTCACGCGGCACCGCTCGCAATTCGCAGCGCAGGCACGTCGGAGATGATCACGCAGCCGGTCTCCCGACGCAGCACGCCGTCTTTGGTCCACTTGCGGAGCTGCTTGTTCACGCTCTCGCGTGTCGCGCCTACCATATTCGCCAAGTCCTGCTGAGAAAGTCGGACCGGGATGCGCACTCGCTCACCGGAAGCCTCGCCGTGCTTTTCTGCCAAGTTCAGCAGCACCTGAGCCAGGCGTTCCGGTACGTCCTGACTGGACAAAATTTCGAAACGCTTGGTCAAAACACGAACGCGACGCGCGAGCACTTCTATCAGACCCACAGCGAGTTCCGGCGAGCTGTTCATCAGCCCGAGCAGCGCAGGGCGGTCGATCGATGCCAGTTCTCCCGGTTCGATGGTGACCACGCTGGCGGATCGCGGTTGTCCGTCGAGCACCGAGAGCTCTCCCAATACTTCACCGGGGCCCATCACCGATAGAATCATCTCGCGGCCGTCGGCGCCGGTGGTGACCGCTTTGAAAAAGCCGCTCAACGACAGAAAGAGCGTCCCTCCGGGCTGGCCCTCCCAGACGACGAATTGACGCGCGGCGTAGCTACGGACGCGGATCAAGGCCGCGAGCGGTTTGCGCACCTCGGGTTCGAGCGAGGCGAACAAAGGGATCTTCGCTATCAACGTCAGCGGATCGTGTTCGCGCATCGGCATCTCGAGGAAATGCTCAAAGGTGTGACGGACTTCATAATCACCACCTCAACGGAGGGTCAATAGTGCGGGAGTGAGGGATGGGCCCTCACCGGCAATTCGCAATTGCCGAGGCGTCGGGTTGATACCGAGGAGACTCTATCGTGATTGAAACTCATCGGGATTTTGGCGTGGTGCCGGGAATCGACGATGCCCCAAGCTACCGCATCGACATCGACGAATACGCAAGCAATACGCTGGTCCAGTCGCGGCCGGCGGACCCGCAGAGATTCGCAATAGGCCTCGACACACTGTGGGCGGACCTAATGCAGCTGAAGTGGGTCGCTGCGAAGGGATCTTGCTCCAGAACTCACTGCTATCTACTTTTGGAACGACGGACTAAGCCCGTCCCACTGACAGCAGCTGTCGCTCGGGGCTTGAGCACGTTGGAACGGGTGTTGGCGGGCGAAAGCCCCAAAGTGCTCGCATACGAGATGGACGTTTCCACATCGACGGTCGCCACGCGCTGCGCAATCGGTATGCAAACGATCGGCTGCGAGGCCACGGCCTCGACGGCCCCTACTCTGTTTCTGCTAGCCGCCCACGCTGCTCGTGGCATGAAACTCGGTCCGGCGTTGGTGCGAGCGCTCCCTGACGCCGAACGCGAGCGGTGGCTCGTTGGGTATCGACGACCCGACCAGGAACTCTCGGCTTCGCTCACCGACGCCGAATGTGGAGTCGTCCGACTGCTCGTCGAAGGGCGAAGCCACGCTGAAATGTCGCGCATTCGCCAGCGCTCGCAGCGCACGATCGCCAACCAATTGGGCTCCGCGTTTCGTAAGCTCGGTACCTCGGGACGGACAGCGCTGGTGGCTGAGCTGTTGCGCCAGCAACACTCAAAATCCGACGCGGATCCCCAGCAACGACTCCACTAGACCGATCGGACTCACCGCGGCCGCGTGCGCCGAGGCGGCCAACGTCAGCCCGACCGCTCGGCGCGTCACGTCGAAAACCAGACTCCCGCTGTCGCCAGCGACGGCCAGCGGGGAGGTCAGAATTTGCTGGCGGAATTGGGCCGAACGAGCGCCATACGCCACGCTCAAGGTCACGTTGACGGCCCTCACCACGCCCGTCGTGTAGTGGCTGGAGCGACCCGTTTTTTGCAGTGCTTGGCCGATCCGGACGCGCGGCGAGCGATCCTGCGGATTGCCAATCCAAAATACGGCGCGGTCCAGATCCATGAACCGGACCTCGGCCAAGGCCGCGTCCACGTAGTTGGCGGTGCCGTCGAAATGAAGGGGAACGAAGCGCGCCAGTTTGCCGAGTACATCCTGTGAGAGGAGCCCGCCATCGCGTGCGCTCGGTTGCAAGAGGGGGTCACCAATCTTTCCCTCGTTCACTGCCGCCAGGGCGCTATTGCTACCGAGAAGATAATAGCGCCGGAGAGATCCGGCTGGGCATTCTGCGTCGATGACCGCGCCGGCAATGGTACCCGCGAACCCATCGGGACGGCCGACACTCAACCCTCCCTGCGCAGGCCGCATCCGTGCGCCCGGTGAACTTTCGCGCGGCGGCTCGGGCGCTTCCAACGCGGACAGTTCTCCGACCTCGATCACGTCGGTCTTGCAGTGCTCGACCAGCTCGGGAATCCGATCCGTGGCCGAGAGTTGCGTTGCCGGCAACTTGCGTGAAACGAGCACGACCAAACACGGCTCATTCGTTTCGAAGCCGTTGCTTCCTTTACGCCCAACGCCAACCCCGAGCACGTTCGGCAAAGAGAGCAGCGACCGTTCCTCCCGGCGCTGAATGTCCGCAAGCGCCTTGTCGACCTCTTCCAAGCCATACAGCTCCACTTGATTACTCCTCGCCTCGGTATTTCGAAGGTCTCCCCCCGAACTGAAGTACGAGAATGGGGCCTCGCCCGCCATTGCGATGTGATGCAGCTCACAAATTGACTATCCCAACCATCGGATTGTCACTCGTCGCGCCGTCCGCAAATCTGAATACTGTGAGCCGCTTCACACCGGCAGCAAGGCAAACCGGTTATGTCCAACTCGACAGAACGCCGGTCACGAAATCAGGGGAGCAATGATGACCACAAGCACCAGCAAGAACATCGATGGAGTTCAAGAGATCACGCTGATCGCTCCGCTCAAAACCGGAGTCGTGCCGTACACCGGTAAGACGCTGTCTTACGCTTCGCGGTTGCGCTTGTTCCTCGGTGCGTTGTTCGATCAACGCAAGTCGGAGGTCGAGGTGCGCCGTGTAGAGGGTGGCTTCCTCGAAAAATTGCAGATCCTCGATTTCGTGCGCTGGGCCATCATCGACAATGACACCAAGCTGATGCTTGCGGTGTCCTTCGACGGACCGTGGGAACCGTATATTCGTAAGATTGTGGACGATGCAGGCCCGGTGCTCGACGCGATCTTCTGCCATTGCGCCGAGTACGCCGGGCACAGTTGCTTCGACGGCTACCCGAAGTTTTCGGCGTGGGTGCGCGAGAATCAAGTCGACATTCCGTTCATCCATGTTGCCAACGCCGAGCTCACCGTCGACGATGTGCGCTATCTGAAGACCTTCGAGGCTCAGCACGCGACGGGCAACGCGACTCCGTTCGCGATTCCTCCGGTCGTGTACGAGGCGGTTCCCCGGCCGCTCTCGCGCGCCTACGCGCTGTTCGGTTTGCGAAGCGTGTTCGTTGGTCCTGGAGGAACGCTGAACGATCAGGAGTACTTCGACCGCGTCGCATACGTGATCCTCAAGCCTGACTTTCCGGCATTGAACCAGGCGATCGCGACATTGAAGGCGGCGAACCAGGCGCGCGGGGGACACGTTTCGGACCTCGGCCTGCGCAACGTCGCGACAGCGACTTGGCTCGCCCAGCTTCAGGAAGTGCAGCTCAATCAAACTGGGACGCCCCCCCGCCCTCCGCCAGCCACGGACGTGACCAACGCGATCTCGGAGAAAGCCCGAGCGGATATTCAAGGAAATATCCTGAACTCCTACGCGAACACGGACAAGGTGACGCATGGCGCGTTCGCGCTGCTCCGATTCAAGAGCCGAGCACACGGAGCCGCATTTCTACGCTACATCACCCCGCAGATCTCGTTCGAAGTCGGCGCCAATGATCTCAAGATCAATCTCTCGCTTTGCTTCGAAGGGCTGACGACACTCGGCTTGACGGATGATGAACTCGCGCTGTTCCCGCAGGAATTTCGCGAAGGCTTGGAGGCGCGCGCCGCGTTGCTCGGCGACGTCGGCGACAATCACCCCGATCGCTGGTCGCTTCCGAAAGCCAATTGGCCAACCGGCAATTCGAGCGGTCACCCCATTCGGCTCTCGCTGGTGGATGCGGTGCTGAATCTGCAAATGCACAGCGATTATGAAACCCACGAGCTGTGCCCCTCCTTCACCCAATTCCTGAAGGCGCTCGAAGCGCAGGGCGATATCGAGATTTTGCACGTCCAGCCGACTCGGCGCTACGCCGATGGCCTAGGGCACCTGGGCGCGGTCGACGGGATGAGCCAGCCGGTAGCCAACGGCGAAGAAGTGAAGGCGCCCTATGCAGCGCGCGACGTTGTACCGGTCGGTGAACTGCTACTCGGCTACCAAAACCGGAACAACGAGCCCAGCGCTCTCCCGAAGGAGCTGGCGTCGAATTCGACGTTCATTGCCATCCGCAAGATGCGCCAAGATCCTGCGGTCTACAAAGACATGGGGCGGTCTCAGCTCGAACTCGCTTTGGGCAGAGGCACGGATGGGCGCAACCTGATCACCAACAAGCAGGACAACGACTTCGAGTACGCAAAGGATCCGAACGGCGCGAAGTGCCCGTTCTTCTCTCACGTGCGCCGCTCCAACCCGCGACTGGTCGACAAGCACGAGGACAAGACGCCACGCATTCTTCGGCGCGGCATGACTTACGGGCCCAAGTTCAATGGTGTGAGTGACAAGTACGAACGCGGAGTCATGTTCACGGCGATCGCCGCGAGTCTCGCGGAACAGTACGAAGTCGTTCAACGCTGGGTCAACGGGGGCAACGTCACCGGCGTGTTCAGCGGTCACCCCGATCTGATTGCTGGCACCCATCCCCACGACTCCGGACGACAGCTGCAATACCCGAACGAAAAAGGAGGCTCCGCCTCGGTCAACGTCCCTTCGAAGCCGGCAGCAGGCTTGGATTGGGGCCTTTACGGGTATGTTCCGTCGCGTAGCGCACTTACTTTCTTGGGTCAGCCGAACCGGCCGCTGCTCGTAAGGAAGAAGACCGAGGCCGAGCTGGAGGCGGAGGCGAAGACGAAAGCGGAACAGCAGAAGGCAGCCCAACCCACCGAGCAGTTCGGCGCCGAACCCTTGTCCGAGGCCGGAAGCACGACGAAGGCCCAACTAGAAGACGTACTTCGTCCAAAAATGATCGGCGAAACCTTGAAGAAACTAGTCGCCAACAAGGAAGGTCTCGGTAGAGCGGAGAATTTCGGCGTGATCATCGGGCTTCCAGATCAGGTCACCGATGCGCTCAGCGACCCGACCAATTACTCGGTGCGGAGCTACTGGAAGCGCATGGTGGCGTGCAAAGCCACCTTGTATCTCGGCATGGATCCCGCGCCCAATCCAAAGCAATTCGGGACCCCGCCGGACCCGTACCCGGATCAGGTGAAGCCGGGCGACTACGTCAAGGAAAGCACTGACGCGAACGCCTTCATCGAAAGCATCTCTTTCGACGAGGCGCGTGATGCGGCACACGCTGCGGCGCTTCACTGGTTCAAGGAACAGGATTTCATTTTTCACGAGCTGGGCAAGGCGATCCAGAGCGTACCGGCCCTAGCCCAACCCATCGCACTCGACCTGGTCACGCTTGCGCAGCGAGTCATCCGAGACGTCGCGTGCGCGTTGTACGGTCTCCCTACCGAGCTCCTGAGTGACGATACCGAGCTCGAGTGGCCGGCTAATACGGCTCCGGCGACGGCTGCAACTGCCGTGCGTTGCCCGGTGGATCTCACGGCCGTGTTCGCGCACGTGTTCCCACCTCGTCCGAGCCCCGCGACCAGTGAGGCCGCACATGCGAGCGGCTTCAGCATCAACGAAAAGATCAGCAAGTGGTACGCCTCTCCTGCATCCGCAGAGCAGCGCGGCAAGAGCCGTATGATCACCGCGGTCTCCAAGCACGGGCAATCCGACGACCTCGTAGTACGAACGATCATCGGTCTTCTCAGTGGGTTCGCCGTGCCCACCTTCGGCACCCTGGTTGGCGTATTGGGCGGCTTGGTCGCGTCGGACCAATTGTGGAGGCAACAGCACACTTTCCGCGATCTCCCGCAGCAAGAATTCATGAAGCAGCTGATGCCGCTCGTCTATTCGCTGATGATCAGGGCCCCCGTGCCCGCGATGATCTCGCGAACCCCGATGTTCGAGCGTGGCCCAATCAAGGGAGGCGAGGTCGTTGGCGTACACCTCGGCTTCTCGGCGGCAGCAGCACAAGACGAAGGCCGTGAGGATGCGTGGAAGTTCCTATTCGGCGACTTACCCGCGCACTACGCGGCAGGGCAGAAAGAAGCAATCCACGCTTGCCCGGGACAAGCGATGGCGCTGGGCGTGATCGTTGGCACCGTCACAGCGCTCCTCGAGCAACCGCGGCTCAAGAATACCTCGCTCAGTGCGCTGATCTTGAGCCAATACGAATAGCCACTCACAGCTCGGCGAGGCGGCGCACGCTGTCATCATGATGCCAAGCCATGCGCAACTCCTCGAAGCGGTCACGTGCCGCTTCGAGGAGCGCACGCGCGTGGTCTGCACGCCCCCAGCTGCGTTCGAGGCGGCCCAGGCACAGCTTGGTGAGCGCTTCGTCACGCAAGGATTGACGCTGCTCGGCGGAGCGCAACGCATGCTCGCAGTGCTGCCGAGCTTCGAGTTCATTGCCACTTTTCGCGGCAATCAGCGAAAGCACGCGGTGTCCCATGGCGCGACCCACGCGATCTCCCGAGTCTGCGCGGGCCAGAGCGCGCCGAGCGTGTCGCGCGGCACTTTCCAGGCGACCCGCTTCGAACTCAGCCTCAGCCAGGTGCCCGAGGCAAAAGGACAGATACAGATTGATGTCACGGCGTTCCAGCCACTTCACGCAATTTTCCAGCGAATCGATCGCCGCGAGCGAGCCCTCCAGCCGCCAGGAAGCGTAGCTGCTCGACGCCTCACACATCGCCAGCACGTAGTGCCCGTTGCAGCGCTCCCCCGTCGCCCGACCGCGAGCCGCCGTCGCCCGCGCGGCTTGCCAATCCCCCTGCCAAACTTGAATCATGCCGAGCAAGCCGCAAAGCGACCCTTCCAGCGGGTGCCCGGTGTTGTTGACCAGAGACAACGCCTCGTACATTTGAACTTGAGCCGCGCCGAATTCACCGCGATCACCGTGCGCAACCGCGCGGCAACCGAGCGCGTACGCTCCACCGATACCGAGCGTCCCCGTGCGTCGCTTCAGCGCAATACCGCGGTCCAAAAAGTCGAACGCGGCCTCGTACTCGCCGATCGCCGCGTGGCTCTGCCCGATATTGACCAAGAGCTGGGCGGTCATACGCTCGTTGTTGTCGCGCTCGGAAAGCTGCAGGGCCCGCGAGCTGTGGTCGATGGCCGTTTCTTGCGCGCCCAAGGTATAGTGTATCCAGCCGCTCCAATACTCGGCGCGGGCTAGCGCCTTGTCGTCGCGCAGCTCTTCCGCATAGCGCACGGCGCGTGAAAGCACCGCGGGCTGCTCGCGCGCCGGGTAGTACACGCAGGCCGCCGACCACTTGGTGACGATGCTCAACCAGCGACGAAGCATCGTCTCGTCGTTCGAAAGTTCATCGATTTGTCGGAGCGCAGCCGCGTAGTGATGACGCGCGCCATCCAAAGCGGAGCTGGTCGCCGCCTTATCGCCGGCCAGCTCGGCATAGCGCGACGCGGTGCCGTGTTGATTCGCGCGCGCATAGTGCTCGGCCAAAGCCTCGAGGTGATCGGAGAGGCCGGAATTTTGAAAGCGACGTTCGAGCGCCTCGGCAGCCTTCCTGTGCGATTCGCGGCGCTCGTGGACGCGCACGCCGTCATACACCACTTCACGCGTCAACCCGTGCTTGAAGCGCACCGCTTTCGGGGCCTCGGACAGCTGCAACAAGCCCGTTCCGAGCAGCGCTTCGAGCCTCGCTTCCGCGTCGGGCATGGCGGCGACTTCGAACAGCAGCCAGAGCGGGAACTCGTTGCCGATCACGGACGCGACGCCCAATAGCTCCGCGAGCTCGGGCGGCAGTGCTTCGATGCGCGTGCGAATCAAGGCATGCACGGTGGTAGGGACCAGGCCGCCATCGAAATCTTCGAGGCGGCCGAGCCCAAGCTTCATGCTCGCGCACAGCTCCTCCAAGAACAGCGGATTGCCGCCGGAGCGCTCGTGAACATTGCGCAACAGCGTCGGCCGGGCAGCGCCCGCGACGAGCAATCTGGCGGCCTCGGCAGACTCCGCTTCCGTAAATGGACTCAGCCACATGGTGGGCGACTGAGCGAGCACCTGATCGTCTGGGCCGATGCTCCGCGCACCGATCAAGAGCAACAGAGTCTTGTCGCGAGCCGCGCGCACCAACTGCGCCAAGACTTGCAACGACGCGCCGTCGGACCATTGCCAATCGTCGAACAACAGCACCTGCGGACGAGAATCAACGACCGCCAAGAGCAATTCACTGACGGCCGAGATGATCGCGCGCTGCCGCGTCTCGGTGTCTCGTTGATCGTCCCAATCGCGAATCGACAAAAGGTGTAAGAAGGCGGGCAAGTGCACGCGCAGTGACTCGCCGAAGACTTCGAGATTTCGCTCGAGCTGAGCGATACGCATCTCGACCGGCGCGTCCTTCGCGATCGGCAGCAACTCGCGCAGAATCTGCAGAAATGGGCGAAGTGGGCTGATACCTCCGTAGCTCTCACACCAGCCACGGAGCACACTCACCTTGGCGCGGCCGGCGTGCAGCGCGAATTCATCCAACAAGCGAGTCTTGCCGAGCCCGGCATCGCCGAGCACACACAGCACGCTGCCACGCGACTGACGAGCCTCGGAGAGCAGTCCCTCGAGCTGATCGAGTTCGCGTTGCCGCCCGACGAACGGCGTCAGCCCTTGGCGTGAGCGGGCCAAGAGCCGGCTCTCGACCGTGAGGCTACCGAGCACGCGGAAAGCGGGAACGGGTTCACTCTTGCCCTTGAGCTGCAGCGGCTGGACCGTCTCGGTCTCGAAAAAGGCCTCGAGCCCGCGGAGCGCGGCGTCACTCACGATCACTTCATCGCGCTTGGCAGCGCTGCACAGTCGGGCAGCCGTGTTCACGGCGTCACCCGTCAGTTGATAGTGGCCGTGCAGCGGGTTGCCACGAGACGCAAACACGAGCCCGGCGTGCACGCCGATGTGCATCTTCAAGCGAAGGTTGGGCGGTCCGATTCCCCATTCAGACGTGCGCAGGCGCTCCTGAAGCTCGACCGCGGCCGCCACCGCGCGCCGGCCGTCGTCTTCGTGAGCCTTGGGCAAACCGAAAACCGCGACCACACCGTCACCAACGAATTGATTGAGCAATCCCTGATGACTGACGACCACGTCCGAAACGAGTTGCATCAAGCGGCGACGCAGCTCCGCGACGTCTTCGGGATCGTTGTTCTCGTTGAGCGACGTGTAATCGCTCAGATCCGCGAACATGATCGTGACGCGGCAACGGCGCTCGGAGAGCTCGCCCGAGTCGAGCCCGTGAGAGGGCGGTGGACTCGATTCACGAGCGCCAGTCATGGAGCTCCTAGGTCGTGGACGACCGGGTAGTGATTCGAGTCGAACACGGCTAACAGTAACTTATCCCATTTGCGCGCGCGTCATCGAACTCTCGAAGTGCTGCTTCCCGAGCACCGCACCGAGATCACGTCGCGTTCGCCGCGGAATTCGTCACCGTTTGCCGCAGCGCGATTCGCGAAGCACGAACGACTTTTCAGTTTCTGACCGATCCCGTTCGCGCGTGGGTTCTTCATCCGCCATGATGCCGAACACGAGACTTACAGTTTAACGGGAAATTCGTTTCCACAGATCGACACACGCTGCTGTGTTGGTCGCGTGAGAGCACGCGCGCCGTTGCAATGACCAAGCACGCTCTGCTTGCGCAAAACGAAACTGTCCCCTACACTCCGTGAACGCCTCATGCGCTCTGCCCGTTTTCAGTTTTGGTTTGGCTATTGGCCCGCGGTCACCGCGGCGTCAGGGCCTCGCCTTCTCTACTGAACACAGGCAAGAGAAAGCACAAAACCCCTGGTCGCCGCGGCGCCCGGGGGTTTTTGGCTTTGTGCCTACGCGCCTCGTGACACCCGAAGGGGTGCAATCAGCCCGAAACCACCGACAACAGCTCCCCCAGGCCCAACATGCTCGAAACCAAAGACCTCCGAATCGTGGATACGACAGTGCTCAAGAGCCCCAGCGAAGTTACCGCCGAGTTGCCGCTCTCCGAACGTGCCGCGAACGTCGTGTTTGGCGCACGCCAAGAGATCCAAGCAGTGTTGCACGGTGAAGACGCGCGCCCCTTGGTAATCGTCGGACCGTGCTCGATTCACGATCCCGATGCCGCCATCGACTACGCTGGACGCTTACTCGAACTCAAGCGCCGCTACGCGCAAGAGCTCTTGATCGTGATGCGCGTCTACTTCGAGAAGCCGCGCACGACCGTGGGCTGGAAGGGGCTAATCAACGATCCTCGCTTGGACGGTAGCAACGACATCCCAGCGGGCATTCGCAGTGCGCGGCGCTTGCTGTTGAACATCGCGGAACTCGGCATGCCGGCCGCCACCGAGATGCTCGATCCGATTATCCCACAATACATCGCAGATCTGGTGAGCTGGACGGCGATCGGCGCACGCACCACCGAGAGCCAAACTCACCGCGAAATGGCCTCTGGATTATCGATGCCGGTCGGCTTCAAGAACGGTACCGACGGCGGCTTGAGCGTCGCCATCAACGCCATCATCGCCGCCTCGCGCGCGCACAGCTTCCTCGGCATCGATCCGAACGGGCAGGTCGGCGTGGTGCGAACCCGCGGCAATCCCCACACACACTTGGTACTACGCGGTGGCAACTCGGGCCCCAACTACAGCACTGAACAAGTCAACGCGGCGGCGGAAGCCTTACGCAAGGCCAAAACCAACGCGCGCATGTTGGTCGACTGCAGCCACGACAACAGCGGCAAGAACCACCTGAAGCAACCCGAAGTGTTGACCGAAATCGGCGCGCAACTACGCGCCGGCTCCGAGCACCTCCTCGGCGTGATGATCGAGAGCAATATCGTCGGCGGCAAGCAAGAGCTGCGCGGCGACAAATCCGAACTCGTGTACGGCCAAAGCATCACCGATGCCTGCGTCGATTTCGGCATGACCGAACGCATGCTCGAACAATTCGCCAACGACTCCGCCCACCGCCCCCCCACCCGCGCCAGCGCCTAATAACCCTCAAGAGTGGAGCTGGGGCGCCCCCGCCCCAGCCACGCACCTCAAACTCCGGCAATGTTCCCGCCTCATGCCGACCGACGTTGTTCGACGTTGCCGACGACTATGAACGCTCCCTGAGTTTGAACCGCCGAGCCGCAGAGGCCGCAGAGATCAGAAAGAGAGTTTGAGGGGGGTTACTCTGAGCGACCGTTCCGCACGCGGAAACGGTGGTCACGGTCAGCGCTGATCACGCCCCCTGAAATTTCCTAGTCGCGACCAACCAATCCCCTTACAATCTCCCTCTGATCTCTGCGGCCTCTGCGGCTCGGCGGTCAATCCCTCTGGGAGCCGAACTGAGCGCACAAGGTGTGCGTTGAGTTTACTGGGTCGTGTAGCTGAGGGTGCCGATGGGGAAGCCGTTTTTTTGGGCTCGATCCAGAACGGCGGTGAGTGTTGATTGCGGCAGGGTGCGGGTGCGGCTGAGGATCCAGAAGTAGTCGCGGCTAGGGTGGCCGACGACTAGGTATTCGTAGTCTTTGCCCGCGTCGATCACCCAGTAGTCGCCGTAGGCGAAGCCGAAGTCGAGCGAGAGCTTGCCGGGTTCGTTCGCGTCAGGGGCGACGGCGCGGGCCGAGACTCGCTTGAGGGGCCCAGTGGCACTTCCTTCGTGGCACTCGTTGATCACGAGCAGCTCGTTCGTGGACTTGAGCTGATATTCAGCGGTAGTGCCTACGCAGCCGGCCTGGGTGGCTCGCGGCAACTTGGCGATTTCGTACCACTTGCCGCTGAGGCGCTGCAGATCCACGTGCGCCACTTCCAGAGGCTCGTGCTGACAAGCGATGACCACGGGCGTCAGTGCGAGCGAGCCGAGGAGCAAGAACCATGAAGCGACGCGCATGGTGGGACGGAGTATCGATTCGACCTCGACGCGTCAACGCTGGCTGCGCAGCATTTGCGTGACGTTCTTGCGACGTGACGTGCGTCAGTCGCTGCATGGCGCGGCGCCGAAGACGGCAGCGCACGCTTTGGTGCGGTCTTCGGCGGAGGTCGCGGCGAGGGCTTGGCTCACGGCTAGACCGCGACATTGCACGGTGTCACCGGGTTCCTTCGCTTCGGCAACGCTGTAGTCGCCCTGGTCTGCGCCTTTGAACTTGGAGCACTTGTCGACGCAATCCGCGTGGCCACTGAAGTTCGGAGCAAAGGCTTTGTCGCACGCCTTCTCGGCGAGTGAGCAATAGGCTTCGCAATTGCCGCCTTTCTTCGAATCACCACAGACGCCTGCGCCCAGCGGGCCGATGTGCGGGCAGTGATCGTGCGCGCTGATCAAGAGCGCGTTGAACTCGTGGGCGCTGCGACAGCCGATGGTATTTTCGGGAGTCGTGCTTTGTTTCGTTCCGGGCGCCGTGGCGAGGCACACCGCTTTGCATTGGTCGAAGCTCTCGTACACGCTCAGCTCACCCTGACAGGCAGTGGTCAGCGCCAAGCAGAAGTTGTCGCAGTTGGGCTTCGAGTCTGCGCCCAAGCACGCTCCGGCGGGGCGAATGCCGGCGAAATCGCAATTGGCGGCTGGGTCGACGACGGCGGCGCTCACGAAGTACAAGCGACAGCCGAGCGTGTCGCCGGAGGCTTTACCGGATTGCCAGGTGTAACCGCTATTGGGCTGTTCGTGGTCGGTGATCGGTTGCACGGCTTTGCACTTCTCGATGCACTCCGCTTGACTGCCCGAGTTGTCATCCGGAAGCTGGCCCATGAACGGATTGTGCGAGTCTCCACCGCAAGCCGCGCCGTACAACGTGCAATAGCCTTCGCAATCAGGAGCGCCTTGCGCCAACGTGCAGGCGTTACCGCCACCTGGACCGGACTGCGTGCAGTACTCGAGAAAGTCCGCCGTGTCAGAAGATTGAGCGAGTGCCGCTGAGCGCAGGCGTTCGAGCCGGCACGGAATGGTGTTGCCGATCTTGGCGTCCGAGCCATTCGCGTTCTTGTCGAGCACGGTGCAGACTTCCATGCAGGTGCGTCGGTCTTGGTATTGGCTTGCGACGCCTGCGCAAACGTTGATCTCTTGATCGCAGTATTCGTCGCAGCGCGCCGAGTACGTCACGTCGGGAATGTCGGCGATGGCTTGGCAGCCGAGCATGCCGCTGAAAATGCAGGCTGCGCCGAGCGATGCCGCGGCGAGCGACCGACGCCAGCGCAAAGATTTTCCGCTCATAGTTCGAGCTTTCCGTGTAGCGCCAAGCCAACACTCGTCGGAGCGACCGTCGGTGAGAGTCCGACTTGCGTGCCATGCTTCGTCGGCAGGGCGAAGTACAAGACGACGCCCGTGGCCAGCGCCACTCCGCCGAGCACGAACGAGACGTTGGAAATCGTCGCCTGGGTGTGAGCGCTGTCTGCGGCTGTCGCGCCTTGCGCGTCATTGCAGATGTTTTTGGGGCAAGTGTCACGCGCCTCGTTGGCGTTGGAGATCGCTTTGAGACCGAACACCGTGCCCACGCCCAGCGCGGCAACGCCGACCCCACCGACAATCCACGGGATGGGCGATGCATGTGAGGACCCCGTGGACGCGGGCGTTGCGTTCGGCGGAGGCTCAGCGCTGTGCGGCGGAGGCGCCACGGGTGCCAGCTGTGCGTTCTCCGGCTGAGCGACAACCGGTGCCGCAACGGCTGCCGGCGCTGCATCAGGCGCGGCCTGCAATACAGGAATGGGCACCGAAACGCGCGCTTTCGCCGCCACCTTCACCTTGGTCGAGTAGGGCGATCGTCCGGGCGCGGAGGCGTCGACCTGTACTTCGCCGGGGTCGACCGGCGTGGCGATACCGGACAGCTCGGACGAAACGAGCACGCCGTTGCGCCGAATCTGCAACCCAAGCACGGCCGATTCTTTGGGCACGTCGATGGTGAGCCAAGCCAAGCGAGGTTCCAAGCGAGCAGCACGCATCTCTGCGGTCTTCTGACGGTCGAACTGTTTCTGCGTTTCTGCAAGCGACGCGGCTTCGCGAAACATGGCCCAAGCGCTCGCGGTGCGGTCGGTCTTTTCATAGCACTCGGCGAGGTAGAGCATGGTGCCGACCGCGGGCTCCACGCGCTGGCTCATCTCGAACTTGGGGCAGGCGTCCGCGAAGTTGCCTTGTTTAATCAGGCGCATGCCTTCTTGGAACACCGCCTCAGCAGCCGCCTTTTCCTCGGGGCTGACTTGTGCCCGAGCAACGCGCGAGACGACGAGCATGCTCAATAGGCATGCGCAAACGCACGCCGACCAATGCGTTCTTCGCACCATGCACCCAGCATACAACAAGCAATGTTTCCGAATGGATGGTTAAGGTTCCAAACGGCCGTTCAGCGCGAGCTTGGTATGAATGTGGGTTAGCGCCGACCGCCGAAATACGTGTAACGCGGCGCGCCCGGGGCTGGCTCGATTGCGCGCGGCGCCGCACGGTCGGCGGCCTTCGCGCTCGCGACGGACGGCGTAGCGCTCGCAGTTGGCTTGACGTTCGACACTTCCGCCCCGGCCTTTACGAGCTCTGCGCTCGCAGCAGCGGGGACTGCGGCGTGAACGTCCGAAACCACCGGAGCGAGCGGGGTGCTCGGTGCGCTGCTCGGCGTGGGCACAGCCGCGAGCGCTGGGGTTTCGGGCTTGCGGCGAGTCATGACCAGCACGCCGAGCACCGCGATGACGCCGAACAGCGCGGCGATGAGCAGCGGAGCTCGCCGCCTTTTCGCGCCTTTTCGACCAGTCTTGGACCAGGGCGCCTCGGTTGCGTTCGGCGGCGTTGAATCGTTCATTTGAGGTGCCGAAATCCTCTGTCGAGTAACGCTCGAAACGACGGGGGTGTGCGACGAGCGAACGAACGAGGCTGGGTAAGATCCCACCGCCGCGCCTCCGAGCAAACGCGTCGCTCGCTCGACAACCAGATGCCACTCGGGGGCGAATGGCAATAGTTGTTCCGCCAACTCGGCCACGGACGCGTAGCGTTGCGCGGGTTCCTTGGCCAAGCACTTCAGCACGATCGCTTCCAGCGCTTCCGGCACGCTGGCAATGAAGTCCCTCAACGGGCGCGGCGGATTGTTCATCACCGCCAAACACACCTCAGGCAACGAGTTGCCGGGATGCGGCAGTTGCCCCGTGACCATGGCGTACAAGATCGCGCCCAGCGCCCACACGTCAGCGCGCGCGTCCACATCACGCGCCGAGCGCATCTGCTCGGGCGACATGTACAACGGCGAGCCGACGAACGCTGCGGTGCGCGTGAGCGCCACTTCGCTTTGACGACCTGTGCCGAGCGACTTCGAAATGCCGAAATCCAGGACTTTCACGATGCGCGAGCCGTCCGCGCGCTGCGCGAGAAACAGATTCGTCGGCTTCAGATCGCGGTGAACGATGCCCGCCGAATGCGCCTCGGCCACCGCGTCAATCGCCTGTAGCAAATAGCCAACCGCCTCCCCCACGGGTAGGGCGCCTCGCCGTTCCATCTCGATCTCGAGCTCATTGCCGTGCAAGAGCTCCATGACCATGTACGGCACGCGCTCGTCGAGCAGCCCGATGTCGAACACGCGTGCCACGTGCTCGCTATGGATCTTGGCAGCGGCGCGCGCTTCACGGCGGAAGCGCTCCGCGCCCTCGCTCTGCAGTCCAGACTCGGCGAGTAAGAATTTGATCGCGACGGGTTGATCCAGCTCCAGGTGGAATCCGGCGACGACCACGCCCATCCCACCTTGGCCAATGAAGCGGTCGACGCGATATTTCTGCGCCACCACCTGGCCTACGGCGATCGGGAGCTCCATCCTCCTGGGTTTTACCGCGAGCCTGGTCGATAGCCCCCCGCAAAATTAAAATGACTAGCAGCGCACACCGCTGTGACCGACGCGACGTATCGAAACATTCTCGATCGCTCGGAAATCACTTTCAAATTGGGGATTTACTGGAGCCGCGCGCTAACGTGCTTTGCTACAGACCGCCACGCCGCGTTGCCCAACTGGCACGTTCGTGCGCTCTCACTGCCAGAGCGGCGCGCCGAGCTCGGGCCAGTCGTTTTTCCAGGTAATCGGCCGCAGCATGAGCTCCGACGCCCCGTTCATCTGCCCGTCATAGTAGTGGTAGGCGTAGAAATATTGGTCGCCATCGCGAAACGCGGTGCCACCGCCTGGACCGATGTAGCGGCCGTCTTTGGCGAGCAGTTGCACTGCGTTGCCCTGAAGCATTGCTTTGCCGTCCGCGTCCGAATACGGGCCGGTGATCGCGGAGGCTCTGCCGACCATGGTTCGGTAGGTGCTGTCGACGCCTTTGCAGCAAGCGTCGTACGACACGAACAAGTAATAATAACCGTTGTGTGAAATGATCGACGGCGCTTCGATACCGCCCGAATGCGACGCCAAGCCGTACAACTTGGTGTCGGTCTTACTCAGCATTCCCGTCGCGGTGTCCAAACGGCGCAGCTTGATGCCGCTCCAAAACGAGCCGAACACCAGCCACCAATTCCCGTCAGCGTCGGTGATGGCGTTCGGATCGATGGCGTTCCAGTCGTCCTTGGCGGAGGTTCCATTGGATTCGATCACGAGCCCCTGATCGGTCCATTTGTATGCGCTGTCTTGACGATCGAGCGTGGTGTTCGTCGCCAGGCCGATCACCGAATGATTCGAGCCGAACACGGAGCCCGCGTAGTACACGCGGTACGTGCCGTTGACGAAGCTCACATCCGGCGCCCACAAGTCCGTGATGGTTTGCCCGAGCGCGTCTTTGATCCACGACGGAAGCGTGTTGAAAATCGCGCCCGCGTTGTTCCACTTGGCGAGATCAGTCGAGCTGCGAACCGTGAGTAGTCCACCTGTGGCGAACAAGTAAAAGGTGTTCGCTGCGCGTATCAAGCTCGGATCGTGCGTGCCGATGGCTCGGTGCTCGGTACTCGCGGCTGGATACTTGAACGACGCGCCGCCATTGCCGCCGACAGCAGATCCGCCACCACTGGCACCAGTACCGCCCGCCGCACTGGGAGTACCGCCGAAGGAGCCGCCATGCCCAACAGGCGCACCGCCCACTGCGCTCATGCCTCCCGTCGCTTGAGTCACGCTCCCGCCAGCTCCCGCGAGCGAAGCATTCGCCCCCGCGGTAGCGCTGTTCGCCGCACCACCACCACCCAGCGACGCGCTCGGCGCGCCGCCTGCAGTGGCGAACGCGCCCGCCTCACCGCCAGCGGTGCTGGCCGCTCCCGCGTGGGCAGAGTCGGCGCTCGGTGCGTTGGAACAGGCGACAGAGACGCACAGCGCCAACAAACCGCTCGATACGGGACGGAACGGGCTCTGCATTCCATCGGTAAAGGGGCCTCACCGAGGTAACCTTGTCAATTTCGAGCGCGCGGAGCGGTCGACGGGTTAGATCGGGAGCAAGACTTACTCGGTCGTCTCAGCCCACCGCGACGCCGATTGCGGCGCGGATTTGCCCGAATTCAGGGCTGACCATGAAGCGCAGGATGTCCGCGCGGCGCTCGTCGGCGCGGGTCAAGAAGCGACGAGGAAAGCGCTGATCGAGCGTGAGCGCGAGTGACAGCGTGCCACTCGCGACGAGCGCGGCGCGCCCGGAGACGAACTCTGCCGAGCGGATGAACGCCTGAGCGCGCGTCGCCACTTCGCGCGCTGGGTAGGCGCGCGCCGCGGCTTCCAGCGCCGCCAAACTCGGACCGCGCACTTCGCGCTTGAGACCGCTGGCGAGACGTTTTGCGTCGTCGTCGATGGCGCGTAGGCCCACCGCACCGCCGACCGCGAGCGCCGCCGAGAGCAACTGCGACAGCTCGGAACCGTTCGGGAAATAACAAAGTGCGGCTTGCTCGACACGCGCGAACGAAAGCTCGCGCGCCCACACGCACACCAGCTCCTGCAAACTATAGCCACTGCCGAGCGCGCGCCCGCACGTGAGCAAGGGATGATCGGGACCGGGCACCAACCCGAGCGAGTCCATGCCTTCCGGCACCAAGTACAGCTCGGCTGCGGGCACACACAACAGGCGCGACGTCCAATGGAGCGTCTTGGCCAGCGTCGTGGTGCTGCGCTCGGGATCTTGGCGCGATTCTTCGGAGAGCGTTGGTTCACGCCGCAGACGCCGTGCGTGTTGAAAGCCGACGCGCGCGAGCGCGGGTGAAATCGCGCGCAAGATCGCGTCCGTGTGCGGATCACGAAAGCCCGCGCTCAGCCGTTCGTGCCAATCCGTGTAAGACAGCGCGCCGCGCACGGCTTGCAGGCCTTCCGGGCGGTGATTCGCGGCCAACAACGATTCGTGTAGATCCGCTTCGCCGAGGGCTTCGAGACACTCGGCGGCGCGATACGCGCCATCGCGATCGCCCACGCGCTCGAACTCGGCGAGCAAACGTCGGCAGTGATCCGCAGCGCTCGAAGCGGGCGGCGCGACGGGCTCTGCCACGGGCATCGCCGGCACGCTCGGCGCGGCAGACTTGCGGATCGGCGGCGGAGGAGGAGGGGCCTGGTGCGTGCGCGCCTGTGCACGCGGCGCCGTCAGCTCGTCCTGCTCTTCGTAATGCAGCGCTGCAGGCGGAACACTCGGTGGGCGAATGTTCGGCAGGGGAGGCGGGCTCGGCGCGTGTACGATCGGCTCCACCGACGCACTCGATGTGTGAAGCGGCGGCGGCACGATCGAACTGCGCGCCGGCGGAGGCGGTACACTCGGCGCACGCACGCTCGATTCCGCGAGCGCACTCGAGGTGTGGAGCGGAGGCGGAACACTCGAGCTGCGCCCGATGGGCGGGGGTGGCGGGGGAACACTCGCTTGGCGCACGAGCGGCTCCGGCGGCAACGGCGGCACAGTCGGCGCGCGCATGAGCGGCGGCGGAGGCGCGCTCAGTGGTGCAAGCGTCGAGAGTCGCGGTCCGGGCGGCGGAAACCCTGGCGGCGCGACGGAGCTGCGCAGTGGAGGCGGCGGAATGGTCGGCGACGCGGGAACGCTTGGCGGCCTGATCGGAGGCGGAGCGGGGATGCTCGGCGGCCGCGCATTCTGCGGCGGAAAGGTCGGCGGCGGGAACATCGGTGGCGGCGGGGCCACGTTGGGCGGCGGCGGAAAACTCGGTGGGCGCACGCTGGGCGGGCGCACGGTGAGCGGCCGCGCCGGAGGCACGACTTCGAAATCGCGCTGACCGAGGAAACAACCGGCAGCAGGGATGTCCGCGAACATCACCTCTTCGGATTGCATCGTGCGAAACAAGGTCTCGGGCGTGAGCGCGCGATCGCTGCCGGTCTGCGCGTCCAAGATCATTTGCAGGAGCCCAGTGAACGGAGGCGGCCCCTCGGGGACCAGCTGCTCCTGCGAGCGCGCGGCGATCAAACTGGAGACGGTCGAATCACCGTGGCTGAGCGCTCGCCCCATGGCGCGCACTGCGTCGAGCGGTTCACCGATCGAACCTTCAGCGAGCGTCGTGTCGAGCACGATCAGCGAGACATCGGCGGCGTCGGACGCCAAGCGTCGCAAGCGCGCCAACGTGAACGACGACAGCCGGGGTCCGTCGAGCAGCAACGTCGGGCCGTGCTCTTTCGAATCCAACGCGTAACCCCAGAAGTAGAAGATCAGCGCTTCGGGTCTTTCACCCAAACCGGCGATCAACGCCTCCATCGCATCCGCGAGCCCGCGCTGCGCGGGAAAGGCGTGCACCGTGAAGCCCGCGTCAGCTTCGGCCAATCTGCTACCGAACAGCTCGACGTCCAGCTCCGCGTTTGGGATCGGGGAAACTTGACCGTTCTCCTCGTACGAGGAGGCTGCGACGATGGCGAGGCGCATGATCGGGCGAGCTAGTCAGTACACCTCAAGTGTTCGCACCAAGCCATCGTGCAAACTGAAGTTCGCGCAAAAAGCCTGGTGAGCGCCGCGGATTTTTCCGCCTGGATTCAAGAGCAACCCAACTCCGGGGCCAGAGGGCGTGGGAAGCGCGTTCCGGCCTGACACTACGGCGGAGGAGGGCTGTCAGGCGCTGCGCTTCGGCCGACTTGCGCTGGTGGGTCGTTTGACCACCCGCAGCTTGCCGCTCTTGCCACCGCCGCAAAAGAAACCCCCCTTCCCATCAGCCTCGAGCCCC
Source organism: Polyangiaceae bacterium (assembly GCA_035634635.1). Taxonomy (GTDB): domain Bacteria; phylum Myxococcota_A; class Polyangia; order Polyangiales; family Polyangiaceae; genus PMG-095. The sequence continues at coordinate 36,669 of DASQCO010000117.1, forward strand.
GAAACGAGGATTCCTACGGGCAGCTCGAGCTGCTCGAGTACCTCGCTGGTCTGACGATCCACGCGCCGAATCTCACTGCGGTCGTTCTCTTGTGTCGCGTGCCACAGCTCACCTTCGCTGAAGCTGACGCCAGTCACGAAACGATCAGAGACCACTTCACTTTTGACTTCACCGGTCTCGGGGTCGAGTTCAAGAATCTTGCGATCCGCAAATTGACCGACCCAAAGTGATCCTTCGGCCCAGGCCATGCCCGATGCGCCGACTAGGTCCGGCGTGGGAAGCGTGGCAACGATTTGACCGGATTCGGGATCGATCTTTCGAATGCGCCCCTTGTCGAGTTGGTAAAAATATCGCCCATCGAAGGCGGTGCCGGCGTCACAGGCCACCTCGAGCGCGCGCGTCAGTTCGCCACTCTGCGGGTCGAGCGCTTGCAGCTTATCGCCGCTAGCAAACCACACCTGCTGGCCGTCGTAGGTGACGCCGTGCACGGCACCCCGCTCGGCAAAAGGCCCATATTCGCGCTCGATTTCGACGTCGGTGCGGCTCATCTCGCGGGTCAGCTTAGAGCAAGTGCAGGGCCCCGGGGAGCAACAATGGTGTCGCGAACTCCTTCGGGGGTGCGCGGAGCCAGCGTTTGGCGCGGCCCTTGCCGGTTGCCCGCGTTCGTCCCGCCGCCTCCAAAGCCAGCAAGCTGCGCTGCACCGTGCGTTGGTTGACGCCGAGTGCCGTGGCCAGCGCCGAGCTCGACCACGCTTCACCGTCGTTCAGCAGGGCCAAGACTTCAGCGTGCTCGCTCTCGGAGACGGGGACGAGCACGCTCACTTCCGCGCGTCCAACCGGATCCAGACGGAACCCCGCAGGCGTCGCGTCAATGGTCGCGAGCGAACGCAGGGCACGGCGCAGACGTGCCATCTCCACGCGCAGGCGCGCTCGGTGCGAGTCATTGGCGCGGGTCACCGCGAACACACGCGCCAGCAAATCGCGCCGCGTGACTTCGCTCGGCCAAGCCTCGGCGAGCATGCGCAGCAGCCCAAAGAGCACGGCGCGCCCCTGCAGAGAAACCCGCATTTTACCGGACACAACGCTAGATTTTCGGGCATCGATCAGTAAGCCTCGTGGTGCGCGCTCCACGCGCTCGACTTGCGTGAGCCCGAGCACTTGTTCGGTGCCGGCCTGGATCAATCGACCCGCAGGCGCCTCCAGCAGAGCGCGCGCGGTCTTCACTTCTTGACTGATGGCGGGAATGCGTGCGCTGCGCGCGGCGCGCTCGGCCTCGTCGAGCGCGGCCCGCGCTGCATTCGCGCGGGGCGCACGCACGTGGAGTTCGACCCATGCCAGATGGATCTCGGCGCGCAACGCGTCAGAGGCGCGGCGCGTATCCAGCGCGCGCAATGCTCGTTCGGCCTCGCCCAGCAAACCGCGCAACAATAAGCTACGCGCAGCCAGGCAATCCGCGTGCAGCGCGTTGCCCACATCACCCATCACGCGCAAATCTCGCGCTGCGAGCGCAAGTGCGGCGTCGACGCCGCGCAGATCGCGTGACGCGAGCGCGAGCTCGGCGTCTGCGAGCAAGCAACGCGCGCGACCGAGCGGCGCGGCCGCGCCGAACGCCTTGGCCGCGCTCTGCAGTAGCTCGCGAGCGCGTTCGCGCTTACCCAACCGTGAAAGCGCGATCCCGCGCAGGGCGAGCCCCGGTGCGTCTTCACGCAGCGCGACTCGTTTCAACGCCGAGAGTACGTCGCCCGTATCGAGCGCGTGCGCGGCCGCGAGTAACACTGGATCCACGAACGAGACTTTGCCGTCAGCGTGCAGAGCTGTCCATCGCGACCGACAATCCCGACAGCCTTGTCACTCCCCTGCTTCGCAGCGCGAGAGTTAGAGATTTGGGCATGAATCAGCAAGCGTTTGCTCGAAACAGCCGCGCAGGGCGAGTGTTGATCGGTTCCTGGTTCGGGAGTTTGTTGGCGGTTTTGGCGGTATTCGTGCCGAAGTGTCCGCTGTGTGCGGCTGCCTACCTGTGCCTGTTCGGGGTCAGCGCGAGCAGCGCGCGAGCCGTGGTTCAGCTTGGTTTGCCGTTGTGCATCGCGTTGATCGCGATCTCGGCGCTGGCTACGGCTTGGTTCGTCGCACGCCGTGGCCGACACTTGGCCGCAGGCGAAAAGAGCACCGAGTCGTGCTGTAGCTCTGCGCGGTAACGGCGACGCTCTGTGAGGTGCGTTGCTGGACTGTGGGCGCCCCCCAAATCGCTGTCGATCTCTTAGAGCCGGCTCGCGTACGCCGTTTTCATTGCGTCATACAATGCGAGATCAGCGGTCGCCGTGTAGTTGTTGCCTGAAGCGCTGAACAACACGTGACCCGTGTTCCAATCGCCTTCTTTGGCGGGTTCCCAGTTGAACGTGCCGGCGCCCTGCATGTTCGGTAGACCGAACAGCACGTCGTTGATTTCACGCTGCATTGGCCCGTATTCCGCAGCGACGAAGCGCAGCTTGGGGAATTGCTTGGCCAGCGCGGAGAACGTTTTCGTCCAGCCGTCTTTGGTATTGGTCGTGCTCGACGGATCGCCTTGATACCTTTGGTAGCAAGACTCGCCGAACACTTCGAAGACGACCCCTTGCTTCTGCGCGTTGTCGATGAAGCTCGCGCTGGCGGTCGCGGCTCCACCCGTGTAACCGCCCTTGTCACCGCCGCGATCGATGTGGAGCATGATTTGAATTCCGGCATCCACGTCTTTGACACCCTTCGAGCCGGCCTTGAGCAGCGCGCCGAGATTCGACCAATTGGAGAGCGCACCCGTAACGGCGTTGCTGCCGGTAGGTTGGCCATCCGCATCACACACGTGCAGCAACATGCCCGGCGTGATCTCGTTGCCGATTTGCACCATGTCGGGCCGCGCGCCGCCCGCGATCAACTGAGTGATCGCATCCGTGGTGTACGCTTGTAGCGCGCTCGCAAGCTCAGCGACGGTCTTGAACTTTTGCCACGCGACCGGCACGCATTGCTTGCCCGGATCGGCCCAATTGTCGCTGTAATGAAAGTCCAACAGGAACCCCATGCCAGCCGCTTTGATGCGCTTGCCGAATGCAATCGTGTGCGCGAGATCGGCGTAGCCACTCTGCTGGTCGTAGCCATCCGAGGCTTTCGGATCCACGAACATGCGCAAGCGAATGTAATTGAAGCCATGCGCCTTCAGCAGCTCGAAGATGTCACGCTGGGTCCCGTCACTATAGGTTGCACCGCGAGCCTCAGCGGCTTGCACCCACGTGATGTCAGCGCCAATCATGAAGCGATCGAGTGGAATGGTCGGGCCAGCGCCACCTCCGCCGTGGCCTGACGAGCCAGCGTTGCCTGGCGCACCGCCGCTCGTATGACCGCCGGCGCCGTGACCAGCTGCACCTTGCGCCGCGCCAGCGATCCCTCCAGAACCGCCCGTGCCGCCGCCCACCATCCCAGCGCCGCCGAGTGCGACGCTGCCGCCTGCAGCCTGCGCGCCGCCCACTGTTGTTTGCCCAGAGGCGCCGAGGTTGCCTATCCCCGTTCCACCAGCAGCGAGACCGGCAGCGCCGCCACCCGCAGCGCCCAGGTGAACGGTGTTGGCGTCGCTACTCGAACAGCCCAGAAACGCGGCGAATGCGAGCCCGGTCAAGGACAAATAGTAGACCGAGGGGATTGCGTCTTTGGTCGGCACCATCGACATAGGGGGCGAAATTGCCACGCCTTGTCAAAAACCAATCCAGGGTTTTATTTTTTGCTGGTCGCGCATGCCCGCAGTCAGCGGCAAAGCCTCAGCGTCGAGTTGGGATCGGAATGACGCTTTCGGCGTAGCCTCGATGCCGTGGGTCCCGCATTGCTCAGCTGCGTTGAAAACTAACGAACGCACTCGACGGCGACCGGTGGTTCCAACCAGCACTCGCTCGGTGAGACATTCGTGAACCTCACGAAGCTTGCGCTGCCGTTTAGGTCAGCCGGCAGGCTGTGACCGGAATGATGTGACAGCACGCCACGTCGGCGCCACGCTGTCATAGAGCGACAACGCCGGCGCAACGTTCCAAGCAGAATGGCGCGAGCTCGGGGCTGTTCCAGTCAACACTGGCTGCGCTTCGGGCCGCAAATGCCAGTGAGCAATAACCCCTTCGAGTGACACAGCGTTTTGGCCGAGTCATTGCATGTAGGACAACAGGTTCGCTTGTCACACAGTGGAAACAAGCCGCGCCTGCTTCAACTACGAGACCAACATGCCTCGACGAAACCAGACCTCGCCCGGCCATCAGGCTGCTCTCGTAGATAGTTGGTTTTGCTCACAGTGCAGGGACTGCAAGGCGCTTCGGCGCGGGCTCTTGTTGACTCAATCCACGGCCGCCAGCGAGCGCTGCATCCATGACCGACCGCTGGACCGTGAATTCGCGGACACGCGAGCGCGACGACGAATGCAGAAGCGGCGGCGTAGACGCTGGAGCGCACAGCAAAAGCTCGGCGAGGTCGCGCGCTCAAACCCGGAGCTTACGCAGCAAGAACTATGACTCCAACCAAGTCTGAGACATGCGCTGACTCTACGGCCGCTCGCGCGGCTGACTCGGACGCAGACCGCGTGTCGTTCGACAATCATCTCCCGGTGGATCGCCAGCACCGTCCATCGCGCTGGCTGTCGCGCCTGGCTTGGTCGGCCGCCTCGTGCGCGATCTTGGTCGGCGCGGCTAGCTTTGCGAGTCACTTGCACGGAACCCACGCGACGCTGTTCGTCGGCTTTGTCGGCTGCCTGCTACTCGTCATTTGGGGTGTGAGCGCCGAAAATCAGCTGGCGCTACTCGCGGCCGCCCTGTTCGGCGTGCCGCTCAACTTGCCGAAATTCGGCAATGACCGAGGGCCAGCCTTGCGCGACCGCGCGCTCTGGCTCGCGCGCTTCATGCAGGAGCGCCCGCGGGGCCTGAACACCGTCGGCGCACATCTCGCCTGCGGCGTGATCGCCGTGAAGCGAGAGTTGAAGGCGCTCTGCATCCGCGAGGAGCGCGGCCACCGCTTGCTCACCATTTCGAAAAGCGAGCGAAAGACGTTGCTGGAGACGCGTCGAGAGTTCAGCCAGCGTGCGGCGCGCTTGCTGGCTGCCGGCAATCGCGGGGCCAGAGCGTGTAGCCGCCGCGCGTTCCGCGCGAGCTCCAACGTCGACCGCCTCGACGCGCATATCTTGCAGATGCGACTCGACATCCAGCGCGAAGTCGTGGCTGAATTCATGGCCCACTGGCAAAGCCTGTACGCTGCAGGCGAGGTCCGCGGCGAAGTTTACCGAAGCGTCGAGGAGCAGTTGCGGCAACCCGAAGGGGAGCCCGAAGCGCTGCTGCCCAACGGACTCGTGCCCAGCAGGATCGCCTATTTGTTCGAGTACGGCATGTTCTTCGGACGTGCCGCGCTGGCAGCGGCGTTCATCGCGACGTTCGACACCTCGTCGCTGGCCTGGAGCATCTTGTTGCTGCTGCTGACCTTGTACGTGATCGAGCCGGTGGTGCAGAAGCTGTACTTGAGCGCCTTCAATCTGCTGCTTGATAGCCCCGGTCACAAGCTAATCGATCTCAAACGGCACCTAGAAACGAACGTCCCCGCAGGCAAAGTTTTCCGCGTTCCGATCACGGTGCCAAAATTTTCTTCGAATCCGGCGCGCAACAACTTGCAGGCCATCATCGACACCGCACTGACCCGGGTCGGCGCGCGCCCGCGAAAAATCGTGCCGTTCGCAGTTCGTCGTGCGGAAACCGAGACGGTGCTGGAGTTCGAGGATGCGGAAAGCACGGAGCGGTTGAACGCGGTGAAGCTCGCGTTGGAAAGCGAGCTTCACCGGAACGTGGCGCGCTTTCCCTTGAGTACTCGGGTCACGGTCGTGGGCTCGCGCGTCACCATCCACCTACTCGACGATCTCGCCAAGATTTGGGAGCTGGTCGGTGAAGACGCAAATCAGGCCTTCACATACTTGAAACGGAACCTGGAAAGCTTGAAAGACAGCCTCCGTTACCTCGGCCCGAAATTTCAGCCGGTCTTCATGTTCGTGAGCAACACGAAGGATGCAGACGTCATCCAATACGAGCTGGACCACGTGCTCGAGCTTCAACGCCGCTCGGATCGTGAGTTCGCGGGCCAATTGGGCTTCTTGTATTTGTTGCGCGGCGGCGCCTGGTACAATTTCAACGCGCGACTGGACTGCTTCGACCCAAGCGACAAAGACTTCGTGCGCGCGCTGCCGGAGTTTTTGCGACGCCTCGCGCACGACGAATTTCCGGCGCGGGCCTATCTTTTGCAGCTGCTCGGCCGCGATCGCTCCGCAAGCGCTCTCGCGTCCGCCTTCAATCACGCCCTGCGTGATCCGCGCTTTCACGAGCAATTCGCGAACTTCGACTTTCAGTCGCTACCGAGCGAGCTGCGCCCGGCCGAGGACACGCAACGCCTGTTGGCGCGCGTTCGCGACGGGCTGCGGCTCGAAGCCGAGCAACTGTTGAACCTCAATCGCGAGCTATTGCTCAGCGCGTTGCCTGCCAAGATCAATGGAGATTTCTTCAAGAAGGTGGGCAACGACATCGCGGTCCACGAGCTGATCGTCGCCGGCAAGACTCGACCTACCGTCTATCTCGAGCGCAGCCGGGGCGAACACGTGCAAGCGCCCGATCTGGCCAACTTCGTGCAGGCGGAGGGAGATTTCGCGCGCTATACCGGCCTCGAAGGCAATAGCGACCAGATCCGCGCGGCGATCCTGAACGGACTCGATGTGTCGGTCGCCGAGGTCCCCGAAATCGGAGCCATCATCGACGACAAGAACGAGTTCGGCCCGGGCGAACTCGAAAAGGGGATCGCCATCATGCTGCACCCCGAAAACCAGCACATCGTAATCGGCGTGCCGCGAATCAACGTCACGTTGCCCGAGCACGACGGCGCAACGATGGCCTCCGACTTCATCCTCGGTGCTGGGTCCGCGCGGGACTGTCACAACGCGGCGGACAGCCGTAGCAAGGCATGCGTGTTCGGCTTTTCGTCCGTCGCGTACGGCAAGTGGTTGCACCGGCCACGCCCGTACTTGGCACACTATGCTCGCGAGGTCTTGAATCCCGCCCACGCGCTGAGTCACGACTTTCAGCAATCATACTTCGTGGCCGGCGCGGCTGGGCGGCTCGGCGGGTTCTCCGAGGCTCTCTATGGGCCGACTCGACTGCACGCCGAGAAGCAACCCGCGCGCGAGCTGCTCTGGGCAGACAACGAACGACTCCGACTGCTCGGTTGGCGCGCACTCCGAAACCGCGCTTTGGCATACGCGCGAAGTCAACAAGCTTTCCTTGCAACGGGCGCGAGTCGTGGCTCCTCCTGAAACCGGGCCTGGCGCGACGCACGCTGAATCCCAAGAGATCTTGTGCGTCACCCGCGGAGAGATCGTGGAGGTGTTCCGCATCCGCGTATTGCAGGGCAGCGAGGCGGCGCTGGAGCGCTACGAGAACGGCGAGTTCTTGCCAGCGCGCGTATTCAGCATCGCTGGCACGGATGGCGCCGGCATGCACGCTCCAGAGGCGCTCGACGTAGCTCCGCTGGAGCGCGCCATTCGCCGTGCGCTGAAGTATTTGGACGGCAGCGTGAGCGTCGGCGAGCGTGATCTACTTTCGCCTACCAGCGCGATGACTCGCAATCTGCGTTGGTTTCCAGGCGACATCCAGATGCTCGGCACGTCGTTTCACTACCTGCGACAGTTGTTTCCATCCGCGCAGTTTCACGTCGGCCAACTGTTTCGTCGCGTATTCGGCGATGTCGCCTTTTTGGGGCTGATTGTCTTCAGCACTGCGGGCTGGCTGCGAACTCGAGGTCATGCCGGGCTAGCCACGCTGGCGCTGGCGCTGCAGCTGGCGTCGATCGTGGCGATCATTGGCTTCGATCGCTTTTGGGAGCCAATTCGTTATCGCTTTAAGCGCGTTCGACAGGTTCGTGCGCCGGATGACGGATGGCGGGGCGCGATCGAGCTCGTCGGCATCGTGGTGTCTCAGATCGTCCACGGACTCGCGGCCGTGATCATCAACACCTTGATCGGACTCACCAACCTGCTGATCCACCCGGTGAAGGTCGTGCAGTCCTTCCAAAAGGTGCGCCGCGGCAAGTCGCTGGAGTGGAAGGCGTCCTCGGTGAGCGCCGGCCAAGACATGCGGGGTTGGCCCGTTTCCGACTTTCTCCAGGCTTATGGATTCCCGGCGTGGGTCGGCTTGGCGATGTTGTTGTTCCTCGCGTGGTTGGTGCTGCTCGGCGCCCCGCTGGACTTGTTCGGCCTCAATAGCGTCGGGCTGTTTTTGGCTTCGTTCCTCAGCGCGTGGTTTTACGCCTGGTACACCGCGTTACCACGCTCCGCCAAAGACGGCGTGCCGCATTACCAGTTGTCTCGCGGTGAATTTTGGGGACTCACGCTAGTCGGGCTGGCCGGGCTGGGCATCTCGCTGACGTTGTACGCCGTCGGCCTGTACCCGATGCCCGCGTTCGAGTCGTCTAGCGGCGTCGTGGCTCTGTTCTTGAGTGCGACCTGTACGTTCGCGGCACTGTTTCCCAGCTATTACGCCTTGAAACGTCGCTATGGGCACAAGCAGGGCCTCCCCGGCAACCGTCGCGTTCGGGCTTCTTTGTGGGTTGCACTCGGCGCCGCCCTGGCACTAGCGCTGGCGTTGCTCGGTCCACAGTCGCTACGCGATCACTGTAAGCGTTTCTTCATCGCGGACAAGACGCGCTTTCGAATGAACCCCGCAGAGCGTGACGTGTACGTTGCAGTAAGCGCCGATCTCAAACGCACCCGCGTCGCCGATCCAGAACCGCTGCTCAGCGCGAGCGGGACTCAGCTCACGCTCGGCACGACCACCCGCGGCCCCCAAATCGACGCACGTCCCTTGCAAGGACTGCCGTCTCCGCGTTTGAAGCGACTCGTCCGACGCAATCAGCCACCAATTCCCGAGCTTTATCCGCTGCCGATCGCCGAACGCATCCCGAGCAACGTCCCCCGTCGCGATTTCGTGCTCGCCAGCGGCGATAAGCCTCGATTCACCCGACCAGCACCGGTCGAACGCTCGAGCGCGCTGCTGGAAGCGCGACGCCGCGCACGAGCCATGGCTCCTCGCGTACTCTCCGCAGCCGAGCTCTCCGAGCAAACCCAATTCCTTTCCCGAGCCGAGTATCCGTGGATCAGCCGCGAGGAGCTGGAGCGGCTCGGTGCGAGCGACGCTCAGGGTGCGCGCTTACCGCTGCTCGAGATGGCGCGCGTGCATCGCTTCGAAGAGATCAAGTCGTTGTGGGACCAAGTCCCTGCGGCGCGTCAGGGCGATCCCGCGAGCAGCTCGCGTTTCGCGCGACTACTCGACGGCATCGATGGCGCTGTGAGCCTCGGCCTGGAGCCCAATGCACAACACGTTCAAGAGTTCGTCGCGCTGGAGCAAGAAGTGGCCACGCGCTGGCCGCGGGAGTTTCCGGACGTCCCCCTTGGCGCGGTGCGCGAACGCCTGACCGGGACTCCGAGCAACCCATTTTTGGTCGCCCGCTACGCGCGACTGCACGGGCAATCGTTCGACGAGCTCGCGCGAGAGCTGCGCCTCGATTATCTGCAATGGGCGTGGCACGAGCCTGCGATCGCGCCCAGTGTTCGGCGAGTGTTCCGCGATCGGATCGACGTCGAAGACCGCGACCGACTCGAGCTCGATTGGGGCGACAGCAAGGAAGCCGAGGCTAAATTCAACGAGCTGCAAACCGAGCAGCTCGTCGCAACCAAGATCTTGGGTTCGACACCAGCGTCGGTGCCGGCAAGCCCCGAGCTTCTGGCAAAGGTTTTGCGCTTCGTGGACGGCGCCATTAGCGGCACGAGTGAGGCGCACGGATTGGCGGCAGCCCTGACGCAGAACTTCGACATCCAAAGCACCGTGGGACTCGGTGACCAGCCCGGCGACGCCGGGTCGAAGTTGCTGCGCGCGCGCCTTTGGACTCAAACCATGTCGCGACGCGTCGCTCTGCTCGCCGAGCGGATGAGCGCCGGCTCGCCCTTACCCGGTAGCGAGCCCGACCAGCTGTTACTCGCGGAAATCTCGAAGCTTCGCTTCCCCGACGACGCGGGCGATCCCGAGCAAAGGCGCGCGCTCGAATGGTTGGTGCTGCTCGACAGCAGCGAAACTCAGCGCGAGCTCGTCGACGGCTACCAGCGCTATGAGCAAGAGCTCGCCGGCCGTGGCTACCGCAAAGACGCGCTGATCCTTTCGTCGAGTCTCGGCGCCGACGAGCAATGGCGAGATCTGTTTACGGTGTGGCGTGATTTGCCGCAGCAGTTTGCCAACATTCCCGCGCGCGCGGACCAAGTGGCGGAGTTCGTCTGTCAGACGGCGTACTTCTCGAGCGCGGACGGCAAACACGCACGAACGGTCGAAGCCTTCATGCACGACTTCCGCGAGCTGTTCGCCGAGGTCAATCGATTGATGCCAGAGACGCCTCCGTCATTGATTCAAGAGCTCACCGATGCCGCGATGCTCAAAGGGCGCGGGCGAGTCAGTCGCAGCGCGGAGGCACGCCGCTTCTTCGCTTGGTGGAACGTCGCCATACAAGCTCGTGTGGTTCGATACAATTTCGCTCGCCATCGGCTGAACCGCGCAGTCGACGCGCGCGAGCTTGCGCGTAACTGGGCCGAGATTGCGGCCGCGGGCCAAGCTCGCTTTCCCCACTTGCCTTGGCGAGTCCCTGGCTTCGCCGAATACTTCACGAATCTGCAGCAACTCGCTGGCCTCAGCCTGCCTTCACTTTGGCAGCGGTTCGAGCGCCAGCTGAGTCACGCCGACACGTTGAGCATGAATCACGTGGTGCCATCCGCAGATTTCGAAGCTTTGGTCGAGTATCGCATCGCGGCACGCACGAGCTCCCCCACCTTCGACCCGCGAACGCGGCGCGCGAACGCAATCCTCGCGCTGGTCGAGCTTTCGGATACGGCAAACGCCAACGGGGTACGATTCAAGGACGCAGGCGTCGCGCGCCTCAGCGCCTTACTCGCACAGCTGCACGAAGACGTTTCCCGCGGCTATCCAAGCTTGTATTGGGAGGGTGAAGGCACGCTCGAATCGTACATGCTGCTGGCGCTGGTCAACGGTTGGCAGCCGCAGCACACGCTGCGAGAGTTTGCCCCGGCGTGGTCACTGGCCAATGGTTTGGCCGAAGCTGGCCTCCTCGAGCGACTCAGCGCGGTCGCCGAACGCGACGCGAGCGAACTCGACCAGGAAGATCGGGCCCTGAGAGCGTTCGTGGACGCCCAAGCACAGCGGGTTCAAAAGAAGACCGGGCTCCGGCCACCAAACGCCCGTTCGGCGGCAATGAATGCGTTGATTGCGCTCTCGAACTTGCTGCTCAGCGCGGGCGAGGAAGGCTTGCTGCCGGATCAAGACGGCAACGCTTGGAGCAAGCAACGAGTGCAACAATGGGCGGTTTCCCAGCGCAGCGCTCGATTGGACCGTGCGACGACCAGCTTCGCCTCGCGGCTAGCAGCCGAGTTCGGCAGCTTGATCACGAGCATGCGCGCCGCAGGCCCGCAATTTCCGTGGGAAGATGGCGCGATCGTGGAGACTGAGTTGTTGGTCGCCAAGAGCTCGGGGGCAAGTATCGACTCGCTACGCGCCGCGCGGAGCGACACCTGGCGCATCGCGAGCGTGCTCAGTGAGCAACACTTCAGCCCACCGCAGGGCTTCGTTGGACTCATCGAACGGGACTCGCAAGCGGAGCTCGTGCAGAAACTTGCCGCCGCGCGCGGTGTCGCACCCGAGCGGGTGTCCGAAGCCGAGGTTCGCTCGCTCGAAGACCCTGAGCTGCAGCCGCAGAGCGCGATCGTCGCGCTGGCCGACGTGCTTGCCCAAATTCACACGGCGTTTGGCCAAATGCCGGACGCAACTGCCATTGCGAACTCGCTCGCGAGCGTGCGCAAGCAGGGTCCCGCCCGCTATCCAAACGTGCCCTGGGAGGCGAAGGGCTTCGTCGCCTCTCTGCTCGTGGCTGCGCAACGCCCCGACTTCCATGGCGACGTTTGGCGCTATGCAGAGTTCATCGAGCTGCCCACGGTGGACAAGCTGCTCGGAGAGGCAGCCGCGGACGGGACGCCGGGGCGGCTGCCCGCGGAAGTGCTCGACGACATGCGCAAGATCATGCTGCAACAAACCGGGCGCACCCCGTCTTCTCTGCTGGTCTTGGCGTTTCAAGCGCTTCATGACGGACTCTTCGTACTGAAGGAGTTTCTACCGGAGGTACGACCGACGCGAACGGCAGCCACCGCGCTGGTGCAAGTACGCGCCCGAGTACGAGCGCTCGCCGAACGCTTCCCGATGCTGCACATCGTGTCTGGAGACGACCATGCTCCGCGAGTCGGCTTTGCCGATCGCTTGGCAGCCATCGCCACGCGGCAAGCCTTGCGCTCGGGACTGGACATCGATGCCCCGACCTTCGCCGACGCTGCCGCACACTTGCTCGAACGCCAATTTCTGCGTGACCTGAGTCAGATCTACGAGCTCGTGCGCCAAAGCTTCACGAGCGAAGAGCTCGACTATTACAAGAACGCGATTCTGCGGGACGCCCTCAACGACAACGCACAGAAAGCGAAGCTGAGCGGACTTTCAGCGAGCGCCTTGAGCGTGCCACACGTGGCAGACGATGACGTCGTAGCCGACTTTGCGCTGTACGAACTGTTGTACGCGCGAGAAATCGGCCAAAGCCCGGCGTACGTGGTCAGTGTTTTCTCCATCTACGACGAGCTACTCGCGCGATCGGACGTGCGGGCCAGCTACCAGAATGGTCTTGCTGCATTGGACCGCGAGGCACAGGTGTTCCGCGTCGGGCACCCGGACGAGGCGAGTTGGCGAGACTCGAGCGAGTATACGAAGTGGTGGGAACAGCGCGGCGATTTCGTCAAGCGTTCACGCGGCAAGCTGATCTCTCTGTCGCGCACCTTCGCACTCCTGAAAGAAGCAGCGTTTTCCCCGAGTGCGCCGGCGGACGCGCGAGCGGCCTTCTCTCGTTTCGGGAATTTCGATCAGTACCTCTCGCGTTTTTTCGACGATCTGACGCTCGTTCAGCGCACGCCGGCACTGGGCAAAGCGCTCGAGGAATTGGCCGAGCGCGACCAATTCCTCGCTGATGGCGTGGAATTCGCGCTCGCGCAGTTCAAGCTACACGTGCTCGACCACGTTTATCCTTCGCCAGCGCGAAACGCGGAAGCGATGCGCCAGCTAGCCGCGTTCTTGCCCAAGGTGACCGATGACTATCGTGTAGCGCTCGGTTTCGTCCCTGGCTTGGAGTCAGGAGTACCTTTTTACGATTCATTGAGTTCCTTCATGCGCGCCGACGTACAGGCGACCGCTGGCAGCGACGTGCTGCGTCGCCTGAATGTCGTACAGCGCGGACTGCAAAGCTGGACTCAGACGTACTTTCTCAAGCAGGCGTACGAAGTCTTGTTCGACCGCGAACTCGACGAGGAGGACGAAGCGCCACTACCCGCCGAACTGCACTCACGTGGCCTCGTGAAGCGCACCCTAGGTGACGCCGTGCACGAGTTCCTCGAGACGAAGCTACCCGAGCGTCTGACGCGCGAGACCGGCGGGCACGATCTGACCCATTGGATTCGCTGGCTGATGGAAAATGGCGAGCTCGACCTCGATGGGCAGTCGCATGGCAAAAACGCTTACGCGGAGACGGTTTCCAGCTACGAGCAGCGCCTAGCCAACTACCGAGAGCGAATCCGCATGGGCGAGGCGAGCGGCAAGAACGTGCGCGCGGAACGTCAGCGTGTCCGGGACATCGAACTCGAATACTCCTCGTTGCAGCGTCGAATCAGCTCGCTCAAAAGCGACGCGAGTCGCCAAGCCGATTTTTACTCGAGATTGAGCCGGGACTACCGGGAGGCAATTTGGCAAAGCGTGCTGTGGTTGCTGGCGATCCTGACCTTTGGCGCCCTGACCCGACGTTCTGCACGGCAATCGAACGTCACGCTGGATCGCGCACGCCGCTGCCTCGGTGTCGCGGGCGTCGTTGCTTGTTGTGCCCTCGCAGGGTTGCCGTTCTGGGTGGCCGCGAGTCCCGCGCGCGCCGAGCGCATCGCTAGCCGCCCGCTCCAGGCGCTGCGTTTGCTCGAGACCACGGAGAGCGGTTTGGCGCGCGGGCAGGGTGTCGCGGCGCAACTCGACCGAACTCGCCCGTGGACTGTGCTGGCCGCCAACACACGCAACCCAGGTAGTCTGCCGTGATCGTCCATCGCTCGTTGGTTTGCTTCCTGCTCACGGGGGCTTCGTTCACGGCCTGCGCTGAGCCTGTCGCGCGGAACACGACGCCGCCGGCGGTCATTTCCGAACAGGCCTCGACGCGCGGCACCGAATCGCCCATTTCGTGGGGTATTCCGCGATTTTTCGAGGTCGGGCGTGGGGTGCAATTGGAAGCGGCGGGGCCCGCACTCGATACCACCGGGTGGCCCGCTGCCATCTTGCGCGCGTCGAGCGGCGCGCCACGAAGCTATTTGTCCTCGGCCGTCGACGATCACAGCAACGTCTTCGTCTACGCGGACCCCGACCCCAATCAGCGGCTGCGGCGCTACGCGCTGGTCGTACCCGAACCCAAAGTGTTCAGCACGAACGGCCTTTTGACTGCTTATTGGGGTCACAACCCGCTGCTCATGAACTTCGCACCGGGTTTGGTGCGAAGCTTCGCCACTTTTACGCTTACGACGCCTGGCGGCAGCGGGCGGACGATCCCGGTGCGCGCCCGGCTCGAACCGAGTGGCGTGAACCCGCAAGAAGTCGAGAACGTGTATCAGCTGGAAGACAGCCGCCTGGACGTACTCGAGCACAAGGGGCTAATTCCTGGCGCGCCGCTCTCCTTCTTGGAATTCACCATCTATGATCGCGACTCTGTAGCGGACGACGCGGAGCCGGAGCCGATCAACGCCACGTTGGCCCCGGACGCGTTGAAGTTGGCGCTCGTCCCGCTGCGAGAGGAAAACTTCCTACATCGACGCTCGTTCGAGAGCAGCGGCTATCGTGTCGTGGTGGTCAGCAATGCCGAGAAACAGAGCTATTTCCTGGCCGCAGCCAGCGAGTTTCAACCACGCTGGGGCTTTGGCGAAGCGAGCACCGATCTCACGCTCGGCCGGTTCGACTCGGGCGATGACCGCGACGCAGGCCCAGGCTCCGCTGCGGGGCTCGAGCTCGAACGCCCCACTCGGGGTTGGTTCCTGTGCGGGGTGGTCCAAGACGAAGCCGAGATCCCGTCGTTGTTGGAGCGTGGAACGAGCTTCCGCACTCGATTGCAGGCTGCTCGACGACGATTGCTCGCAGTATCGACGCAAGACTTCGCCGTCGACTCGGCGCGCGCATTTCTCGAGGCGCACCGCGGCCAGCGGGCGGGTGGAACGCTCACGCGCTTCGCGCACGGCGACGCCCGAAAGCCCGCCAACGACGCAGCCTTCTCGGCGGGCGCCCGCTATGGGCAGGATTTGGGCAGCGCGTTGCGCGGCTTGGTCAGCGCTCAGCGAAACAGCTCCGACGCGACGCTCCTGAGAGCGATCGCAGAACTTGCTGAATCCAGCATGGATGCGTTGTTGCCTTCGGGCGCCACCTTGGCTCAGCACTTGCGCGAACTCGCGATGCTCGCTGAACGCGACGAAATCAACGGCCGTTCCGACGTCTTCATCGACAATGGCTCACTCGCCGTCGCCATCAATCATCGACGGCTGTTGCTCGCCAGCGGGCAAACTCATGCGCCAGCGCTCACTTGGGGCGCATTCGGCGCAACCATCGATGGACACAGCTCGAATGTCGATCAGGCGCCCTACGAATTCAGCGTCGATAGCGCGTCGCTGCCGCCGAGCGTGTCGCCGGATGACAGCAAGCTCTCGGTGTCTCGCCTGTTCACGCCCGACTTTGGTGCGGTACGCGTTCGCGAAACCGCCGAGCTGCGACGCGGGTTTCCCGCGCTCAGCGTGCGCTACCAATTCGAAAACCGCGGCGAGCAGCCAGCAAGCGTGAGCGAAGCGCGCCTCACTCTGGCAGACTTTCTGGACTACGGCACTGGCAGCAATGAGCGGTCCCAAGGCCGCTACGGCTTGGGGCACGTCGCCGACGGCGTTCGCTTGCCGGTCGGCTTTTGGATGGAGGGCATGAAAGCGCCGCTCTGGGGCGATTCGTTAGCTGCCGGCGAGCTGGACCTCACCGAGCAATACCAAAGCCTCGGCTCGCGCTTCCTGATCGTGTTCGGCTTCGACCGGGCGCAAATCTTCTTTCTCAGCCGCGCGGCGGATCAGCTGCTCCTTTCGACCGGACGGAACGGCCTGAATCGACTGGAAGCGCGCTACCGCGTCGACACGATCCTGGGACCCCATGAGAACTACGCCCTTCCGAGCGCGCTTTCGTACACGCTGCGCGCGCCGCTCGCATCCGTAGACGGAGACCTCATTCCCGATCAGCTCCAAGAGTTGGCCCCGCTCTGGACGCGTCTCGTGTCGAGCGAAGCACCCGCAGAGCGCGCTGACCCCTCGTCGTTCGACACGGATTTCGGGCACGCCGAGCTCGTCTACGCCTGGATTCTCAGCGCAGAATTGCTCGAAGCAAGCGGCCCGACCCCTGCCCTTTCCAAGCTCGCCGCGCGGCTCAGACGAAGCGCGATCGCAGGAGCCAAGTTTGCGCTGGGCAATTTCAGCGAGCTGCGCAATCGCAACGATTTGCTACCGACGTACGCCAACGGTCACGACTACGGCTTTCACCTGGCCATCTTCGACTGGGCATATCGCGAAACCTGCGACGCGCGTTATCGCGAAGCGTTCCTCACGTTGGCCAATGACCTAATTCGTCCTGCACAACGCGGCGGCCTGCAGATCGGTGATCCACGAGACCCGAGCTTTGGTGGCTATCTCTCCACGCAGCAGGCACGCGCCGGCGGCGTGACGCGCGTAGGCGATCAGGGCATTCGATTGTGGGCGTTGCGGATTGCCTACGAGCGGACTGGCGCCTCGAAGTATCGTCATTCGGCGGAGCTGTTCCTGGATCACTGGCTTCGACTGGATGCAGCCGCGCATGCGTTCACGGGGACGGTATTCGCCGCGCAACGTTATCGGGACGCCGACGTCGAACAGCAGCGATCCCCCGAAGGCCACTACGCAATGCTTGCCGGCCTAAAAGCTTGGTCCGACGTGCTGCCCAGAGCGAAGCACTTCTACCTGGCCGGTCTCGGGTCCGTGACCGGCCGTCACGTCGTGCATCAGCTCGGATTGAGCGGACCTCATCGCCTAATTCTTCCGCGCGACGGGGTGGCCGACTTCACTGACGAAGCAGGGCTCGATGGCTCATTTCTCTGGGCAATGACGTTCGATCCGAGCACGCTTCGCGGTCGGTTCGAACCCCAATGCCGACGCGCAGCGCAATCGCTCGCTTCAGCGGCTGGCTCGAACTGAATGCGGTACGCCTCACTACGACGGTCTGCGGTGATCACGCTATTGCTCGGCGGCTGCGTGCAGCTCCACGCCGTGCCCAGCTACGCTTCGCCCCTTGCTCAGGATCGATCGTCCGAATTGCAGGGCGCACGCGCGGCGATTCGGCGTTTGCTCGCGCTCGGAGAACGGGCAGAGTCGCAGCACGGTGGTCAGATTGCGCTAGCGCGGCGTCGGACCGAAACGAGCAGCGCCAAGACCACCAACGCTTGGCTCGATCTTCTTCCGGATTTCTCGCTGGCCGTGCGCCGTCAAATCGAGCAACAGACGGATACGGATTTCAGTGTGCCGAGCTGGCGCCTGGATTTGGAAGGGCAAATCTCGCTCTCCGCGCCGAAGTTGCGAACGATAGACGTTGCGCGCGCGGCGCAGGCAAAAGAGCAAGCCGAGTTGAAGCAAGTCGAGCACGAGGCGCGAAAGCGCACACTAGAAGCCTGCTTCGAATTGTACTTCATCGAACGACGAACCGCGTTGTTGCGAGACCAGGTCGCGAAGTTCGAATCGCTCGCGTCGGCCATGGCGCAATCACAGACTGACGGCCCAACAGGCGATCACGTGCTCGTCGAAGGCTACCTCGGCGAACTGCGAGGAACGCTCGCCGATAGTGAAACCCAACAGAGCGATGCGACTCAGCAATTGGCTGCGACGCTCGAGGTTGCACTCCACGGAACTGGGCTCGATCCGCGCCTCACACTGCCGCAGCTGCTCGAGTCGATTCGCGCCGAGTTCGCGGGTTCGCCGTCCGAGGTTGCTCGGATTCGACGCGCCGAGGTGGAATTGGAAGAACAGCGGCTGCGTTGGGCCGACAGCCAGAGTTGGTACATTCCCGAGCTGCGATCCACGACCCTCGCGCTGTTCCCCGGCGCGACCACTGGCGAGCCGGCAAACTCTTCCATTCATTTGACCAGCGTCACGACCGAAGTGGCGCTGGGGCTTCGCTTGCGCTCCGGTGTGCCCGCGCTGCAGGCAGCCCAGCGACACGCGATTGCCAAGAGCCGACTCGCAGAAGAGCACTCGCGCTGGCTGCGCGCGCAAACCGAAGATCAGGCGCGCGCACGCATCGACGAGCTGGCTCGCTCCTGGCTCGAGGATGGCAGCATTCGGGTAGCAAACGAGGAGTTCGATGACGCGGTACGGCGCTTCGCGCGGGGCGAGCGCACCGTGGCTGAATTGGCGGCCGCGAGCCGAACTCTGCTGGCCGCTCACTTTCAGCGCGAACAGCTGTTGAAGGGCGCCATCCTGGCTCAGATCACCATCTCGACCAACGACAGCAGCGACCTCGGGCCTCCCAGCGCGACTCGACGGGAAGAGCTGCGGTCGGCTGAAGTGGACAATCGCTGGCTTCGTTCGCTGGAGCGGGCGCCTTCCATACGAAGCGCTCGGGCCGCAGCACAGCAAGCGACGCAACGTGCTCGCAGCGAGCGCTCGTTGCTGGCAATGGCTGTCGAGGCCGGCGTGTTGCTGCCGCTGTACGAGTCCAACGATCTCGATCGACTCGTGCGACCTGAGCTGTCGCTCTCCGGTTCAGGCAGCTTGGCGACCGTGGTGCGCGAAGCCAGCTTGCTTGGCCGCTGGTCGTTGGACCTGCGTCCGACCTATGCCACCCAGCGTGCCTACGAGAGTGAAGCGCGTCTCCGTCACGCGCAAGTCGAGCTAGAGCGTAAGAAGTACCAATGGGCTGAGCTCGAAGCGCGCTTCGAGCTTGCTCACGCTCGTAGAGCGTTCGAGCTTTCGACGCGAACCTCGCAGTTTGCGTTCGAGTCTTGGCAGCAGGAACTCCGCTGGTTTCAGCAAGGCGCGGCGAGCGAGCGAGACGTGCGTGCGGCCGAGCTCGCGCATCACACGGCACGCGCCGAGCAGAGCGAGGCCGAGGCTCGAAGGCAAACTGCCGAGAGCGTGATGGCCAGCTACCTCGAAGCGGCACGCGGCACGCACATCGCTGTCGACGAGCAACCCGAGCAGCTCGAAGTCTGGGCGAGGCAGCACTTCATTCCCGAAAACCGTTTGCTCGGTTTCGAGAGCGAGGAGCGCAGGCACGAGGCAAAGCTCGAGCTCGACCTTGCCCACGCGCAGACCGAAGCCCTGGCAAGACCGGCACGCGGCAGCACGTTCACTACCCAAGTCGTGCAAGGACTCCGCGGTGGAGCTTTTTCACTGACTCTCGCACTGAGCGTGGCCTTGGACTCTGCGCGTGACGCACCGCAGCTCACTCGCGCGGCGGAACAAGAGGGCAAAGCTCGCGGTCGCATGCTCGCTTTCGAACGCGAGCTGGACGAGCAGCGAGCCAGGCTGCAACAACGCTTCGAAGAAGCGAGCGCACTGCTCGAAACCGAAACCACGATTCAACGGCGCTTGGCGGCCCTCGCGGATGCGCTGCACCGTAACCAGGCCGCGGCACCGGATGTACATCCCGCGGTGAAACAGCGCCAATCCGACGCTCTACGGGCGGCGAGTTTCGATTCGGAAAGGCGTCGCCTCGCTGCCGACGAGCAGCGTCGCTCGGCGCAGCTTCTGTCGCTCGCGCTAGGTGAATCTTCGTTCGCGTCGCGATCGGGGACGAATGTCCCTGCCGCATTGGCAGCGACCGAAGATACCTTGATCCAAAAGTCCCCCGACGTCGCCGCCAGCGCGGCTGCCGCCGAAGAGGCGCGCAACCACCAGCCACTCCCCTTCGTCTCGGCGCTTCACCCGGTGGGTCCTTTCGGCATCGGTTCATACTCCGCGAATCGTGTCGTCGGTCCGTCCACGACCAAGGTCTGGCGCGGGGATCTGGGTGTTGGGCTGGCACTCGGTCTGGACGAATCCGTTTCATTTCTCGCTTCGCAACGGCTTTCGAATGCCGCAGATCTCGACGAACGCGCGGCGCGTCAGCGGGCCGCCCTGCGCACGGTGCGCGAGCTGGGCCGCGCCTGGACGGCGCGTGAACTAGCCCGCTTGTCGCGGGAAGAGGAAGTCGACGCGCGTCAGCGGCTCGATGGTGCGGTGAAGCCGCGCTTCGAACTCGGGCAAGTAACGGCCGGGACACTGCTCGAAGCGCAACAGCAGCACGCCTTCAGCCTACTCCGCCGCTCGTCCGACGAGGCGCTGCATCGAACCCAGCGCGCGCTGTTGAGCGCACTTGGTGCCTCAGTGAGCGACGCGACGCTGGATGAATATCAAGAGCGAGCAGCTCGCTGGTCGCGCAGCTATTCCTTGCTCGTCCAGCCGAAAGCAGTGGGGACGGATCCAGCGCAGCGTGCCGCAAAGGAGCGCAGCGCAGCTGCGGCGTCCGAGACCGCCGCGAGCGCGCTCCGGTTCGTTTCACCGGTCACTGCGCTCATCGAAGCGCGGCCGGCGCAGATCGAGACCACGACAGGCACCGAAGACCTCCGTGAGTCGAGCACGGGGCACGAGCTGCTGTGGGTGTTTTCGCTGATCGTCCCGTTCAAGCCCAAGGAGTTCGGCGCGCTATCGGTCGCGGCCGCGCACGCAAAGGAAGGCGAAGAAGAGCTCGGTGTCGCCTCACGGGACGCGCGTCTTCGACGTTCACGGCTCGAGACTCGACTCGCCGGGCTTCAAAAGGAGTACGCCAGCGCCATTGACCGTAAAGTCAGCGCTGAGCGCGCCTTCGCTGAGCTCGATCGCCGGCTTCGCGCGGCGCAGGACCACACCACGATCGACGAAGTCGCGCGAGCCCAGGCGGCCCTGTTCGACGCCCGTCGTGCCGAAGTCGTCGTGAGTGGTGCGCTCTTGGAAGCCGCGCTGCAACTTCACATCGCGCAGGAAATTCAATGACTGATCGAGTTCGACTCTTTCGTGCAGGTGCGCTGGCACTCGCGGGCGTAGCGCTGAGCGGTTGCCTCGCCAAGGAGGTCGAAGACCCGTGCAATGCCTCGCCCACGTTCGAGCGCTATGCGGGCGAGGCCGAAGCCGCAGCACGGCTGGCTTACGAGCCCGAAGTGCCCGTCCCTTGCCCAGAGCTCGACCGCCCGCTCGACGGCAACAAAGCCGCCGAGGGCGTCGTATTCGAGGAATACGCGGCTGTGACTTCGGGCAGCGCGGGGAATTTCGTGGATCGCGATGCTTGGTGGGTCAAGGCGCTGCCGCGCGGTGAGCTGCACGTGCAGACCCTAGAGGTGTACGACCAATGCACCAAGGTCGACTACGATCGGTTTAGCTTCCACTATTCGGCGGCGACGCCCGCGGTAGACCCCGTTCCTGATTGCGGGCGCTCGCTGTCGGCGCTCCAGCTCGGGCATCAGTTTTTTCAGAGCAGCCCTCAGCTGCTCCAAATCGAGGCGACCGCGTACGCTCGGTTGGTCGGTCTGCAACTGAATCCATCGTTCGGCACGTCGCTACGTTTTACGACCGAGAACGCGGCCCACGACGGCGAGCTATTCCCAGCGCTCACCAAGATTGCGGTCACCACGCCTCAACCCCAAGGCCTGAGCTTCGTGGCACGACTGAGAGGTTCGACATTCGAAGGTGTGATGCAAGCGCAGCTGGTTCCTGCCGCAGCCACCAGCTTGCGCGTCAAGCTGCGCCTGTATCCGCGGATCGGAGCCGATCCCAATGTCCGCCTGGGGGTACTTGGAATGAGTTCGATGTTTTGGAAAGGTGCCGCAGATACTCCGGACATCGGCAACGACGAGGCGCACGACACCGATCACTTGTACGTACGCATGAAAGACGGCACCGAGACCCGCGTCGCGCTGGAAAACCCAGCACCGGAAACGCTACCCGCGGCCGATCCCTGGGCGCGCAGCGACTACAGTGGTGCACTCGAGACCATCGCGCTCGAACAACTGGAGCGCGACCCCAATCGCTACCTCGCCTATGAATCCGCACACTACGGAACTCGGCCTTCGATGAGCGCCAGCGAAATCGAGGCGAGTGTGCCGCTCAGCGCCGAGCTTTCGATCGCCCCTGCCGAAAGCGAATACCTCGACAACCTAGTCCTCGACCTGATCGCCGAGACGAACGGAACGATGACGCCCATCGACGTGAGTTACGTGCTGACCGCCTCTTCTTTCTGACAGAAACGGGGCGACCGCTAGGGAGTCGAAGCCGTGACCAGATAGGCAATGGAAATCGACGAGCCAGCGGCGATCGCCGCCGAGCTGTCGACGACCAAGTTGCCAGCCACATTGCCGCCGGGCACCGCCCGAGTCGTCACTGACACGTCGAGATCGACTGGCACGCTGGTTTGAATGTTGGATAGCAGCAGATCGGGGCGAAGGTTGCCCTCGGCGTGCGTGCGGTCTTGGAGTAGTGCGAGGGACTCGAGCGCGGCGCCAGTCTTCGTCAAGGGAACGGACGTCCACTCGCCGTTCCCCCAATCCAAATCGGGATCCGAGAGTACGACCTCCAACGAAGTCCCGTCGGTAAACGTCGCTCGAATCCGGTCGAAGTGATGCCCCTGGGTGTTCGAGAACCAACCGCCGAGCGCCGCCAGGGCCAGCAGCGGGTTGTCCGAGGCAAGCGCTCGCGGCTCGAGCTCCACCTGCACGCTCAAGCGCGAAATGTCCCCGACCTTCAACACTAGGCGCGCTGCACTTGCGAAACTGAAGCCGTTGGCGACGGCCACCATTTCCAACGAGTCGCCGTCGTGACGGACGACATCGACGATATCGATCGACGAATCGCGCCCGGGAATGTCGAAAGGACCACGCGGCGTACGCACAATCGGCCCCAACTCGCTGCTCCGCGAGAGCGGCGCCAACTGAATCGATCCCGCACCATCGATGCCGAAAACCTGCGGCCAAGAATCCTCCAATTGGTGACCCACGCTGATCCCCGTCAAGTAGCGTCCGCACTCGGGCGCTACCGTCAGCGGCGGAGTCGCGAACCGATACTCATAACCGAACTTCGCGAACGTCACCTCGTCACAGTGCTCGGCGGTGATGTGCATGGGCACGACGTGGGACTCTCCGCGTGGCAACGCCTTGATCCACCACACGTGGTCGTCGAAGAAGTTGCCATTGGCACCGCGCAACAAGGATGCGTATTCACCACCGGTCAGCCCGGGCGATGTCGCTTGGCCGTCGAGCGGAGGATCGAGCTCGGGGCAGGTCTCGATCACCGGCGATTCATAGGCTGTCTTCGCCTCGTCCCGCGCGTAACCCTTGCGGGTCTCGGGCGCGTTCTCGATCGAGCAAATCGCCGAACCATCCTTCGAACCACAACTTGCAACCAGCAGCGCGACGAGTAGCCATTTCGGGGCCGAGATTGTGTTCATTTTCCCTCAGAGTGCGTGAGCGGATCGGACGCGACTCGAGTCGGCCCACGCGGCGGCCGATGAGTGCGGTCCATGTCTCGTAGCCGCGCTTCGGCGGATGCGTGCCAGCTCGTCGCGCGGACCAAGCTGCGCAGCGCGTTCACCTGCAGAGCCAAAAACAACAGCGATTGATCGAGCATTCTGGCCTCGCTACAGACCGTGCGCCGCGTGATCGGGTCTAGTGCGTCGGCCGCTGGCCCACCCTGCCAGTCCAGTGACTCGAGCACACGGCTCAGGTTCTGATCGGCAATCGGCAGGCCGGTCGTGGCAAGCTCGGCCGCAGCATAAGGCGTCACGACATCCGGGCGATCCAAGCCGAACTCCGCATAGCCATGAGGCGGCTCGCAGCTCGGCGCGTAGCCCCAAATCGAATGACCGCGGGCACGAGCCGCTTGCGCGCTGGCCTCCACGTAGTTGCCATGACTCACGCCCAGCGAACTCGGAGCAAGCGCCATCTCGTCGAAAAACAGTTGCCCGGAAAGCTCGACGAAGGCACTCGCGTGGTAGCCCGCAGCGATCGGCACGCCGGCGCGCGTGGTCCAGGTATAGCGCATGTGATCCCACACGCTGGCAGGCAGCAGCCCGAGGCCGATCAGCGCAAGCACCAAAGGACGCGCCTCACTATTTCGATCACCATACGAAAAGCGCGCAGCGGTCGTGACGTTGCCGCTCACCGCGTCGATCGAGGCGCCAGCGGAGAGCAGCTCGTCCACGACGAAAGCGGAGTACTCTTGTGATTCGATCAACGTTCGAGCGCGTCGCGCCAGCGTCGGGTGATCATCGCGATAACGAGCTTCCGCGACGCTCAACGCGACGGTGACCCAGGCGGAGTCGATCGTCGAATAGCGAATGGTGCCGCCTTTGATTTCGGCGCGCGGTTCGCCGTCGAGTTTGAGGAACTCCGGGAACAGACCGTGGAACTTGCGCAAACTTTCGAGCGTACTCAGCACATCGGCCACGCGCTCGGCCACTGCCGTCTCGCTCGCGAGTTCGGCTCGCTCCGCCACCAATTGTGTCAGCAGGTCGAGCCCTAGATTCGTGCATTTGCTCCAGCTGCGTCCGTAGCGTCCGGTGTTGTCGGCCGCCACTTGACGCGGTCCGTCGGCCGCGATGCGAAACGCATCCAAGCCGCGGAACACCGACGCGCCGTACTTTTGCGCAACAGGCTGTGCCGCGCTCGGCGCACGTCGCGTCGTAACGCCCGAAACGTCGGGCGAGCGACACGCTCCGAGCGCCAGCAGACCGAGCACGAGCGCAGTCCGACCCGCAGCGCGCGCGTTCAATCGATAATGGTCACTCATACTGCGTCGCTTTCGCTCAATCGATCGCCAAAAGCTCGACGTCGAAAACGACGGCTCCTCTTGGAGCGTTCTTGCTTCTACCCTCGTATGCCAAGCGCTGCGGAAGCCAAAAACGAGCCTTGTCGCCGACGCGCATCAGCTGAATGCCTTCACTTAGGCCAGTCGGAAGCTCGTAACCGACGAAGCTCGCGGGTTGTCCCGCGAGCGCCGAACTCGCGAACAACACGCCGCGATTCGTCCAACCGGAGTGGGAGATGGTGACGCGGCTATTGGCAACCGGATGTCGTTCTCCCGAACCTCGCTGCAAGAATCGAAAGCGAAGCCCCGACGCAGTGTGCTGGGCACTGGGCGGCGGTAACGCATAGTCGGCTGGGCGCTCGGGTGCGCGGATCAGCTTCTGAAGCGTGATATCGAGCACGAGGTCCCGCGCTGGAACGCTTCTCGGCCCCTCTTCGCCTGGGGGCTGCAGGGCGGCGCTCACCCAAACGCGCCGTGACTCGCCCACCCGCATGCGTCTGACGACGCAGGGCAAGCCGGGGCCGAGATTTCGCACGCTGTTCGCAATCGGTTCCCCGTGCATCGCCGAACCGTCCAACGGCTCGCCCGAGTCGCCGAACATCGCATACTCGAGGATCACGCGATCGTCGTCGCCCGGCAGCCGTTCGCCCGAGCCGGCCGCGAGTCGCCGGCTCAACGAACCGCAGGTTTCACGGTGGGCGTCGGCTGGTACCGCGACGGCAGACGCAGGCAGCGCTGGGATTCGCCTGCCGAGCGCGGTCTGCTCCACCACCGGACGAGTCTCGCCGCGCGGCGCAGATCCTTCACTCGCCACCGACGGCTTCGAAGCCGGTGCAGGCGCGTTCGCCGCTTCCTCGCGCTCGCGCGCGGCGACGCTGCACGAAGTGCTCCACCAGCCGAGCATCCCCATCGCGAACGCGCGAGCCACACGGAGTTTCAGTGTCATGGCGCGATCACACTGAAGGTTTGCGCGGGTGTCCCATTGCAAGCGTATTGCTGAAGCGGCACGAAATCCGCGTCGGAACCGCCCGCCACGTCCAGGCAACGTTCGCTCCCTGTTTGTGCCAAGAGCTGATATTGGCCGGCGCCCAGCCCGCGCACTTTCCAACGCTGTGCCGCACTCGAGTTGCACAGATATTGTTGCACACCGGCGGCATCCGCGTCGGAACCGCCCGCCACGTCGATGCAGCGCTCGCTGATTGCCGGCCGAATCTCGTATTCGTCGGCTGCAAAGCGTCGAAAGCGGAAGCGCTGACCGGCGGAGTCATTGCAGCCGAGCTGCCGCAATTCTCCCAGGTTTCCCAGGACCAGCTTCGCATCCAAACATTGGCCAGAGCGTGTACCCGTTCGAATCCGGAACGTCCCACCTGGAATGGGCGCTTCGCCATCGTTGTCGAGCGCGAGGATCAGGGTTTGCGCGGCGGTGCCGTTGCACGTGTATTGCTGGAGCTTGGTGGCAACTGCCGCCGACGCACCAGGCACGTCCAGGCATTTTCCGCTTCCGGTCTGGGATATCAGGCGATACGCGCCGCCGCCGAGATCGTCGACGACCCAATGCTGCGCGGCGCTACCGTTGCACGTGTATTGTTGAATGACCGCGCCGTCTGCAGCCGAGCCGCCACCAACATCCAAGCATTTGCCGCTGGCCGCGGACACCAGCTCGTACACGTTGTCGGCGACATTGCGCACGCTCCAACGCTGCGCCGCACTGCCGTTGCACGTGTATTGCTGCACGAGGGCGGCATCCGCGGGCGAAGCGCCCTCCACATCGACGCACAACCCATCACCGGTGCCGAGTCGAAGTTGATACGTCGCATCCGGAATCGGCGGCGGCGGACCATTCCGGAGCCCGTAGACCGAGATGGCATTCGAAAACGACGCGACGTACACCTTACCATTCGCGATCAGCGGCGCGTTGAACTTGGCCAGCGACAGCATATCGTTGCCTGCAGATCGGCTCTGCCACAGCAAACGCAACGTCGAAGCATCGAAGGCGCTCAGTGTGCCCGGGACCGTGAAGTTGTTCGCGTCCCCGACCGCTTGCGTCGTGGCCCAAAGGATGCCCGTTCCCGCTCGAGAGCCGTTTGCGGAGAGAGCCATCATGCCACCGGGCATGCCCTCCGGGGGCAGCACCGAACCAACGGCGACCGCGGCCGTATCGAACTTACCGCTGCTCGCATTCAAGCGATATGCGCGCAGAAAATCGTTCTCTCCCCAAACGTACATGTTCGTCCCGGACGGGCTCTTCCAGAGCACCACTCCATTGTGGATGTGATGAGTGCCCGAAGGGTGCGGCGCAGTACTGACCGCGGTAAGTCGCTGCGGGATCTGCGAGTCGCCGTCTGCACGATGCCCCAAATTGTCTCGGTTCAGCACATAGACGTGCCCATCCTTGGCGCCGGTGACGAGCAGGTTCTGACCGGGAACCAAGCTCGGACCGGCGGAACCGAGATCCAGATCGCGATCGTTGGCCGACGCGTAGTTGCTGGGTGTGAAATAGTCGAGCCGCTCGAGCGAGCGCGGAGCAAGCTTGAGCAAGCTCATCCCGAACTGCTTGTTGCCGTCGAAGCTGCCGTTGCCCGTAGCAATGTACAGATTGCCATCGGGATCGAAGGCTGGGCCGGCACCGGCCTGCCAAACGCCGCCGTATTGACCGTCGCGAGTCACGTTGAGCGCGGCCGTGCGCTGCAAAGTCGTCGCATCGAAGGCCATCACCCAACCGTTGTACGCGCCTCGATCGCAATACGATGCAAACGCCACATAAAGGACGCCATTGGACAAGCCAAGCCCCGGCCGCTGATTGTTGTAGACCGCATCGAAGCCACTCGCGTCGATCGTCACTGGGCCGCCTAGTTTTTCAGCACCCGTGCGGATGTCGACGGCGTGAAGCACGTAGCGCTGCTGGCCATCCGTTAGCGTGTGCGCGGCGAAGTACAGGGTTTGCGTTGCGCCGTCGATCACCGGAGTACCAGTGATGCCGGTATTGTTGGTGACATTGTAGCAACCGTCGAGCTCGGCGGTATCTTGAATCCGCGTGGCGCGACCAGAACCATTGTAGCTGCGCGACCAAAGCTCCCTGCCATCATCGGCATCGATGGCGTACAAGGTGTTGTTCACGGTCGCGGCATAAATCACGTTGTGAAGCACACCGCCGACGTTCACCCCCGAGGCATACAACAACGATGCATATAGTTCGTCATCGACCCTTACGCGAAACAGCAGACCGAATCCGCTAGAGTTCACATTTTGGGTATTGAGCACGGTCTCGGCGAGGTTCGTGCCACTTCGCTGATTGTCGTATGCGCGCGTCAGCACGTTCAACGAACCGAGCGGTTCCAGCGCCGTTTCGGCATTCGCGTTCGGTTCTACGGGGGTCGATGATCCGCAAGCAGAGACCAAAAGCGCGCTCGACACAGACCACGCGTAAGTCGCAGTACGACCAAACATAAGAAGCTCCTTGAACTTGATTCGGCCGGCTTCACTGGCTGCGAGCAGCGCAAAGCAACGTCCAAACGAGTCTATCGACTGACTCGCTCGGTGCGAAGGTAACGTCGATCGCCACTCCGTTTCAAGCTGCAATTCTGAGTAATCAGCGCGGCAAAAGTGTCTCGACGATCGATCTACTGCCCCATCCAACACCGGTGTCGTTCACCGGTGTCGTCGAACTCGAATGCTTGAGGCGCTTCTGCGTAGCATTGAATCAGCGACAACCGAACGGGTGAGGCGCATTGACACGAAATCACATAGGGGATTTTCACCGAGCGTGAACTGCGTGGAGCGTTGGGGTTGGTTAGCGGGCGAATCGACGCGCAGAGCGACGCGTAGCTCGTTGCGCAACGCTTCATTGCGAACTCACGTCACGCGATCGTCGCGCGACGCACCAGAGTCGAGACCGACAGCACCAAAGCGAATTTGCCATTCGCGAAAAGCGCACGGCGAGACGCTTGTTCTCGAGGCGTGAACTTCGACGTCAGCTCGAAGGAGTTGTTGCAGGGACTGGGGAGAGCACCGCGAATGGAACCTTCCGTCGACGCGGCCCGAAAAGCCCGTTTTTTCCCGGATCCCAGGAGCATTCGACTGGCCTGCGCGGCGCATTTTCTCGATACTCGTCCCAGAGAAACCCCGATGAAGCCCTCGTTCCTGTTCTTGGTTGTCGGCATTGGCGCCGCGGGCTGCGGCAGCAACTCAGCGGCGCCGGACGGGACGGGTGGAACTTCGATGATGGCAGCAGCGGGTTCCACGGCGGGCGGCGCGTCGAGCGTCGGTGGCACAGAGGAACCTGCAGCGTCCGGCGCGGGTCGCGCTGGTACCATGTCACTCGGCACTGCCGGTAGCGCCACGCTACCACCGAACAGCGGCGGCACAAGCGATAGCGGCGCTGGCACGGGCGGTTCACACAGCGCAGGCACCAATAATGGCGGTTCGAGCAACGGTGGCACGCATACCGGTGGCACGCATGCCGGTGGCTCGAGTAGCGGCGGAGCCGTTAGCGCGGGCGGCAGCGGCGCGATCGTCGCACCTACCGGCTACAAGCTCGTCTGGCACGACGAGTTCGACGTGGACGGACCGCCGGATCCAGCCGTTTACAGCTTCGAAAAAGGCTTCCAGCGCAACGAAGAAGCGCAGTGGTACCAAAGCGCGAACGCCACCGTACAGGGCGGCGTTTTGGCGATCGAAGCGCGCAAAGAGACCGTCCAAAATCCGAACTACACCGGCAGTGGTGACTGGAAGACCACGCGCAAGACCGCCGAGTACACCTCGTCGAGTCTGAGCACGAGCGGGCACCAAAGCTTTCAGTATGGTCACTTCGAAATGCGCGCCCGCATCCCGACCGACGCAGGCATGTGGCCCGCCTGGTGGACCCTCGGCGTCAGCGGTGAATGGCCGTCGAACGGCGAGATCGACATCATGGAGTTCTATCAGTCAAAACTGCTGGCGAACGTCGCCTGCGGCACCGACACGCGCTGGCAAGCAAAGTGGGACTCGTCGACCAAATCGCTCTCGTCACTCGGCGCGAACTGGGCGTCACAATTTCACATCTGGACGATGGATTGGGACGACCAAAACATCATCCTCTCGGTGGATGGAAGCCAGCTGAATTCGAGTGCGCTTTCGAGCATGCTCAACTCGGACGGCAAGAGCCCGTTCAAGCAGAAAGCCTACATGATCGTGAATCTGGCGATCGGCGGGCAAAACGGCGGCGATCCAGCCAAGACCACTTTCCCCAAGCGCTACGAAGTCGACTACCTGCGCGTGTTCCAAAAGCAGTAAAACGGACGCGATTCGGCGAACCCGAAACCGGCCGGACACGACCGCCACGCCACCATGCCTCCGTTGAGGCTCGAGCTCCAAGAGATCAGTAAGGCATACGCTGGCGCTAGCGTTCGGGCGAACGACGGCATTTGCTTGAAGGTCGCGGAGGGCGAGATCCACGCCGTACTCGGCGAAAACGGCGCGGGTAAATCCACGCTGATGAAGATCATCTACGGCGCGGTCCAGCCGGACTCGGGCCGCATGTTGTGGCACGGCGAAGCGGTGCGCGTCGCCAGCCCCGAACATGCGCGGCGGCTGGGCATTTCCATGGTCTTTCAGCACTTCTCATTGTTCGAGTCGCTGACCGTGACGGAAAACGTTTGGCTCGGCTTGCGCGACCAATCGCGCGCGACAGTCGCGACGCGCATCCGCGCGGTCTGTAAGAACTACGGCCTCGAGGTCGAGCCCGAGCGACCCGTGTATTCGCTCTCGGTCGGTGAACGTCAACGCGTGGAGATCGTCCGCGCGTTGCTCACGGAGCCCAAGCTGTTGATTTTGGACGAACCGACCAGCGTGCTCACCCCCCAGGCCATCGCCGACCTGTTCGTCACGCTGCGCCGACTTGCCAAAGATGGCTGCTCGATCCTGTACATCAGCCACAAGCTCGATGAGATTCGCGCACTGTGCGACGCGTGCACGGTGCTTCGCGCCGGCAAGGTGACGGGTGAGCTCAAGAACCCCGCTGCGGAGAGCAATGCCAGTCTTTCCCGACTGATGATTGGCGCTGAGCCTCCAGCGCTCGAACATCGCCCTTTCGCGCCCGGCAACGTGCTGCTCGAGGTCAAAGACCTGACCCGCGCCAAGCCGAACGAATACGGTGTTGCGCTCGAGGGCATCGACTTCAGCGTGCGCAGCGGTGAAGTCTTGGGCGTTGCGGGCATCTCGGGGAACGGCCAAGCCGAGCTACTCGCGACACTCTCTGGTGAGGACACGCGCGAAGGGCCTGGCTCGGTTTCATTGCTCGGCCAGGACGTCACTCACGCGGGACCTGCACCGCGACGCAAACTCGGGCTGCATTTCGTTCCCGAAGAGCGGCTCGGTCGAGCCACGGTGCCCAATCACTCGCTCGCGAACAACGCGCTCTTGACGCGTCGTTCTGCCTTGCCGAAAAGCGTGCTGTTCCAAACCCAAGCGTTGCGCAGCTTGGCAAACCATTTACTCGCTCGCTTCTCGGTGAAGGCGTCCGGGCTGAACGCCCCAGCGCGCAGCCTATCCGGCGGGAATCTGCAAAAATACGTGGTCGGGCGCGAAATCGACGCCGCACCGCGCGTGCTGATCGTCGCTCAACCCACCTGGGGTGTGGATGTCGGCGCGGCCGCGCAAATTCGCGCGGAGCTCTTGCAGCTGCGCGACTCCGGCTCGGCCGTGTTGCTCGTCAGTGAAGAGCTCGACGAACTGGTCGAGCTCAGCGATACGCTGAGGGTAATGGCCAAGGGGCGCCTTTCACCGCCGATCGCGAGCCACGCAGCGACACGCACGCTGCTCGGCGAATGGATGAGCGGACTTTGGCCCGATAGCGACGACGTCCGCGCGCTAGGCGGCGCGTCTTG
Organism: Polyangiaceae bacterium; assembly: GCA_035634635.1. Lineage (GTDB taxonomy): Bacteria > Myxococcota_A > Polyangia > Polyangiales > Polyangiaceae > PMG-095. The sequence goes on from DASQCO010000117.1 coordinate 68,583, forward strand.
ATCAAGCTCGAACCGCGCACTGAGCCGTCGGCTTGGCTATCGGTGGCTTCGCCGTTGTTCGCGCTGGCGGTAACGGTAGCGCTCGGCATGTCCCTGTTCGTGCTGCTCGGCAAGGACGCGCTCAGCTGCCTGCAAATGTTCTTCGTCGAGCCGCTCAAAAATGGTCGCGCCCTTGCCGAACTCTCGCTCAAAGCCACGCCTCTGCTCTTGATCGGCCTTGGGCTCTCGCTGTGCTTTCGCTCGAACGTGTGGAATATCGGCGCTGAGGGCCAGTTCATTTTGGGCAGTATTTTCGCGACCTGGGTAGCACTCCGCGCAACCCCTGAAAGCGGGCCGAGCCTAATTGTCGCACTCTTGCTGGCTGGCGCGCTGGGCGGCGCGCTCTGGGCAAGCATCACCGCGGCACTGCGCGATCGCTTCAATGCCAGTGAGATCTTGGTCAGCTTGATGCTCGTGTACGTCGCAGAGCAACTGCTCGCATATCTGGTCAACGGTCCGTGGAAGGATCCCGATGGCTACAATTTCCCGCAAACGATCACCTTCCTGTCGAGCGCGCGCATTCCGCATCTGGTCGAGGGTTCGCGCGCCAACATCGGATTGCCCCTGGCATTGCTGAGCGCGGTCACATGCTGGCTGTTCATGCACAAGAGCTACGCCGGGTATCGACTCGATGTCGCGGGACAGGCACCGCTCGCCGCCCGCTACGCTGGCTTTTCGGCACGCAAGGCGCTATGGCTCCCGATCCTGGTCTCGGGTGCCCTGGCCGGCCTAGCCGGCGCGCTGGAAGTGGCCGGGCCCGATGGTCAACTGACGACGCACGTTCCGCTGGGTTACGGCTTCGCGGCGATCATCGTCGCGTTCGTCGGTCGGCTCGATCCAGTCGGCGTTACGCTCTCCTCCGTGTTGATGAGCATGTTCTTCATCGGTGGTGAGTTAGCGCAGACGCGCCTCGGTTTGCCGAAGTCGATCACCGGGATATTCCAAGGCCTGCTCTTGTTCTCGCTGCTCACTTGCGACACCCTCGTCAAAAGCCGCCTACGCTTCACGTTCTCGGGCCCAGGCAAAGCGGTAGCCAAGTGAACGAACTCATCCTGCTGTTGGGCTCGTCAATCGACTCTGGCACACCGCTCCTGCTGGCCGCGCTCGGGCTGATCATCAACGAGCGCTCGGGCGTGATCAACCTAGGCGCAGAGGGGTTGATGCTAATCGCGGCAATTGCGGGCTTCGCGACGGCGGTCGCGACCAAAAACGACCTCATGGCGCTCTTGGCAGGCGCTGCTGCCGCCGCGCTGTTTGCGGCTCTTTTCGGCCTGTTGGTGATTTGGCTGAACGCGAATCAGTACGCGACCGGGCTGGCATTGTCGCTGTTCGGCAGCGGTTTTTCGGCATTCGTCGGCATCGGCTATACACAAGAGAGCGTGGCCGTGGCCGCTCGACACAGCGTCTTGTCGCACCATTTTTTGGTGTATCTGGCGGTGCTGCTCACCATGGCCTTGTCCTGGTTCTTGTTCCGATCCAAAGCGGGCCTCGTGCTGCGTGCCGTCGGTGAATCTCCCGAGTCCGCTCAGGCCCTGGGTTACCGTGTGCGCTTGATTCGCCTGGCCGCGGTCGTGTGCGGCGGAGCTCTGGTGGGTCTCGCCGGAGCGTTCGTTTCGGTGGTGTCTACGCCGCTTTGGGTCGAGGGCATGATCGCGGGCAAAGGTTGGATCGCGCTCGCGTTGACCACGTTTGCCACTTGGCGCCCCGGCCGCGCGTTGCTCGGCGCCTACCTGTTCGGCGGCGTGACCATGCTGCAGCTCCACTTGCAAGGTCGCGGCGTGAACCTGCCAGTCGAACTACTCACTGCATTGCCTTACCTTGCGACCATCCTCGTGCTCGTACTGATCTCGCGCAATCCTCGTTGGATCGCCGCGAACATGCCTACCTCATTGGGGAAACCCTTCTACCCGGGAGCTTGAATCAGACATGTCTCGTTTCCTCCTCCGCAACACGTTGTCCGCTCTTTCCGGCGCGCTCGCTTTGCTGGCACTGCCGGCATGCAGCAAGAAGCCCACCGCTGACGCGACACCCTCCGCGACACCGCCTGCGCCCTCCGCGGAAGTCAAAGCCGCCGAGCCAGCAGAGCCGGCTTCGCTGAAGGTCGCATTTGCATACGTCGGCCCGGTCGGCGACGCGGGCTGGACCTTCGCGCACAACAAAGCGCGCAAGGAAGCGGAGGCCGCGTTCAACGGCAAAGTGAAGACCAGCTTCGTCGAAAACGTGCCGGAAGCGGCCGACGCCGAGCGTGTCATTCGCGACATGGTCGAGCAGGGGAACACCCTGATCTTTGGCACCACGTTCGGTTACATGGAACCCATGCTCAAGGTGGCGGGCGACAACCCGAAGGTGCACTTCGAGCACGCCACGGGCTACAAGACTGCAGCCAATCTTCGCACCTACGACTCGCGCACGTACGAGGGCGCCTACTTGGCCGGCGTGGTCGCCGGCTCGATGACGAAATCGAAGACGCTCGGCGTGGTCGGCTCGATCCCGATCCCGGAGGTGATCCGAAACATCGACTCGTTCACGCTCGGCGCCCAGAGCATGAACCCCGACATCAAGACCAAAGTCGTTTGGGTCGGCAAATGGTTCGACCCGCCCAAGGAGACCGAAGCCGCACAGGCCTTGCTCGATCAAGGAGCTGACGTGCTGATGCAAAACACCGACTCCTCTGCCGTGCTGCAGGCCGCAGAAAAAGCGGGCAAATTCGCGTTTGGTTGGGACTCGGACATGACCAAGTTCGGCCCCCACGCGCACCTCGCCTCAGCCGTGATCAACTGGACGCCGTATTACACCAAGGCAATCAAGGACGCGCTCGAGGGCTCGTGGAGCACCAGCCAAACCTGGTGGGGCGTGAAAGACGGAGCGATCGATCTCGTGGCCATCTCGGACAAAGTGCCCGAAGCAACCAAGGCCAAGATCGCAGAACTCAAGAACGGCCTGAAAGATGGCTCGTTCACGATCTGGAAGGGCCCAATCAAAGATCAGTCCGGCAAAGAAGTGCTCAAAGCGGACCAGAAAGCCGAGGACAAGATGCTGCTCGGCATCAACTTCTACGTGAAGGGCGTCGAGGGTAAGCTTCCGAGCGGGAAGTAGAGCGGCCGCAACGACGTCGGCGCCCAAGAAAACTCGGGCTCGGAAATTCGCGCAGCGATGGCGGTGAGAGCCGCAACCGCAGCAATGATCAGCAGTGCCCAACGGTAACCGGGAGCGACGAATCGCAGGCGCTTCAGGCCGAGGCGCGCCAGGGCAACGAGGCACACCAGAAGCGGAGCAAGAAAGGGATGCGGGATTGAAGCGGGATCTCGACCGAGACTCGGGTCGTAAATCCCCAAGTGGTTGAGCTGCAGAAACCAGAGCCACACGTTGCCGAGAATCGCTTGCAGCAGCACGATCCCCAAGCTCAACGTCAACAGCAGATCCGGCCACGTAGCGACCGCGCGCGGGGCATGCTCAGGAACGCTTTCGCTGTCGGCTGGCGGTGTGTACGGATCGAGCCCACCCATCGCCCCTACGCTATCGTTGCGTTGTTGCGCACGCCAGCAGTGAGCTTCACGAACTTGTGTTCGCACACTTGACCGGAACGCAGAGTGTGTTAGCTATTGCAGCACTGTGAGCACGTTCCACTTCGCCTGAGACGCCTCTTTCGAGCCAATCGGGGCTGCTGCGTCGCACGCGCGACGCACGCTTAGCCGCGCTTGCTGCTCGTTGAGTCTCGGCGAACGTTCCTGCCACGGAGCAGCACGCTAGCGCTCGACGTTTTTCGCGCATTTGCATCGGACAGGGGCTGATGCAGCGCGCTTCTGACGCTGAGCGCTGAGCGCGCGCAGACCGACGTCGGCACGTCCGCGGTCCGCACACTTTTGCGACCGCAGGGCACCGCTGCGTCCACGCACCACGAACTCACGGGGAAACACGGTTTTTTGAACGAACGGAACACGCATGCTCGCATTCAATTCCAAAGCTATTTCAGAACATTCAGAGGTCCCGCTCGCCGATGACGGCGAGTTCGAGCGCTTGGTCGAACATTGGACCGTACGCCAAACGGCCAGCACGAACGGAGAACTCGCAACGACTTGCTACGTCGCTTCGCTTGGCGCCGAGCGCGATCCGCAGGTACGCGCGGCACAGCTCACCGAGATCGTCGCGCTGGTGCAACACCAAGGCGGGCAAGTCGTGGGTCAGGAGATTTGTCACCTCGCCGAGCCGAATCCGCGCACTTTGCTCGGGACGGGCAATGCGCGCGCTTTGGCGGATCGCGCGCGTGCCGCTGGAGCCACGATGCTCGTCTTGGACGCGGAGCTCTCCCCTTCGCAAACGCGTAATTTAGAGGACACTGCGGGCATCGCCATTTGTGACCGAGAGGCGATCATCCTCAACGTGTTCTTGCGTCACGCGCGCACGCGCCGCGCGAAGATTCAGGTCGAGATTGCGCAACTCGAGTACCTCAGGCCTCGCATTCGCGGCGTCGGGCTCGACATGGATCAGCAGACCGGCGGCAACAAGAACGCACGCGGCCCCGGTGAAACCGCGTCCGAGCTTTTGGCTCGCAAGCTCGACAACCGCATGGCGGAACTGCGAAAGAGCCTGCACAAGCTCGAAAGCTCGGCAAAGACCCAACGCCAGCAACGCAGCGAATGCCGACGGCTCACGCTGGTCGGCTACACCAACGCCGGCAAAACCTCGCTGATGAACGCCCTGACCTCGTGCGAACTGTCCGCGCGGGACATGCCGTTCGAAACACTCGATACCACCTCGCGCTGTTTGACGCGGCACGGCGGTGACATCGTCATCAGCGATACGGTCGGCTTCATCCGTCGTTTGCCCGAGCGCTTGCTGGCAAGCTTCGAATCAACGCTGTCCGAGATCGTCGAAGCGTCGATGCTCGTGATTGTGGTGGATGTGTCCGATCACGAACGCGAGCTACAACTCGAAACGACATTGAAGATCTTGGAGAGGATGGGCGCAGCCGAAACTCCGCGTTTCTACGTATTCAACAAGCTCGACCGGCTGGATTCATTCCCTAACTCCGACGAGCTCGCGCGTTGGAGCGGAGGGCAACCCTGGGCGGTGCTCAGCACGCACGACTCGGACGCGGTCGCCAAGCTAGAGACCGCGTTAATTCAAGCCGTACGCCGCGAAGAAGGCGAACTCACCGCGTTCATCCCGTACGCCGCTGCTCCACTGCTCAAGCTGATCTACAGCAAGTGCCGAGTCATCGCGACCGAAGCGACGGACAACGGTCTGACTCTGTGCATTCGCGGACCCGAAGCGACTCTGGCCCGCATCCGGCAAGACTTAGGAAAGGCCCGATAATGACTGCTATTGTCGAACTCTCGAGTGTTTCGCTGCGTGCGCCCGGCGGGCGGCCGCTGTTCGACGGCTTGGATCTGCGCATCGAACGCGAACACGTCGCGCTGGTCGGGCGCAATGGCGTGGGGAAATCGACGCTACTCGCGGTCCTCGCCGGACACCGCGAGGCTGAGAGCGGCCGGGTGGTCACGCGCGGCCAGCGTCACTTCGTCGCGCAAGCCGACGAGCAAGGCGAACCGCTCAGTCTCGGCGAACGCAGACGCGCGGCTCTGCAGGCAGCGCGTGACTCCGGCGCAGAGCTCCTGCTCCTCGACGAACCGAGCGAACACCTGGACGAGGGCGCCGTGGTTTGGCTGAGGGACTGGCTCGGCGCGTTTCGCGGCTGCCTCGTGGTGGCCACCCACGATCGGCGGCTCTTGGCAGACTTTCGCCACTTCTTCGTGGTCAGTGAATCCGGCTGTCGCTACTTCTGTGGCAGCCTCGAGCAACTGGACACCGAGTTGCTGCGCGAACATCGCGAAAGCGAGCAGCGTTACCTACGCAACTTGCAGCGCCTTGCCGCTGAAGAGGAGCACACGTTGCACGTCGCACGCCGAAAAGCGCGCAAGAAGCGGCACGGACGCGTCAATGAGCTCGACCGTGCCACACCCCGTATTTTGCTCAACCAAAAGCGCGATCACGCTCAAGTCAGCCATGGCCGGCTTTCGCAACTGCGTGAAGCACGGCTCGCTTCGCTGCGGAGCTGGACGCAATCCACGCGGCGTGCACTCAACGTCAGCCTCTCGCTCGATCTGCCGGCGCCGCGCTTGCCCGCCGATTTGGCTCCCAATCTACTGACGCTGAGCGGGGTCTCGGTCGAACGCGGCGAGCGTCGCTTGTTCGAGTCAATCGATCTGACTCTCGGACGAGAGCGCGTCGCGGTGATCGGGCCAAACGGCGCAGGCAAGACCACCCTGCTCGAGGTCATGCTCGGTCGCCGTCGACCGAGTACCGGCACGGCTCAGCGACAACTTTCGAGAGTCGGCTACATCGAGCAAGGCGGAGCCAACTGGTTGCTCGATGACTCGTTGCTCACGCAGCTGATCACGTTCGGCGAATCGCTCGAATCTGCAACCGAGCTGCTCCTGGCACACAAATTCCCACTCGCCCTAGGTCAACGTCCTCTGCGTTCGCTCAGCCCGGGTGAGCGAGCACGCGCGGCGCTGATCTGCTTGTTCGCACGCACTCCGGCGGTCGAGCTGTTGGTCCTGGACGAGCCCACGTTCAGCTTGGATCTGCTCGGGCAACGCGCGCTGACGCAAGCGCTTTGCGCGTGGCCCGGTGCACTCGTCGTGGCCAGTCACGACCACGACTTTCTGGAGCAAATCGGCATTCAACGCACAATTCGACTGGGCCCAAGCGACTGATGCTAGCGCAGCGAGTCGATGACCACGGGCGCTTCAGCACCGCTACGCCTGCGGCGAACGGCCCAAACCGCGAGCGCCACGAGCGCCGTCCCCAGCGCCAACGCCACCCAAACACTGGGCGGAGTCGCGTTCATCAAATCGAACAGCGCTTGACCGAAGTAGCTGAGCAGAAAGAGCGGAATCGCATAACCGACGAGCGATCCCCAAAAGTGCGTCCAGAAGCTGACCTTGGACAAGCCGAGGAACGTGTGCAGCATCTGCGGCATCCAAAAGATGAAGCGCAAGATCACGACCGTCGTGAACGCGCGTGCCGCCAGCGCCTCATCGTACTTGTGAAAGCGCTTGGGCAGCCGCCGCTCGAGCCAATCCCGCGCGACGAAACGCGCGAACGAAAAACCGACCACGCTCGCGGCCATGGTCCCGGTCATCGACAGCGCGAGCGCAACCGGCCAAGGCCAGATCAACGGCGCTGCCATCACGAACAACGTGCCCGGAAAGCCGAACGGCTGAAGCACCGTGTACGCCACCAGAAACACGACAAAGCCCCAGCCGCCCAGACCACGGAGCAAATTGGCGATGGCCGAAGGATCCACGAACAGCTTCAAGATCCCGAGCTGATGCGCGACCCCCAACATCAGCGCGACCCCGGCGATGGCCGCAAGCCTAAGCCTCAGCGCTCGCGGAACTCGAACACTAGGCAGCCTGACCATTAGGCTTTTGTCCTGGAGCCCTTCGCCGAGGTTGGCAACCGGATCATGTGCAAAGGCTAACTTTTAGAGCCAAACACGGGCGCGGCGCCACGGGCGTTCAGCGTTGCTTCAATCGCGCTCGCGCGACGCACGGCGCAAACGGGTGAATTGACGCGGCGCTCAACCGCCGCCCAAGCGTTGCAACTCGCCCGACGGATAAATGGTCGCACCCGGCGTTGGATCGTGTGCAATGGCGAGTAACGCGCGCGCCACGACCTGGGCTTCGATCGGCCGCGCCGAAAACGGCTTCAACACGCCGCCCAGAAATCGCGACGCCACAATCATCGCTCGCTCCGCCGGCCGCGACTCCGCGCGATCACCCAGTAACAACGAAGGTTGCGCGACGACCAAAGACACGAACCCCAACCCGCGAAGCGCCGCCTCCGTTTCACCCTTCACCCGATTGTAGAAGATCCGCGAGCGCGGATCCGCGCCCAAACTACTCACGAGCGCAAAACAACGAGCGCCTTTGCCCAACGCGGCCTTCGCAAATTCGAGCACTGCGTCGTGATCGACCGCGCGAAACGCCTCCTGGCTGCCCGCCTTACCAATCGTGGTTCCGAGCGCGCAAAACGCCACCTCGGGCGCTGCGAGTCCGCTTGCATCCAACGCAGCAAAATCGACCACGCGCTGCACGAGCTTCGGGTGCGTGAGCTCGAGTTGCCTTCGTCCGAGCGAAACCACCGCGCCAAACTCCGCGTCATCGAGCAGCAACGAAAGCAACTGCGATCCAACGAGCCCTGAAGCTCCAGCGATCCAAGCCGTTTTCATCGCCCCACGATAGTCGCAAACTCGCGCCCTCCTACCGCTCACTCGATTTTTGATTGGGTTGATGGTCACGCACCACGTCGCGTTTCGTCCCAGCCTTCGGCGTCGCGGACGAAGGAGAGGGACTAACCGCCGAGCCGCAGAGGACGCAGAGATCTGAGAGAGCGAGGAGATGGGGGGGTTTTCTCTTCGCGGCGATTTGCACCGTTACAAAACACGCGCTTCGACGTTCATTTGGGAACCCCCAAATCTCCCTCAGATCTCTGCGGCCTCTGCGGCTCGGCGGTTCAATCTCAGGGAACGCCCAGGGTCTTCGGAAGGTGATTATTCAATGTTTCTAACTGGATACCTGACGAGAGCTTGCGCGCCGGGGCATGTACAGCATAATGCTGTACATGAAGACACGGGTGACGTTTCGGGTTGCGGAGGATCTCGCTGCGGCGCTGCGTGGGCTGCCGAATCAGACGCAGTTCGTCGAGCAGGCGCTGCGTGAGGCGTTGCGGGATGAATGTCCGGCTTGTGGGGGCACTGGGCGGGTCGCGCTGAGGCGGGTTCGGGTTTCGAACTTTCGCGATGCGGAGTTGCCGCCGCTGTCGCGCGAGGTCGCGTTGCAACTCAAGAGCATCGTGGAGCTTGGGCGGCGCAGTGCAGCGACGAGCGTGGAGCTGACGCGTGTGCGCGGCGGTATGCGTTTCGTGCTCGCGCGCGGGCCCGAAGTTTTGCTTCGAGGGACGCTCGCAAAGTCGGGGAGCCAACTCGGTGCGGCATCGGAGGTGAACTAGTCGTGGCCTTCGTCATTACACGCTTGTGCCGTGATTGCGTGGACGGCGCGTGTGTCGATGTTTGCCCAAAGGATTGCATCCTCGAGCACCGACCCGCACAGGGTGAGTCGCACCTTCCGAGGCAGTTGTTCATCAATCCTTCGGAGTGCATCGACTGCGCGATGTGCGCGCCAGAGTGCCCTTGGGAAGCGATTTTTCCCGACGTCGACGTGCCCGATGCGTTTCGCGAGGACACCGCGCTCAACGCGCTTGCAGACGGGCAGCCCCCCGATTTTCACGTCCCCACGCAACGTCTATTGCAGCACCCATCCGCGGAGCAAGTCGACGCAAACCGACTTCGCTGGGAGACAGAAACAGTGAGCTCGAAGGCGCGCCCCGCCGAAGCCTTCGGCGTCGCGGACAAGGAGAGGACTAACCGCCGAGCCCCAGAGGACGCCGAGATTTGAGAGAGGTGATTGGGTTTGCTCTCCGCGGCGATTTTCGTCGCTGACAACGTGCGCTTCGACGTTGATCGGAAACCCCAAAATCTCCCTCTGATCTCTGCGCCCTCTGCGGCTCGGCGGTTCAAGCTCTCAATCTCAGGGAGCGTGCTGGGAGTCTTTCGGTTCGATCGGCACCGCGCCGCATCGCGGTCGGTGTAGAGTCTGCGGAAACACGATGGGACAGCGCGAGTACCTCTGTTACACGGACGGATCGTGTAAAGCGGCGGACGGCGCAGCGGGCGGCTGGGGGTTCGTGATCAAGCCGCCCAACTCGGAGCCGATCGAGGCGTACGGCAAAGCACACGGCACGCTGGCCAAAGTCATGGAGTATCGAGCCGTGGCGGAAGCGCTCGCGGCTTTGCCAGCGGGCGCAAAGGCAATCGTGTTTTGCGACAATCAGTCTTTGGTGGAGAACCTGAGCAAGCAATTGGCCAATTGGGTGCGCAGTGACTTTGCCAACGTCGATCCGCAGATCGTGGACAGTGCGCGCGGCATTGATGCTTCCATCACTGGCAAGCGCCTAACGGTGCGCTTTCAATGGCTACGCGCGCACAACGGAAACGCGGGCAATGAACGCGCGGACGAGCTTGCCGCCCAGGGCGCCCGCGAGGCCAAGGCGGAACTCGCCATTCGCAAGCGCCCACTACAACGGTGACTTCTTCTCTCCCCCACCGCGCGACGCGACGCCGAAGGCTGTGACGTCTGTGCAGTGGCGCGTGACCATCAACCCAAAAACTCCGATGGACGTTAACCTGTACTCCCCTTGCGATTCGGGAGCACAGCGGCCGGTGCGTCGCACGATTGTCATGACCGTTTGCCGCTAGACAACGCGACGCAGGGGCTCCATTTAGCTGTACCGAAACGGTCCCAAAGGTCCCTCGGTTTCTCAACTAGGAGCTAGAAATGCCTCTCGATCACTACGTCACACTCGGTCGGTCCGGCTTGCGGGTTTCTCCTTTGTGTCTCGGCGCCATGACCTTCGGGGAGGATCTCGGCTGGGGCAGCAGCGTCGAAGCGTCGAATGCGATCATTGACGATTACCTCGGGCGCGGCGGCAACTTCATCGATACGGCCAACGTCTATACGTACGGCCATTCCGAGAAGATCATCGGCGATCATCTCGCGAAAGAGCGCGGACGGCGCGACCGCGTCGTGATCGCGACCAAGTTCTTCGGCGGCATGTTTCCGGGCGACCCGAATAGCGGTGGCGCCAGTCGCAAAGCCATCATCGGATCGCTCGAGAATTCACTACGACGACTTCAGACCGACTACATCGATCTGTATTGGATGCACGCCTGGGACGAGACCACGCCCATCGAAGAGACCATGCGCACGTTGGATGACGTCGTGGCCAGCGGCAAAGTGCGATACATCGGCTTTTCCGACACTCCCGCGTGGAAGTGCGCCGAAGCGCAGACGATTGCGCGCCTTCGCGGTTGGACGCCCTTGGTCGCGCTGCAAATCGAGTACTCGCTGCTCGAACGCACGGTCGAAGGTGAGCTCGTGCCGATGGCTCGCGAGCTCGGGCTCGGGATCACTCCGTGGTCGCCGCTGAAGAGCGGTGTCTTGTCCGGAAAGTACACGCGCGCGAATCACGGACAACAAAAGGCGGATCGCGGCGCCTGGGCCGAGTCGAACCTCAACGATAAGACCTACGACATCATCGACGCGCTGATCGCGATCGCCAAAGAGGTGGACTCGACGCCGGCGCGCGTTGCGCTGGCATGGCTTGCACAGAAGCCGGGCGTTACGTCGATCATCCTCGGCGCGCGCAGCGCGAAGCAGCTGGACGACAACCTGGCGGCGGCAGACCTGGTGCTGAAGACCGCGCAGGTTCAGAAGCTGGATGAGCTTTCGAAGCCGTCGTTGAACTTCCCCGCGGAGTTCATGAACTTCCTGCCGAGCTTTGGCTACGCGGGCACGACGATCAACGGGCGCACGGGCCCGATCGCGCCGTTCGTGCCGCAGAAGGACGGCCCGCGCTACTGAGCGTCGACATCGCAGTCCCGCTTCCAATCAGCCCGCAGACTCGCGATCCACGCGGCTCTGCGGGCTTTGTTGCGCCGCGCGAGCCCATCCACGAGGTGACTCGCGCTTGCGCTCCGTCGCAAAACGCGCGAATCGTCGGCCGCGAGCATGGCATCGACGACTTCTTCCGCCTCACGGTCACTGAGCAGTAACGACTATCGCACGCTGGCCCTGGCGGCCCTAGGCGGCGCGCTCGAGTTTTACGACTTCGTGGTGTTCGTGTTTTTCACGAAGGCGCTCGGTGCAGTGTTCTTCCCGCCAGAGATGTCGGAGTTTCTACGACAGTTGCAAACGTTCGGCATCTTTGCGGCCGGCTATTTGGCGCGTCCCCTGGGCGGCATCGTGATCGCGCACTTCGGGGATTTGCTGGGGCGGAAGAAGATGTTCACGCTCAGCATTTTGTTGATGGCCGTGCCCACTCTCGGCATGGGCTTGTTGCCGAGGTACGCGAGCGCGGGGGCATTCGCGCCGATCGCGCTCTTGTCGTTGCGCATTTTGCAGGGCGCCGCGATCGGCGGTGAGGTACCTGGCGCTTGGGTGTTCGTGTCCGAGCACGTCCCGGAACGCCACACCGGGTTCGCTGTGGGTACGCTCACCGCTGGGCTCACCGCGGGCATTCTGCTGGGCTCATTGGTGGCGACTAGCGTGAACACCGCGTTCACCCCCGATGAAGTGATTGCCTTCGGTTGGCGGATTCCATTTTTGATCGGCGGTGCCTTCGGCTTGCTCGCTGTGTATTTGCGGCGTTTTCTCCAGGAGACACCGGTATTTCAGGAGATGCACGCGGCCCGCAGCTTGAGTGAGGAGCTGCCGCTGAAGGTGCTCGTGCGCGGGCACCTACCGGCGGTGCTTTTATCCATGGCGCTGACCTGGGTCTTGTCCGCGGCGATCGTGGTCGTGATTTTGTTCACGCCGACGTACTTACAGACGGTGTTCAAGGTTGCGCCCAAGGTCTCGCTGCAAGCGAACAGCCTGGCGATCATCGGGCTGACGTGCGGTTGCGTAGTGTTCGGTTTTCTCGCCGATCGCATCGGGAGCAAGTGGGCGCTGTCTTTGGGCAGCTTGGCGCTGCTCGGCGCGAGCTCCTATTTTTACCATGCGCTGCCGCTCGAGGGCTCTGCGCTGTTCTTGGCCTACGCGGTGACTGGCTTCTTCGTGGGCAGCATCGGTGTCGTGCCCTACGTGCTGGTTCGCGCGTTCCCGCCCAAGATCCGTTTTTCGGGTTTGTCGTTTTCGTACAACGTGGCGTACGCGATTTTCGGCGGGCTCACGCCGGTCGTGCTCACGATGTGGTCGAAGAGCGACAAGCTTGCGCCAGCGCACTACGTGGCAGCCCTGGCCTCGTTCGGTTGTGTGCTGGCTTTCGTCAAGCTGCCCGGCACGCGCCAAGCGTGATTGCGTCACTGCGATTCGATCGTTTGCAGCGCCGATCTACACTTCTTCACAAACCGAGCCGCGACGCCGAAGGCTAAGACGCGGCTCGTCGTGGCGCGTGACCATCAATCAAATCCCAGCCCCGTAAGCCGGCGAAAGTTGACAGGAGAGGCAAGTTCGTTGCCCTGGCGCGGCGGCGCAACCACGCAATGCGCCGCGAACGGGCGCGCTCGTTCTTGCGGCAAATCGCAGCGAGGCTGCCGACGCGGGATAGAAGCTGTGCTATCCGGGTCGCAGCTATGCCTGATCAGCTCTCTTCGGACCTGGCCTCGCTGAAGATCGACCGCAATGTGCGACCCAAGGGGAAGAGCCCGGTCGGGACGATCATCGGAGTCGTCATCGCGCTCGCCGCAGCGGGCGCAGCTTATCAATACGGCTTGCCGTTTCTCGAATCCGCAGTGTTCAAGACCGAGGTCGAGATCACCGAGGTGATCACGGTCTCGCCAGCGCAAGCGTCCGTGGAGCTCACTTCGACGGGTTACGTCGTTGCACAGACGACCTCTTCGGTTGCGCCCAAGGTGGCCGGTAAGGTCAAGGTGCAAGCCGTGAAGCAAGGCGCCAAGGTCAAGGCCGGTGATTTGTTGCTCGAGATCGACACGGCCGATCAGAAGGCGGGCATTGCTTCGGCCGATAGCCAAGTGGCGGCGGCGCGCGCGCGCGTTGCAACTGCCAAAGCGAATCTACTGGATATGGAGCAGCAGATGCGCCGCGCGCAAACGCTGTCGGATGCGGGGATTGGACCGAAGGGAACCGCCGAGGATTTGATCGCGCGCGTCGCCTCGCTCAAAGCCCAGGTCACGGCGGCGGAGGCCGACGCCAATGCGCAGGCCGCGCTGGCCGCACAGCTGCGCGTGAACTTGGCCAGCTACACGCTGGTTTCGCCGATTGCCGGCACGGTCGTGAACAAGCCGCCGCAAGTCGGTGAGTTCGTCGGTCCGCAACCCGCCGGTATTGCCATCGATATGGGCGGCGTGACCGTCGCTGATTTCTCCACGTTGATGGTCGAGAGCGATGTTCCCGAGCAGCGCCTGTCACAGGTCAAGATGGGCGGGCCCGCGGAAATCGTGATGGATGCGTTTCCAACCAAGCGTTACCGCGGCAAAGCCGTGGAAGTGACGCCTAAGGTGAATCGCGTCAAAGCGACGGTCACGGTCAAGGTCGCGTTCGTGGACGAGAACGAGGGCGTACTGCCGGACATGGCTGCGCGCGTCAGCTTCCTCAGCGGCGAGCTCGACAAAGAAGCCATGAAAACTCCGCCCAAGACCGTGGTGCCTGGCTCCGCGGTCGCAGACGTACAGGGCAGCAAGGTCGTGTACCGCGTGGAGGGCGGCGTGGTGCGCCTCACCACGGTGACGCTCGGACCAGCAATGGGCAGCGGATTCGAGGTGGTGAGCGGCGTGACCTCCGGCATGCGACTCGTGAGCAACCCGCCGCAAGGCCTGGCGGACGGGCAAAGGATCAAGGAAAGGAACGCGCGATGAGCGAAAGCAACGACGGCAACGGCAAGAGCGACATCATTGCCTTGCGCAAGGTGGGCAAGAGTTTCTGGCGCGGTAAGGAGCGCTTGGACGTGCTGCAGGAACTCGACCTGACGATGAAGGAGGGTTCGTTCGAGGCGCTGATGGGCCCGTCGGGTTCCGGCAAGTCGACGCTACTCAACTTGATCGCCGGCTTGGACGTGCCCACCTCCGGCTCACTGAAGGTGGCCGGCGTCGAGCTGAGCGACATGGGCGAGGGCGAACGCGCGGCCTTCCGCGCCGCGAACATCGGCTTCGTGTTTCAGACGTACAACCTGCTGCCCGTGCTCACGGCGGTCGAGAACGTGGAATTGCCGCTGCTGCTGGCCAAATTGCCGGCCGACGAGCGCCGCAAGCGCGCGCAGACCGCGCTACGCGTGGTGGGCTTGGAAGAGCGCATGAATCACTATCCGCGTCAGCTTTCGGGCGGTCAGGAGCAACGCGTGACCATCGCCCGCGCCATCGTCAGCGATCCCAAGCTCATCGTCGCGGACGAGCCCACCGGTGATTTGGATCGCGTAGCCGCGAACGAGATCCTCAATCTACTCGGCAAGCTGAACACCGAGTTCAACAAGACGATCGTGATGGTGACGCACGATCCGGCCGCGGCCGAGCGCGCGTCCGTTTGCCATCGCTTGGACAAGGGAGCGCTCGCGCTATGACGCTGCTCAGCGTCGCCGTACGCAACATCAGGCGCAGCAAGCTGCGCACCGCGCTCACGTTGGCGGTCGTCGCCATCGCGACGCTGTTCTTCATCCTGCTGCGCACGGTGGTTTGGTCTTGGACCTCGGCCTCTGAATTCTCGGCCAAAGACCGCATCGCCACGCGCCACAAGGTCAGCTTCGTGATGACCTTGCCCAAGCGCTACGCCGAAGAAATTGCGCAGGTTCCAGGCGTAAAAGCCGTTGCTTATGCCAATTGGTTCGGCGCCAAGAATCCGAAGGACGAGAGCGACTTCTTCGCCACCATCGCGACCGACCCCAAGTCGCTGCTGGAGGTCTATCACGAGATTCAGACCACGCCGGCCGAGAAGGAAGCTTGGATCGGCAACCGCCGCGGCGCGTTGGTCGGGGACGCTCTAGCCAAGAAGGAAGGCTGGAAGGTCGGCGACAAGATCACGCTCACCGGCAGTATCTATCCGGGTGATTGGGAGTTCTTCATTTCCGGCATCTACACCACCACCACCACCAACGTGGACCGCTCGACGCTCTACTTTCACTGGGACTACATGAACGAGTCCCTACCCGTCGGGCGTAAAGATCAGGTGGGCTGGATTCTGACCAACATCAATGACGCAGGCGCATCCGGCCGGATCTCGAAAGAGATCGACGCCAAGTTCGACAATCGCGATCTGCAGACCGTGACGATGAGCGAGGCCGCGCTGAATCAGTCGTTCCTCGGCATGTTTTCGGCGATCTTGAAGGCCGTCGACATCGTGTCGGTGGTGATGATCGCGATCATGGGTTTGATCGTCGGCAATACGATTGCCATGGGCGTGCGCGAACGCACCAATGAGTACGGCGTGCTGCGCGCGATCGGCTTTTTGCCCAAGCACATCGCCCAATTCGTGCTCGGTGAAGCCGCCGCCATTGGGCTATTCGGTGGCCTGATTGGCGTGTTCTTCGGCTACCCGTTCGTGAATCTGGGCGTTGGCAGAGCGCTGGAGGAGAACATGGGCAACATGTTCCCGCAGTTCAAAGTGCAGCCCGGCATCGCTGCGCTAGGGCTCGGGCTCGCGGTCGTACTGGCAGTGGCTGCGGCCATTTTGCCGGCGCGCAAAGCAGCATCGTTGAAGGTCGTCGACGCGCTACGGCGGGTCGGTTGAGGAGCTGAAAGATGATCCCCATCTCGTACAACGTGCGCAGCCTGATGGTGCGCAAGACCACGACCTTTGCTACCGCGGGCGGCATTGCGCTGGTCGTGTTCGTGCTCGCTGCCGCGCTGATGTTGTCCGCGGGCGTCAAGAAGACGCTCGTCGCCGGCGGACGCGACGACAACGCCATCGTGCTACGCAAGGGCAGCGGCAACGAACTGTCGAGTAGCATCGAGAACGCGACCGTGAGCTTGATCCTGGCCGCTCCCGGCGTGAAGCGCGACGAAACCGGTGCGGCGCTCGGCACCGGTGAGCTGGTCGTGGTCATCGCGCAGCAAAAGCTGAGCGCCGAGCCGGGGCAAGTCTCGAACATCCTCGTCCGCGGCGTGAGCGAGAACGTGTTCAAGGTGCGTCCCGAGGTGCACTTGATCGCGGGCCGGGCGCCCAAGCCCGGCACGGACGAGTGCCTCGTGGGCAAGGGCATCGCCGGTAACTTTCAGGGCATGAACTTGGGTGGCAAGTTCGACCTGAAGAAGAATCGCCCCGTGGAAGTGGTGGGTATCTTCGAGGCTGGCGGCTCGTCGTTCGAGTCCGAGGTGTGGGCAAATCTCGACACGGCGCGCACCTCGTTCGGGCGTGAGGGTCTGGTTTCGTCGGTGACCGTGCGCCTCGAATCGCCGGCCAAACTCGACGGCTTCAAAGCCACGGTCAGCACCGATAAACAGCTTCAGCTCGAGACCAAGCGCGAGACCACGTACTACGAGGATCAATCGCAGGGCACCGCGCTGTTCATCGCCGGCATGGGTTGGGTGGTGTCGGTGTTCTGCGCGTTCGGCGCGATGCTCGGCGCAATGAACACCATGTTCGCGGCCGTCGCTCAGCGAAAGCGCGAGGTCGGCACGCTGCGCGCGCTCGGCTTCTCCAAGTTCGCGATCTTGTTTTCGTTCGTCGTGGAGTCCACGTTCCTGGCGGTCGTGGGCGGGCTCGTGGGTCTGGCCGCGTCGCTGCTGCTCAGCTTCGCGCGCATCTCGATGATGAACTTCTCGACTTGGCAAGAAGTGTCATTCTCGTTCGCGCCGACTCCCCCGCTCTTGATCGGCTCTCTGGTCGCAGGCGCATTGATGGGGATCCTGGGCGGCTTCTTGCCGGCGCTCAAGGCCGCCGGCATCTCACCCATTGAAGCGATGCGCGGCTGAGCCGCGCTCTCAGGGACAAATACCAGCCAGAATTGCGGCGACGGCGCGCTTCGCGTCCGTCGCCGTTCATTTACTTGCGCGGCGCACGCCGACGTCGCTGAAGCAAAGCTGCGCTCAGCAACAATAGCGCTGCATAACCCGGTACTCGCGCGCCCCGACCCATGGTGCACGTGCACCCGGCCGAATCTCCGGGCTGCATCGAAGTTCCACTGCCTGCGCCGGCAGGCGCAGCGCCTTGCCCCGCGTGGCTCGTCACGGCGCTGCCACCGACGGCACTGCCAGCGGGCGCATTGCCACCGACCGTGCTGCTGCCGCCGTTGTCGACGTCAGAGCTACCTGCGATACCCGACGCGCCACCAGCGGCACTCGCCGAGCCGCCGCTGGACGGAGATGGTCCAGCGCCCGCATTGCCTTTGCCAGCGCTGCCGTTGCTGCCACCAGACGCGCTGCTCGAACCACCCGTGCCCCCCGTACTGCTCGTTGTTGCCCCGTATTCATAGGCGCCCAGATCCGGAGCGCTGCCAACGAACGGCAACCCGACGTCGGTGCCTTTGTCGATCAGCGGGCTGTTTGCTTTCAACTTCAGAAAGTCCAACGCTGGCAAGCTGCCATCGGCTTGGCGCGGTCCCATGAAGCCCGTGTCGGAGGTGCTCGCGAAATCGCCGGTCGCCTCAGTGATGTTCAGATCCCAAGTGTTGAACATCGAATCGACCCCCGACATGTTCGTATTCTTATTGGGGAAGCCGATGTTGTTGCGCATTTTGTGCGCGAGCGCGCCGCTCAGCGTGATCGTGGTCCCTGAGTCACCCGCGGGGCTGGCGAGCATGTTGTACTGAACGGCGTTCATGTACGACGTGTTGTTCAGCCACGTGTTGCCACCCGAAGAGTGGTTGGCATAAAAGCCCGCAGCGCGGTTCTTCCACGCGACGTTGTGCTGCAGAATGTGACGGATGCCAGTGTCGCTGCTACCGGCTTTGAAGCCGTTGCCATTGCCGTCAGCGGGTTTGCCGGAACCCCCGTTGCTGTAGCCGTTGCTGATGGCCCAGCTGTTCTCGATCAGGACCGGGACCTCCTGCTGGATCAGGTCATAACCGTCATCGGAATCGATCCAGGCACGGCAGCCGCGAATGATCGTGCTCGGCCCGGTCGTTTGGTAGTGCACGCCGAAGCCGTCGGCATTTTGGCCGTCACCCTGGCTGCCGTCTTTATCGTAGTTGTCGTGCGAATCGCAGTTCAGGATCAGGTGCCCGCCGTTGCCCTTGGAGATGAATAGGCCGGGCCCGAAGTTGTGATGAATGTTGAGCAGCTCGAAGATGTTGTTGCTCGCCCCCTCGCTGCGAATTGCGTCGTTCGAGTGCGCGCCGCTCGCGCCAACCGCGCCGTTGGCGACCTCGAGCCCTTTCAAATGCAAAAAGCTGCCGCTGACCAAGATGGTTGGCGAGTCCACCGCGGTGTTCGTGGACACGTACTTCGAGAAGTCGAGCACGGGGACCTCAGCCTGGTAGGCCCAGAACTTGATTCGCTCCGTGTCTGACTTGCCGCTCTTGTTGAGCTTGATTTGCTTGCTGTTCTGGTAGGTGCCACCGCGCAGCCAAACGGTGTCCCCCGCAGCGGCGACGTCGTTCCCTTTTTGTAGGGTCGCGAATGGTGCGGCGAGGGTGCCTGCGTTCGAGTCGCTGCCGGTCGGTGAAACGTAGTACTCGGCGGCCTCGGCGTGGGCGACCGAGCAAAGGACAGCCAACAGAACGGCAGCTTTCATTGCTTCGAAGAAGGGGCCAGCCCCTCGATAGCTTGCCAGCGAACGACAGCCAAGAGTCTATTCCCCATAGGCTCTTGGCGAAAGCCGCACGAAATTCCCCTCAATGCTGCAAAAAGCGTAGGTCGTCCACCCACACGTCGTAGGGCGTGTCTTCTGGGCGAATCAAAAAAGCCAGGCTGTGCAAACGCTTGGTATCGAGCGGCGGCTTGCCGATCCCCCGCTGACGCAGCTCAGTCCACCGCACCTGATAGGTGCGAAAGCCCGATTCGAGCTCGATCTTGGCGACGTGCGGGTTATGGCAATCGGATTGACAATCTCCGCTTTCAGCGATCGGAATCACCGACCGTTCCCGTGCCGCAAAGTAGATGCGACCAGGACCGCGCGCCTGAAAAGATACGCCCGCGTAGCGAGAAGCGTCGTAACACGCGGGGCGAAAGTCGAACTCAATCGTGGCCCCCCAGTCCAAGAGCTGCCCGCCCTTGACGTGTTGTGCCAAGCGATTTGCGCGCGTCGCGTCGGGACGTGGCACGGGGATCAGCGCGGGCGCCGTACCCGGTGCGTCAATCTCGCGCGGCCAGCGCCAAAATCCGGCCCGCCCTTCCAAAGGACGGATCGCGTCATCGCCGTCCTCGAAGTCGTCAATCAAAGGCTCGCTGCCCGAACCTTGCGCGGCCGAAAGACACGGATCGACGGCGGGCAAAGCGGCTTGCGCGAGAGTGGGCGACGTAACCGACGCTGCGGAAGGCTTGCTCGAGACGGCAGAATGTTCGGCGGCAATCGGCACATCCGCTGCTGGCGGCTTGAGCGCGAACAGCACCAGCAATACGCCCGCCGCGAGCAGCACGAGAGCGCCCGCGGCAGCGCGATAGCCGCGAGGCCGCGTCGGCAAACCGGCGAGCCGCTCGAGCCTGCTCCGATAGGCAATTTGATCCAGAACGCGCTCGCCGAGCTCGGGAGGCGGTGTCTCCTCGCGAGCGGCATCGAGCAAGCGCTCGAAGGCCCTGCGGTCGTCTTCGCTTTCGGTGGTCATCGCGTTGCCCTCGGGCGCGCACGCAGTCTGCGGACTGCTACTTCGAGTGATTCGCGCGCGCGCCTCAAACGCGACGCGACAGTGCCCTCGGGAATGTTCAGTACTTCAGCCACCTCGGCGCGCGTCATCTGCTCGAGCTCCGCCAAGACGAACACGGCTCGTTCCAGCTCGTCGAGAGTCGCCAATGCTTCGTCGAGCAGCGCGCCGGCGCGGCGAATGTCCACCGCTTCGTCCGGCAATGGCGCGTCGCTGATGCGCTCCTCCACGTCCAACCCTGAACTGACCGAGCGATGCCACTTCGATTGCTTTCGATCGGACGCCACGCGCAGCGCCGTGGAAACCAAGAACGATCGCTGGGCGCGCTCTGGCACGTCGTCGAAACGCTGCGCCAAGACCCAAAAGACGTCTTGCGACGCGTCTTCGGCGTCGGCTGAACCGAGCCCCGTGCGACGCAGCACGCGCCAAACCAAACCCAAGTGATTGGCCACCGCGACACGCAGTCGCCCGTCGTTGCGCGGCATCCGAACCGCGGGCGCGGGCGCAACGACCTGCAACTCCAGCGACGGTTTGCCGGCCAATGTCTCGATGCTCGGGCACGCGAAACTGGGGAGATGAGCCGCCACGCCCCTTAGATGGAAGGAACGGAGCGATCCGATCGACAAAAGCGACGGCGTGCGAAGATTCTGGATCAGCCCCGCACAGGCCGAGGAAGCAGCCGTTTGACAAGCCGGCCCTCCTCCGACAAGGAGTTGACGTGGCCGACGCCTCGCTTTTCGACACCGCGCTGCAACTCCATCGAGCTGGAGAGCTCGACCAGGCGGAACGCCTCTATCGCCGCGTGCTCGACCAAACGCCCAACCATAGCGACGCGATGTTCCGGCTCAGCGAGCTCGCGCTGCGCTCGGGCAAACGCGAACGAGCGGCGGGGCTACTCGAGCGGGCGGTGCGGATCGACTTCAGCAACGCCTTCTACTTCTCGAGTCTGGGCGCGGTGTACCGCAGTCTCGGACGGCATCGTGAAGCGGCGGGCATGTTGCTCATGGCCATCGCTCGCAAGCCCGATCTTGCCGACGCAGTGTTCGAACTTGCGCTGACATTCGAGGAGCAAGGCGACGCGGAGGCGGCGGCCGCGTGCTCCGAACACGCGCGGGCACTCGACCCGAATCGGGCAAGTACAGGCGGGAAACCAGCGAGCAGCGGCGATACGAATCCGCAGCAGGGCGATCAAGCGGGCATGAGTCCCGCCGAACTGCTCGGAGCGCTCGCCGAGACGCTTCGCCTCGGCGGCAGCGCCGAGCAGGCCAGCATTTGGTACCGAATGGCGCTGCGGCTCAATCCGCGCATGCCCAACGCGCACACGGCGCTTGGCGCAATCCACGCGGATGCGGGCCGCTTCGACGAAGCGATCGAGTATTTTCGAACTGCACTCGAGCTCGACGAGAACTTCCACCCCGCGCGCGGTTTTCTCGCGACCGCGCTCGATGAAACCGGGCGCATCGAGGAAGCGCAGGCAGCCTACCGTGAAGCAGTCGCGCGCTGCCCTGGGGATCCGGTGGCCCACAGTGTCTTGCTGTTCAACATGCCGTTTTGGCCCGGCGTCAGCGCAAGCGATATCTCGGCCGAGGCTGCCACGTGGAATGCTCGTCACGCGCGACCGCTGAGCGAACGAGCGTCACCGCCGAATGTCGATCGCGCACCGGAACGGCGCCTGCGCATCGGCTACGTATCACCTGATTTTCAAACGCACGTTCAGTCGCTGTTCACGATCCCCCTGCTGCAGAATCACGACCACGGTCGGTTCGAGATTTTTTGCTACTCCAGCGCGGACAAGGCGACGCAAGAGAGCGCGCGCATTCGCGGCTACGCGGATGTCTTTCGCGACGTGCTCGCGCTCGACGACGCCGCACTCGCCGCGCTGATTCGACGCGATCGCATCGATATTTTGGTCGATCTGACCATGCACATGACCGGCCGCCGATTGCTGGCATTTGCGCGGCGCCCTGCGCCAATTCAGCTGTGCTGGCTCGCCTACCCGGGCACGACGGGCCTCGAAACGATGGACTACCGTCTGTCCGATCCGTTCCTCGATCCGCCCAATTCCGACCCCAGCGCGTACTCCGAAAAGACGATTCAGCTTCCGGACACGTTCTGGTGTTACGACCCGCTCACGGACGTGCCCGAGGTGAGCGCGCTGCCCGCGCTCACGAACGGCAGAATCACCTTCGGCTGCTTGAACCATTTCCGCAAACTCAATGCGGACGTGTTGCGCCTCTGGGCAACCGTGTTGCTCACCGTACCCCAATCGCGCCTCTTGCTCCTGGCTCCGGCAAAGAGCGCACGCGACCGCGTACACGCGCTCTTCGAGGCAGCCGGTGTCGAGCGCGCTCGAGTCGAGTTCGTCGATCGCAGTGGGCGGCTCGACTACCTGAGTCGATATCGTGAGATCGACATTTGTCTCGATACCTTCCCCTATAACGGGCACACCACGAGTCTCGACGCGCTGTGGATGGGAGTGCCGACCGTGACGCTCACCGGCCAGACCGTCGTCGGCCGTGCCGGCGTCTCGCAGGCGTTGAATCTGGACCTATCCGAGCTGATCGCGACGACGCCCGAGGAATTCGTGGAAATCGCGAGCGGACTCGCTGGCCACCTCGAGCACTTGAGCGAGCTTCGTCGCACGTTGCGCGAGCGGCTTCGGCAATCGCCGCTGATGGACGGACCGCGCTTCGCTCGCAATCTCGAAGCCGTTTACCGTGACGTGTGGCGTCGCTTCTGCGAGCGCGAGTCTACTTAGCGCGATCAGCGGCGCCGCGTGCTCCCATCTCTAGGGAATGCGCCATTCATTCACGGAAACCTTGCTCAGCACTCTCGTCCTCCTTGCTTGCGGCTCCGCGCTCTCCGGTTGCGCCGCGACGCCCGTCGCTGCCACTGACGGCAGCCAGCAAAGCACCGGCAGCGCGCCCGGCAAGAGCGGTCCGGGAGTGACCGCGAATTGCCAACCGGAGGCGACCGAAATGAACGGCGCGTATCGACACAACAACAATCAATGGGGCCGCAACAAAGTGAAAGGCAAAGCCGAGCAATGCTTGCTCACTCGCGAACACGCTGGACACACCGAGCGAGGCTGGACTTGGAACTGGCCCGGCTTCGACCCCACGGTGTTCGCTTATCCGGAGATCGAATTCGGTTGGAAGCCGTGGAGCGGCGGCAAGAGCACCGATCCTCGATTCCCCGCGAAAGTAGCTGAATTGCCGGCGCTTTCACTGAACTACGAAGTCGAAACCGTGGCTGATGGCAGCTACGATTTGGCTCCCGAAGTTTGGCTGATGAACGGCCCTGGACCGTTCGACGCCGCCAACCCCAAGAGCATCACCACGGAGATCATGTTCTGGATGGACTACGCAGAGGGCGCTCGTCCCGCGGGCGAAGTGATCGAAAAGACGACCATCGCAGGCGTCGAGTACGAGCTGTGGAAAGCCGACAACATTGGCAAAGACGCCAATGGCCAAGGCTGGGTGTTGCTGTCGTTCAAGAGTCCAACCATTCAACGCAAAGGCACGATCCCGATCGATGCCATGTTGAAGCACTTGGTCGACTCGAAGCAGGTGAATCCGAACGACTACTTGGGCAGCGTCGAGTTCGGGAATGAAGTGATGGGCGGCTCGGGAACGACTTGGGTGAAGCGCTTCGACGTGCAAGTCGGCGCGCCGTAACGCGACGCCGAAGGCTGCGCCGACACGCGACGCGACGCGTGACCATCAAAACATAACCCCTTAGAGTGACTAACCCTCGAGTCGTCCGAGCGCATCATTGCGTATTTGCGACCGAGCACGACTGGCATGTTGGGTTGCCCAGCGACACTCGCGAAGAGCGGTGTCGCTGCCCCTCATGAATGATTTTTCGGGCGTCTGAAGACGCGAGCTCGACCAGTACGTTTTGAGCGGGTTTTCGAGCTGAAAGTGAACCGTCTGTCCTACGATGTGTGACACCGTTTACTGAAGCGCGGCATTCACGCAGATCGGTAGATTAGGTCAAATTCCTTTCTAGAGTCTTTTTTCCACCACGAGCGCCATTATCCGTCGTTGTTTTGAAGCCAGCCGGGAGAAGTTCGGTGAAGCATGCGAAAAAACTCATCTCACGGGGTTGAAGTGGGTCCGCTACCTTCTGGGTAGGTAGTGCTGCGCGAAAATCAGTGGGTTTCCAGCCGGCGGAAAAACAACCCTGTAGTTTTTAGGTGATCGTCATGAAAGAAAAACGGTTGCGGTCGTTAGTTGGTTTGGGGGTACTGCCCCTACTAGCAATTGTCGCGTGCGGTTCGAGCACGGAGACCCACGGAACTCCCGGCAGCGGGAATACGGGCAATACGCCCGGCGTGGCGGGTGGTACCTCGGTGGGGCCGACTGGTACCGGTGGCGGCGATGTGGGCCCGACTGGAACGGGTGGTACCGCCATCGACATGCCGCCGAGCAATGACGTGTGCGTGCCCGGCATCCCGGTGTCTACGCAGATCCCGTTGATGCTGAATCGTCAGTACTCCAATGTGGTTCGTGACCTGCTCGGCGTGACGGATGTGGGCGGCCAGCAGCTCACCGACCTGCTCGTCGGCGACGCTGACCAGATGACCCCCGCGGCTTGGAAGGTTTACCAAGACGTCGGCACCAAGATCGCCGCCCAGGTGATGGCTGGTGCGAACAAGAGCAAGTTCATCAGCTGTGACCCGGCCGGCGCGGCCGGCGCGGACTGCTTGAAGACCACTATCTCGACGTTCGGTCGCAAGGCGTTCCGCCGCGCCCTGACGCAAGAAGAGGTCGATTCGTTCATGACCTTGAACTCCGCGAGCCCCGCCGGAACGCCGGCTCAGGTTGCCGAGGCGATCCTAAACGCTTTCCTGATCTCGCCGTCCTTCTTGATGATCCCCGAGTTGAACATCGAGACCGATGCCAGCGTGCCGAACGTTGCCACTGGGAACGCCGCGTTCAAGCTCTCGTCGCAAGAGGTTGCAAGCCGTCTCTCCTTCGTCCTCTGGGGCTCGGTTCCGGACGACACGCTCAACGCCGCAGCTGATGCGAATCAGCTGCAGGACAAGGGTGCGATCTTGACGCAAGCCAAGCGCATGATCGCCGTCCGCGAAAAGACCGGACCGTTCGTGTCTGCCTTCCACGATGACTGGATCCAGCAGAACAACTCGAGCGCGCACTGGTTCAAGAACCCGCACGACAAGACCAAGTTCCCGGACTACTCGGACGCCCAACAGGTTGCCAACAAGGCCGAGCTCGACAAGTTCTTCGAAGAAGTCGCGTACACCAACGGCTCCTTCAAGGACCTGCTGCTCAGCAACGTCGGCTTCGTGAACAAGGACAACGCCGTCCTGTACGGCCTCGACCCGTCCAAGTACACCGCGGACTTCACCAAGGTCACGCTGGACTCGGCCACGAACCCGCGCCCGGGCTTCCTGACCCGCGCCGGCTTCTTGAGCTCCTACTCGGGGTACGACGTGACCAGCCCGATCCTCCGCGGCTCGTTCATGGCGATCTGGATGCTCAGCATCCAAATCGGCGCGCCGAACCCGGCCTTCGCGATGCAGACCGTCATGGGTGACTTCAAGACCCAGCGCGCGAAGATCGAAGCGCTCACGCAATCCGGTGCGCCCTGCAAGAACTGCCACGAGGTCTTCAATCCGCTCGGCTTCGTGATGGAGAACTACGACAGCATCGGCCGGTGGCAGACCACCGACGCGCTGGGTGGTGCCATCGACCCGAAGGCCACCGTCAACTTCGGCAACGGCCTGGATCCCAAAGAGATCTCGAACCCGGTCGACCTGATGAAGGCGATTGCCGCTGCACCGAAGGCGCAAGAGCTCTACGCGCAAGCGTGGGTTTCCTTCGCGACTGGCCGTCAGCCGAACGGCAACGACAAGTGCGACGTGGACCAACTCAAGATGAAGCTGTCTGCCGACGGCTACTCCATCCTCGGCCTACTCGGGGATCTCACCCAAACAGCCGCCTTCACTTCGCGCGTCCGCGGCTCCACGATGTGATTACTCCCGCGAGGAATTTCCGAAAATGAACAAGCTCATCAACCGCAGAATTGTCCTCAAAGGCCTGGGCGGCGCCGCCATTGTGGCGCCGATCTTCACCTCTCTCCTCCCGCGCGAAGCCCGTGCCCAAGCCGCCACCAAAGCCAAGGGCATGGCGATCATGTTCACCTATTACGGGTGCATCACGAACAACTGGTTCCCCCAGAAGCTCGACGGCGACCTGCTCGAGAGCGACCTGACCGGGACCAGCCTCGCCTCGCTCGGCCCGCTCGCGAAGAAGCTGCTCATGCCGCGCGGCATGCGCACCATGAACGAGTGGACGGCGAACAACAAGGGCGCCGGTCAAGGCCGTGGTCAGGGCAATGACTCGCACACGCAATGTGCCGGTACGGCTTTGACCCTGCAACCGGTCACGCCGAACAGCAACGACCCGTTCAGCTTCAACACCGCGACCAAGTTCAACGCGACGCCGCTCGGCATCTCGATGGACCACATCATGGCGCAGCAGCTCAGCCCGCAAGGCACGCCGCTGTTCATGCACGTGGCTGGGGCAAAGTCGGTCGGCGCACAGGCCGCCATCTCGTACAACAAGGTGGACGCGAAGGGTCAATTCCCGCCGGTCAACTCGACGACTGCGTATCAGCAGCTTACCAGCCTATTCAAGACCGGTACGCCGATGAACGCCGACACCTGGGAAATCCAGAAGGGCAAGAAGTTCGCCGATATCGTCAAGGGCGATCTCGATCGTCTCAAGAGCAAGGATCTGAGCAAGTCCGACAAGGCCAAGCTCGATGCTTGGATCGAGCTGGTCAACACGGTCACGGTGGCCGTGTCCAACCAGTGCAACCAGCAGCTGGCGGATTCACTGAAGGCGTCCAGCAAGATGGGCACGGGTACCAGCGGTGACGTCGTGACTCGTCAGATCAGCGACGGCATGGACAACGCTGACTTGTACATGGCGATCGCGGCGCTCTCGATTGCGTGCAACGCAAACCCGGTGATTCTGCTCCAGTTCCCGAACAACTTCACCTACACCGGTCTCGGCATCAACGCTGATTCGCACAACCAGTCTCACCGTCTGGACAGCGCGAACATGTCGGGTCCGTGCGTGGCGAACGCGGTCGCGAACTTGAAGAAGATCGACACGTACTACGCCCAGAAGTTCACCAGCCTCGCGAAGTACCTGGACAGCGTTCCCGATGGCGATGGCAAGACGCTGCTCGACAACAGCGTGGCGTTCTGGCTGAACGAGCTGTCCGACGGCAACGCGCACAACATGAACAACACCCCGCTCATCCAAGCGGGTAGCGGTGCCGGTTACTTCAAGACGGGCAAGATCATCAACCTCGACGCCGACGCCAATCCGACGGGCACGGCGACCAACTACCTCGGCCGCAGCCTCTCGCAGTGCGTCGACGGTACGACGACGATGGCCGACGGCGTGAGCCAAGGCACGGGCACCGAGGCGAAGTACGGCAATCAGCCGATCAACAAGTACTTCTGCAACGTCATGACCGCGATGGGCATCAAGGCCGACGCGATGGGCTTCCCGGCAAAGGGCGGTCCGGCCAGCGAAGTCACGCACTTCGGCTACTCCGACAAGACGTCGGACTTCGCGGGTGGCCAAGGCGCAGTGAAGGACGCCGCCATCCACGATGCAGGCGGATTCGTGAAGCTCAAAGCGTGATCGGTTGAGCTGACGGATCGCGACGAAGCCCCCTCTGCAAAGAGGGGGCTTTTCGCTTTTTGTGCGCTACTATCGAAACCAAAGACCGCCGTCGATGAATTCACGTGCCGCTCCGGTCACGCTCATGTTCGCGAAGTCTCTCGCTCTCCTCGTTGCCTCGTTCGCTGTCGCTTGCTCCGGGAGCGATCAACCGGGCGCGTCCCCAGTCGCTCAAGGTGACTCGCGCTTGTTCGTTCCGGAGAACGTCGGCGTCAGCCAGCACATTGGCAACAACAGCTCCTTCAACGTCACGGCGTTTACGCTCAGCCCAGGCTCGGACGGCCTCGATTTCTACGCGGCGGTCAAGTACGCGGGCACAGTCGTCGCCTGCAACAGCTCGTTTACAGTCGAGCTCCACGACAAGGACGATGAAATCGTCGCCACGAGCATCAGCGGCCTAATGGCGCGACGGTTCTATCGTTTCGCGGCCAGCGCGGGCCCGCTCGCCGGTGACGTTGCTGGTTGCGTGAATCCTGGTGACGTGACCGAGGTGGCGATCAAAGGCTTGTCTCTGGATCCGCCCAACGCTGAGGTGCGCAGCGTGATCTACCAAACCACCTCGTGGGCGAATTTGGATCTCGAAGCGATCGCAGGTGTCTCTCTCATGAGTGTCTCGGCCGTGACACAGGCCGACGGAGTCGCCTACAAGGGTTCGCTAGTGAATGGCCTCAGCACGACGCTGAGTAACCCCACGGTCGCCGTCTACCCGGTCAACTCGGTTGGTCGCCCCCTCGGCGTCGCGTATGGAGGGGTCACACTGGAGCTTGCGCCAGGCGCTAGTTGGGACTTCGAGACCAGCACCGTCGGCGATCCGGGAGTGGGCTTCGAAGCCTACCCGATGGGCGGCCCTTGAGGTAACAATGGCCGACAGCAGCATCAAAGGAGGAAGAGTGTTTTCTGTATCTCGACTGCGCGTCTCGCAAGGGTTGATGGTGCTTGCCACCGGAGCTTCGCTCATCGCGTGTCGCAAAGACGCGCCCAAAAAGGAGCCGGAGAAACCCGCGCCCGTGCTGGTGAAGAAGAGCCCTGCGGAGATCAAGCAGCTCGCCGACAAGGCGACTCAATCGCTCGAAGAACTGAAGCCGGTGCTCGCCAGCCTCTCCGAAAAGTACAAGTCACTCCACACCAAGTTCGATCCGTTGCCCCCCGACCTTCCCGACTTCGAAGAAACCCGTGGAAAGTTCAACGGCGCCGACGAGGGCGTGGGGCGGATGAATGCCAAGGTGCCATGGCTCACCGGGCGAATCGACGCTGCGGTGAAAGCCGGTGACGGTGCCGAGCTGGAGGAGATCAACCAGTCCATCGCCAACACGACCGGTGACGTGGACGAGGCCGTGAAGGTGTACATGGAACTGGTCCACGAGGTGATGCCCTTCACTCGCGCCGCCGAAGAGTACGAAGCCAACAAGCAAGGCCAGTGCGCTTCGGACAAGATCGGACCGGAGGCTGTGTCGAAGAGGTTGTCAGCGACGCATTAGTTCGAACTCCCGCGCGGCCGCTGCGGGGAACAGCGTACCCGCAAGCCTGCGCCGCTTCGCGACGCAGGCTTGCTCAGCGACTTCACATGGGAGCGCCGCTCGCGATCCAAGATTGGATCGCAGCGACATCCGCGGTCGGGATACACGCCGGATTGTCCTCGGGCGTGTCCCCTTCGAAACAGGATTGGTACGGCATGCGCTCGGTCTTCTTCGCCGTGCCGCAGTCCTTCTGCAAGATCGTGACGAGCGCACTTTCGGCCGGGCTGGCCTTGTTCACGAGCGGGCCGCAGTTCGCCGTAACGTGCGTGGTCAGGGTCGTGTAGAGCGAATCATCCACCTTCATTTGCAAAGGGTTGCCCTCTTGCCCATGACAGCCATTGCCGAAGCAAGACTTCGCGATGATGCCTTTGACGGTAGCGAATGATGCGCCCGTGCTCGGTGCGCTGCCGCCCGTACCAACGCCACCCGCGGCAGGAGCGCTGCCGCCTGCACTGGTACCGCCGGACCCCGGGTGACCACCTGCGCTCGTCCCTCCAGAGCCGCCGGAAGTAGTGTCCGAGCTGCAACCGGCGAGGAAGGAAAGAACGACGAAAACGACTGGTGCGGTGAAGTGAGACGATTGGAGTTTCATGGGTTCAACCAAGGAGTGAAGTTAGAAGCACTATAGCTTCCGTCGGGGTTGGATCAACTCGGAAGGGCGAAGAGTTCGATTTGCGAGCGAGGCGACAATGGCATAGTGGGCGCGACATGACCGGACGGAAAACGAACATCTGCCTCAACATGATCGTCAAAAACGAAGTGAAGGTGCTTCCGCGCCTCATTCGTTCGGTCAAGGATTACATCGACTACTATGTGATCGTCGATACCGGTTCGAGTGACGAAACGATCGCGTTGATTAAGCGCGAGATGAGCGCACACGGTATCGACGGCGAAGTGCACGAGCGACCGTGGGTGAACTTCGGCGTGAATCGCCAGCAAGCGCTCGAACTCGCGATCGCGGCGAACAAAGCGGACTGGCTGCTGTTCATCGATGCAGATGAGGAACTCGTCACCTCCGACCCGAAGTTTTTCGAGAAACTCGAACCAGGTGTGACTTACGAGATCGAGAAACACCAAGGCGAGCTTCGCTACGCGGTTCATCACTTGGTGAACGTGCGAATTGGCAGCTATCGCTGGGAGGGCCCCGCCCACAACTACCTCGTCGACTTGGGAGGCGACCAGCGTTACGAGGTCAGGAAGGACGTTTGGATCCTCTATCACGACGGCGAGGGTGCCAAGTCACACGGGGTCACCCAAGAGGAGAAATTTCTCCGCGATGCGCGGCTGTTCGAGGCGGAGCTCGAGCGCAATCCGAACGACGCGCGTAGC
This sequence comes from Polyangiaceae bacterium, assembly GCA_035634635.1. Classification (GTDB taxonomy): domain Bacteria; phylum Myxococcota_A; class Polyangia; order Polyangiales; family Polyangiaceae; genus PMG-095. The sequence continues at coordinate 99,508 of DASQCO010000117.1, forward strand.
CAGTTCTATCTCGCTCAGTCTTACCGGGACGCGGAGCAGTTCGAGCGCGCGATCGAGTGTTATAAAAAACGCGCCGCGATGGAAAACGGCTTCGATGAAGAGCGCTTCATGGCGCAGCTCGAGGTGGGACGGATTTGTCTGCAACTAGAAAAATCCGAAGCAACCGTACTGAGTGAGCTGCTCGCGGCGTATGCGCTGCGCCCCATTCGCGCGGAGCCGCTGTTCGAACTCGCTCGCTTTTATCGGCAAAAAGGCGGCTACGCGATGGCGACGCTATTCGCCAAAGCGGGGCTGCAGACGCCTCGCCCGGACGACCGCCTGTTCGTGGTCGAGAGCGTGTACAGCTGGAGATTGCTGGATGAGCTCGCCGTCGCCGCCCACTGGGTCGGGGATTTTGCGACGACGCAGCGGGCCTGCCAGTCCCTGCTTGAGGCAGCCGAGGATGGGGTGGCCATTCCCGACCACGAGGTCGAGCGTATCCGGGAGAACCTGGCAGCGGCAGAAGAGGAGCTTGCCGGAGGGGAACAATCTTAGTCCGGTAGCGTTGCAAAACCGACGACCACACATATACTCACGCCTCACCCGGGCACCAGCCCCTGGTTCGGCGTGTCTAAAATCGGTCCCGCCGGGTCAGTCTGAAAATAGCATTGCGCGCTAAGCGCTCAGCAGCCGGCGCTAGCTTGAGAAGCGCTCAAAGACAGGCAAAAAACTATGGATAAGTCGTTCGTCCCCGTTTCCGCGCTCATCCTCGGCTTCCTCGGCGCTGTTGCTTGCGGCAGCAGCGATAGCCCGAACACCCCCGCCGGCGGCGGCGGTTCCGGAAATACCGCGACCGGCGGCACCAGCTCTGGTGGTCACGCTGCAACTGGTGCGGCCGGCAAGGCGGCGACCGGCACGGGTGGCAAGGCCTCGACCGGCGCGGGTGGCAAGGCGGCGACCGGCACAGGTGGCAAGGCCTCGACTGGCACGGGTGGCAAGGCCTCGACCGGCACGGGTGGCAAGGCCTCGACCGGCACGGGCGGTAAGGCTGCGACCGGCACGGGTGGCAAGGGTTCGACTGGCGCCAAGGGCGGCGCAGGTGGCAAAGCTGCGACCGGCACGGGCGGCAAGGGTTCGACCGGCGCCAAGGGCGGCGCGGGCGGTAAGCCCTGATCCCAATGCGCTGAGCTGATTCAATTCAGTTCGACGCGGTTACGGGCTGAATGCGCTCGGTGTCCTTCCGTCGGGGGGACACCGAGCTGCGTTTTGTAATCCCAATGCGCTGCTTGACGCGCGATTTTCCAACGTCGATTGAGGCACAAGCCGCGCCTCGGAGCGCGTTGTCCGCGGTGTCGAGCCGCGAGTAGATCGTGACCGCATGTGTCCGCGTCCGCGCGTTGAGCGGCACGGTGATTTAGCGCGCTGAAAAGTCGTTCCTGGTTGCACTGCGCTGGCGTCGCGCAAGACTTGTCGATCGATGTCGCGAAAGCGCGCCGCTTTTTTAATCTGGAACCAATCATGAACAGATTCGACTTCTCGCTGTTTGGAGCCTGGGCCGTGTGTTTGTCGGTAGCCTGCGGCTCGTCCGACAATAGCGGTACGAAGTCGCCTGGGGGTGCCGGCGGCAGCGCGAACAACGCTGCGGGCAGTAGCGCGGACGTCGGCGGCGCTGGCCCCACGCCGGGAGGCGGCGGAATGACGAGCGCCGGCGGCAGCAGCAGCGCGGGCTCGAGCAACAGTGGCTCACAAGCGGGCACGAGTAGCGGCAATACCGGTGGCAACGGGTCAGTCAACACCGGCGGTAGCGGCCCAGTGGGTACCGCAGGCGCCGGCGGCGGTCCCATGATCACTCGGCCCGCGCTCGTGACGTCGGGCGCTGGTGCCTACTGGAAAGAGGGAGCGCTTGCTGCGATGAGCGGCGGCACCGCCACGGTCACCGTGGACCCGACGAATACGCTGCAGAAGTGGATCGGCTTCGGTGGCACGTTCAACGAAGCCGGTTGGGACGCGCTGTCCGTGCTGTCGCAAGCAGATCGCGACCGCGCAATGCGCTTGCTGTTCAGCGCGACCGAAGGCGCGAACTTCGCCTGGGGTCGCTTGCCGCTCGGCGCCAGCGATTACGCCATGGATCGCTACACGCTCGACGACACGCCGAACAACGCGGCCGATCCGAACATGGATCAGTTCTCGATCGAGCGCGACAAGATGAGGCTCATTCCGTTCATCAAGGCCGCGCAGGCCGTGAAGAGCGACATCAAATTCTGGGCTAGCCCGTGGACTCCACCCCCGTGGATGAAGAATCCGGCCACGTACGACGGCACGGATGCGCCGCCCAGCGGCGGCTCGGCCACGTTCACCGCCAAGATGAAGAGCGACTCGGCGACGCTCAAGGCTTACGCGCTGTACTTTGCCAAGTACATCGAGGAGTACGCCAAACAGGGCATCGCGATCGACCGAGTTTCACCGCAAAACGAGCCGGGCTACGCGACGCGCTACCCCTCGTGCAATTGGGATGATGGCGCGCTCGGTACATTCGTGGGTACGCACCTCGGGCCGACCTTGGCCGAACACAATCTGTCGACGAAGGTCTGGTTCGGCACGCTGTCGAACGACGGCACCTACCCGACCGACATCATGAGCCTCACCGCCGACGCAGTAAAATATACCGACGGGGTGACACTGCAGTGGAACACGATCGGTCGCATTCCGTCGATCCTGAGCGCGCACCCCGGGTTTACGGTCATGCAGTCCGAGCACAAGTGCGGCAACTACCCGTTCAGCGTCGCGGGCACGCCGGCATTCAATCCCGACAAGCCTGCCAACGATCAGGCGTACGCGGTCGAGAGCTGGGGTTACATCAAGCAGTGGATCGTCGCGAACAGCAACGGCTACAGCGCGTGGAACATGGTGCTGGACGTCAACGGCAAGAACCTCGACGCGCAGCGCCCGTGGCCGCAAAACGCGCTCTTGGTCGTGGACCGCACCGCGAAGCAGCTGATCGTCACACCGGTTTATTACGTGTTTCGCCACCTGTCCTACTTCGTCGATCCGGACGCCGTGCGCGTCGGCACGACGGGTGGTGACGCGGTGGCGTTCAAGAACCCCGATGGCAGCCTAGTGACGGTGCTCTTCAACTCCGGCGCTGCGGCGATGACGACCGTCGCGCTCGGAAAGAACACGACGGTGCAGGTTCAAATGCCGGCACAAGGCTGGGCCACGATTTATTGGAAAGGCTGACGCTTGACACGATTCGCGACGCTGCTTCGTACTGGATTCGTTCTTCCTAGTCTGCTCTGTCTCGGTCTTGCAAACGGCTGCTCCAACGAGAAGCCAAACAACGGCTCGAGCGCCGCGGGTGCTACGAACACCGCTGGTGACGGCGGCGGTGTGGACAGCGCCGGCAGCGATAGCTCGCCTGGAGGGCGCGACAATGGCGGTAGCGACAGCGGTGGCACCGGAACTGGTGGTTCTGGCAACGCGGCGAACGGCGGCACGGTTGGCAGCGCCGGAAGCGGTTACCCCACTCCGGATTCGCCGGTCGACGAAACTGGTGCTGATCTGTGGCTCCGCTATCCGCAGGTGACGCTGCCTGCTCGGCTCGCGGAGTACCAAGCGGCGTTTACTCATGTGGTGACCTCGGGCGGGGACGAGAGCACGCAAGCCGCGACCGAGGAACTGAGCAAAGGTTTGACCGGGCTCACCGGGAATACGATCGAAGTCACGGACACCGTGCAAGGCGCGGGCGCAGTCGTGATCGGAACACCGGCCAAGTCCACGCTGATTGCCGGACTTTCGTGGGCGAGTGAGCTGTCCGAGGTCGGCTCCGACGGCTACATCGTGCGCAGCGCCAAGCTCGACGGTCGAAACGTGACGGCAGTCGCCGCCAACACCGAAGTCGGCGTTCTCTACGGTAGCTTTGCACTGCTTCGTCAGCTCGCGACGCACCATCCGCTCTCCGAACTCTCACTGAAGAGCTCGCCGAAGATCAAAAATCGGTTGCTCAATCATTGGGACAATCTGAACGGCACGATCGAGCGCGGCTATGCCGGTAGTTCCCTGTGGGAGTGGAGCAAGCTGCCCGGGACGATCTCGCCACGCTACAAGGCGTACGCACGCGCCAACGCTTCACTCGGCATCAACGGCACGGTGCTGAACAACGTCAATGCGGACGCGCAGATCCTGACGGCGAGCTACATCGCCAAAGTGAAAGCGCTCGCGGATGTGTTCCGCCCGTATGGCATCAAGGTCTATCTGAGCGCGCGTTTCAGCGCGCCGAAAGAGATCGGCGGACTCAGCACCGCGGACCCCGCCGATGCTGGCGTGCAAAAATGGTGGCAAGACAAAGTCGACGAGATCTACGCCGCAATTCCGGACTTCGGCGGTTTCTTGGTCAAGGCCAACTCCGAGGGACAACCCGGGCCTCAAACCTACAATCGAACGCACGCCGACGGCGCAAATCTGCTCGCCAAGCCGCTCGAGGCGCACGGCGGAATCGTGATCTGGCGCGCGTTCGTGTACTCCACGGTGGCCGGCTCCGATCGCATCAAACAAGCGTACGACGAGTTCAAACCGCTCGACGGCAAGTTCGCGGACAACGTGCTCGTCCAAGTGAAGAACGGACCGCTCGATTTCCAGCCGCGCGAACCGTTTCACCCGCTCTTCGGCGCAATGCCGAACACACCCATTTCGCTCGAGCTGCAGATCACCAAGGAGTACCTCGGTGAAGACACGCACCTCGCCTACCTCGGTCCGCTGTACGAAGAAGTGCTCGAAGCCGACACGCGGGTGAATGGTGCCGGCTCGACTGTGGCGCGCGTAATCGACGGCTCGCTCGAGAAGCACGCCTTGAGCGCCATCTCCGGCGTCGCCAACATCGGCAGCGACGTGAATTGGACCGGCTCGCATTTCAATCAAGCCAATTGGTACGTGTTTGGGCGAATGGCCTGGGACCCTGATCTGTCAGCGGAGTCCGTCGCTGACGAGTGGGTTGGGCAGACCTTCTCCAATGACCCTGCGTTCGTCACCCCCGTAGTTGGGCTGATGATGAGCTCGCGCCAGACCTTGGTGAACTACATGGAGCCACTCGGCCTCGCCCACATGATGGGCACCGATCACCACTACGGACCTGCGCCGTGGGTGAGCAACCTGAGCCAGCCCGAGTGGAACCCGGTCTACTATCACAAGGCAGACACTGTCGGCCTCGGCTTCGATCGCACGGCAACCGGCAGCAATGCCGTTTCACAATACGCGAGCCCCGTCGGCCAGCTCTTCGGCAACCGCGCGACCGTGCCAGATGACTCATTGCTCTTCTTCCACCATGTGGGTTGGAGCGAAACGCTCGATACCGGCAAGACACTCTGGGAAGAGCTCGTGCGCCGCTACAGCCAAGGCGTGGATGACGTGGGCAAGATGCGCGAGTCGTGGACGAGCGTGAAGGGCTACGTCGATGGTCAGCGCTTCGGAGAAGTGAGCGACTTCTTGCAGATCCAGCACTACGAGGCGCGTTGGTGGCGCGACGCTTGCCTCAGCTATTTCGCGACTTTTTCGAAGCTGCCCATCCCGGACGGTTACGCGATGCCGCAGAACGCGCTGAGCTTCTATCAGGGCCTCACCTGCCCCTCGGACGTGAAAAAGCCGCGCTGCCCGCAGGTGTATAAAGGCAACCCGTCTCCAGCCGTGCTGCCCTGACGCGCGCGACGAGGACGCTCACAGCTGCGGCAACGGGCCGGCAACCAAGCCGGGGTCGGCTTGATTGCCGTAGGTGCTGAGTTCGATGCCGAACACCTGCAGGATCGAAATCAATAGTCGATTGTTGCCGATCGTTCGGTAATCCGGACCTGTCACGTCACACCAGGTACCGAGTGGGCAATCCGTCGGGAACTTGAGGCGACGGCCCATGCGAATGGCGCCGTTCGCTCCGCCTGCCAGCACGGTCGGCACATTGCGAGTGCTGTGCGCGGCGGGGTTCCCCATGTCGCTCGATGCGTACACGAGCGTGCTGTCGAGAATGCCGGCTTCGTCGAGCCGTTGCAGCAAGCGCGCGACTTTGCCGTAGCAATATCGGTTGAACTTGGCGAGCGGCTTCCACGTTTCGGGATCACCGTTGCCGACGGGGTGACCGCTGCTTCCGAGCGGTGATGCCGAATAGGTGTGAGCCATGCCGCCATGATTGTCTTCGGGCAAACCGAGCGGATTGCCTGCGTACGACAGGTCGTTCAACACCAAGGTGGCAAAGCGGGTGATGTCGCAGCCCATTGCCAGACCGAGCAGATCGATGTGCGCATCCGCAATCGCGTCGAAGTAGGGTTCGCCGCCGTTGTATTGCTCGAGGTTGGGAAACGCGTTCGGCCGCGCGGGCACGGCGCAGTTGTTCGTGCGCGGCAACGCTTGCACCTTTTTCTCGAGCGAACGCAGTGCGGTCAGGTGCTGATCGAGCTTCTGTGCTTCCAGATCGCCGACTCTTGCTCGGAGCCGATTGACGTCACCGCGCACGAAATCGATCAAGCTCTTGCCGAGCCTTCGCTGACGCTCTGCGGCGGCGAGTGCGGTCGCGTCGCTCCCGACGACGGCCTGCTTGAACAAGAAATCGAAAGCGAGCACAGGGTCGATGATCTTGGAGATCGGGACGCCGCCCTCACCAAACGACAGGCATTGCCGCGCGCTGAGCTCGTTGTTGCCCACGCCGAGTGCAACGCTCGTGACCAGCGTGCTGTCGCCAAAGCCGTTCTTGACGGCCAGGAACTGGTCGATCGAGCTGTTCATTGGCAAGCCGCCGACACCGCCCGCAACGCGGCTGCCGGTCAGAATGGTGCCGGCGGAGTTGTGGCCATTGGTGTCCGACAACAGATCGATGCCCTCGATGGCGACGATCTTGTCTTTGAAGCTTCGGCCATAGGTCGCGGCGTCGTCGAAGGGCTGCAGCGGGGAACCCTCATAGCCGAGGTCGAACTCGGTTTCGGTGTCGCCGTCGCGCATCGTGAACAGCTCAGCGGCGATGCCGTGCGGGTGGTAAACACCGATCAAGCGCTGCGGTAGGGTCGCGCCCTCCGCCCGCGCGTACGAATGCTCGACCACCTTCAAAAACGGTAGCGCGCCCAAACCAGCGGCGACCGTGCGCAAGAACGTGCGGCGGCTGCGGCTCTTCATGGCACCGCCCGGGTCGCAAAATACGGCTGCTTTACGTAGGTAACCAGCGTCTCGACGATGTTGCCCTGCGCAGCCGCCGGCGTTGTGCGCCAGAACGAGACGAACTCCTTTTCACCCGGCGTCGAGAACGAATCCCCCGTGGCGGCCGCTGCGCGAAACATGAACCGTGCAAAGCATTCGCGCATGTTGTCGCTCCGGCTGATCGCGAGCGCGAGCTGATTGCTGTCAGCGTACGGGCCGTCGAGATCTCCCTTTACTGTCACCTCGACCGAACTGTCGACGGTGTGCCCGTTTTCCTGGGCCCGATACGCACCCATGCCATCGAAGTGTTCGAACGAGAAGCCGTATGGGTCGATGATGTCGTGACAGCCCGCGCAAATCGAATCAGCTGGGTGCACACTGAAGCGTTGACGCGTGGTCTGCGTCGGATCGGGCGCGGGCGGGACGACCTGTAGATTGAATGAGGCTGGTGAATCCAGGGGGTAACAGGTCACGCGCCGGGTCAGCGCGACGCCACGGAAAATGGGATGACTCTCGTGGGCGTTCGCGTACGTGGCCAGAAACGCCGCTTGGTTCAAAATGCCCGTACGCCCATTCAACAGCGACGAGTCCTTGATGGGTCCCTCGCCGGCCGTCTCGTACAGCGAGAGCGGGCCGGAATTGACGGTCCAATTCGCGTTGAACAACTCGGCGACCGTACCTGTCGACTCGAACGCGACCGCGCGCACGAAGTCTTTGCTCTCAGCGACGATCTTGGGCTTTGCGGCCTCGAAGTCGGGATAGATCAGTGAATCCTTGGCGCTGTGATCGATTCCGTCAGTGCCCAGCCACTCGCGCACCAAACGCACCACAGTGTCCTGTGCGAGCGGGTTGGTTTCGAGAATTCTGCGCGCTTGCGCCTCACGCTCGGCTGGGTCCGAGAGCACACCGCTCGCGGCTTTCTCTAGCAGCTGCGCATCGGGCGGCGACGAGGTGAGGAAATACGAGAGCGAAGCCGCGATCTCAGCTTGCGTCAGCTGGAGCGTGCCATCCGCCGAAGCGGTCCCCTCCCCGAGCTCGGTCAGGTACAGGAACCCCGCTGATTGCAGTAGACCGCGGGTGACGTGAGCGATGCCGTCTTCATAGGTCGCGCTGTCTGCGCCCACTTGGTACAGCTGGAGCAGCGCGCTCTGCTCGTCGACCGTTAGCGAGCGGCGATAAACCTTGGCGCCGAAGCTGGTGATGAAGCGCGTCGCGCAGGCTTCCGCGTCGGCGTCCGCCGCGCATGGGGCGAGCCGTGTGAGCGTGCCATTTTGCTGGGCCTCGGTTGCTAGCGCGTCTGCCGCGTCGGCTAGGCGCTCGATGATGACCTCGTCGACGCGCTGAGCGTCGTTCACGGTGAAGCCGTCTTGACGCAGATCGGGCGGGAAATCCGGCCCGGTCGCGGGACTCTGAGCGGTGCCCAACAGGGCGTGCACGGAAGCGTCGTACTCGACGGTCGCGAGTCGACGAACACGCGCGGGCAAGAGCGTGGTGTCGTTGGGCGACGACTCGGTCTCACCCGCAGCTCCCCCCGTGACACTGACGCCAGCGACGCCGCCCGAAGCAACGCCGCTAGTGCCGCTCACCGCACCGCCCGAGCCTCCGAAGAGCGGCGGTGATCCGCCGCTCACATCTAGCGGCCGCTCGCCCGTGCTCGAGCAAGAGGCCAGCGCCGCGAGCCCGAAGCACACCAGGACGGTGAGCGTACTCTGCGGCGCCGACGACGGCACTCCTTTTAACCTCGACCGCTCAAGCAGCGATCAAGAAGCAAACGGGTCCCACGCGAGGCTGCCAGAAAGCGTCGGGATGTCCCAATCGATCCAGGTGGCCTTGTCGAACTTCTTGAGCGTGCTGTTCGTGGCGTTGAGCTCGTCCACGACCATGTTCGTGGTCGAGGTGCGCTTGAGGAAGCGATTCACGAACGCATCCAAGTACTTTTGCTGGCTGCTCGGGAACGCGCAGTGGCTGTGGTTGGCCGCCACGGTGACGCCGCAACGCTCTTTGATGCCGAGCGCCTCGAACACCATCTGCCCGGCGATACCACCGCCGTAGGATGCGACCGGCCCCAACCAGTCGATGTCGTTCTCGAGCAGCAGCACGGCACGCGGCGCACAGAGCGCGACGGCAAAGTGCTGATCCGCCGTCAGCTTGCTGTTCATGCCGTTGGCGAACTGCTTGAAATCCGCGCCCTGCCAGTTGGCCTCGCCGACGATCTCGGACGACTCTTGGATGTTCTGGCCAGCCTTCTTTTCGGCCTCGGAGATGCGCCAAGCGGCCGAGCCGCCCGAGCCACCCTCTTGCATGAGGGTGAGCGCAACGCGCTCATCGAACGCGCCCATGGCCAGGGCACCCTTGCCGTTGCGCGAGCAACCAGTGACGGCGAGCGCCTTGAGATCGATGCCGGCTTCAGGACATTGCTCGAGGCCGTCGATGATGCGGCTCAGACCCCATGCCCAACCGATCAGCGAACCGCTCTTCTTCGCGGCGTCTCCGTACAGGGTGTTCACGAGGCCGCCGCTGCCGACGGTCTTGGACTCTTGCGACATGGAGTTGTTGGCCATGTCGATCTGCGCCACGCCCGAGAGCTTCGACAGCGAAGAGCCGCCGCACGTAATGAGGCACGGCACGGGCTTGTCTTTGGTGCCGCCGCCGGTGATTTTCACCGAGAACATGCCGGTCTTGCTGCCGACGGTCATGTTCACCGTCATGGTGCCGCCGGAGTACGTGGCGGTGAGTTTGTCGGGCGGCGGCATCTTGGCGCCGTAGATGCTCTGCTGGAGCATGGCGCTGAGATCTGCGCGCAGGCACTCCCAATCAGCCTTGCTCGACAGGCGCTTGCCGCTGATGAACTTGAACGGATCGGGGAGCTTGGCGTTCGACACCGAGGCGGGCGGCGTTCCAACCATGCACACGCCCTTCGCGTTGTCTTCCTTCCAGCCGCTGACCGGGCCGGTGGGGCCAGTGGGACCACCGCCGCCTGCCGCTGGGCCAGAACCGCCAGTAGCGGGGCCGGGGCCGCTGCCGCCTGTGGTCGGGCCGGGGCCACTGCCACCGGTGCCGGGAGCGGGACCGGTGCCGCCAGTTGCCGGAGAGTAACCGCCGGTGCCGTTGACGTAGCCGCCGGTGCCGGGGGCGGGACCGCTGCCGCCCGTGCCGGGCGCTGGGCCACTACCGCCCGTGCCACTCGGATGATTGCCACCCTGGCCGCCACCGGTACTGGGCGTACTGGTGTCGCTACCACAAGCAGCAACGAGGACGGAGACAGCGCTTGCGGCGCTGAAACGCAAAATATCGCGGCGGGATTCCGCCTGAGCAGAAGCCTTGGTCATTGGCGACTACCTATCACAGTAGTGGAGTCAGCGCTTCCGATTTAAGTGCAGATTATATGCGATTTATCTGCGAAAAACATCGACAGATTTGCGAATGGATTGGCACACACGACTGCTAATTGCGACTATTGAAACAGCGCTTCAGTGCTTCAACAGGTCTACATTTTAATTCGCTGATGTCGAGTCAACTTGCTTGTGCGCCTGCAAACTTCCACAGCCGACGCAGCCAATCCCCCCGTTCTGCGGCGTTTCTCCCATTGCGCCAAAGCGCAGCACGGCACCCGATGGGGTGAGATTTATCACACCTCCTCAGTACATAAATACAGCAGATCGAGTACCAATATCGATATTAGGATGAGATTTATCACACCTCCTCAAAGCCGAAACGATATGAACGTGCGGCATTGAAGAGACGAGGTTCGCGCGCAAACGAGCTGCCACTGCGGTCGTTATGTCGCGCGTTGTTAAGGGTCCTTTAAGGCCAACCCCCACAGCGCGGGCCGGCGTGGCTGCCGCGATGACGCTTGGCGTGGCCGAGTAGCTCACAGTCACGAGCTCGACGGCACGCGCGCCCGTTACAAATTGGCCCCCACAAAAGCCAATCGCTCGGCGACCGAGGACGGCGCGCCGAGCGATCTTGGTGACTCTGCGCTCAGGACCGAGCGGTGGAGCGCGAGAGGCGGACGTCCATCCACACGGCGAGCGCGAGGACGACGCCGCGAGCGATGAACTTCATTTCCGGCGAGAGCGCGAGCAGCGTCATGCCGTTGAGCAGGACGCACATGATGAGCGCGCCGAACAGCACGCCGACCACGGTGCCGCGGCCGCCTTTGAGGCTGGTGCCGCCGATCACGCAAGCGGCGATGGCATCGAGCTCCATCAGCGCGCCCGTGGTGGTGGTCGATGCGCCGGCGAATGCCGTTTGCAAGAAGCCGGAGACGGCGACGATCACGCCCATGACGGCGTAGGCGAGCACGACGACTTTGTCCGTCGGGACACCGGAGACCAGCGCGGCTTCTTCGTTGCCGCCGATGGCGTACAGGTAGCGGCCGAAGCGGAAGTGCTGGGAAAGCACGTGGATCACGAAGGCGGTCGCGCCGAGCACGAGCAACGACAGCGGCAGGCCGCGGTATTGATTGAGCACGATCACGAACAGCACCAAGAGCTGAGCCGAGAGGAACCAGCTCAAGAACGCGCCTTCGGAATCAGCCTCGAGCTTGCGCGCTTTGCGCTTCTTGAGGTTGTTGAACGAGGCCAAGCCGAGCAAAGCCACGATCACTGCGGCCAGCACGTAGCCCAACACCGGTGGCAGGTAATACGTCGTCAGCACCGAGTACAGGTTCTGATCGCCGCCGGTCACGACCGGAATGGTCGAGTTGTTGATCACCAGCCAGTGCACGCCCTTGAAGACGAGCAAGCCGCCAAGCGTGATGATGAAGGACGGGATCTTCTCGCGCACGATGATCGCGCCCATGCCAGCGTAGATGCAGACGCTGACCAGCGCGGAGACGAGCAGCGCGAGCGGCGCCGACAGCCCCTTGCCCGTGATCAGCACCGCGGCCAAACCGCCGACGAGACCAAGGCCGCTACCCACGCTCAGATCGATGTGCCCAGGCACGATGATCAGCAGCATGCCGAGGCTGAGCACCGCGGTGGCCGAGAGCTCGATCGCGAGCTGCGACAGATTGCGCGAGCTCAGGAACGCGGGGTCCATCACCGCGAACACCGCGCTGATCAGCACCAGCGCGATCAACATCGAGAAGTCTCGCAGGTTGACCTTTGCCTGTTTGGGCGCGCTGCCCTTCGGCTCTTTTGCGTCTTGCGTCATGCTGACCGTTGCCTCTTTAGCCAATTGCGTGGTCATGCTGGCTCCGGTCGCGGGCCCGAACTCGGGCGCATCGCGGCGGCCAGCAGGGCCTCTTGCGTGATTTCGCTGCCTGTAAACGAGCCGCCGATGTGGCCGTCGGCCAGCATCAAGATTCGATCGCTCATGCCGATCAGCTCCGGGAGCTCGCTCGAGACGAGCAGCACCGCGACGCCTTGCGCCGTGAGCTCGTTGATGAGCTCGTAAATTTCGTACTTGGCACCAACGTCGATGCCGCGAGTCGGCTCGTCCAGCAAGACGACCTTGGGTTTGGTCATCAGCGCTTTGCCGAGCACGATCTTTTGCTGATTGCCGCCGGAGAGCGTGCCCGCGATGGTCTCTTGGCTGGAGGCCTTGATGCGCATCGAGTTCACGTACTCGGCGTTGCGCTTCACTTCTTGGTCGCGATCCACGAAGCCGCGCGGCGAGAACTCGTCGATCGCAGAGAGCGAGAGGTTGAAGCCGACGGTCTGCTCGAGCACGAGGCCGAAGCGCTTGCGATCTTCGGTCACGAGCACGAGGCCTTGCTCGATGCAGGCGGCGGGCGAGGTCGCGAGTGGCGCTTTCTCGAGCTCGACAGTGCCCGTCTTGCGGTCACCCCAGATGCCGAACATGTGCATCAAGAGCTCGCTGCGACCGGCGCCCATCAAGCCACCGATGCCGAGCACTTCACCTTGATGAAGCTCGAGCGAGATATCGTGCAGCCGCACCTTCTCGGTGCCACGCTCCGTGACGTTGAGGCCTTTGACCGAGAGCAAGCACTTGCCCGGCTCCGAGCGGCGGCGCGGAAACAGATTGTCGATCTCGCGACCGACCATGTGCGCGATCACCTGCGCGCGGTCCGTCTGTTTCGTGTCGAGCGTGATCACGGTTTGGCCGTCACGCAATACGGTGATGCGGTCGGACAGCTCGAACACCTCTTCCAAGCGGTGCGAGATGTACACGGAGCTCACGCCGCGGCTGCGCAGCTCTTTGACGATGGTGAGCAGCACCGCGACTTCTTTGTCGGTCAGGGCGGCGCTGGGTTCGTCCAAGATCAGGACTTTGGAGTCCTTGCGCAGCGCTTTGGCGATTTCGACCAACTGACGCTGACCGATGCCGAGATCCGCGACGCACGCGCTGGCAGCGACGTCGATGCCCCAACGGGAGAGCAGCTTGTCGGTTTCGTCCAACATGCGGTCGTGATCGACCGCGCCGAAGCGCGTTGGCTCGTGACCCAAGAAGATGTTCTCGGCGACCGTCATTTCCGGCACGAGCGCGAGCTCTTGGTGAATCACCGACATGCCGGCGCGCTCGGAGTCCGCGATGGCGCCGAAGCGTTGCACCTGGCCGCCCATCAAGATCTCGCCCTCGTACGTGCCGTGGGCCCAGATCCCGGAGAGCGTCTTGATCAGCGTGGATTTGCCGGCGCCGTTTTCACCGCACAGCGCGTGCACTTCCGCGGGGCGAAGGTCGAAATCGACCCCGCGCAACGCGAGTACTTGTCCGAAGCGCTTCACTAGCCCGCGCGCTTCGAGCACGGGCCTTTGCCCCTCAGGGCTTGCCATATATTTCCTGGCGGGTGTGGAAGCCGTCCTTGATCACGGTGTCATCGACGTTGTCTTTGGTGACCGTGACGACATCGAGCAGGACCGTGGGCACTTCACGCTTGTGGTTGTCGACCTCGGCCTTGGCAACGACCGGTTTACCGGTGGCAAGGGCGACGGCGACCTCAGCGGCGCGACTGGCCAGGTGTTGCACCGGCTTGTAGACGCTCATCGATTGCTCGCCACCAACGATGCGTTGCACCGCGACCGCCTCGGCATCCTGGCCCGTGACGACCACTTTGCCCGCGAGGCCTTCTTCTTTCAGAGCCTGAATCGCACCGCCCGCGGTGCCATCATTCGATGCCAGTACGGCGTCGATGTTGTGGCCGTTCTTGGTGATGGCCGCATTCATGATGCGCTTGGCGTTTTCCGGCTTCCAATCGTCCGCCCAGTCTTCGTGCACGACTTGAACCGCGCCGGAAGCAATCGCGTCTTTGAGCGCCTTGTCTTGGCCGTTCTTGAACGTGATCGCGTTGTTGTCGGTCTTGGAGCCGTAGATGCGCACGAGCCGGATCGGCTTCGTGGTGGAGAGCTTATCGAGGATGAACTTCGCCTGCAGCTCGCCAACGTGCTCGTTGTCGAACGTCATGTACAGGTCGAGATTGCTGTCGTAGATGATGCGGTCGTAGGCGATCACCGGAATGCCGGCGCGTTGCGCCACTTCCACACCCTTGGCCATCGCCTTGCTGTCGTGCGGCACGATCACGATCACGTCCATCTTCGACGTAATGAGCGATTCGACGTCCGCGATCTGGCGTGTGTCATCGCTGTTGGCCGAGAGCACGGTGACCTCGGCGCCGAGTTCTTTGGCGCGCGCCAAGAAGGCATCGCGATCCTTGGCCCAGCGCGCTTCTTTCAGCGTGTCGAGCGAAAGACCGATCTTGATGACCTTCTTTCCGGAGGCTTCGGCAGCTTGTGCTCCGCCGCCCGAGCCGCGCCCGAGCACGAGGCCAATCAGAACGCTTACGGCGAGAGACGCAACGACGAGAAAGGATTTAAAACTCATGTACCGACCCGAGGGGCGGCGGAGTAGACCAAAGCTTAAGGAAAGATGCTAGCCGCAATCGGCGAACACACCTCTCCTTTTAGGCTCGGGCGCCTTCGTCCCATTCGTTGTGCTTTGGCCGCCCACTCCTGAACATCGGAGTGGGCATGCCCACAAACTCAAATATCGATCAACGAACTCAGTAGAACGTGACGTTGTCGATGACGAGCGTAACGACGCACGGGGTCGGCGTGCTCGAACCGCCGCCCGAACCGCCGACGCTCGCCCCGGCCGTTCCGCCCGAGCCGGCGATGCTGATAGAGCCACCGCTCCCGCCCAAGTTGGCGATGCCGCCGCTGCTCGACCCCGAGGAGCCGCCAGACTCGACTATTCCGCCAGAGCCAGAGCCGGCGCTGGAACCAGCGCTGCCACCCGCGCCCGCCGCTGAGCCGCCGACGCTCGAATCGCCAGAAGAGCCCGCGCTCGCACCGCCACCGCTGACGCCACCAGTGTCTCCGCCGGCGGTTCCGGCGCCCGAGCTGCCGCCCGCGCCGCCGGTGTTGACGATATCGGCCAAGGCGACGACGGTGCCGCCCGTGGACGGACACTCGAACTGCCATTGGATGGCCATGAGCTGACCGGGATCGACGTTGGAGACGGGCTTGCCGTCCGCGAAGGTCGTCCACGGCAACTGCACGGTGCCCGGGGTCAGCGTGGAACCGCTGCTCACTACCGTAGTCACCGGACTCAAGCAGTCTTGGTACTGGCTCTGCATGCTCGAGGGCACGCAATCACCAGGGCGCCCAGACGGATTGGCAGTCGATGGATAGTCGCTCTTCTGCTGCATCTGCACCTTGAGCGTCGCGTTGCCGAGCGTGCTGTTCGCTAGCACGTCGAACTTGAGGCCCTGGGTGGCGCTCGCGTTGGTGCACGCAGGACCAAAGTTGAACATGTACCCGGCGTAGTCACCGGGTGCGACGCTCGTCGTAATGGTCAGGGTCTCCCCTTGCAGCTTGACCGTCGGCGCGGACGCGGCTTGTCCCTGATAGAAAGCGTCACCACCGGTCAGCGAGGTCGAGCTGCCCCAGAAGCTGTTTTTCTGCGAGTTCCACGAAGTGCCGTCGCTGATGCCTTTGATGGTTGCTGGGCTGAAGTCGGTGAGCAGGATATTTGCGGGGAGCTTGGTGCAGTTGTTGACCGCGCCGCCAGCGCCGCCAGCGCCGCCAGCGCCCCCGGCTACCACGGGCGCGCCACCTGTCGCTCCACCGCCGGATCCGGCCGTGTTAGTGGAACCGCCGACGCCGCTATGCCCACCCGTCCCGTTGCGCCCGCCCACGCCGGCGCTTCCGGCGTTGTCAGTCTTAGGATCGGTCGAGACCGTACCGTCGTCACACGCCGCGATGAACAGCGCGCAGCCGACAAACACCACGGCCGAAACCCCAATCGTGCTCTTCGTCCTCGTCATCAAGAAACCCGTCCCTTTGTTCGACAATAAGATTAGCGGAGTCTTAGCAGCTAACGCACGGGTCAGCTAAAGCGAAAGACTTGCACGTGGCGGTACGTCTGACCCGGCTCGAGCAACACTTGCTCGCGCCATTTCGAGACGTTGACGGCGTTCGGGAACGCCTGCGTCTCGAGACACACCGCCGCGTGGCGTGTGAAGCGACGCCCTTTGCCACTCAGGCTGCCGTCCAGAAAATTTCCGGAGTAAAGCTGCACACCTGGCTGATTGGCGCTCACGTGCATGGTCCGCCCCGAAGCCGGGTCGGAGAGCTCAGCGACCGCAAACAGCGCTTCTTTAGTGCGGCGCACCACGAAATTGTCGTCATAGCCAGGCGGCGCGCCGTCACGCTCGGGCAAATCACGCCCGATCGGCTTCTTGGTGCAGAAGTCGAACGGCGTATCACCCACAGGGGTGAGTGTGCCGTCTGGGACTACACCGGGCGTGCGCTCGTCCGAGTGGAGTACGAGCTCGTGATCAAGAATGTGGGCACGGCTCGGGCCGCCCAAGTTGAAGTAGCCGTGGTGCGCGAGGTTGAGCAACGTCGGCCGATCGGTGGTGCCCGACATCGTGATCTCGAGCGCAGTGCGGGTGAGCTTGAACTCGACCTGCGCGCGGATGTGGCCCGGATAGTGCCCCTCGCCGTCCGGCGAGTCGTGGCTCAAGAGCACGCTCGCGCTGTCGCCGCGTTCGCTGACGCTCGCGCCTTCGTACGCCCACACCATCTTGTCCCAGCCGCTATGACCGCCGTGCAAGTGGTGCGGTGCGTCGTTCGTATCGAGCTGGTATTCGCGGCCGCCGAGCTCGAAACGTCCCAAAACGATACGATTGGCGACGCGCCCAACGATACCGCCAATGAATGCGGTATTGGACACATAGTCCTCGAGCCGATCGAAGCCGAGCACCACATCTTCGACGCGCCCTTGCCGATCCGGCACGAGCAGCGCTTGCACCGTGGCGCCGTAGTCGAGAACCCGCACTTCGAGCGAGTCACAGGAGAGCGTGGTCAGCCCGACATCACGAGTGCCGAGCTGACCGAAGGAGGAACGCGAGATTTTCACAGGGCGTGAGTAGCAACGCGAGCGCGTGGCGTCACTGACCGAATACGGGGGAGCGCTTTTCGTTGTTCACCTCGAAGGTGATGTTCTTGATCGTCGCCGTACCCTTCGTGTTGTCGTCGATCTCAGTACCGACCTCGAACCGAGTGACCCACATGTCCCCCGTGATGGCGCTGTCCTTCTTCATCAGGTAGTCAATGAGCTTCCTGACGTCGACCGTGCCGTTGAAGCTCGTCGATGAGTTAGCGGTGCGGAATTGATAATACTGCCAGCCGCTGCCCCAGCTGTTCCTTTGGACAAGGAGGTTATACTTCGAGCTTCCCCCATCCACGTTGTTGTCACATCCCTTGTCACAGGTGGCGGACCCGCCCATGTTGAGAGGCCAGCGGTTGGCCTGGCAACCCCAGAAGGTCATCAGTTCCGCGTAGACACCCGCGTTGTCCTTGGTGGTAGCCGGATTCTGCTTGCTCAGCCAGAACTCGAAGGTCAGATCCCAGGAGTCTGACTTTTCGAGCATGACGCTCAGATTGTCGACTGTGACAGTGGCGGTCTTGAGATCCTTGATTTGGATCGGCAAGAGAGTGGTCGACGAAAAGTTGGGAGAGGTTGCGTCCTTGCTGCCGAGGCCGAACGGATGGATGCCGAACTCGATCTCCGGAAAATCCGGCTTGGTGCTGTCCCCCGCGCAGCCGGCTTGCCGATCGAACTTCCAACCGAAGCTCTTGTCCGTGTTGGTGAATACGCTCTCATTCGACTTGCTGCCGGCGCAACCCCACGCAACGGATCCCCAGTTGTTGTTGATCAGCCGAATCTCACCGAGCTTTAGGTAGTCGAGGTTGGCGGAGGTCATGGCGCCGGGCTTGGCGTTCGTCTTCCCGTTCATATCGGGGGCATTCGGGTCCGCGGCGGCGCCGCCGCTGCCGCCGGTGCTGCTCTTGCCACCGGCGCTGCTCGTGCCGCCTGTGCTCGTTCCGCTTCCGCCCGTGCTGACCTGACCCGACCCACCTGTGCTGGGGTTTGTACCGCTGCCACCTGTGCTGACTTGGCCTGAGCCGCCGGTGCCAGGGTTCGTACCGGTGCCGCCCGTTGCGACTTGGCCCGAACCGCCGGCACCCGGGGTAACGCCGGGTTTTCCAGCTGTGGAAGCGGTTCCAGAGCCAGCGGTGGAAGACGACGGGCCACTACCGCCCCCGGCGGTGTTGCTGGGCGAGTCACTACCACAGCCGGCGAGGCCAGCGGCAACAGTGAGACCAACGAGAGCGAGCGAAGTCGGAATTAAACGCACTGGATCTCCAGAGTTGAGGTGCGAATCATGGGAGACGACGGCTCCCGAGGTGGACGAAGAGTATATACAGGATCGTAACGATGTCCGGCCCGATCAGGCTCGATCGTGTTGCCAACGCGCGATATCGAACGCAAGGAGCCCAAACAAACCAGAGCTTCCGGTAAATCTGAACCGCGACTGGAAGCGGTGGCACGACCGCACACCGCGTCATTGCTGCTGAGATCGAGGGACAGCAGCGCGTCACCAAAGCGGCAAGCAACACCCAAGACCTCGCAAAGCGTACGCAGTGGCCGGGATTCTGTATTGGACTGGCTGGTTTGAGCCAGCTAGATCTGGAGCGTGATCTTACGCCGCTTTGTTTTAGGGGTCGTGGTTGGTGGAGTTTGGCTGTCTTGTTCATCGCCCAACCGGCGTTTCTCCGATCAAGGATCGGGGGGTTCGGCGGGGATTGGTGGGACTGCGGGTAACGCCGCACCTGGCACCGGCGGCAAGGGCGGGGACGTCAGCAAGGCCGGCGAGGGCGGGAGCGCATCGCCTGCGGACAACGCCGGGGCCGCCGGGGCTGCCGGTGGCGGCGACGAGCCAACCGCTGGCAGTGCCGGCGCAGGCGACGGCTCGCCCTGCAACGCCGACGAATACGACAACGGCACTTCGTGCCAGAAGCTGACCAAGTGCGGGGCGGATCAATATGAGAAGTCGCCGCCGACGCCCACCAGCGATCGAACCTGCGGACCCATTTCGACTTGTGTCGCAGGGATGTTCGTCGCCGCTCAACCGACGGCGACGGCCGATCGCACCTGCAAACCGTGTACAACGAGTACGTTCAGCAGCGCGCAGAACGTGGATGCGTGCAAACCGTGGACTGACTGCAAAGCGACGGAGACCGAAAGCGTTCCACCGAGTTCGACGTCCGATCGAGTTTGCTCGGAATGCGGCGCCGGCAAATATAAGGCGAACAACCAGTGCCAACCGCTGACGGTTTGCAGCTCCAGCCAATATGAGTCAGTCGCAGCGACCGCCACGTCCGACCGAAAGTGCCAGCCGCTAACGGTTTGCAGCTCCAGCCAGTATGAGTCAGTCGCGGCGACCACCGTGTCAGACCGAAAGTGCCAGTCGCTGACGGTTTGCGGCTCCAGCCAGTATGAGTCGGTCGCGGCGACCGCCACGTCGGACCGAAAGTGCCAAGCCCTCACCTCATGCCAGCCGGGCAACAAAGAAACGACCGCGCCCACGGCCACCACTGACCGCAAGTGCGGCGCCTGTGACGCCGGGACGTACAGCACCGCAGTGAACGCCACGAGCTGCGCGGCATGGGCAACCTGCACTTGGGCAACGGGCGGTGTGGCTCAAGCGGGGACTCCGAGCTCGAACGCGGTCTGTGGGACGCCGAGCCAATACCGGCAATTCGGCACGAGCGCCTACGACACCGCGTTGGGCGTAGCGACCGACGGCAGCGGGAATGTCTATGTCGCTGGCTCTACGAACGGCAGCCTCACGAAAGCCGCGAATTTGAACGGCGATGCGTTCATCCGGAAGTACGATCCCAACGGCACCGTCCTTTGGACTCGGCAGTTCGGCAACACCTCGACCACACGCGCGACCTCGGTGGCCCCAGACTCCAGCGGTAACGTGTACGTCGCGGGATACACGGGGGCCTTGTTGGAAGGAACGTACTACGGCTCTGACGATGCGTTCGTGAGGAAGTACGATTCGAACGGCAACGTCCTGTGGACGCGCCAACTCGGAACCGACTGGACCGACCAAGCCAGCAGCGTGGCCGTTGACGGCAGTGGATACGCTTACGTCGTGGGCTTCGTTGGGAACAGCCTCGTGGCGGGAACGGGCGGTCCGGGCGACCAGGACGCGTTCATGCGGAAATTCGATACCGACGGCAACACGCTTTGGACGAAGCAGTGGGGAACCACTTCGACCGATAACGCTTACGCGGTCAAGGCGATCGGGAGCGGGACCGGCACCGTATATGTCACGGGTTACGTGGGAGGCGGCGAGCTCAGGACCTTCGCGCTGAACGGGACCGCAGGCTGGATCAAAGCGTTCAGCGCAAGCGTGAGCGCGACGCCCTATGGCTTAGCAGTGCTCGGCAGCGGAGAGGCCTTCGTCACTGGATACACCTCTGGCAATCTCCAAGGGACGAACGCGGGGAGCATGGACATCTTCGTCCGTAAGTACGATGCAAGTGGTGGCATCGCATGGACCGCGCAATTTGGAACGCCGGATTGGGACGAAGGCGACGCGATTGCCGTGGACGGCAACGGGAACTCCTACGTCACGGGCTACACGTTGAGCGCGATCGCCGGCACCAATGCCGGTGGCACCGACGCATTTTTGCGGAAGTTTAGCCCTTCGGGAAGCCCCATTCTCACCCAGCAGTTCGGCACCACTTCTAACGATCGCGCCAACGCGATGGCAGTCGATGGGAGTGGGAACCTCTACATCGCGGGAGGTACCGATGGTGTTTTCGTTGGAACGCCGCCAGGTAACGGCGACGCGTATGTGAGGCAGATCTTGCCGTAGGTGTGCATCCACGATGCAGGGAAATGTCGTCGTTGCGAACGGTTACTAACTTCTAGGGGGCGTGCGTACACACGCCCTACCTCTCAAGGCCCGCGCTCGGAGCTGGACGCATCATCGCGACCCAGCTACCACTTGAAGGATGCGTAGACTTAGCTTGGGGCTCGTGGTCGTTGGGATCTTGTTCGCTTGCTCGTCACAGGATCGGAAATTCCGAGATGCGACCGGCGGTGCCGGCGGTGTATCGGGCACTGCAACCGGCGGAGCAAAGACTTCGACCGCGGGAGCGTCCAGCGGCCATTCAGGCGGACGCACCACCGATAATGGCGGTACCGGGTCTGAAGAAGCGGGGCAATCGAACGAAGGTGGCGACGGCGGCGTAACAGACTCCGCGGGCGGACCGTCCACCGGCGGCAACGGTGCCACGGGTGGCAGCGCGACGGGTGGAACCGGCGGGAGCAACGGTGGCAACACCAACGGCGGCACGGGCACAGGCGGCACGGGCCCCGGTGGAACCGGCGGCAAAGCCAGCGGCGGTACCGGCGGAAAAGCCAGCGGTGGCTCGGGCGCCACAGGAGATACGACGGCGCCAACCATCGTCTCCATTTCGCCGGCGAACTTGGCGACGGGCATCAAGTCGAACGCGCAGATCACGATCACCTTCAGCGAGGTGATGAACTCGAGCGCAGCGACTCAGGCGCTCCAAGTGGGCGGCTACACCGCAAGCGACTTGAACACCTCATGGGACGCGGCGGGGAAGGTGCTCACGATCACGCCAAAGACGGCGTTCGCGTACGCGACTGGCAGCACCCCTGCAGGCACCCCCGCCACCAAGTACACGGTCACGGTGGGTACCGGCGCGACGGACCTCGCAGGCAACGCGCTCGCAAGCAACTTCAGCTCGAGCTTCACGACTCTGCGTCGGATCACACAGTCGATCGCCAGCGGCACCTCTGCTTGCTACAGCGACTACGGACATGCGGTAGGTGACGGGCCTCAGAGCTGTCCTGGAACCGATCCTGTTTGGGTCGAGACCTGGTCGGGACAAGCGAGTGGCGGGATTTACTACGTGTTCGTGCCGTTCGACACTTCGGTGATGGGCAGCACGAGCAGCATCACGCTCGAGAGCGCAACCTTCAGCGCGACCCAGGTCGCGGCGACCGGCGCATTCTATACGTCTCACCAGGTGGTGCTGAGGCGCGTGACCTACCAGGCCATCGACAAGACCGTGCTCTCGGCGGCCGAGGTCAACAACTTTGGCGTGTTTGCGTCCCTTGCCGCGACACAGCCAACCATGAACGTCTTCGCAGATCTCTCCGCCGCCTTCTCAGCAGGCAATCGCCAAGTGCTGTATCGATTGGAACCGACGGGCACCGCGGACAGCGGCACGAAGGCGAACTTTACGTGCAGTGGGTTCTATTTGAACGTCGTGTACACGACGCCGTGAGGGATACCAGACGCTAGCCGTCCAGCATTTACCGCCGCTGAACGCATACGTCGGCACCGGTTGCACAGCCGGCTGTCGTTGGGGGTAACCAACGGCTAACGTTTTCGCACGCCTTTCGGCTGACCTCGCGGCGCGGGTGCTCGTCACGAGCTGTTTCGCTTGGAACCGACGGGGACTGAGGACGGCGGAACAACGGCCAACTTCAGTTGCGGTGAACGTCGTCTACACGACGCCGTGAGCTGACCGAACTTCAAGCGTCGCAGTACGCACAAAGGAAAAAAGGCCGGTCTCACAGTTGAGACCGGCCTCGGTAGAGTGCTCGGCCAGGGTCAGCGAGTCACTTCACAACGCAAGTGAACTCATCGACGGAGAGGTTCGAGCTGGAACCACCATCCCAGATCTCGAAGCCCGCAAACACGTCCGTCAGGTACATGGTGTCGGCGATGCCGTATGACTTGGCGGCGTCGATGAACTTTTTGATATCTACGTTGGTGAAGTTCTGCGAACGGCTGTTGTCATCTGCCGGGTTGACGAACGAGACAACGGGCGCATTGTTATTGCCGGCTGGCCCGGCTCCACGGGGACCCTTGTAGATGTCCCAGGACACGTTAGCGACCGTGGCCGTTCCTGCTTTGCCGTTTTCGTAACCGATTGGGTGCTTATCCTTTGGCGCGCGCAGCCAAATCATTACGAACCCATCGATGCCGTCTTTGTACTCTCCGGCCGGGATTGAATTCGCGAACCAGATGTCATAGGTGGCGTTGATTGCGGTGCTCGTGATCGCCGGGCTGTAGCGGAAGGTGCTGGTAATGGAGGTGATCGCTGAAACTTTAATCGGCAGATTGTCGCCCGGCTTCGTGCTGAACACGCCGTTGGCCGTGTTGCCGTTGTTGCCGATGTAAATCGACGGGAACGAGGCGGGCGCGCTTTGACCGCTTCCGGTAGTGCCGGTGATCTTGAAGCTGTTGTTCTTGTAGCTCAGGGTCTGGTTGGTGCTGTCCGGACTGCCCCAGTTGTTGTTCTGGATGATGTAGTTTTGTCCGCCAGCAGTAACCTTGACGCGCTGGAAGTCCGCGTCCGTCGTGCCGGATCCACCAATAGTACCGGTCAGATCTCCCTGCGTAGCACTGCCATCTGGCGCATCCGCGGCAGTCGTGCCGTAAGCGAGGCCGTTGACGCACACGTTGTACGGAACGTCGGCGCTGCTATTGCCGGGGATAGTGAATACGACAGCCGAAATTGGCGTCGTTTTGGAGTAAGGCGTGCCTTGCTTTGCAGCGGTCGTTTCCCAGCAGCTGGGAACGAACTTGGACCACGGCACGAAAACCTTGCCGGACACGTCGGTGATCGTTGCACACCAGCGGTTGGCTGCTCCGACCGGATCTGGCTTAGCTCCGTCCGGCGTTTGGATTTGGATGCGGAAGGTGAAGCTGGTGTCGGTCCCCTTCTTGACGAAGTTGACGGCAATGCCATCAGCCGTGGGGGTGACAGCTGGCGGCCCCGAGGCGTTGGGGTCGGCGGCCTTCGCAACGCAGCTAGCGGTGCTCGGCTCGTTGACGTTGAAGCCGAGCAGGGCCACGCTCGAATTGTTCGCTTCTTTGCCCACCGTACCGCTGATGCAATAGGGGTCTGCAGCCGCTTTGGCCGTGAAGTCTTTCGGATTCGCCGTGCTCACGCCGGCCGTGCCAACGCCGGTCCAGCTGCAACCGTGCCAGTCCTTGGACGTCCAATAGCCTGGACCGCCCGTGCCGACGGGACCCGAACCCGCGGTGCCAGTAGTACCCGAGCCGCCAGTTGCGCTCGAGCCACCCGTCGTACCCGAAGCGCCGCCCGTGCTGGTACCGGTTCCACCAGTACCCGGAATTCCCGAGTTGCCCGCGGTCGCCACGGTGCCATTGCCGCCCGTTGCGACGGCGCCGTTGCCACCCGCTCCAACGTTGCCGTTACCCGCGGTGGCTACGCTGGTGTGACCGCCCGTGCCGTTGTTTGCGATCGGGACGCAGGCGTTCTGGTAGCAAGCTTGACCGGTCGGACACTGCGGGAGATTTCCGCATGCGGACGAGGCGGGGGTTGCGTTGGTCGACGAACACGCCGCGGCCGCGAAAAGCGCGAGCGGCGCTAACGCAGCTAAGCGCAATGTCATTTTTGCAATCTGCTTTAGACTCGAGGTGCTGGCCATAGGGCGCACACCTTGGCTCAAGAGTGGCGGTCGGTCTAGCGCCCGAGGGCGGTTCTGAAGCTATTTTTCGTTAGTGAAAGAGTCTTTCACAATCCAACTCGCGAAAAATGTGGTACCGGTCCCAGGTTTTCGGAGCTCCGCGGCAAATTGCCTGATTCGTGAAATCCGATGCGGCCCCGCGAACGCGTCGGCTCGTGACGCGTCGCGCGGGCTTCATGCGATTGTCGTAAGCGGGGTCTCAAAAAAAGAAATACGTGACGCCAAAGTCGGCGCCGAGCTGTCCGCCAAACTTGGCGCTGTTGTTGTCGTCGTTGTTGAGCACGACGCCCAAGCCACCAGTCGCGTTGAGCGCGATATTGGGCACGATGAAGGCGCGAATTTGCGCGGCGCCTTCGAGGTGAATCGGCGTCGCCGTGGTGGAGCCTTGCGGGCCAGGGCCGTCCGGATCGTGGTTGGTGCGGTGAACGAGACCAACGCCCGGTCCGACAGAGAAATCGGCATATTGGGTGCGGTGCAACGGAAAGAAGAAACGACCGGCGACGGCAAGATCGGAGTGGTCGTTTTGAAAGGTGGCGCCGAGCAGCGCATCGACGTGCCAGGCTGCAGCGTCATACACGAAGGTGCCACCGACGATGCCGGTCAGCGTGCCTTCGATGCCGACGCCGATTCCGCGCCCAGCAGGCGCGGTTTGCGCGGCAGCCGTGCCGGTTGCGAAGAGAGCGAGCGTGAACAACGGGATGAACAACTTGGTCGAATTTCGCATGCGCGCACTCTAATAACGCGAGACTGGCCATGTACAGGGGTTGTCTGCGCGGTCTCGCGGCAGAATTCGGCATACACTCGAGTTCGATGCCGCTCACCCCCGCCACGGACGCTCACGCAGCTATCCCTGCGCGGCTGGTTCGCGGCGCTTGGGGATTGTTGGCCGTGCTCACCGTGGCCAGCGTCGTGGGCACAGCGTTTTCGCCACTGTTGGTAGTGAAGACTCCACTCTTGCTCGTGATGCTTTCGCCGGATGCGCGTCATGTTGCGCTGGTCGCGGGCAGGATCGATCCCGTGCTGCTCGTGAGCGTGACCGTGCTGCGTCGGTCGCTCTACAGTATTGGAGTGTATGGGCTCGGGGCCGCCTATGGCGATCTGGCCGTCAACTGGATCGAAGCGCGAATGAGCCGACTCGGAAAGGCGCTGCGCGCGCTGGAGCGACTATTTGCGCGTGTCGGTGCGTTGTTGTTGCTGGCGCTGCCATTTTTGTCGGTGTGCGTCTTGGCAGGAGCGTCGCGAACGCGCTTGCTCGTCTTTTTGCCCGCGTTGCTCGCCGGCCATTTTTTGTGGGTCTTCACCACGGTTTGGCTCGGGACGCGCTTCGCCGCCGAGGCACAAGCGGTAGTGGATTTTTTTTCGGAACGCTTACTCGTGAGCTCTCTCGTGTGCTTGGTGCTGGTCGCCGGATATCAATTCTTCACCCGCAACCGCGCTGCCCCGCGTTGAGAACCCCCGGACCGCCTTGCCCGAGGTCGCAAGCAAAGCTAAAGGTAGTTACCTAATTAACATGACTAGACTCGCGTTCGCCTCGAGCTTGCCGCTGTTCGCGTTGCTGATCGCCGTCCCGGCACACGCCACTGATTGGTACGTGTCGCCCGCCGGCGCGTCCGCGGTCTGTCCCACGCGCGACACGCCATGCAGTCTTGCCACTGCCGCAGCGAGTGCCGTCGCGGGTGACACCGTGTACTTGACCAGCGGCACCTACTCAACGTCGTTGTTCGTTGCCAATTCCGGCACTGCCGCGTCACCGATTACCTTCAAGGCTGACGCCTGTTCCACACCGATCATCGAGAGCTCGAAAGACGTAGACGCCGATCAAACCACCGCCGTGCATTCGGAAAAGGGTGAGTATCTCGTGTTCGACGGCATCGTCGTGCGTGGTTGGTCCACGGGCTTCGGTAATCGCTGGGCGAACGGGACGGATTCGACCGAAGTGTCCAACGGGCACTGGACGATTAGAAACTGCATCGCTTATTCGAACGGCCGCACCGGGTTTACTTTCTTCAGCGCGCCTGACTTCACGTTGGAACGCTCGATCTCGGCGCACAACGGCACTAGCACGGCGCACTCTTGGTCGAGCGGCGTCACGCTGTACGAGGCAACGGGCACCACCCTCGTGCAGAGCGTGGTTTCTTTCGAAAACACCGACGAGCAGAAGCACACGGACGGCAGCGGCTTCATCGTTGACGAAGAGACGAACGGCGCGAGCTTCATCAACAACATCGCCTTCGGCAACAGCGGGTCGTGCTTCCGCCTCACCAGGAGCAGCGGCACGGTGTTCGTGAACAACACCTGTTACCACAACTCCCAATTCGGCAGCCAGGCCATGGGCCCGACCAACCCATCGGAGTTGTATTTCACGAACGCCGGAGAGACGATTCAAAACGTCAACTTCAAGAACAACATCATCGTTGGCACAGGCACCGCGCCCGCCGGCTCGCAAGCGGTTCAAAACCAACCCACGTCGGGCTGGACGACCAACCTCGTCAGCTTGGGCTCGACCACGGTGTTCACGGCTCCGGACGGCGCGAATCCGGACTTCACGCTTGCATCGGCAGCGACCACTGCGATCGGCAAAGGCACTGCCGGCGCTGGCACACCGACCAATGACGTTGGTTTCGATCCCAAGTGCCTCGTCAAACGCGCGCCGAAGATGTACGGCATGGTCGCGGGCTTGAGCCGCTGGCAATACGATATCGATATCGACTACATCACTGCCAAGGGTGGTATCGCCAAGTGCTTCAACGCTGGCACGCGCTCCGGCACGCCTGACCTCGGCGCGTACAAGACCGGCACGGTGGCAACCGCAGACAGCTGTACTCCGGCGCCCGTGGGCACCGGCGTGATCGCCGGCACGGGTGGCTCGGGCAGCGGCGGCAGCGCAAATGCGGCAGGATCCGGCCCAATCGCTGCTGGAGGCAATGGGACGGTGCCCCCCGCGGGCGGAGCAAGCGCTGTGGGTGGCTCGCCTGGGGCGGGTGGTGCGCCGAGCGGCAGCGTTGGCGGCAATGGATCGATCGCCACTGGTGGCGGAGTCAGCGCGAGCGCTGGCTCTGGTAACGGAGCGCAGCCAGTGGCTGACAACGGCAAGGACTCAGGTTGCAGTTGTCGCACCGCTTCCAGTCGCGATTCGGATTTGCCTGGAGCGCTGGGTGTATTGGGAGTCCTTGCTGTGGTTGTCGCGCGTCGAAGGCGCGAACGAGCCTGAAGCCGAGCCATCGCTATCGATCGCGATGAGTCACCCACCCAGCGTTCGCACATCCCCGGAGGCTCCGCGCTCGAGCCTCCCTGGAGCACGCTCGGCGCTGTACATCGTGCATCCGCCGGAACTCGCGGGCGTCATTGACCTCGTGCCCAACCTCACCATTGGCCGCGAAGTATCGCTCCCGCCCAATACCGACAGCGCGCCATTCGCCGTGCTTGCGCACCCCACCGTTTCGCGGCGGCACGCGCTAGTGCGTGATGCATTCGGAGTGCCGGTGCTCGAAGATTTGAGCAGCAGCAACGGCACGCGCGTGGACGGGGTACCTGTCACGAAGCCGACCGTGCTGTTGCCGCACACGGTCGTGCGCATCGGCAGTGTGCTCGGCGTGGTCGACGAGCGACCCTTTGCTGGCGCGGAATGGACGCCCGCGTTGCCCGGCATTGCGCCTGCCGTGGTGCGCGCGCGGGACGCGCTTCGGCGCGCGGGCACCGGTGGCGCGCCCGTATTGATCCTGGGCGAAACAGGCACCGGCAAGGAGCGCGTCGCCGCGGAGCTGCATCAACAGAGCGGACGCCCCGGGCCGTACATCAAATTCAGTTGCGCCGAGCTATCGCACGATCTCGCGCACTCGCAATTGTTCGGGCACGAACGCGGCGCGTTCACGGGCGCGAGCGGCTCACATCGCGGTCTGTTCGCCGCGGCCGATCGCGGCACGCTCTTCTTGGACGAAGTGGGCGAGCTGCACCTCGAACTCCAAGCCAAGCTACTGCGCGTCTTGCAAGAGGGCGAAATTCGCCCGCTCGGCAGCGCGACCGCGTCCCGCGTGGACGTGCGCGTGGTCGCGGCCACCAACCGTGAGTTGAGCGACGACGTCGAACGCGGCAGCTTCCGTCGCGATCTGTACGCGCGGCTCTCGTTTTTCGAAGTGCGTTTGCCGGCGCTGCGCGCGCGGCGCCAAGATCTCTTTTGGTGGTTCAACTACTTGGCGGCCGTGCTCGCTGCGTCGCGCAATCAGCCGCAGCAACCGCTGCAACTCATGCCCGACGCGGCAGAGGCGCTGCTGCTCCACACTTGGCCGGAGAACTTGCGCGGCGCGGATCGACTCGTGCATCGCGTACTCGCCCTCGAACCGCAAGTCATCGGCCGCCGCGTCTTGGCCTCGGTGATGCCCGAACTCAGCAGCGTCCCGCCGCCGCCCGCCGAACCCACGCGGCCCAGCTCACAACGGGTCGCAAACAACGACGCACCCCAGCGCCCGAGCGAACCCGCGCTCGATCGCCCGAGCCGCGACGAATTCCTCGCGGTCTTCGAAGGCACCGGACGCAACGTCCGCGCGACCTCCAAACACTTCGGCAAAGATCGCCGCCAAATTTATCGCTGGCTGGAGCTGTACGGCATCGAACGCTGAGTCCGTCGCACTGAGCCTCCGGCGAGCGGCGAGCCCATGGGACGCGTCCCATGGGACAGTCCCATGGGCGCTCCCGCCGAAAAGCCCAAATTCGGCCGCTGACCCCCAAAAGCCGGGGATTTCTGCGGATTACGAGCTCGGCACGCCGCCTGCAATAGGGGTCTCTCAACAAGGCGCTGCCAGTCGCGGCGCCCTTAAACCAAGGAAGCCCCTCGAAATGAAACACACCGCGCTCCTCCTCACGTTGCTCGCATCGATCCCCCTCGGCGGTTGCGCCATGAACGCAGCCGACGCGGACGGCAGCAGCGAAGAGCAGTCGAGCTCCGCGAAAGAACCGCTGTTGTGGTACGTCTCGAACCCCGCGCCCACGGTCATCGACTTCGATCGCGATCCCGCAGGAGCCGCAATCGCCGACGGCACGACGGTCGACGCGACCTACAACAGCCTCGGCGTCACCCTCACCTGCATCGTGTGCGGGAGCAACCCTCACGCCTTCGCTCGCGCGCCCGGCCGAGCAGGCAACGGCGTCAGCCTGTTCGCGTCCCCGACCATCCCCTTGTACGACTCACGCAACGGCGCCGTACGCGTCGAATTCACCACGCCCCGCAGCTGGGTCAGCATCGACGCACTCGCCGTCTTGCCGCCGGAATGGGCAGGCACCCCGCAAGCGCGCCCCTGGCTCGAAGCCTACGACGCCGCCGGCAACAAAATCGGCTCCGCCGTCTACTACCCCGCCTACGGCACGACCGGCTGGGGCACCTGGCAAACCCTCCGCTTCGACGACCCCAACGCCAGCATCAAGTTCGTGCGCATCTCCTCGCAGCATTACAACAACTCCCCCTCCGTCTACGGCGCCTTCGACAACCTCACCTTCAACACCGATCCCTACTGGATCGACGTCAAACCCATCCCAATCCCCAAACCCCCCATTGTCTTCCGTCCCACCGTCCTCCAACCCGCTCCCTGATCCGAACCATCACTCCACGCGCCATCCCACCATCATCCTACCGATGATGGATTGGGGTTGATGGTCACGCACCACGTCAAATCTCGTCCCAGCCTTCGGCGTCGCGTCTCGACAAATCAGGAGAACGGAGAAACGGAGAAACGGAGAAACGACGCCGCACACCAAAGTTGTCCGGGAAAATGCCTCGCTGGTCTGGGCACTCATCGCGACTGTCCGCAAGGTGCCCTTGCCCGACTCAACGCTTTCCGAATTCCGAATTCCGAATTCCGAATTCCGAATTCCGAAAAGCACTTTTGTTCGCGAAGGGTTCGTCACTGAGAAAAATGCTTCGGAAGCGAACCATCTTTTCCGTCTACGAAGGGCTCTCGTCACCCGAAAAATGCTTCGGAAGCGAACCATCTTTTCTGTTTGCGAAGTGACCCATCGAAGCCATGACTCCCGCCGCCTTCAAGAAAATGCTCGGCTAGCTCTCCGCACGATCTTTCGCTCGGTGCATCCCGCCTTGGCTGATCGGTCACTTTTGCGAAGGGCTCTCGTCACCCGAAAAATGCTTCGGAAACGAACCATTTCTTCTGTTTGCGAAGGGGCTCTCGGCACTGAAGGTGCCCTTGCCCGACTCAACGCTTTCCGAATTCCGAATTCCGAATAGTACTTCTGTTCGCGAAGGGGTTCGTCACTGAGAAAAATACTTCGGAAGCGAACCATCTTTTCTGTTTACGAAGGCTCTCGTCGCTAAAAAAAGCTCCGGAAACGAAACCATTTTTCTGTTTGCGAAGTGACCCATCGAGGCCGTGACTCCCGCCGCCTTCAAGAAAATGCTCGGGTAGCTCTCCCCACGATCTTTCGCGCGGTGCATCCCGCCTTGGCTGATCGGCCACTTTGCGACTCTCGTCACTGAGAAAAATGCTTCGGAAGCGAACCATCCTTTCTGTTTGCGAAGGGGCTCGCGGCACTGAGGAAATACTTCGGAAGCGAACCATCTTTTCTGTTTGCGAAGGGGCTCGCGGCACTGAGAAATACTTCGGAAGCGAACCATCTTTTCTGTTTGCGAAGGGGCTCGCGGCACTGAGAAAATGCTTCGAAAGCGAACCATCTTTTCTGTTTGCGAAGGGGCTCGCGTCGCGGAAAATGCTTCGGAAGCGAAGTATGATTTCTGAAGTCGAACCCTCAGTCATCCCGCTCATCAGCCCAAATCGTGACGAATGCTCGGCCCGTGGGCGCGATCCATTTGAGAAACAAGACCATCACTCTCGAACGTCGAGCGCGTCCGACACAACTCGCTCATTTGGCTTTGGCTTTGGCGTTGGCGTTGGCGTTGGCGTTGGCGTTGGCGTTGGCGCGCCGCGCTGGCCGGAGGCCAGCGCTTGGGAAGCCCTGCGCCCGCAGCGCGCAGCGCGAGGACGCAGGCCGGGCTTTGCGCCCCACGCGCGGGGCACCCATTCGCTTTGCGCCCCACGCGCGGGGCACCTGTTCGCTTTGCGCCCCACGCGCGGGGCACCTGTTCGCATCTTGGGGAGACTTAGAACCCGGCTTCCACCCCGATACTCGGCAAAGTCAATGGAGCGCGATCCGTCGTGACCAAGCCGCCGTGCACCGGATCCCAAACCACAGAGTCCGCCTCTTTTGAGAGCGTCGCGTTGAACCATTCGAACGTGCCGGAGATCCAGCGACCTGCGGCCAATTGCCAGCGCTTTTCGAAGCGGAAATCGAGCCGGAAAAAGCTGTGCGTGCGGCCCATGTTGACGAATGGGCGCGGCACGAGCGGATCTCCCGGGCCGCAGTCGGGCGTGGGGCATGCGACGGCGTAGCGCCATCCGGACTCCCACAGTGAGCGCCCACCGATGCGAAAGCCGCCCCCGAGATCGTAGCCGAGCACGAGCGACAGCACGTGTGGGCGATCGAACTGGGCTTGGTAGGTTTCGCGGACGTGCGTGTAGGTCGTGCGCGAGAGTGTGTACGAGATGAAGCCGCCCAGCCGCTCGCTGAAGTTGCGGCGCAGAAAGAACTCCGCGCCGTAACTGCGACCGGTGAGGTCGGCGTTGAGCGCGTCGACCCAGGCGTGGAACAAGCTGACTTTGCCGAGCATGCTCGCGGGCAACACGAACTCCACGCCGCTCGTCGCTTGCCACGCCTCTTGCTCGGCGAGTTCCAGGCCGTTCGGCGCGCGGCCGGGCACGCGCACGGATTGTGTTGGCAATTGGTGCGCGATGCCAAAGGCCGAAACCCACGAGACGCCCTGCGCCACTCGCAAGCGCGTGCCGAGGCGCGGCTCGGCGTAGACATGGTTTTGACCGCGTGAGCGCGCGAAATCGAGCCGCAAACCGGGCACCATTTCCGCGACGCGCGCGGGACGCCAAATCACGTCGCCATAGACGCCGCCCGCGAAGTCCACCCGCGAGGGTTGCGAAGTGACGTGCTGCCCGAGGCGGTCTTCTTCGGTTTTGACGTTGCTCGGGCCGGCGTCGGCGCCCGCACGCAGGCGCACTTGTTTGCTCACGCGGTGACTCGCTTCGAGTCGCAGCCGCGCGGTAGCGTCGCGCAATTCGCTGCCCGCGCCGGACGGCCCTTCTTGTGCGTTCAGCACGTGGTCGGTGCCGAGCGTGAGCGCGACGCGCACGTGACTTTGCTCAGTGTGGCGATCCCAACGCAGGTCCAAGCGATGAAACTGCGTATCGAACAGGGTGCGATGGATATTCTCGTTGCGCAGCTGATCGAGCGCGCCGAACGCAAACGCCGACAGCGTGTCCGTCGCGTTGATGCGATAAGCAACGCGCGCCTGGTAGTCCCAATAATTGAGTCCGTAATCGGGCGCGACCAACGACAAGATGGCCTGCGTGTAGCCATAGCGACCGCCCAGTACGACACTGCCGCGCCCATTCGCAAATGGATGCTCGACCATCGCCCCCGCGTCGAAGATGCGCGCTTGCGCCTCACCGTGCGCGACCGCACTCGGCGCCATGGTCTCACCCGCAATCACCGCACCCGCAACGCGCCCATGCTCCGCCGGATACGCGCCCGGAAACAGATCCACACGCTCCACGAGCGCCGGCGCAATCACCGAAGGCCCCGCGCCCACGTGGAACAACAAAGGCACCGGAATCCCGTCAATGCGATACCCGACATCACCGGGAGGCGCGCCGCGCACGTAAAAATACGGAATCCCGCTCAATACCGGTGCCACGCCGGGCAACACCTCGACCACACGAAACGGGTCTGCAAACGCGCCCGGAATCAAACGCGTTTCACTGCGCGGAATGTGCAACGAGCCGAGCTCTTGCCGCTCTTCACCGACCACGCGGATCTCGGTGGGCGGCGGCTCGGGCGCTTTGCTCGGCGTTGCAGGGTTCGCGCTCTGAGCCGTGGCGCTCGGAGCACTCTCCGCAACCGGTGCAGGCACGAACACGGGTTCACGAAACGTCACCTTGGCCGTGATGCGCGCGCGGATCGGAATGCCGTCGCGCGTCGCGGGCGAAAATTGCCAACGCGTCACCGCAATGCGCGCAGCGCTCGCAAAGGGCTCAGCACCTTCGCGCACGCTCACGTCAGTGACGCTGCCGTCTTGCGCGATCACGAGCTCGAGCACCACCTCAGCCGCGCCGTGCGCGCCCTCGGGGTACGGCACGGGCTCGGCCGCGATTTGCGCCGGAGGGACGACTTCTGGTTTTTGCGCTGACGCGGCTCGAGGCGCGAGCGCGAGCAGTCCACCCAGGCATGCCGCGATCGCGCAGCGCCCCAATTTCTTTCGCTTCATCCCAGCCCGTACCCTGCGTGCATGTCCCAATGCCCGCAGGGTGTTTACCGCGTTCCGCCCCTCGTCTTCAAGGGCACCACAACAAGGCTCACTTCACTTTCGAAGCGCTGCGCGCAGCGCACGAACCGCGGCGACTTGGCTCGGTTCCGCCATGAACCGCAGGAAGAACTCCGGATCGGCCTCTGGTAGCAAAGGACTCCGCTTACACTCTTGATAGCTCTCGCCACGCAGCGAGGAGAATTTCAGCGAGCCACGCTCGTAAAACCAAACCTCGCGCACGCCGAGCTTCTGATAGATCTCCAGCTTGTCCAGCCCCCCAGACGTCCAGATCACTCAATCGCGATGTCGGGGCGATCGTCGTCACTGTCGACAACGCGACCGACGGTGTAGCACTCATCAGGCTCGGCTCCCCGCTCCTCACGGCTGTTCTTCAAGGTCCAAGAGCCAATACCTTCGAGCTGGATGCCCATTTCCTCCGCCCAAGCCTCGAGTAGGCGAGCGAAGCGCGTCTTGTCCTTCTCGTGAAAACGCGAGGGCGTCATCAGCTCGACCACGCCTTGCGAATACGCGATGCGCGGCACGCTGCGCTCGCCCCGCATTTCGAGCAGCGCCTCGTAGTCGCGAAAGCTAACGTCGCGCAAGTACACGAAGTGATCGATCGCGCTTGGATCAGGCCGATCCGCGAGTGGGTGCGCAACGCTCATGGCTCCGGATTCTAGCACGCGAATTGCGGGTGCCATTTGTGCGGGTTTCCGCAGAGCCTTGCATGCTTCGTTAGCGGGCGGTGGCGCCCGTTGCGCTGTTGGGCGCGGGCGGCATGAGCTTATGTCCTTCACGAGCGGAATAGATGGTGACGCGCTTGACTGAGCCCTCTTCGTCGTAACTAAACATGGATTCGCGTCTGACGCTGGGGGTTGATTCAATCACCGCGGTCATATCGAGCTGGGTAGCAGAAACGTCCCGCTCGAGCGTTGCTCGGCATAGTGACTTGGAACACGCCACCTCCGTGACGCGGGCAGCGCCCAAGGGCGCAGCATGGAGCTCTGCTTGCATCACCTGCGCTGCGACCAGGTTGTCTCGAGATCCGTCTTTCTCGGACGTGAATCGCACTTCGAGATCAGTAATCTCGGCTTGCTCAATCTCGGCGGCTGAGCGAGTATCTTTGAGGTCTGCGGGCGCTTTCGGCGGTTCGTTGTCCCTCAGCCGCAGATCGGCGTCACGCTGCGACGAAGAGACGGCCACCGCCAACGCGGCGGATTTATGCGCGAGTAGAGTGACGGCCTGCTTCAGTCGGTCGATCTCGCGGGATTGATCTGTGTTTGCTGAATCGGGTTGGGCGTGAGCGCTTTCACGGCGCGCCGGCGTCCGCAGGATCAGAAACGCACCGACGCCGAGACACGCAAACGCACCTAAAAAGATCCACATTGGCAACCGACGGCCGGCGCTTCTCTGCAAGCCTTGCTCGACGTTTTTCATCGCAATACTCCTCCGGGATCTGACTACGCCTTCCCCAGGAAGCGTGTCGATCGCTGCGAGGATGTAGCGCCCAATGGCTTGGACAACCAATGTCTGAATTCCGTCTTTGCCGTGGCGGAGTCGGTCAGTCTTTTGTGACCGAACAGAGGAGCGAAAAGACCGACCGATCTCCGCGCTGAATTGGACGGTTAATGACCTACTTCGCTTCGCAATACCTGGCGTAAACAATCGCAAACGGTCAGTTCGACCGAATCAGTAGGAGAGAACAGATGAAACGGAAATTGCTCATTGTCGGCTTGCCTTTAGTGGTGGCATTGGCGTCGGCTTCCGCCGACGCGGCGGTTCGAAGTTTTCCGCACTCAGGAGTCGGGTGCATTCAAGCCGTAGGGACACAGATGAATCCTGATGGCACGGTCAGCGATGCCCTCACCAACACCATTGAGCGCACGCAGTACGGGGTCCACAACACGAGCACAACTTCCCCAGTGACGGTGGAATGCCCGCTTAACGTTTCTTATTTCGGCTCCAATTCGCCGAGTGTCTCTGGGTTTTCGATCAAAGCGTATGACCGAAACCCGTCGTCTGACGTGAATTGCAACATGCAACGAATCGACGGGAATGGCAACGTTAGCTACACTGCCGCCCTCACGACGAGTAATAGTGGTGCCGGAGTGCAGGACGTCTCCGTTCTCCCAACCGGCGTGACCATACTCGGGACATGGCGCCTACGTTGCTCGATCCCCGCGACGGTTTCTGGCGGCGGAGGATTTAACCACCTCGTCAGCTACAGCATCAGCGTTAACGAATAACAAATGCCTCCGTCGCGCTGGTGTGGATGCCCAGATTCGCATCAGCGCGACATGTTCAGATCCTCAGCTTCCGCAACATCTCGCAAAACGATCGGTAGGGCACCCCCGCGGCGTCCGCTGCCCGGCGACGCGATCCGTGTTCCGCCAAGAGCGCTCGCAGAAAAGTCTCCCTGAAGTAGGTCTCGGCGCGGTGCAAGTTCATCCCCGCGGTCGCAGCGGTGCCGAGAGCCAAGTCGGTCACAGTGGGCTTCGCCGAACACGCACCGAGCACGATCCGACGGGCTCGCGCCAATGCACAAAGCGACGGGACCTGGTCGAGCAACCAAGTCGCCAGCTGGTCCACGCTGACGACGTGTCGGAATCCGCGGCTCAGCAGCGCCAAACGCTGCGCCTGACAGCGCTCGTCGAACACAAACACGAGTTCGGGAAAGCCCCAGCTTGAGTCGTACAGAAACGCAGCGCAGTTCAGGTTGAGGCAGCCAGCATGAAGCACCGCAATGTCGAACTCACGCTGCGGGAGAGATTCTGACCGCTCAGACCGCAACGGGTCGAACTCCGCGACGTGCATTCGAACGCTTCCGCGCAGCGTCCGAACCAGCTCCTCGCGAGCCGAATTTTCTGGCAGCCCAAGGAACACCCAAGGCTGCAGCTCAAGATGCTCCTCAAGGGAGGGCACCTCAATGCGTACGCGAAACGTGCCCGATGCGCGCTCCGACTCGGCCGTGTTCGAAGCCCCCTGCTCCGATGCCGCATCTCGATGAATGTGCGTCACTCGCCCACCCTTTGTTCTGCCCGATGATGATAAGCAACGTCCCGGCGGACGCCGGGCCCGCCAACGCGCTTGTAGATTTGTTTGACCTGCGCTCGCGGAGCGAATCCCGTGCGCCACGTCAAGGGTTGAGGCCTTCTTACGTATGCCCGTTTGCTTGCCATTCGATTTTTCCGAAGGTGAGGTGCAACAACAACGGTTGCGCTCGCTGATCGGGCAGAACGCGGAGTGGTTGCGTCGAAACAACATCAAGTGGGCGCGAGCGCCGTCACGAGCGCCGGCGAAAATCGCTATCGCGACGCCCGGGCTCCGTGTGTCCATCCGCGAGCGTTGCTCGTCCCACCGGCGCACGTCGCTCCTGCGTCAACGACAGCTAAAGAGTGGGCGCTCGCGATCACGCAACGCACCTCGCAGAGCTCCGTGTTCCCGGCGCGTCCACGTCCGCTCGGCCGTTCAGTTCAGGGGGGCGCCAGAAGGGCGACGCTTCCCGTCACCGCTGAGACTGCGCCCTGACAGCCACGTCACGCCCCGCCTCACTCCCGCGAAGCGCGCTTCGCGACCCAGCGCGCCGAAGCCCGACGAGCTCCGACCAGGCCGGATATTTCAACCGTTTAGCGCCGAAAGTAATGAAATTCGCACGGCCGTGATCAAGCTGGCGCCTTCCGGGAATTCAGCCAATGTCAGAACGGTGCGCGTTCTTCATCAGAAGGCTCGCATTCTTTAACTTGAATGCCTCGGACCCAGGTCCGGGGGCTTCATCCGCCAACGGCGGCTGAAGTATCGGTCCAAAGTTCTTCCCCTAGCTTACGAGAACTTACTTTTAGTTAGTAAACGAGAAGATCCATCTCGCTCGTCATGCGCTAAGGTCCGCGGCCCCGACAAGGTGCCGAGTTGGAACGAGGCGAGTGGCACGCCAGCGTCCAGCCTTGGGCTGGGTCGCGTTTAGCTTTCGATCTACATCGTCTGAAGGAGTTTCGTTCATGAGTCGGTCCATGCCCACTACCCGCGCAGTATTTCCGTCCCTTATCGTTCTGGCCCTCGCCGCTTCGTGCGGCCACACCAGCGCAACGGTAGATGCGTACAACGCTGCGAAAAAGGGCGGCATCGTCGGCAACGCCGCCACCGGCAACACTGGCAATGAAGGCGGCGGCGCCAACAGCAGTGGTGGCATGGGCAACGTCGGCAACTTGCAGCAATACGCTTGCACCACGGTCGCGTCGCAGCAGTTCGACTCAGCGCACATGGCGCCGTACTCGGATCCCGCAGGAACGGACGAGTTCGTGAACCAGACCTTGGACGCCCTCGGTCAAGATGGCCGCGCCACGCAGATGATCGGCGTCGACGTCGGCGCCTCCCCGGACTACTTCGACATCGAGCGCAGCCCCGACTACACCGCGTCGGGTCTCGGCATTACGATTCGCGGCTACAACTACCGCGACGCAGGTCGCGGCGTGAACTTGGACGCCGGACAAAAGAACCGCCCGACCGATCACATGGACTACGCCACGGTGTTCCCCGCGGCGTCGATCCGCGCGGCCTCCTGGGACATGGATCTCGAGAAGCGCGTCGGTGAGGCCTCCGGCGACGAGACCGCGGGCTCGCTGAACAACATGCTGCTCGCGCCCTGCATGAACATCATTCGCCACCCGTACTGGGGTCGCACGCAAGAGACCTACGGCGAGGACTCGTACCACATCGGGCGCATGGCGACCGCCTACACCGTCGGTTTGCAAGAGTACGTGACGGGCTGCGCCAAGCACTTCGCGGCCAACAACGTCGAAAAGGGTCGCTCTTCGCAAAACGCGATCATGAACGAGCAGACGTTGCGCGAGATCTACGCGCGCCACTTCGAGATGGTGGTTCAGGACGGCGGCGTCGGTTGCATCATGGCGTCGTACAACAAGATCAACGGCGTCAAGAGCACGCAGAACAAGCATTTGCTGCGCGACATCCTCAAGGCACCGGTCGACCAAGGCGGCATGGGCTACAAAGGCCTCGTGCTCTCCGACTGGTGGGCGATGCCCGGCGATCAGGACGGCGAATCTGCCGCGAACGCACTCGGTCATACGCAGGAAGCCGTGCTCGCCGGTTTGGACATCGAAGTGCCGTGGACCCTCCACTACTCGCTCACCAATTTGGCTCAGTCGGATCAGCAGGCTATCCGCGAAGCCGCTGGCCGCGTCCTACGACAGAAGTTCCGCTTCAAGACCGCTACTGACAAAGACGGCTGGAGCATCAAAGCCCCGGTGTCCACGCTCACCGGCGGGACTATGGGTTCACTGAACCGTGTTGAGGCTCACGAGAACCTGGCTGAAGAGGTAGAGGTCAAGTCCGCGGTGCTGCTGAAGAACGGCCCTGCCGGCATGCCGGTGCTGCCGCTCAAGGACGCAGTGACAAAGATTGCGGTCGTCGGCCCGGACCAAACGTTCTCGCTCATCTCTTCGTCTGTGCCGAAGAGCTGCACGGATGGCGGCCAGCGCGGACCGTGCACCTACCACTTCGCCACCGATCCCCCACTTGGCGATCGCGGTTCGGCTCGCGTGAACGGCGATCCGGCTCGCTCGGTCGGTCCCTTTGCCGGCATCCAGACGGAAGCCGGTTCGACGCGCACGGTGACCAGCGGCAACTCGCCTGAGATGGCCGCGGGTGCGGATGCGGTCGTGGTCGTGGTCGGCTACACCCCAGGCGATGAGGGTGAGGAATACGCGATCAGCCAAGGCGGCGATCGACACACCCTCGATCTGCCGAAGCCGGATGACACCGACGCCAACCGCATCGATCAGAACGCGTTCGTGGGCAAAGTGCTCGATCTCGGCAAGCCGACCATCATCTTGATCGAGTCCGGTTCAATCGTGAACCTGCCCTGGCTCACGCACACGAACCAGAACCAAGCCACGGTTTGGGCAGGCTATGGCGGCCTCCGCGCCGGTCTCGCGCTCGGCAAGCTGATCTTCGGCAAAGCCAACTTCTCCGGTAAAGTGCCGCTCGCGTGGCCGACGCAAGCCGAACTCGACAAAGAGGCTTTCAAGGACAACGACCCGATGGGTACCAAGATGGGGTACTTCTTCGGCTACCGCGAATACGATCGCCGCAAGGCCGCGGGCGACACCGTGAATATGATCTTCCCGTTCGGTCACGGCCTCAGCTACTCCACGTTCGAGTATTCGAACTTGGGGGTGCCCTGCCAGGCCGAAGGCAAAGCCACGAGCGACGCGGTGGTTAAGTTCACCGTGGACATCAAGAACACCTCAGCTGTCGACGGCGACGAAGTCGCGATGCTGTTCGTGAAGCCGCCCGCAAAGCCCGCAACCATCACCGGTGATCGCCCGATCAAGGAGCTGAAGAGCTTCGCCCGTGTTTCTGTACCGGCGGGCATGAAGAAAACGGCAGAGTTGCCCTTGCGCATCAAGGATCTGCGTCACTGGGAAGGCAACGAGACCGGTCATTGGACCATCGACAGCGGCGAATACACCATCCTCGTTGGCAAGAATGCAGACGACGCGGAAACGAGCGGCATCATGGGTAAGCTGACGGTTCAGGGCTACTGAGTCGACCTCTGGATTTACGACCGCGGAATCGGATCAATCGGAATCGGAAAATTCGAAGCATGACTTCTCGACGAAATAGTCTCGGGCTCGGTGTAGCCCTGTCCCTCGGTTCGCTCTGTCTCGCTTACGGCGCCCCCGCGTTCGCGCAGGACGAACCGACCACCCCAACTCCTTCGACAGCCGCTCCGGATGACTCGGCAGGCAAGCCCGCCGACGCTCCGGCGGGCACACCCGCGGTCGAACCCGCGGTCGAGCCAGCAAAGGCAGCAACCGAAGCAGCGCCACCGGCACCGCAAGCTCCTCCGACCGAGGAGACAGCTTCCGGAACGAGCGTCGAACGCGAGAAGACGGTGTCGATGCTCGGCGTCGAAAATTTGCCCGGTTCGGCATACCCCGAGGTGCAAACCCGCGGCATCAAGTACGGCTCACTGTGGTTGACCTTCCACGGTCAACAGTGGCCGTACATGCCGATGATCAACGGCAAGCCAGGATTGCGAATTGGCTTCTCCGGATCACTCTGGAGCGATCTCAGCTACACGCACATCAAGGCGGAGTCAAAAGACCCCAACCAGACTCGTTGGACAACGCAAACCCGCGGCGTGGTACGCATCACTCCGACCTACAACGCGAAGGATGGTTGGTTTGCCCAGGGCAACGCTGAGCTCGTCCTTCAAGGCGATATGGCGCCTGATCCCACCCTGAAGACCGTCGGCACCACCGATGACCTCTATGTACGCA
The DNA here is from genome assembly GCA_035634635.1 of Polyangiaceae bacterium. Taxonomy (GTDB): domain Bacteria; phylum Myxococcota_A; class Polyangia; order Polyangiales; family Polyangiaceae; genus PMG-095. The sequence continues at coordinate 141,133 of DASQCO010000117.1, forward strand.
TCGGCAAGTGGAATGTGTTCGACGTGACTGTCGGCCGCTTCCAAGGCTGGGAAATCGCCAACCACTTTGGTATGGGCCTCGATCAGAACACGCTCGAGCGTGGCGGCGCCTATATCCAGGGCGGTAGCGCTTTGAAGCCGACGGACGGATACGGGCTGAGCTACTTCTGGGATCGCCAGAACTACACGCTCGGTGCCTACGCGCTGCATGTTTACCCGACCAAGTACCTTCGCGGCGAGCTCCTCGGTCATATCGGTGCAGGCACGGCGACGACGGGTCCGTATCAGCTCGACATTCGTCCCAGTGCCATCTTCGACATTGGCTGGATGAAGCTCAAAGCCGGTTTGGAGTACGGTAAGGCCAAACAACAAGCTGAAAACGGGCCCGGTGTAGACACGAAGAGCGGCTACGGCTTCGCCGCGCAGTTCGTCGTCAATCCGTACGTAGAGTTCGGCGGCAGCTTCGCACGTGGCTTCCATGACGTGCTCGACTCGAGCAAGGGTCTGCCCGATCTGGGCGCGAGCGACACCGTCTCGACCTACGGCGGCTTCTTGAACGCGAGCCCCGGCTACGAGCCCCTCGTGTTCGGCTTTGGTGCGTTCAACAACACACGCGAGAACATGCGCCCCGACGGCGCCGCTGGTCCGCACCAGGGCAAGAACGACACCAACGATCAACTCCAGATCTTCGGTGCGGCGCAGTACACGCTCTGGAATCAGCTCTACATCAAGTTCGTGTTTTCACACGCCAAGAACCACGTCGAGGACTACAAGGCCCTCACCTACACGAACAACGCGATCAGCGGCCGTCTCCGCCTAATGCTGCTGTTCTGATTCCGACTTAGACGGCAAACGCGCAAAAAGGCGCGGTTCGTTACCGAACCGCGCCTTTCGCTTTTTGTGCCGTTTTTGCCCGGTGCGCGAATGTGCGCACCCGGAGCCCACCCTTTTGTGCTTCGCGCATGGCGGTGGGCCATGTCAAAACGAACGGCCATGAGATCGGGGCTGACCTTATTCACTCTTCTGGGCTTTGCCGCGGCGAGCTGCGGCAACTCCAATCGGCACTTTGCGAGTTCGAGCGCGGGCGCGGGCGGGCAAAGCGGAGGCAGCGGCGGCGCCACGAGCAGCGCTGGTCGTTCCAGCACCGCCGGCAGCGCGGGCCACGGTCCAATACCTGGCACTGCGGGCTCGGGCGGCATGGAACCCGAGGACAACGCCGGAGCCGGAGGCATGCCGGACGAGCCGCCGCCCGATTTGTGCATTGGAGTGAAGTGCGACAGCCCGCCCGCCTCTGACTGCCTGAGCACGACCGAGTTTCAATCCTATGACTCGACCGGCACGTGCACCGCGGGCGAATGCAAGTACGTCTCGCATTCGATCCCGTGCACGTGCAAGTCGCACGCCTGCACCAGCGATCCCTGCGCGAGTGTCACCTGCAACACCCCGCCCGCGGTGACCTGTAAAGACGCGAACACGCTCATCACATACGCAGCAAGCGGCGCGTGCAGCGCAGGCAGCTGTAGCTACACGCCGACGGAAACGCCGTGCGCGTACGGTTGCGCAAACAACGCCTGCAAGGCTGACCCGTGCGCGACCATGGTCTGCAAGTCGCCGCCTGCAGCCACGTGCAAAGACACGAGCACGCGCGTCACATACACCACGCCTGGAACGTGCAGCGCCAGCAGATGCAGCTACGGCACGACGGACGCACCCTGTACCGGCGATACGCCGAAGTGCAAAGACCCTGGGAATGGCTCGCAATGCGTGGCCTGCCTCGGCAATGCGGACTGCAGCAACGGTGGCACTTGTAACGCCTCCAATGCTTGCGTCTGTTCGAACCGCTTCAACGGCAAGCACTGTGAATTTCAGGTGTTCCGCAGCATCGGGGTCCTCGAGAACGATGCCTACAGCAGAGCGACGAACATCAGCCACGACGGCAGCGTGATCGTCGGGAGTTCGGTGAACAACGCGAACCCGCCGGCTTCGCACGCAGTGCGCGTGGTCAATGGCGGAGCGCTGCAATTCATCGCGAACCCGAGTGGCAGTACGGGAACCTGCAGCGCACTGGCGGCGGATTCCGCGGGCAATGTGCTGCTCTCGTGCGACAACGGAGCCTACGTGTATAGCGCGGGTGGCGTTGCTACCTCCGCAAACTGGCCAACAGGCGGCCTCGCGTACGACGTCAGTCCCGACGGCAAGGTGATCGTCGGAACCGCAGCAGATGGCAAAGCCGTCCGTCAAGCCAGCGGCACAAACACCTCGTACGGTCCGTTCCTGCCCAGCGGCGACTCTCGGCTATACGGCATCAGCGGCGACGGTTCGATCGCTGCGGGCGCTCATCATGGCCCTGGCGTCACGGGCAACGGATACGTGGCAATGCGCTGGACCAGCGGTACCGGCCTGACCTCGCTGACGGGCCTCTCGAACTGGATCTACACCTCTGCGACAGACATCAGCGCTGACGGCAAAGTGATTGTCGGCTGGGCCTCTGCGGAATCTGAAGTCTTGTCCGGCCAGATCCCCGTCAAATGGTCCGGAGGCTCGCTCACTCCGACGGCGCTCGGCGCGGCAGTGGCACAAGCCTCAGCGACCAGCGTGAATTCAGACGGCAGCGTGATCGTCGGCTATCAGGGTGGAGCTCCCACAGTGGCGACGCTCTGGGATAGCGGCGGAGCACACGCAATCAAGGACCTCGTAGCGTCCACTCCCGACTTCACCTCGGCTTGGACCCTCGACACAGCCGTCGGCGTCTCCGACGACGGCAAATTCATCGTGGGCAATGGCACGTTCCAGGGTCGCAGCGAGGGTTGGGTCATCCACTTGCCGTGAGGGCGTGAAGAGCTTGGCTCGCGCGGCGCGCGGGCCAAGACAATCCCTTCGCCGTCGGTTTACGCGGGTTGCCAATACCGGAAGCGGCGCCGGCGCGGTTGCGCAGTCGAGCGGCATTCGTGCAAAGTGCCGGCGCTCTGGACAGAGCGCGAGAAAGCTCGCAACTCGTCTTGGCGACGCACCGATAGGGATGACATGGCGGTCTCAATCAAGATTTCAAAGTCGGGGATGTGCTTGTTTTTGCTTGGCGCCCTATGGGTTGCCGGCACCCAAACCACTGGCTGCTCAGCACCGTTTTCCTGCTACGAGACGCGAACCTGTAAGCCAGCCGCGAAAGCTGAAGCGGGCGCGGCAGGTGACGACTCCGACTCCGAAGCAGGTGCTGGCGGAGAAGTCAGCAACAACGGCGGGCGTTCGAGCAGCGCCGCCGGACACGCAGGCGTCGGGGGTGCCGGAACGACGATTGCCGACGCGGGCTCAGCCGGATCGGAAGCGGGAGCAGAGAACGCTGGAGCCGGCGGCATGGCCGACGAGAATCCCGACTTGTGTGGAGGGAAGACGTGCGCGGGCGATACGCCCAAGTGCAAGACAGCAGATACCGGTTCGCAATGCGTGGCCTGCCTCAGCAATGCGGACTGCAGCAATGGCGGCACGTGCAACAGCTCGAATGCTTGCGTCTGTAGCAACCGCTTCAACGGGAAGCGCTGTGAATTTCAGGTGTTTCGCGGATTAGGGACGGTTTCCGGCGATACGTCGAGTAGCGCGTCTGGCATCAGCCACGATGGCAGCGTGATCTTCGGGACCTCCTCCCCGAATAGCGGCGCCATTCACGCTTTCCGCGAGGTCAATGGCGGCGCAATGCAATTCATCCCCAAACCAAACGCCGCAACTGCTGCCAACCATTGCCTACCCAAGGCGGTCGACTCCGCGGGAAACGTACTTCTGACGTGCGACGATGGCTCGGTGTATCTTTACAGTCCGGGAGGCGTGGCTACGTCTGTTTCATGGCCTACCGACGCGAACAGCAACTTGGACATGAGCACCGACGGCAAGGTGATCGTCGGTGGTACCACCAGCGCTTACCAAGCAGTCCGTCGTCAGAACTCCACGATAGCGCTCCTTGGTCCACTCACGCCAAGCGGCGGCTCGGACTGGTTCAACGCCACGAATGGCGACGGCTCGGTCGCGGTCGGAACTCAGTCGAACGTGACAGCCCTCAGCTGGACGTCGAGCACAGGGCTCTCCGCGTTGCCCCTCCTAGCGACCTGGGCCAACGCCGCCGCCACCGACGTCAGTAGCGATGGTAAGGTGATCGTCGGCTGGGCCTCTGACGACTGGGAAATCTTATCCGGTCGTATCGCCGTCAAGTGGACGGGAAGTTCATTCACGCCCACTGCGCTCGGCTCCTCGCCCAGCGGTGCAGCTGCTCTCGCCGTGAGCGGCGACGGCAGTGTAATCGTCGGCCGCCTGGTGTCCGATCCGATGGTCTGGGACAGCGGTGGAGCGCATAGCCTCAAGTCGCTCGTCGGAAGCTCCGACGATCTGACGAGTGATTGGACGCTCGACTCCGCTGTTGGAATCTCTGATGACGGCAAATGGGTCGTCGGATCGGGCACTCACCGAACCCATGGCGAGGCGTTCGTGGTTCACTTGCCGTGATGCCGTGAAAGGCTTGGCTCGCTGTGTGCGGGCCAAGCCTCTGCCGGGGGACGCGCGTTACTTGGTGAACTGCGTAAGGTCGACCTTGTCGGACATCATCTTGTAGCCCGCTGGACCAGGGTGAAGTTTGTCCGCCGAGTTGGCCGCCGCCAGTAGGCCTGGAGTCGGTGTCTTTCCGTCCGTCAATGCGGCGTCGAAGTCGATGACACCGTCGAACGCGCTGCTCTTGATGTAGTTGTTGACCTGGACTCGGACCTGTTCATGACTTCCAGGCATCGTCGCGCTCGTAGTATTGTCGTAAGAATTGCCGCCAAACGGAAGGATCGTCGCGCCGTAGACAATGAGCGACTTGTCGTGCGCCGCTTTGATCAACTTGTCGTAGACCGCTTTCAACGAATCGAACGAAGCTCCGCCGCCGATGTCGTTCACGCCATCGAAGATGATTACGTATTTGACACCGCTCTGCCCTAGGACGTCCCGAGCAAATCGCGATTCCGCGGACTTGGGGTCGGTACCAGCCAGATTCGTGGCGCCGATACCCTGATTCATGAGCGAGATGTTCTTGGTTGCAGCATTGGCTTGGAGGCGAGCAGCGAGATCGTCAGTCCAACGATTGTTGGCGTTGGGATCCACGCCTCGGCCATCGGTGATGGAGTCACCGATGGCGACGATGCCTTTGGCGTCAGCAGAGGCCATGACGTCCATGCCGGAGATGACCCACCAATGCTGGTTGTGCGGGGCCGAAGTCATGTTAGCCGCGCTGACGTCTGTGCTGTTGGCTTGCACGTAGGAGTCTGTTCGCGCGCCGTTGTGGGACGTGAGATCACTCGGTACGGTGCCGAAGGCGGTCGTAATCGAAACGTTGCCCAGCGCAGGTAGGGCAAAGTCCAGCGGGTCGGACCAGATCTCCATGCCCGCCGCAATCGTGACACCTGCCATTCCGGAGAAAGCGAGCGCCTTGTCCGTCGACGTGTCGATGCTGCCGTCTACGTTGGGGGTGGCTTTGCAAAGCGCGACGTGAGCCGCTTTGATCGTGAGTGCTGAGGTGCCTTTCTTGTTCGAGAATTGGACCCGGATTTGATTGCCACCCAGCGAGGCGTGCGTGACTTGACGAGCAACCGCGTTGCTGAGTGCAGCCGGAGGCTGTCCATCGGATGCGGTCTCGTACGGCGAGGCCGTCCAAGTGCCGACCCAATGCATGGCTCCGCCACCGCCAGCCCCAGATCCTCCAGTACCAGTTCCATTACCGCCGATACCTGGTCCGCTACCCCCCGTGCTCGGACCGCTGCCGCCCACAGTCGCTGAGCCGCCAATCGGGGCACTGCCGCCCGCACTAAGGCTTCCACCACTCGTATTCATGCCGCCGGTCGCGGGACCCGAGCCGCCGGTCTGACTCGCCGAGCCGCCGTTCGAACTCGTGCCACCCGCGCCCGGTCCGTGACCGCCGCCCGCGGAAGGCGTGCCGCCGTCCGAACCGCCGCAAGCAACGCCCGCGCCGGCAACAGCAAACAGCGCGATCAATGCGACGGGTTGAAGGAAGGGCGTCAATTTGCGGGATGGGCGAGCTGTCCGGTGGGGATTGCGATTCATGTTGTGCAGTGTCGGATCATCCCATAAGTCGTCATTGCGAGCCCGTGGCAAGAAGCTACGCGGGCCAAAATCAGGCGGAAATGTACGCATGGGCCGGCATTTTGCAGTGCCGGAATGGTACCGTTTCCACACGATGCGGTTTCGGTCATCGACCGTCACATTGGCCGTCTTGGTCGCGTGGTGCGCGGTCCTCGGCGGCTGTAGGCGAGTCGAAGAGCCGGCTGGTGACGAGCGCGCGCGCCCAACGACGTCCAGCGCCAGCACAGCGAGCGCGGTGCCCGCGCCAACGACGCCGCTGGTCGCCCCCACGCAGCTGCTCACGCTTCCAAGCTCCGCCTATCAAGCCGCGCTCTTCGCGGACGACGAAGCGATCGAGCTTTTGACGAACAGTGCCGCGTATCGCCTCGTCGCCAACGAAGCGCCGATCAATCGCGCGATCGATTCCGGTTTTGCGGCGACGGTCACGCGCAAGGACTACGTCTATTGGGCACGCGGGGCGATTTGGCACGAGCCGCGCATTCCCAGCAAATCTGGCGGCGAAAGGAGGCTCGCAGCGCTCGCCGAGCAACCGCAGCGCATCGTGGCCGACATTGGCGCAGAGGAGATCGCACTGCTCTTGCGCTCCGAAGGGAACCGCTACTCGATCGCCAAGCTCGAGAAAAACCGGGTGAAGACGCTGTACACATCGCCCAGCTCGATCGACGCTCTGACGATGATCGGTGACACGCTCTACTTCGTGGAGCGACCAGCGGGCATCGCATGGCGCATCGGGAGCGTGAAGCTCAGCGGCGGCACTCCGACCTTCACCGCAGACAAGTCCGGGCGCTGGCCCGCGCTGCTGCGTGGCAGCAGAGACGTCGTTTACTACGACGGCGCGCGGCGCGACGTGCTCCGTCTATCGCTCGATTTGCAACGAGAGCAGACGATCGCCAAAGACTTCATTTGTTCGCCGCTCGCGGTAACCACGAACGTCTATTGCTCGACGATGGAAGGCATTTTCGAGCTCTCGGAGGCGGGTCAACGACGCCCCATCGTGCCCGCGCCGCGCCAGCTGATCACGAACCTTGCCGCCAACTCCAAGCGGCTTGTCTTCATCAGCGACGCGGGCGCGCAGGGCAAAGATCAATTGGTCGTGTACACCGTGCCGCTCTAAGCTCACGGCGCAGGCCGACCGAGTTGCTCCATCAGGTAGTTCATCGCCGGGCGCGGTGTGCCGCTCTTGATCAATCCGCTGTTAGGCGCAGATGACCAAGTTTGACCGAAGATCCAACCCCAGATGGTGATGCCCTTCACGTAGCTGGTGCTCATGAAGAGGGGGAAGTATTGCTTGTACAGACTGAGCTGCTTGGCGTCGTCCGTGGTGTCGATGTCCATCTCGGTGATGTACACGGGCAAGCCGGTCTGAGAGTTCAGGTCGCCGAGCAGTTTGGTCACGGTGGCTAAGCTGACCTGACCGTTGTCGAGATCGTGCGACTGCGCGCCGATTGCGTCGATCGGCGCGTTTTGAGCCTGAATCTTCTTCACGATATCGATGAAGTGAGCGTTGTCGTTCGACCACTCGATGTTGTTGAAGTCGTTCAAGATCAGGATCGCGTTCGGACACGCGGCGCGCGCCCACGTGAACGCGTTGGCGACCCATTTCCAATCACCATTGGTGCCGCCACCGATGTTGCTGGCGTAGCTGGGTGTGGTGTGCGGCGGAGGCTCGTTCACCACGTCGATCAATTTGGTGTTGGGGTAGCGCGTGCAGAACTCGGTCATCCACTTCTGCACGGCTTCCTGATTGATGGTGCCGCCGGGTTGCTGGCTGCCCCAAACGAACGTGTGTTGCTTGAAGAGGATCTTGTTCTTCTCGGCGTAGTCGTAGATGGCGTCGAGCGCGGTCCAGTTGAAGGCAGCGCCGGCATTCGACTGCACGGAGCCCCACTTGCCCGCGTTCTCCGGGGTGACCTGATCCCAGTAGGTGGCAAACTTACGAGTGCCCTGATCCATACTGTTCTGAAAGCCGGTAGTGATGTTGCCGACGAACTGCGGACCGTCCCCGCCGATCTCGTGCCTGCCACCGCTTGCGGTGTTGCTGCCGCCGCTGCCGGTGCCTGGGCCTGAGCCGCCGGAGCTTGGGCCGGAAGCCGAACCAGCAGTTCCGGGGCCGGGCCCGTTGCCGCCCTTGCCGACCGGGCCTGAGCCGCCGCTTCCCGTAACCGTGCCCTTGCCGGCGCTCGAGCTTTCGCCAGCGCCGCCGGTGAACGTGCCGCCAGTGCCGTTGGTGAAGCCGCCAATACCCGGTGCGCCTGCATTGCCGTCGTCATTCAGCGCACCGCCAGCGCAACCGGCGGCAGCGACGAGAAGCGAACCACAAACAACGCAATTTTTCAGTATGTTGTACCGCACGCTAACCCACAATGATGCCTCTCAACTGTGCCCCGCGCTACGAGAAGCGAGCATTTTTATCCAAGATTACCGCAAAGTAATGCTTCTCTCACTCTCATGGGTGATACCCCAACGACGGGCGTCACATGACAGGCTCGTAATGAGATGTTGGTGAGGGGCATTTCCGTTTCAACGCGGGACGGCAAAGTCGAACATGAGCGACACACCTACCTACAAAGATCCGAACGCAGCGCTCGAGCAGCGCGTCGAAGACCTGCTCGCGCGCATGACCCTGGCGGAGAAGGTTGGGCAGCTGCTCCAGCTCAACGGCCAAATCGATCCGCTCAAGACGGTGCGCGAGAAGCAGCCCGGCTCGCTCTTGCACATCTTGAACGACGAGCTCGCACAGGCCATGGACGCCGCTGCCGAGACGCGGCTCGGCATTCCGCTCCTGATCGGTGAAGACGGCATTCACGGCCACTCCTTCCACCCGGGTGCCACCATCTTTCCGACGCAACTCGCGATGGCCTGCTCGTGGAGCGAGCCGCTGCTCGAAGCTGCGGCGCGCGTCACGGCGCGCGAGATGGCGACCACCGGCGCGCATTGGACCTTCTCGCCCGTGCTGTGCCTGACGCGCGACGTGCGCTGGGGCCGCACCGGTGAAACCTTCGGCGAAGATCCGTTCCTGATCGCCGAGTTCGGTGCAGCGATGATCCGCGGTTACCAGGGCGCGGGCCTTGCCGACGCGGACGGCGTATTAGCGTGCGCCAAGCACTACGCGGGTTACTCCGAAACCCAAGGCGGGCGCGACGCCTCCGAGGCCGATATTTCGCGCCGCAAGCTACGTGCCTTCTTTCTGCCACCGTTCGAGCGTGCAGCGCGCGCGGGCTGCCTGACGTTCATGACTGGCTATCAATCGATAGATGGCCTGCCCTCCACCGCCAATCGTTGGCTGCTCACCCAAGTCTTGAAAGAGGAGTGGGGCTTTACCGGGATCTTGGTGACGGATTGGGACAACGTAGGGCGACTGCATTGGGAACAGCGCATCGTGCCTTCGCCCAAAGAGGCCGCGGTGGTTGCAGTGCGTTGCGGCAATGACTTGATCATGGCCACGCCGAGCTTCTTCGACGCGGCTCAAGGCGCGGTGCGCGAGGGGCTCTTGGCCGAGACCGAGATTGATGCCGTAGTACGCCGGATTTTGACGCTCAAGTTCCGCATGGGCTTGTTCGAGAACCCGCGTCGCCCCGATCGCGCAAAGCAGGCGCGCGTGATCGCTTGTCCGGAACACCGCGCACTGAACCTGACGGTCGCGCGTGAGTCGTTGGTACTATTGAAAAATGACGGCCTTTTGCCGCTTTCAGCCGAGCGCGTGCGGAAAATTGCGGTCATCGGCCCCAATGCGGACGACGCTTTGGCGCAACTCGGTGATTGGTCATTGGGCAGCTCGCAACATCCGCCGAGTGCGGGCAAGCAACCGCGCGAATGCACCGTCACGTTGCTCGACGGCATTCGCGCGCGCGTGCCAGCCACGATGTCCGTCACTCACGCGCGTGGCTGCACGCTCGATTCTCGGAATGAGCACGAGATCGCTGTCGCGCTCGAGGCATGCGCGGAAGCGGACGTGATCGTGCTCGCAGTGGGCGACGCGCTGCCGTTCATCGGCGAGACATTGAGTACCGCGACGCTCGAGTTGCAAGGCGCGCAACCGGCGCTCGTCGACGCGATCATCGCTCTAGGCAAGCCCGTGGTGCTGACACTCGTGTGCAGCAAGCCGATGGTACTGCCGGCATCGAGTGAGCGGGCTCGAGCCATCGTTTGTTGCTTCAATCCAGGCATGCAGGGCGGAACTGCCTTCGCCGAACTCTTGTTCGGGGATCTCAACCCCTCCGGCAAACTCACGATCTCGTTTCCGAAACACGTCGGTCAGCAGCCGAGCTTTTACAGCCAAGTGCGCGGCCAGCACGGCAAGACTTACGCGGACCTCGATCAGAGTCCGCGCTTCGAGTTCGGCTTTGGCCTGAGCTACACCCAGTTCGAGTACTCGAGCTTGCAGCTCGCCCGATCCCGGCTTGCACAGGGTGAAGCGCTCGAGCTCAGCTTCGAACTCTGCAACAAGGGCACGCGCGAAGGGACGGAGATCGCCCAGGTGTACGTCACTGATTTGGTGACCTCGGTGACCTGGGTGAACAAGGCGTTGATCGGGTTTGCGCGCGTCACTTTGGCGGCGGGTGAACGTCGCACCATCACGTTGAGCATCCCTCAAGAGCGCCTGTCTCTGATCGACGCATATGAGCGTCGCGTGGTCGAACCAGGCGAGTTCGAAGTGTCGGTGGCTGCGTCTTCGCGGGAAGAAGGCGCATTGCGCGCGCGCTTCGTGGTCGACGGCGAGCCGTTCTCATTTGCGGGCATCCCGGGCGTAGTTCGGACGGAAGCGTAGCTGCCGACAACTGCTCGGGCTATGCTACGCAGAAGCAATGGGGAAGATTTCGATTCGGCTACTGGCGGCGCTGTTTGCAGGTTCGCTCTCGACAGTCGCGGCAGCTTCACCGTCGGTGAGCATCAGTCCGTTCATGACTCGCGACCATCAGGACAACGCCGGCAAGGTGATCGTCACACAGATCAATCGCAAGGACTGTCTGACCGATGACTTCTTCAGGCTGCCGATCACGCTGAGCGACTATGGGGGTTACTCGTTGGAGCTCTGGGCGGGGACTGGCTGCGAGCTCGTGACGAATCGGCAAGCAACGACTGCCACCTGTTGGCAATTGGCCAGCGTGGTGCCGCAAAGCGAGCTCATCAGCATGCAGGTTTCCGTTCAAAAGTTGTTGAGCGGTCGAACATCTGGAGACGTACCCTGCGAACCCACGAGCACCGACCGCGCGCCGCAGACATTGGCGATCTACGCGCTATTGATCGACGCAAACCAATACCCCAGCGCATCGGCGACTCTCAACGTCTTCTACAGATTGCTCGGACCAGAACCGCGCGATATCGAGTACGTGTCGAGCGGGGATGGCCGGGCCATGGTCAAGCTCGCCCCCTACTCTTATGACCAATACGAAGACGGTGTGCAGCTGTTCTGTGATCCTCCGCCGAATGACCCCAACGCGGCCGCGAACACTCAGACCATCACCGACAATGCCGGCGTTTTCGTGCCTGTTTGCGCCCAGTCGGCCGAGCTGATTCCCGGCGCTGATGGCGCTTCACTCCAGCACCTGCGTTGCGGCTTTGGTCACAAAGACGCCCTGATTCCGGTCGCCACCGACCTGATCAACGGGGTTTCCTACAACATCGCGCTGGCAAGCGTGGACACGTACGGCAACGTGGGTCCGCTCTCACCGGTGGCTTGCCAGGTGCCGCAAGCCCGCGGCGCCCATCAAACCATCAACGCTTGCGCCTTCAGCGGGGTCAGTCGTAGTGAGCGCGCTTCCGTGTTCGCTAGTTTACTCGCGATCGGCGTTGCATGCGGACGTCGACTGCGACGAGGTTGCCGAGCTAGCGCGTGAACACCGCGGACGAGGCACTGCCGGAGGCAGAGACTCCGTAGATGCTCAAGGTGTTCCCCGACACGCAAAAGGTGTCCGTTTCTGCGGCACCGGTCACCCCGCTCGTCGTGGTCAGATTGTTGCCCTGCACTTGGTAGGTGCCGCTGTTCATCGTGGACTGGCTGGTACTCACCGTGCACCCGCAACCCGCGCTCGCGTCCCAGTTGCACTGGGCGTCCGTGACAGAGGTCACGTTCAGGAACGAATCGCGAAGCAGCGTGCAGTCCGATTCTTTGAGGCAAGTAGCAGGGATCTGGATGAATTCCTGAAACGCGATCACGGCCGACGAGGTCATCGTGTTGTTGGCCTTGAAGGAAACCGTGCCCGTTGTCGTGAAGGGCGAGAGGCGGAAGGTCGCGCTGGGACACGATTGGAGCATCGTCGTCATCGAGATGTCCAAACACATGTCTTTGATCGTCCAGTCACCAACCACGTCACCGCCGCATGGCGTACCGGTGGAACAGGAACCCTCCTTGCCCGTGCTCTCGGATGAACCGCCGCAAGAGCACACGAGCAACCCCACCGCGAACACCACCCTCGAGCCAAGGATCCGACCTACCAAGCGCTTCCTCCCGAATTCAGACCTTATCTCACGAGGCTCGCGGAAGTAAACGGCTTGGTATGCTGTCCATGTAGGTCTGGGACTTCAATAGACGTTAACGGCCTATTGAAACGCTCCCGCCCGCGCAGTGAAATACAAGGTCGCGAGGCTCGCTCAGGGCACGACGGCGATCCCGGTGAGCGCGCCCGTACCCGTCACGAGATCGACCGCGCCGCTGCCGTCGAGGTTGGCGCGACCAACGCGGCCACTGGCGCCGCTCGTGTAGTACACGTGGCCGCGCTCGAGATCGAGGGTCACGCCAATTGCTTCGCGCACGCCCCGCACCAAGATCTCGCGATCTCCGCGCGTGGCCGCGGTCTTGCCGCTGGGGATTTCAATCGCCGCGCGGCTGATGGTGTCGTCCCCGCGATCGCTCCAATACATCTGACCCGCTGCGAGATCGAGGTCGAGATCGACGGGCTCGGGCAGCTTGTCGAACAAGATTTCGATGTCGGTCCGAGTGCTGGCGGTCTCGCCATTCGGCATTTGCAAATGCGCGCGGCGAATCGAGCCAACCATGCCGTTATCGGGCCCTTTTTGGGTCCAATAAACGAATCCGTGAGCGACATCGAGCGCGAGCCCGACGCACCAATTTTCCGCGTTCTTACGCGCGCTGTCGCCAGTCGCGACAGTGACGAGCGTTTCGAGCCCGGTGCCGTCGGTGGCCGCGCGTTGGATGCGCATGCCTTCGCGATCGGACCAATAGAGTTGCCGGGCGGCGAGATCGAGCTTGAGTTGCTTCGGCGTGTAGCTGCCACCCGCGGCCACGATCGTGGTCATTTTCGAGCCGTCGAGCTCCGAGCGGAGAAGCGAGCCGTCGTTGTCCGCGGGCACGCCCATCGTGGTCCAATACACATGGCCGCCGGCGACGTCGACCGCGATGCCGTCGGGGCCTTTACCGGCAGAGCTCACCAACGTGCGCGGCGTGGGCTTGTCTTCATCGAAAGCACGGACGCTGCCCTGAACGTCCAGATAAAACACGCGACGCCCACCGCTGCTGGTCGAACCGCTCGTTCCAGCGCTGGCTGTGTTGCCGCCGGTTGCGCTCGATTTGCCTCCCGCGCTCGGATTTGCAGACGCCGCGCCACCCGAGTTCGGCTCAGCGGGACCCGTGCCCCCAAAGCTCGCGCCGCTCTCGTTGGAATCGCTTGCGCCCGTTCCGGCAGCGCTCGGACGCTCACCGCCGCTTGCGGGCTGTGCTTCGTTGCTCGCTCCGCCGGCTTCGTGTGCGGTGCTACGCGCGCTCGAACACGCACACGCGAGTGAGCATGTGAAAACGACGGCACCTGCGCCAAACCAAGCCCTTCTGGATCGCACCATTCGGACACCGGTAGCGCCTCAGTACTAGTCCGGGAACGCGCGCGGGTCGAGCCGAGCCGCCCCTGGGCCAATTTTCTGATCGCGCAAGAGTCGCGGTGGGTTCGAGAATTGGGTTAAAAGCAGGCAAATGTACGGCGTAATTTTGATTGTCCACTCGTGGAACCGCTGGCTCGTGTTGGCCTCGGCAGTAGCTACGCTCGCGCTCGCCATCACGGGTCTCTCTGCGGCGCGAGAGTGGTCGAAGCGAGACCAGCGCGTCGCGCTCACGTTCGTCTCCGCGCTGGATCTGCAAGCCTTGCTCGGCTTGCTGCTGTACTTCGTGCTCAGCCCGATCATTCCGAAGACGGGCAGCGAATTCAAAGCGGCGATGCACGTCAGCGCGCTACGCTTCTTCGCCATCGAGCACATCACGATGATGGTGCTGGCGCTAATCGTTGCGCACGGCTCCTGGGTCTACGCCAAACGAGCCGCCAACTCGCGAGCGCGTCAGCGGCGTGTGGCTTGGGGCGTCGGCGTGACGTTGCTGTTGATTCTATCGAGCATTCCGTGGCCGTGGATAGCCGCAGGGCGCCCGCTGTTCAACTTGGGTTGAGGCACTACTGTGGCGCCGCATCACCCACGGAGTGCGCGGCTAGCCTTCAGTGACGCACACTTGCAGCGCGATCGGCAAGATCGCCGCTTTGGCTTCGGCACTCAGGGCGCCTTCGATGCGCCCCCCGCCGGAGCGCTCGAGCACCAAGTGCTCGACCAAGCCGCCGCCTTCGGGACGCGCGCGGTACGAGGAAATGTCGAGACCGAGCGCGAAAAGCGCGCGATGCACCGAACCGATCAGTGGAGAACACGAGCGCTGTCCGATTTCGACAGCCACGAGTTCGGGGCCGCGCTGTTCGAAGCGAACTTGGGGATGAGTGATCACGGCGAGTTCGAGCCTGCAGGGAGAGGGTGACCGATTGGGGAAGGCGCACCAACTTTTTGGTGACCTGTGCTCGCTCGTCTCAGCGGACGACTCGCCCAAAACATAAGCCTAGCGGTAGAGACTTCGACTCAAGAAATGCGCGCAGAACCCGGGGCCGGCGACAGCGCCGCTAGCGCTTAGTTAAGTTCACGAGAACTTCACTCACGAGTCCAAGTGATCAACTCGAGGTCCGACGAGCTATTTCGCAGAGCAGTAATCAATACCGTATGTGGCGCGGGGTTGACCGCGCCGGGGTTTCGCGAGTTCCACGCCGAGCGAACCTGCGCGAGCAAGGCGGTGCCAGCCGATACCGAGCCCACGCGCTGCACGACGCCGCTCGCCTGCACTTGCCAATCGATGAGCTCGAGGTCACTCGCGCCGTTGCGCACGGCGGTGGTGAGATACTGCGCGCCCGAGGCGTCGAAGCTCAGCGCGGACGATACGCTGTCCACACCTCCGGCCCGCGCGGTGTCCAAGCGCTCGATGCTGCCGTTCGAACGAGCGCGCCAAGTAATGATCTCCAATTGGCCAGCTCCGTTGCGCAGGCTGGTAAAGATCAAATCGCCATGCGTGCGCAGCGAGACGTGGCTGGCGCTGCCCGCGGTAGTGGACCCGATGCGCCGAATGGTTGCGCCGTCGGCGCTAGCGGCCCATTGGATCAGCTCTAGCTCGCCGTTTCCACTGCACACCGCGGCGACGAACCGATAGCGCAGGCCCGTGCCCAGGCCGAGAAACCCGAGCGCAACCTCGCTCACCGCACCGGCGGAGGCTCCGCCGCGCCACGCCGGGACTCCCGCGTTCGACAGCGACCAAACTTCGACTTTCAAATTACCCTTGAGGTCACGATGCCCGGTCGCAAACAGCTCCGGGTCGTTTTCGAACAGGAACGGGCAAATGGCGATCTCGCTCGCGTTCTCGCTGGTCGCGCTGCCTTCGCGCGCAAGCCCTCGGTTCCAAGAGATGACTTCGATGTGGCCGGCGCCATTCTTCACCGCTGTGACGACGTGAGAATGGATCACGATGGTTGCGATCTCGCTCACGGCGCCGGCGTGTGCATCACCGATGCGCGTGATGGGCGCGCCGCTCCCGGTCACGTTCCAGAGTGTGAGCTGCAGGTTCCCATCACCGTTGCGCACGGGCGTAACGACCGCGCCCATCGGGCCAAAGCCGAAGACCTCGATCACGGCCAGGTCGAGCGCGCTGACCCTCCCTGCGTGAGCCGTCGCCTTCCTAACCAGCTTTGACATCGTGCACCCTTCCCGGCCCGTTCCAATGGTGACCGCAACGGGAAGGCCTCGCGATGAGCATTTTTTCGATACGCACGCGTCACCCTGACGGGTTCGCCGAGCGCGGCTACTCGCCGGCGCTCGCCGGTCGCGCCGCAGCGCGCTCCCGGACCGGGAGCTTCCAGCCGGGCCGCGGAAAGTGGCACGTGTAGCCATTGGGAATGCGCTGCAGGTAGTCCTGATGTTCGGGCTCGGCTTCCCAGAACGGACCTGCCGCAACGACCTCGGTCACCACCTTGCCGGGCCACAGGCCCGACGCTTCGACATCCGCAATGGTGTCCAGAGCGACTCGGCGCTGCTCTTCACTCGTGTAGTAGATCGCCGAGCGGTAGCTCGTGCCTCGGTCATTACCCTGGCGGTTGAGCGTGCTGGGGTCGTGAATCTGGAAGAACAGCTCGAGCAGCGCGCGAAAGCTGAGTTTGCTCGGATCGAAGAGGATCTCGACCGCCTCGGCGTGAGTGCCATGGTTCCGATACGTGGCATTGGGCACGTCGCCCCCGGAGTAGCCCACTCGGGTCGAGAGCACGCCCTCGCGACGGCGAATCAACTCTTGCATGCCCCAGAAGCAACCGCCGGCCAACACTGCTCGTTCTTCGCTCATTTTCGTTCTCCTCGACAGGCCAGATCTTGTGAGTCTCCGCGAGCGAAAGCAAGCCCCAGGGCCCACCGGGTGACAGACAGGTAACACCGTCAGGCAAACCCCCTACGCACACTTGTGAATCGGCGGCGCGTGTGAAATCAAGGGAGGCTGATGACCTTCATCGTGCATCTCTCGGACCTGCACATGACGCGGAGCGACCGCGCGCAGTCGCGGCTGTTCGACAAGTTGCTCGAGGCCCTGGACGCCGAGCACCAAAAAGCACGCTCCGAGCGCTCGACCGTGTTCATCACTGGGGACGTGTTCGACTCGGGTACGGATCTACCTGGCCCCCTCGTGCACGAGTTCTTGACCTGGCACTCGCGCATGCTCGAGGTCTTGGGCGGCAACGCGTTCACGGTCGTCTTGCCGGGCAATCACGATCGACGCCGATTTGGGCTGCTCGGCCCGAACCGCGAGGCGCTGTTCGCCGCCTTGCATCGCGCCGCGGATCCGAAGCGGATGCACGTCCTCGGCCAGCGCACGCCGTTTCTCGCCGAGGTGGTACCTAGATCGTTACACGGCCTGCCAGCTCACGTGGTCGCGTATGATTCGTCATATCTGCCGAGCGGGTTAGTCGGGGCGGGCGGCACGTTTCGGCTCGAGGATCTGTTGCAGGTTCACGCGCAGCTGCCCGACGACGGGCTGCCGCTCGTGCTGCTCGTTCATCATCACCTGATTCCAACTCCAGTGACTGACATCAGTCATATCGATATGGTCGGCACGCCACGTTTGGTGCGCTGGCTCGTGCGCTCGGTTTTGCCCAAGCTTTTTTCGCACGCGGATCGCGAAGAGCTGACGATGACCGCTCTCGGCGCCGGCACGGCGCTATCCGCGCTGCACTCGTTCGAGCGCGCCGTATTGCTGCTCCACGGCCACAAACACGTGCCCACGGCGCGCGTGCTGCGAGCTTTGGACACGCACTCGGGTGATCTGATGTTGGTGTCTGCCGGCAGCGCAGGTCGCTCGGAAGGCGTGTACTCCACGCAGCCAAACCCCGCGCGCCTTTGGCCGTCGTTCAATCTGGTCGAGCTGTCGGAGCAACAGCTGCGCGTGGAAGCGCTTTCGTTCTCGCCGAAACGCAGTGGTCGTCCGCCAGTGCGTCGAGACCTCGTGCGCGCCAAACGCACGGGCTCGAAGTGGGAGCTGCAGCCCTGTGGTCTCGAAGCCAGCGATTTTCCGCCGCGTGTGCTGACCGACGAATCCACCTATACGCTGTCGCATTCTCGGCTGTCCGGCGAGCGCTGGGACTTCGTGTGCGAACGGCGCGTCAGCCTCAGACCTGGAGCGAAGCTGCGTCGCTACAAGGACTTCGTCCACGCTTTGCCGCAATTTTTGCCTGGGACGCGCCCGCCTGCCGAGGGGCGCGGCTATCGCCGAGTCGACATTTCGCTCGAGGAGCCGAGCGCACACCACGCTCACGAAGCACTGTGTCGCACGCTCCCCGAAGCCGCGCGCTGCTACGGGCCGGGCACGGCCTTCGAGTGGGTCGGCCTGCTGTGTCGCTACGGGGCAGACCACGCGACGCTGCGACTGGTGTCACGTCCTGCGGATGACTTCCAAGCCTTTGCCAGCGCGACCGATCTCACGACTGGCCGCGAGCGCCCCGCGCGCATCGAGCTGCGTGACGGGGCCTGGACACTCACCCTTAGGGATTGCGCTCCGCGCACGCTGCTGCGAATCTATTGGCCGCTCGCCTCGGCTTGAAGTCGCCGAGACGGGAAGCGCGGCAGACGCAGCAACCAAAGCCGCGACTACAGGTGGCCTTCGCTCTTCAGTCGCTCCAGCGTCAGCTTGTTCTTGCCGATCTGAAACGAGGCCGACTTCGCCATGCCGTCGTCGTCGACGTCCGCCGTCATGACGCGATCGCGCATCGTGACCTCGACTTGGCGTGCGGGGTCGCCCTTCTTGTGAACGTACTTCACGTCAATCAGCGCGGTCGGGTCGAGTGACGGGTGGTACTCCGAGAGCACGAACTCGAACGGTCCGCCCGCTTTGAGCTTCTTCTTCAACCGCGATGCCACCTCCAGCGATGTCGCGATGCCTTTCGGCGCCGTGAGCACGCCCTGGATCGGCTTCCCGCTCGCCTCGCCCTCATAGGCGTACTTTCCGTCGGACGCGCGTTTGAGCGCGACTTTCAGGGTGATCTCACCGCCGCTGCCTTCGACCCAGGTGCCGGTCTGAAGCACGTTCTTCGAGTCGTACGAGTACAGTTCGTACGAGTCTTCGAAGACGACGTTCTTGGGTGAGGTCGGGAACAGCGTGGTGTTGGAGTAGCTGTATTCGCGCTCACCCGGCTTTTCGCCAGGCTTGACACGCGTCGTGCTGAAGCCGACATCGGTGTTTCCGAATCGCGCCTTCGCAATCTCCGTGTAGGTGCTGTCACTCGGCGGCGCGTTGCGCACCTTGAAGCTCGCAAAGAACGCGCTGCTGACGTCTTTGAAGGTTTGCCGATAACCGAGCTCGTCGTGCAAGCACAGGAGCGACTCGGACTCGCGCACCTGAATCGCCAACTTCAGACCGCCCGCGCCCTTCCCTCCCTCGGTTTCGGTCACGTACACCGTCTCGATGAATGCCGAAGGCACACCACCCAGTAGGCTAACGCCGCTGGGAGCGATGCTTCGGTATTCCACCTTGTCCGCGCTCTCCTTGAGCACACCGTGCAGTGTGCCACCCGCATCCAAAGACTCGTTGAAGATCTGACAGCGAACCGCGGACTCCGAGCCGATTGGAATATCGACCAGCATGATCTTCTCGGAGCGGGAAAGCTTCGGCTCGGCAGCGGCTGGAACTTTGGCGCTCCAGGCTGCGTCCGGCCCCTGCACACCGTGCTCGGTGAGCCCAGAGGCCTCGCGCTTGATCGTCGCTTCGAAGTCGAATGGCTTGCCGTCGGACGCGGGGGCATTGCCGGAGCTTTGTGCCCCTTGCGGCGCGTTGGCGGACTGGGTTTGACCGCCACAACCAATGAGGAGTGCGAACGAGCTGCAAAGCACCGTCAAGCGCGTAGCCGAAGCAACCGAAGTCGAGCGAATTGTCATGGTGTTTTACGAAGGCGACAGCCCACGTCGAGATTCGGGCCTACCCCAGACCACCACGTGAGCGAAAGCTCGCGCCAGCCCTACACCGCCTTCGAGAATTTGTCTCGTCTTGCCAACACACAGCGTGAATTTTCCGGAATCGATGGGTCGCTGATCGATGACGTTGGAATGACGGCTCGTGTGAGCACAGGCCCGACATCGCCACATGAGTTTCGAAAGTGTTGACCGGATCGCGCCGCGCAAAGCAGACAACCGCTGTACAACCAATGCATGCGTCTTCCGACAGCGAGTGCCGTTGCGGTCATGAGTTGTGTGAGCATGCTCATCGCGGCCTGCGGGAGCAACGCGAGCGACGCACACGGCGCCGGCTCGAGCGGCGGAACCTCTGCCGAAGCAGGGGGCGCAAGCGCCGAACTTGGAGGCATGAGCAGCGGCGGCGCGGGCGCTCACAATGCTGAACTTGGAGGTACGAGTTCGACATCCGGTGGCAGCGAAAGCACAGGCGGTTCTCCGGGCAGCGGCGGAAAGAGCAGCTCCTCGTGCAAGCGTGGGCTGGCCTATGGCCATCATTCGATCGCAGATCTCAAGGCGATCTCGCCCGGTGTGAGCTGGTGGTACAACTGGGACTTTCGGCCCGATCAAGATCTGAGAGCGGGCGCGTATCGCGACGCGGGCGTGGAGTACGCGCCCATGATTTGGGGCTCGGCTTCGGATCGCACAGCCGCCAAGACAGCCATTGGCGACGATGCGCGAGTGCTGCTCGGCTTCAACGAACCCAACTTTGGTTCGCAAGCCAATCTGTCCGCCAAAGCAGCCGCAGGCTTGTGGCCGGAGCTCGAAGCGATCGCCGATGCCAAGGACCTGCGCCTCGTCTCGCCAGCTGTGAACTTCTGCGGCGGCGATTGCCAGGACACCGATCCGTTTCACTACCTGGATGCGTTCTTCGCCGCATGCACGGGCTGCCGCGTGGACGCGGTGGCGATGCACATTTACGTGGGTTGTTCACCGACAGGGGATAACAAGGCCGCGTATCTAATCAACCACGTGGAGACTTACAAAAAGCGATTCACTCAACCGCTGTGGCTGACCGAATTCGCCTGCGACAGTGCCAAGAGCGTCGCAGAACAACGAGCATTCCTCGAGGACGCAGTGGCGTACCTCGAAGCCGAGCCGCGCATCGAGCGCTACGCGTGGTTCTCCGGACGCGCCAGCAATGTCGCCAATGTCGACTTGCTCGGCGCAAGCGGCGAGCTCACCGAGCTCGGCAAAGCGTATGTGAATGCTCCCACAAACTCGGACTGCATACGCTAAGAGCCGGATAGACGCGGTATTGTGACGATGCATTTTGTCACGCGCTGACCAGAGCAGCGGAGCATCGCAACACACCGCGGGTGCAACGTTGCAGATCTCCCTGCGGTTACTCGACAGAGCAATCGCGACTCACCATTCTCCGCTTCGGGCATAAGCCGGCATTTTGTGCGGGCCGGTCGTGATCATGTTCAGAGTATCGACCACGTGCGCGGGAGAAATCTCGAAGCCTGGGCGCGCTGCGGACGGCTGCCTGGCGACCCGTGCAATGTCCGTAACCGAAAGAATGCCGACCATTCGCCCATCCGAATCGAGCACCGGGAGGCGTCGTACTTTGCGTGAACGCATGATGCCCTCGGCTGCTTCAACGCTATCAGTCGGGCTGCAATAGACGAGCCCGTGCGACATGGCCTCCGACGTCAAGATCAGGCTGGGGGCCGAGTTGCGCGACCAACAGGCCATACAGATATCGCGATCCGTGACCATGCCGACCACGCGCGAACCGATGTCTTCCAGGACGGGGATCACGCCACAGTCGTAGTCCCACAGCAATTTGGCCGTCGTGCTGAGTGGCTCGCTTGCCCGCACGGTGACCACGTTTCGGGTCATCAAATCACCCACCTCGAGATCGTTGAACAAGAGCGTCATGGCGTACCTCCAGCCGCTTGCTCAAGCATAGGGAGTGCCAATGTCGCGTGACTCAGCTTCGCACCGAGAAGTTGCGAACGCGCAGCTGCCTGGGACATGCGTTGCTTGGCTGAAGCGTATGGGCCCGCTGCAAAAACCCCTGGGCGACCAAGCGGCAGAAACGTTTCCAAGCGCGCTCTGGGGTCGAGGCGCGCGCCGAGATCCGCGCGCTCCAGCATCAAGCGGCGTCGTCGGCGGGGACGATGCTGCTCGGATGCCGGGAGCGCAGCCCAGTCCGAGCTGTAGCGTAGATGCGGTAACCCACCGCGATGCCGACGAATGCGACCGCTGCTGCCGCTGCCATCGCCAGCCGATCAGCGGCGTTACCGGTGGCCGAGACCATGAGCTTGCCTGCCACGTCTGCGGCGACCGTGATGCTGCTCTTCGACATGCACCAAGGCTAGCGGACCGAACGGAAGCGCGCACGAAAGCTGTGAATCGTCCGAACTTTTGAGTGTGCTCGAGCACTGTGTCTGTTCGGATGACCCGGCACGCTCGATAGTCGGATGTAGGCGCGGGACCGCGCGCTGGGTGGGCAAAGAGAGAGTCATGATCAATCATCGACATCGTTGGGGATACGTGTGTGCACTCGCGCTCGCTGGGACGAGCGTAATTTGCGGCTGCTCTGCTGGCGGCGAACCGGCACCAATCGCGCATCAAATCGACGAGCCGCTGATCGCGGGCGTGCCTGCCAATGGCGCAAGATTGAACGCCATTGGCAGCGTCGGTGTGGCGTTTTCCAACTCGGTGGGTGAAACGCAGTACGAAGCGTATTGCTCGGCGAGCTTGATCGGCAAGCAAACGGTGCTCACGGCCAAGCATTGCGTGCAGTTCTTTTCGAGGGACTATGCGGCGGGTTTGAAAACGGTGTTCGCAGTCGGGCCTGATGCGAGCGCACCCGTCAAATTACTGGAGGTCGTGGCCGTCGAAGGCGCTCCTGGCGATGAAGGTGGGTTTGCGGGCCATGGACGCGACGTAGGCGTGATGTATCTCGGCGAACGAGCGAGTGAGCTGACGCCGCTCGAGATCGGCGGCTTGAGGGCGCAAGATCTCGACAAGAAGTTCATCGAGATCGGCTACGGCACTCGCGACAATACCGGTGCGCATGGCACGCGCCGCGCCGGCAACGTCACGCTACGCGCTACCCAGGGACGCATCCCCGAGATCATCTTCGGCACGTTCGAGCGCTTCAAAGCTTGGTACGAAACGGGCAGCCCCAACACGAACGCGCTCTTCGCGACAGGACCCGTCGCTCCGGTGGCATTCCTGCCGATTGCGCGCTCGCTGCGTGAACAGGTTGATCCGACTCCTGGAAATGAAAGTGGTGACGACCTAGACGCCTACTTGCACTACCTCTACGAAAATCTCGTCCTCAGCGAGGGGGATGAAGCGATCTTCGGCGGCACTCTTGGCGATGCGCAATCGTGCTACGGCGATTCAGGGGCGCCCATCTTGCGCGTGGACGCCAAGGGCAGCTTCATCGCCTATGGCGTCGTCTCGGCAGGCGTCGGCTCGAATCAGCTGGTGTGCGATTATGGTGGGATCGACGCCGTGTTCGGGCCGGAAGTGCAGACATTCTTGGCGAGCGCCCAGAAGTGGGTCGATCCCTGCAAGGGCGTCTCGGTTGGCGGGAAATGTAATGGCAAGACCGTACAACGCTGCACCTCGCCGTTCGAAGGCCCACGCCGCTTGGTGAAGTTCAATTGCGGCTCGCTCGGCCAGGTGTGCGCGGTTCAACCCGACGGCAGCGCGGGCTGCACTGACCCGTAGCTCCGGGCGGGCGCCGCTCCTCGCTGTGCTGAAACTCTCAGTGGTTCGAATTCAAACCGCTTCGCCCCGCGACCGCACCCGCATGGGCTTGCGCTTTCGTTCGAACTCTAAACCTGCGCTGAGCCAAGCGTCAGCGTTGAGCGTGGGCCGACTTCGTTGGAACGGCAGCGAGTACGCCATCGGGACTCTGCGACTCGATCCGCGGCTCGATTGGCTACTCAGCTCGGCGCTGGGTGCCGATTTCTGCCCCTATCTAGAAGTAGGCTAGATTTCGCGCGCACGGGCGGCAGCGCGCTAACCTCGAGGAAATGGATCCCACTCGCAGCGAAGTCGACGCACTCAACGGCGCTACCGTGCTCGAATTCGGCGCAACCTGGTGCCCCATCTGCCAAGGCGCACGACCGCTGATCGATCGCGCGCTCGCACAGCATTCGAACGTGCGCCACGTTTGGGTCGAAGACGGCAAGGGCAAGCCACTTGGCCGCTCGTTCCGCGTCAAGCTCTGGCCAACGCTGATCTTCTTGCGCGATGGCCAAGAAGTCGCGCGCGTCGTACGACCGAGGCAATCGAGCGACCTCGACCCGGCATTTCGAGAGCTGCGCTCAGCGCCCGAGAATGATTTGGGTTTGGGTTAGCGGGCGCGTCGCGCTCGGCCGTCGCGTAGCTCACAGCGCGACTACCAACACGCTCAGAAATAGAATCGCAAGTCGATCGCTGGGGCGACATGCAAGATCGTCGTCTGCGAATAACGAGTGACCGGCGGGTCCTCTTCTCCGATCGACTGTTCATAGGTTTGACCGGGTGTTGACTTGGACCACTGAAGCGACAGGATCTCGCTCGAGAGGCGCACGGCCAAGCGATCGATGAGCTGACGCTCGATGGTGATCCCCGAGCTGAAGCCAAGCGAGCGCGCGAAGCCACCGGGCAGCTGTCCCTGCGCGGTTTCGCCCTCTTCGAGCATGTCTCCGCCGGTCCAATACCACGCGCCAGCGGCGGCGCCGTACCACGACAACTCCACGATGTCCGTAATCAGCGCTTGGCGAATACCGAGCAGCGCGGCGGCCGTCGTGTTTTGCACGTTGATGGAGGTGCGCGTGGGTGGATCGAGCTGACTCGAAACCGGCGCGTCGTACGACGAGTGCATGAAGCTCCCGGTGAACGCCAACCAGCAGCCCCGATAAATCCGCCGCTCGAATCCGACTCGATAAGCGGGCGCGCTGGGAGCACCGGTCGAATACCCAACGTAAGCCGCGCTATCGCCGCCGCTATACCCTATCCCCGCTCCGATGTTCCAGTTGGGCTGCGGCTTGGGTTTGGCTGGCTCAGGCGGCAACGGTGAAAGGACCAACGCGGGCGCTGCGACGCGCGAGGCGCCTTCCGTTGCTGGAGTCGGCGCGGGCGCAGGCTGCGTAGGAGTTGGCGGCGCAACGACAGGCGTCGTCGCAGCAGACGCTGCAGCGTTGGGCGCAGCGCCGGGCTGCTCGACGGTTGGAGCCGCCTGGGCAGAGGTCACTGTTTCCTGTCCAACAGCAGTTCCGCAAATGATTGAAGCAAGAGTCCCCGCGAGAATCGAAACGTAGCGCACCCCAAGCATTTCTCGAGACTAGTCGCGGGCCGGTTCGCAACACAAGGGTGCGCGCGGAATGAGACGGCACGTGAGCTACGCGACGCGGCTCGCGCGCCGCGCCCGCTTACCCAACCCAAGGCTGTGCTTCGCACGGAGGACACGTGCTAGGCTCTGGTGGTGCTGACGCGGCGGCGCTTCATTGCGGGTGTGGCGGCGGGAGGTGCCGTGAGTTGCTCGCGCGCTCCTTGGGTTCGGACGACGCGGCCCGAGTTGACCCACGGCGTGCAGGCTGGCGATGTGCAGGCCGGTCGGGCGCTGGTTTGGGCGCGTTCGAGCGAGCCTGCGCTGATGCAAGTCGAGTGGGCGACGACTTCGGACTTCGGCCATGCTCGGCGCGTGGTTGGGCCGCGCGTCGGCGCGGCGAGCGATCACACCGGGCTGGTTGCGCTCGCAGACCTGCCAGCGGGCCAGACCATTCACTACCGCGTTCGCTTCACCCGTGAGGGTGAACGCGGCAGCAGCGACTGGACCAACGGGCGCTTTCGCACGCCGGGCGCCGAGCGCATTCGCTTTGCTTGGTCGGGCGACACGTGTGGTCAGGGCTTCGGCATCAACCCGAGCTGGGGCGGACTGAAATGCTATGCCGGAGTGCGCAAGGTCGAACCGGACTTTTTCCTGCACAGCGGCGATATGATCTACGCCGATGGACCGATCCCGCCGGAGCTCGAGCTCGCTGGCGGCAAAATCTGGAAGAACCTGAGTAATCCGCGGGTGGCGCGCGTCGCACAGGAGCTGGACGACTTTCGCGCGCGCTTTGCATACAACCTGCAGGATACGAACGTGCGCGCGCTCGCGGCAGAAGTGCCGATTTTGGCGCAGTGGGACGATCACGAGACGCACAACAATTGGTGGCCTGGGCAGCAACTAGAAGATGGTCGTTATCAACAACGAGCTGCGTCGCAGCTGGCCGCGTTCGCGCGTCGCGCCATGTTCGAGTGGACTCCGATCGGCGGTGGCAGCGCGCCACGCGCGGCGGGCATTCAGCGCGTGATCTCGTACGGCCCATTGCTCGACGTAGTGGTGGTTGACTTGCGCTCGTTTCGCACACCCAACGACGACAATCGCGGGCCGCTGCGCGCGATGATGGGGCAAACTCAGGCGAGCTGGTTGGTGGAGACGCTCGCGCGCTCGCAAGCCAAGTGGAAAATCGTGGCCTGCGATCAGCCGCTCGGGCTCGTGATTCCGGACGGCCCCAAAGGAGAGCGCAACGAGGGCTACGGCAATGGTGAAGGGCCGCCGCTCGGACGCGAGCTCGAGCTTTCAGCAGTGTTGTCCGGGATTGCAGCGCGGGGCGTCAAGAACGTGATCTGGCTGACGGCTGACGTGCACTATGCGGCCGCGCACCACTACGATCCCGCTCGCGCGACTTTGGGCGAAAGCGGCGCGCCCTTTCGCCCCTTCTGGGAGTTCGTCGCAGGTCCGCTCCACGCCATCAGCGGCGATCCGAAGCCGCTCGATCCCACGTTCGGCCCCGAACTACGCTTTCAATGGGCACCCCCCGCCGGCAGCGGCGGTTTAGCGCCGTGGGACGGATTGCAAAACTTCGGCAGTGTCGAGATCGACGGCGCGCGTGACGGCGTTGCCGTGCGCATTCACGATCTCGACGGGGGTGAGAAGTATAAGGTCGAGTTGCCGTATGAGGGGTGAGCGCGCAAATACGGTGGCTTAGAGTTCCGGAACGCAAAGGGGGAAGTCATCATCCTTACGGGTATCTTGCGGCGACTTGTCTGGGCTTGGGGCGGGTGCGGGCTCGTTGCCTGTGGGGGCACGCAAAGGAGCTGCCAAAGCGGGCGCGTCCCGTTGTTTCTCGATGGGCGAGCGGAGCTCGGGCTTCACTGGTGTCGGCGCACTCGTTCGCGTTCGCGCGGCTTCGGTCAGTGGAGTTGGTGTGGGGGGCGGCGCGGTTTGCGGGGGTAGCTCCGGCGCGCAGGCGATCACCAATACGAGCAGCGCTGGCGTGCTCCTAATGCAAACCTTGTTCATGATTCGAAAGACCTGGTGGGTCGAATTCCTTGCGTGCATCAATGCATTCCTTTCTGGGGTCTTGAAGAACCGCACAAACGTCCTCAGACAGTGGTCTGCCAGTGTGATTGCCCATCAAACTTGCGGAGCCGCGCGGATCCGGTGGCTTCATCATTTGCCTGGCGAACAGATAGAGTCTTTGATCGAGCGCGATGTCCTGATTGCCCGCATGTGCCTCGATGTAGTCGTAGCGATCGCGTAGTCCCAAGAGATGATGAAGTTCGTGAGCTACAACTTCGGTACCGCCGGTCCAATTGTCGGTGACCGGCCACCGTTTTGGGTCGACCTTCACTTCGAAGACGTCGCTGCCGGGCTGGTCGACGAATTCTAGATCCACGACGTAGCCTGCCGTCGACGCTTGCTTCTCGATGGAATCTTCGAGCTGTTTGAGTCTCGTGACGGCACTCGGCTCACCAGCAACGTGAACCTTCACTTTGACCACCACTGAGCGCGGGTCGCTGCCGTCCACTTGATAATGAGTTCCACGAAAACCGGTGCGGAGTGTCAGGTGCGCCTTTGCGCTAGTCTGCTCTTCTTGGCCTTTGAACACATCGCCACGCGCTTGTTCTTGCGCGAGCGAGGCGTCCGCCTTTCCATTCGCCTTCTCTTCCAACGTCGAGCGGTCTTTCGAATAAGGCGTATTGAACAGCGTATCGAGCTTCTCCAAGTAGTACGTACGCTTGTCCGGTTCGGCCAGCGACGCGCGCCACATGATCCACTCAGCGACGCCTTTGTCTCCGGCAGAGAGCGTTTGATAGACCGGGTTGTTGCGGATCTTCTGCTCGAGCAAAGCCGAGGCGCTCAATTCCTTCCGTGCGGGCGCGACGCGGCGGGCATTCGCTTGGCCGTCGACTTTGACCGTCACGGACCAGCGCCCGTCACGGCCGGCCGGGAAGGCGTTGAGCAACGCGATTGTTCCCGCGCTTCGCTCGGAGGCGAGCACGCGCGCCCCCGCTTTTTCTGCAATGTCCGGCGTGTCCGCGTCATTACCGTCCACCAAAGGCGACGGCTCAGAACTCTCGGATCTCCCAGCGCGACTGATCATGCGCCCCTATCGGCGCGGGGCGGGGCTCGGTTGCTTGCTTAGGGACGATTATTTGGCGCTCTGCCGCTTGGCCATCGTTTCCTCCCAATTCTGGCCGTCGAACGGCGCAATCTCGAACAGCGCGAGGACGTCTTGCTCGATACAACGGAGGTTGACGCTGATCTTGTCAGGCTGGGAGCGCGGTCGACCGAAGGAATGAATGCCACAGCGATTGCAAAACCAGTGCTGAGCGACGTGCGTGTTGAAGGTGTACTTCGTCAACACCTCGCTCCCAGACAAGAGCTCGAAGTCTGCGTCGGGGACGATCGCATGGATCGGCGCTTTCTTGCGGCACATGGAGCAGTTGCACTCGGAGACCACCGGGCGGCGAAGCACGGCGCGATAGCGAACCGCACCGCAGTGACAGCCACCTTCACAGGTCAATGGGAACCTCGATGTATCGGCCATTATCGTGCGACCTTGGCTTGCTCCGAACCGGCCGACAGCATACTGGCGAAGGCGTCGCGATGGTCGGCGAAACAGCGGCCTCTCGGCGCCGCGGGTGTAGCCGTTCTTCGTCAGCCGAAAACTCGCAGCTCCGTCCGCCGCATACATTGCGATGAACAGCGCTCGGCAGGCTTCGTTCGCGCATTGAAAGCAGATCTGCCGGGTGTATGCAGAGCGCCCCGTCGCGGCCACGAAGCGCGGAGCGGTCCGCAGCTTGCACTTTGGGCACTTTTCCGGAAACCGGTCCACCTTGCCAGCTGACGAGCCACTGCTCTGCGAAAAACTCACCAAGATCGGCATCTGGTTGGACCTAACTCCTGCGCAAGTCGCTTAGTGCGCGGGCGCGCTGGCAGGGCTGATTGGCAGAATCACCGCGGCGTGTTCCAGTTCGGCTTCTGCTTCCGCGAATGCTTTCTCCAGCTCGCGCTCTTGAGCGCGAGCCTCCCAGACGGCGCGAAAGGCGTCCAGCAAGTCGAGAATGGCAAACGTGCCGGCCTCGTAACTCACCTCGGCTCGTTGAAGCAGCTCGTCCGTCGTCTTCAGACCGCCTTTGCGAAACGCCTCCAGGGCTTCACGTGCGTGCTCACGCGCGACCCAAGCCCCGTGCACTTCGATCCCCACGCGCTGCTCGATCGCATCCGCGAGCGCTTGCTGGCCGTCGGCTTGCACCAGTGCTCGCCCAATCAAGCCTTGGTTCCGATCGAACGTCGGCAGCGGCACGCTGATGCTCGCTTGAAGTGACACGCTCGACGGGCCGTGTGTGAAGTACGGCCCCAACGACACGCTCGGAATGGGAACGGTTTCTCGGCGCAGGCGATTCGCGCTCGCCCGCGCCGCGAGGATTCCGCGGCGGGCGAGCTCCAAATCAGGCCGACGCTGACGAGCCAAGCGCAGCAGCGCTTCTTCATTTTCCGGACCGCGAAACCCAGCCAAGCCGTCGGGCGTGATCGGAATCGTGCGCAGACCGGGGACCGCAATCAACGAGACGAGCTTGGCTTCGGCGCGATCGCGACTGGTCTTCGCGGTCGCCAGCCCGGCGCGAAACGTGGCTTCCGTGGTACCGACGCGCAGCGTGTCGTAAACGGAGTTGGCACCGGCCGCCGCGCGCGTACTCACGATTCGAGAGATCCGCGATAGCTCCTCGAGATTTTTTTCGACCTCTTGCACCTCTGCGTCGGAAAAAGCGCGCTCGACCATCGCCTCCTGAACGTCTTCAGCTTGGTCCCAAATCTCGGACAGCACGTCTAGCTCTGCCACGCGCAGATTTGTGACGGCTTCGTCCTTGCGCATACCGATCTGCCCGAAGATGGGCAGCGGCACGGTGAGCTGCGGGCCGATGCTGGTGATGCCGTTGACTGGCTCACCCGAGAGCAAATAGCCGCCAGACACGGCGAGAGACGGATTCGGCCACAACGCGGCGGTGGCCACGTCGAATTGCGCGGCCCCCACCTTGGTTCGCAAAGACGTCAGCTCCCGCCCCTTTCGCAACCAATAGTCGAACACGCGCTCCTCGGTGGCCGGCGCAGGATCGGCCGACTCGGGTGATGACGGCGTCGCCGGTTCGACGGCGTGCACCGGCAAGGCGATTAGCCCCGCCGCGCAAGCCACCAGTGAGCGGGTCGCCCAGCGCAACACTCCTCGCCGAACGGCTCGAGTTGCGCTCACGGCGTCACCTGCACCGTCGGAGGAAGCGAAAGCGGCTGCATTGGCTCGAGCGTCTGTGGCTGCTTCTCGAGTACTGGTGGCGCGAACAGTCGATACAGCATGGGCAACAACACGAGTGACAGCGCGAGCGAGGAGATCAAACCGCCCACGACCACGATCGCCAATGGCTTCTGTGAATCCGAACCGATGCCGGTGCTGATCGCTGCCGGGAGCAAGCCGAGCGTCGCCACGAGCGCAGTCATCATGATGGGTCGGAGCCGCAAATCGGCCGCCTTTTCGATGGCTGCGTCCAGCTCGAGCCCTTCCACTCGCAACTCGTTGATGTAGGCCACGAGGATCACGCCGGTTTGAACCGACACGCCGAATAGCGCCAAAAACCCGACCCCAGAGCTAACCGAAAAGTTGGTACCCGTGACTAGCAACGCGGCGAGTCCACCCACGGGTGACGTGAGCAACACATTGCCGAGGATCAGCAGTGCCTCCCGAGGGCGGCCGAACATCGCGAACAAGAGCACGAACACCAAGACCACGGTCGCCGGAATGACAATCGAAAGCCGTCGACCGGCGCGACGAGCGCTCTCGAACTCGCCGCCCCACGACACCTCATAGCCCGGTGCGATGTGCACGTTCTTGGCGACGAGCGCTTGCGCGTCTGCCACCGTGGAGCCGAGGTCGCGATCACGCACGCCGAACTTGACCGCGATGTATCGCCGGTTCGCCTCGCGAAAGATGCGCGAAACGCCGCCAACGATGCTGATATTTGCCACTTGTCCGAGCGGCACCGTGTGCCCGTCGGCAGTCGGAATCAGCAAGCTCCGCACCGCGTCCACGCTGTCGCGATCGACCGAGGCGTAGCGCACGACGAGATCGTGCCGGCGCTCTCCTTCTACGATTTGCGTCTCCACGTGCCCGCCAATGCCAGTCTCGATGGTTCGCTCCACGTCGGCGACACTGAGACCGTAGCGCTCGGCTCGTTCGCGCTGAATCTCGATGTGCAAGTTGCTCTGACCGAGCTCCCGGAAAATCCCCAAATCCACCACACCCGGCACCTGTTTGATGCTGTGCGCAATCTGTTCGGCCGTATCATTGAGCGCGTTCAGGTCGTCGCCCACGATTTTGACCGCGAGCTGCCCTTTGACGCCGGTCAGCGCTTCCTCGACATTGTCCGAGATCGGCTGTGAGAACCCGAGCACCACTCCGGGAATGACGCCGACCTTGCCGCTGATTGCGTCGATCAAGCTGTCCTTGCTCTTGTGGAACTCGGGCCGCCACGTCGCTCGATCATTGAGCACCATCAGGAATTCGGCGTTGTAAAAGCCACTCGGATCCGTGCCGTCATCGGGCCGGCCGATCTGCGCGGTGACAGTCTTGATCTCGGGGAAATTGCGCAAAATCTCGCGAATACCGGTGACATTGCGCTCGGGGGTGTGCACGCCGTCGACCAGCGTTTCCGCTTCGGCAAGCGAGATGTTCGACGGCATCGACGCGCGCATCCAAATCGCGCCCTCGTCCAGGTGCGGCAGGAACTCGGAGCCGATGGCGCGCATCATCAACAGGTCGGCTACCAGAATCACTCCCGCGGCAACGTACGCCCACTTCGAACGGCGCAGCACGTACGAAAGCGTGGGCAGATACGCCTTGCGCGCGAGTTCGAGCAGCGGATTGTGAAACTCCTTGAGCCGCTTCTTGAACAAGAACGTGGTCAGCACCGGCACGATCGTGATCGCCAAGATCAACGCCCCGAGCAGCGCAAATCCCACGGTCCACGCCATCGGACGGAACAGCTTTCCCTCCACGCGCTCGAGCGTGAAGATGGGAAGATACGCCGTGATGATGATACCGATCGCGAACACGATCGGGCGCGCTACTTCGCGAGCCGCACCCAGCACCACTGCCCTCAGTTCGAACGACTCACCCCGCTCTTGCTTGAGCGATACGATGCGAAAGATGTTCTCGACCATGACGATCGAGCCATCCACGATCATCCCGAAGTCGACCGCGCCGATCGACAGCAGATTCGCCGGGATCTTCCCGAAATCCATAAAAATGAAGGCGATCAACAGCGAGAGCGGGATGGTCACCGCGACGACCAGCGCCGCGCGCGCGTTCCCCAAGAACGCAAACAGAATCAGCGTCACCAAACCGACGCCCACGAGCAGATTTTCGCGTACGGTGTGTGTGGTGAGGTGCATCAAGTCCGTCCGATCGTGGTACGGGCTCAGCTTCACCCCACGCGGCAAGATGCGCTGATTCAAGTCCTCGATGCGCGCGTGCACGCGTTCGAGTACGGTCTGCGCTTGCTCGCCTTTGCGCAGCAAGATCGTGGCAGCAACGACGTCCGTGTCCGAATTCACCGAAACTCGCCCGAGGCGCGGCTGATAGCCGATCTGCACCGATGCGACGTCCCGCACGCGCACGGCGGTGCCGTCGTGCACGGCGATCGGCACGGATTCGATTTGCTCAGGGCGCAGCAAGCCGATACCGCGCACGTTCAACGACTCGGGACCGAACGCGATCACGCCGCCACCGGCATTGCCGTTGGCTTTGGATAGTGCACTTTCCACGTCGGAGAGCGTGATCCCGCGGGCAGCCAGCTTGGAGGGATCGACCAAGACTTGGTACTGCTTGACGGTGCCGCCAAAGCTCGTCACGTCGGCCACACCGGGCGTGGCCAAGAGCTCGCGTTCGACCACGAATTCTTGCAAATCTTTGACGTCGTTGAGTGATCGCGGTGGAACTGCGAAGTCTTCGGCGTGACACTCCGGCGCGCGAGTTTGCGCGCAGTTCAGCAATCGGTAGCGCAGAATTTCGCCCACCGGACTCGCCAAGGGGCCGAGCGCTGCGTTCGCTCCGTCGGGAAGATCGATCTGCCCGAGCCGCTCCAAGACTTGTTGGCGAGCAAAGTAGCTGTCAGTGCCGTCTTCGAAAATCAAGGTGACCACCGAGAGCCCTGCGATCGAGGTCGAACGAATGGCGCTCTGCTTCGGGACCCCGTTCATCACGCGCTCGGTCGGGACCGTGATCTGGCGTTCGACCTCTTCACCGGCGTGACCCGGCCATTGCGTGATGATCTGGACCCAAGAGTCTGCGACGTCCGGATAGGCCTCGATGGGCAGGTTGGTCAGCGCATTGACCCCGAGCCCAATCAGCACGAGGGCGGCGACCAAAATGACGAGTCGCTGTTTGAGCGCGAACTCGACGATACGATGAATCATGGCTACTTCTCGACGACGCGGGCGCAGCTCTGCCGGCAGCTCGCGACTTTCGAACCTCGATTGAGCAGTATATTCAGACGATTGAAACTAAAGCGCTTCGTTGGCCTCGGCGTCGAGCAAGATGGCGCCTTCGGTGACGACAGGATCGCCCGGAACGAGGCCAGAAAGGATTTGAACGTGCTGGCCGTGCTGCTCGCCTGGCTTCACTTCGCGCTGCGCGAAGGTGCCGTTCGGATTCTTGGTGAAGACGAAGAATTGATCGCGTCGAGCGAGCAGCGCAGCGATTGGCACGTCCACCACGCCGTCAGACAGGCCCTTCACCTGCACGGTGGCGAACATGCCCGGACGCAAACTCGAGTCCGGGTTTTGGATCTCGATGCGAGCGATGGCCACGCGCGTGACCGGATCGATGGTGTTGCCAACGTAAGTGATGCGGCCTACTGGTTCTTGGTGTGCGAAGGCTGGCACGTGAACACGCGCTTCGTCGCCGACGTGAATGCGCGCCAGGTCTTGCTCGTAAACGTCGGCGTTCACCCAGAGCGTGGAGAGATCGGCGACGGTCAAGAGCGGCTTGTCCTGGTCGACATGAACCTCGCTACCGACCGCTACATTCCGCTCGACCACGACACCGGCGATCGGCGAGCGCAATTGATACTCGTTGGAACCGTGCGAACCACCGAAGGCATTCAGCACGTCGCCCGCCCGTCTTTCCTCGGCGCGGGCTTGCGCCAGGGCCGAATCGGCTTGCTGAGACTCGGCTTGACTGCCCGCGCCGTGATCGAGCAACAACTTCGCGCGCTCCGCGTTGCGCTCGGCGAGCAAGCGCGTGGTTTTGGCTTCGGTGAGCTGCGCGCTGGCCGCCGCGATATCCGGGGCGCGAAGCGTCAGGAGCAGCGCTCCCTTGGCCACGCGATCGCCCGCGACGACCTCGACACTCGCCACTCGGCCTTGCACGGGTGGACCCAACACGGCCAGCTTTCGATCGTCGAAGGCAACGCGCGCAACGAGCGAGCGCTCCGAGTTTCGCTCTGCCGCGGCTGCCGGCTCGACGCGAATGTACGACGCGCTCGCGCCGTGTAACTCCACGGAGTTATCAGTGTTCTTGGCGTGAGTCGGCCCCACCTCCGCGCGCGAGGCGTTCCCACAGCCAAAGACGGCGAACGAAAGACAGGCAACGCTGACGAAGAGAGAATGAGTCTTTGGAGAGGACATGACTTCGCTGATGGCAGACGGAACTCGTGGACACGCTTTGCAACAATGGTCGCGTGGGCAGCCGCAAAGCAGGGTTCATGCCAGCGAGAATGAGCGCCACACGCCGCAACAAATCCGCACAAATCCCAGCGTGGGACACGACCCCGCATTCGACCCGGCTGCACGAGCCCCGAGGAAAATCTCTACGTGACGAAAATTGCCCCGCGAATGTTCAGCCGTCCGTTCCTGCAAAAAAAGAGTCGCGGTCGTACGCGCGCTGACTCGCGACGCGCGTTTCGACGCGGGCCACGAGGCCAGCGCATTTCGCGACACGCACTCTTTCTCCTCTGAGCGACAGGACGTCAATGGCAGGTACAACACTGTTATCCGTGGGGGCCCCCAACCTCGCGTTGCCGCTATCTTCGCGTGTTCTAAGCAAAAGGGGTTGCGCGCAACATTTGCACGCCAACGTCCGAGTCCGGCGTTGGATGACGATTGCGACATGTTCGTCGTGTCAGTGACGCCAATCGACGTTGAAGCACGCGGTCGTCGCGTTATACTCGCCGCACATCAGCGATCGGCGCTCGTAGCGTCGCTCGTTCTTAGCAAGGGAGACGGGTCATGCCTCGTTACGCGGCGCTCGGGCTGGGGTTGTCGATATCTGTCATGCTTTCTGCGTGCATGGACATGCAGGACGGGCGGCACCGCTGGCATGGTTCGGGTTACGGGCCTGAGTGTTATTACGACTCCGACTGTCCCTACGGCAGCTTCTGCTCGTATGACGGCGAGTGCCTGTGGAACGACAACTCCAATCAAGCGCACGGCGGCACGAGCAGCAACCAGCACGGCACCGCTGGAGGCAGCAAAGGCAGCGCAGGCGGCCCCTCGGCGAAGGGCGGATCCTCGAGCTGTGCGGGCTCTGCGGGCGCGGAAGAGTCAGGCGGCGCAGCAGATATCCCACAAGAAATGGAGGGTGGCGCGACTTCGAGCGGTGGCTCGAATTCGACGGGCGGGGCCATTTCGCCCGGCATCAGCGGTGCGTCGTCTGCGGTCGGCGGCAGTCTGGCGCGCGCGGGCGCCGGCTCTGGCGGACACCCGGGCGGTGGATCGGGCGGTGCGAATGCGTGCATGAGCAACGCGGAGTGCGCCGTCGGCGACTGTTGCGTTTCCGGGTCCTGCAAGCCGATCGCGACGACCAAGTGTCAATTCAACAGCGAGTGCGGCGCGACGGGCCGCTGTTTCGACGGTTCCTGTCAGCCCGCGTGCTCCGCTACCCTTGACTGCGGCACCGGTGACGAATGCGCCGCCGGCTTCTGCCGCCCGCGCGCAACCTCAGGCGGCCAATGCGTGTACAACGCCGACTGCCCAGTGAGCGGCTCGGTCTGCCTCAACGGCACTTGCCTACGCGGTTGTAGCGCGAACGCTCAATGCTCAGTCCACGACATCTGTCTAAACGGAACCTGTCAGGCAGATCACGGTCCGAAACCGGGCTGCTCAGCCAATACAGACTGCGGCGGAGGCAAGGTCTGCATCAACGCCGTTTGCCGCAGCGAATGTCAAACCAGCGCAGATTGTTGTACGTGCACCAAAGCCACCGTCTGTCAGGCTGGCTTCTGTGTCACGCCGGGCGAGGCGGCTCCACAGTGCGAGCTCGCGAGCTCGTGCAACGCGGGAGCCGACTGCATCGACGCGATGTGCATCGCGCGTTGATGAGTGAATGAGTGCGGGTGCCCCGCGGCGAAGAGCGGCGCGGGGCGGCCCGCTGAAACCTAGACGTTCACGAACTCGGCTTCGTCGGCCTGGGTCGAGACGGCGATGCAGCCGATGTGCCAGCTGCGCGTTTTGCTCGGATCGTCGTCGAAGCGGAGGTCCGCTTGATCGACGCCGGCGCATACGACGCAGCCGAGCAGTTCGAGGCGGCGAACGAATTCGAACGCGCTTTCGTCGCTCAATTCACGCTCACTGTCGCTGAAATCGGCCAATTTTTCGGAGCGATCGAGTAGGTAGGTCTCGAATTCGGCGCTGACGGCGCGGGCGGGATCGCTGCCGCTGACCACGACGAAGTGCAGGACGGTTGCGCAATCGAGCACGGTGAAGTCGCTCGCTTGGGTCATGCGTCGGACGGGGATTTTGGTGGCTTCTACGTCGCCCACCGAGGGGACGATAGGCGGCGCGCGCCGGAACTGCAAGGCAACGCGGCGTATGTTTCCGCAGCCCGCGGAGCCTGCAGGATTAGGCTTTCAGGATGCTCAGGTGCTGTCGGTGTCGCTCTTGCGCCGCGAGGTAGTCTTGCTGGCTCAAGCCCAAGGAGGTCGTGAGCTGGCGCAGCACGTTGGTTTCAGCAAGCGTGATCGACTCGTCTGCCGCGGCCAACTCCACCAGAGTGCCGAGGAGCTCGCGGCGCAAGTCGTCGTCCGCCAGCTCGAGCAGAGCACGGGTGAAGCGCGGAGTCTCGACCGCTGAGAGCTCAACGATGTGTTCGCGCAGGGTCTTGCAGATCGCGTCGACCCCGCTCTGGGTCATGCCCTGCACGCGCAGTAGCTCTGCTCGCACGCGCGCCTCTTCAGCGGGCGAATAATCGCGATCGGCGTAGGCCACGGTGCCGAGCAGGCCGGCAATGCTGGTCACGACCGTGATCGTTTCCGGATCCGCACTCGGCAGCTCGCGCTCGATGCTCGCGCGGAGCGCTCCACGAGCCGAAAGATCTTCCGAACCCGTCAACGCCTTGAGCCAACGACCGAACATGGCTCGCTTATAGCAGCGTCGAAACGAACGATCTGCGAGGGCGTTCACGTGACCGGCCCAGCCGCTGCCGAGCGGCCCTTGGCTTGGCCTCGGCCCGCACTGAGAAACCAGCCGAAATGCGCGGCGAATCCGACGCGCTGCGAGGTGCGTTGCTGGATTGGGAGCGCCCCCAAAATATAAGTCGGTAAGTGTAGGCGGCGATTGCCGACACGGCTGCACTCCGAAAGTTGGTTCTGTCGGAACCGAGCTCCCGGTCGGAGCGAGCTCCCGGTCGGAGCCGAGCTCCCAGTCGGAGCGGAGCTCCCGATAGAGGACTCTCTTGCGCTCCCGTCGGGGCTTGGATAGCCTTGAAATAAAGGGATTATGTCCTCCGCCGCCTTGGCGCGGAGAGTGGGCGATCGGCAGATGAAAGCACCGCAGAGCAGCGAGACCCCGCAGGACTCCGAGTGGGATCGCGGGCGTTCGGATATCATTGCGCGTGGACCGGCGGCGGGAGGCACGGCTGTGTTTTCCGGCGCGGTGACGCCGGCATTCAGTCCTTCACTCAATCCGCCCAACCCGCCCCCTTCGATCGGTAAGCGGACGATGGTTCCGGACGGGATGACACCCGCTCCGAATTGGGACGCGCCGCTCGTGCCAGGTGCGGCGCCAGCCGCGCGCATCGGCCAATACGAAATCATTCGCGAGCTCGGCCGCGGCGGCATGGGTGTCGTGTACTTGGCGCGCGATACGTGGCTCGGTCGTCGCGTCGCGCTCAAGTTGCTGCAAACGGCGTCGCCAGAGCTGACTCGACGGTTCATCGTCGAGGCGCGCGCGACGGCCAATTGCAATCACGAAAACATCGTCGTCATTCACGAAATTGGCGAGCACGAGGGCAGCCCCTTCATGGTGCTCGAGTACCTGCAGGGCCAGACTTTGGCCGCGGCGCTCGAGAAATCCGGCCCGATGCAGCCGACGCGCGCGGTAGAGGTGATGGTCAGCGTGGTTCGGGCGCTGGCGTTCGCCCATGAGCAAAAGATCGTGCATCGCGATCTGAAGCCGGAAAACATCTTCATCACCGATTCGGGCACGGTCAAAGTGCTCGACTTCGGCATCGCCAAAGTGCTGCGCGAAGACGCTTGGTCCGCTGATGTTCAACCGGACTCGGAAGCGCCGCCGACCTCGATGGCGTTCAATGATTCGCGTACGGGCATCGTCGGCACTCTGGCGTACATGTCGCCGGAGCAGTGGATCCTCGGCGGGCACGTCGATCACCGCACCGACATCTGGAGCACCGGCATCATCTTGTTTCAGATGTTGACCGGTGTGCATCCACTGCAAGCGGTCGCCGGCGAACTCGACAAGTGGGTGCCGGCGATCGAAAAGCCGATGCCGAGTTTGCACAATGCGCAATCGAAGGAGATTGCGCCCGAACTCGCGGACGTCATCGATCGCTGTTTGCGCAAAGTGCGTGACGAGCGCTTCTCGGATGCGATTGCGCTGCTCAAGGCGCTCGAGCCGTTCTTACCCGGGCGCTTCATGCCCGGTTTTCAGTTCGACAAGGGTCCGTACGCGGGGCTGCGCTCGTTCCAAGAAGAGAACGCGGGCTGCTTTTTCGGCCGGAGTCGCGAAGTCGCGGCCATGGTCATGCGCATCCAAGACGGACCGCTGACCGCAGTCGTCGGGCCGTCGGGTGTCGGCAAATCGTCGTTCGTGCGCGCGGGTGTGGTGCCCGCGTTGCGGCTCTCGGGACAGAGCTGGCAAGTGTTGGTGGCGCGCCCCGGTCGCTCGCCATTGCTGGCCTTGGCGAGCTTGCTCGCGCCGCTGATGGGCAACGCGGCCAACATGGGTAGCTCCGCGAACGTCGAAGAGGACATGGTTGCGCAGCGCGAGATCGCGCAGCGCTTGGTCTTCGAGCCTGGCTACCTTGGTAGCATTCTGCGCAGTATCTCGCGACGCACGGGCCAGCGCTTCCTGCTGTTCGTCGATCAGTTCGAAGAGCTGTACACGTTGTGCGCCAACCCCGAGCAGCGTCGTGCTTTCACCACCGCACTCGCGGGCGCCGCGGACGACGCCACGAGCCCGGTGCGCGTGATCTTGTCGATCCGCTCCGACTTCCTCGGGCGCGTTGGTGAAGACGCGCACTTCATG
This sequence comes from Polyangiaceae bacterium, assembly GCA_035634635.1. GTDB lineage: Bacteria > Myxococcota_A > Polyangia > Polyangiales > Polyangiaceae > PMG-095. The sequence continues at coordinate 180,853 of DASQCO010000117.1, forward strand.
GCCGAGATCTCGCGTGGGTTGTTCTTCCTCGGCCCTCCGGGTCCCGAGGGCTTGCGAGAAGCGCTGGTTCATCCCGCGGAGATGTGCGGCTATCGCTTCGAGACGCGCGGCATGGTCGAGGAAATGATCCATCACCTCGAAGCTAGCCCCGGCGCGCTGCCGCTGCTGCAGTTCACCGCCTCGGAGCTCTGGGATCGCCGGGACGCGGAGCACAAGCTGCTCACGGCTGATAGCTATCGCGCGTTCGGCGGTATCTCCGGCGCACTCGCCAACCACGCCGATGCCGTGGTCGGCAAACTGACGCCCGCGGCGCGCGCGCTCTGCCGCATGGTGTTCCTGCAGTTGGTCACGCCGGAACGAACGCGTGCCGTGCGCGAACTCGCCGAGCTGCGCGAGATGGCCGGCAACGCCGAGGAGCTGAGCCAAGTGCTCGACGGTCTCGTCGAATCGCGCTTGCTCATCGTGCAGACCGGCGGTGGCAGCGGTGATGCCACGATCGAGCTCGTGCACGAGTCGCTGATCGAGTCGTGGACTACGCTGCGTCGCTGGCTCGAAGAGAGCCACGAAGACAGCGTATTTCTCGAGCAGCTGCGCGCCGCGGCCCGTCAGTGGCAGACCAAGGGCAAGGACAGCGGGTTGCTCTGGGGCGGCGAAATGGCCGAGGAATTGGCGCGTTTTCAGCGTCGCTTTCGCGGTGAGCTCTCGGAGGCCGCGCAAGCGTTCGCGCGCGCAGTGGCCGCCCATCGCGTACGTCGCGCGCAGCTCAAGCGCGTGGGTGTGGTCGCTTCGATCGTGCTCACGCTGGCGTTGCTCACGGCCGCAGCCATCGCGCTGATCGTGATCAGCCGCGCTCAGCAGGTTGCCGAGAAGAACGCGCAACAGGCGCACGCCGCCGAGCTCGAAGCGCAGCGCCGCTTGCGGGAGGTTCAAGAGGCGGAAAAGCAGCGCAAGGCTGCCGAAGCGGGACGAAGCGCCGCCGAAAAGAAAGAAGCGCAGGCGAACACCAAAGTCGCACTGACGAACGAAGAACTGGCGCAAAAGAACGTCGAGCTGACCGCAGCGCTGCGCAACGCCGAAGAACAAAGCATGGTCGCCCGCAGCGCGCGTGAAGCCGCCGAGCGCAACGAACGCGACGCGCGCGACGCCAAAGAGCACGCGCAAAAAGCGGCCAAAGATATCGAAGCCCTGTTGAAGAAAGAGCGCGACCGCGCGAACCGGCTGAGCAAGCAATTGGGCAGCCCGGTGCTGGAGGAGCTGAAATGACGTCGGAATGGGCGCGCCGAGCGCGCCGTGGATTCGCCGCGCTCGGCATGCTAGCCGCGCTCGGTTTCGTTCGCCCGGCTCACGCCGACGAACCAGTGACGAGCCTGTCCTCGACTCAAGAGGGCGTGGAACGACCGTGGGCCAAAGGCATCTCTGCCGAACATCAACGCGCCGCGACCGCGCTCTTTCTCGCGGGCAACTCGCTGCTCAAGGAGTCATTCTTCGCCGAAGCCGCGAACAAGTATCGCGAGGCGCTGACGCATTGGGATCACCCGGGGATTCACTACAACCTCGGGCTCGCGTTGCTCACGCTCGATCAACCGATCGAAACTCACGACCACCTCAAGCGCGCGCTTGCCTACGGTGCCGCCCCGCTAGACTTGGACAAGTTCGATCACGCCAAGAACCTGCTCTTGGTGATCGACGGCCAGTTGGCGGATGTCGAAGTGACGTGCAGCGAGCCAGGCGCGACGGTGCGCTTGGACGGACAAATGCTGTTTCGCGCGCCCGGCAAATACAAAGGTTTGGTCCGCCGCGGGGAGCACACCGTCACGGCCTCGAAGGAAGGTTACGAGACCACTCAGCGCACACAAACGCTGGGTAGCGCGCTGACGGTCATCGATCTCAAGTTGTACCGACCGGATGACTTGGTCGGCCATCGCCGCCGTTGGCCAATGTGGGGCCCCGTGGCGCTCACGGCGAGCGGCGCGGCGTTGCTCGGCGTCGGCGCGCTGTTCACGCTACAATCGCGCGCCAAGTTCAACGCCTTCGACGACAGCATCGCGAGCCGCCCCGAATGCAAGACGGGCTGCCTGCCCAACGACGAAGAAAACAAGCTCCACGATCAGGGCACGACGTTCAAGACCGTGGCCGCGGTCTCGTACATCTCCGGCGGCGCCATACTCGCCGGTGGCATCGTGCTCCTGATCATGAACCGTGAGACCAGCTACCGGCTCGAACCCGGTGAGCGCGCCGCTGGGCTATCGGTGGTTCCCTCGGTGGGGCCGGGGACGCTTGGTCTGGTGGGGAGCGGGCATTTTTGAGGTTGAGGGCCCAAACCCCTTGATTTTGGCTTCCCCCAAAGCCCTCCGTTTTGGCCCGCGACAGACGAAAAAAGTCGCCCTCGAGCGTAGTAGATTGAGAGACTAGGGCGAACCGATGGGAAAAGTGACCGCGACGGGGATGGACTTGGTGACCGAGAAATCGGGTCACCAGGCAACGGGCATGGCCGTGAGCGTGTGCATCACGCCGGCGGCGCCGAGTCCCCTACCCATTCCCTACCCCACCATGGGTTCGGTCGCCGAAGGCATCACCGACCCGCCGATGCGCACCAAAGCCGGCGGCGCACCGATCATGACCGTGGGCTCGTGCATGAAGGCGTGTCACGGCAATGAGCCGGGCACGCTGAAAGAGGTGCTGAGTCTCAACACGGGCGGTCCCTGCTTCCCGATCATGGGGGCGGTCACGGTGCTGATCGAGCTCGGCATGGCCGGCATCACCGGTAGCCCCGGGTTCATGAACAAAGCCATCACCGTCGGCGCTCCCGCGATGGGCGGTGGCGGCGGTGGCGGCGGTGGCGGCGGTGGCGGCGGTGGCGGCGGCGCAGGTCCCGGTGGCTCCGGCAAGGGCGGCGATAATCAGAGCAACTCGGGCGGCGCCGGAGGCAGCGCAGGCAGCGGCTCGGGTGGCGGCGGCTCAGGCAGCGGAAGCGCAACGTCGCAAAGCGGCAAGTCCGGCCCTCCCCCACCAAGCGCCGGCCAGCGCGATCCAGGCAAAGCCGGCGACAGCTCGGGCGCGAAAGACGAACATACGTGTCAGAACGGACACCCCGTCAACGTCGTCACCGGTGACGTCGTCGATCAAGCGGTGGATCTCGAGATCCCAGGCCTGATTCCAGTCGTTTTCAAGCGTTATTACTCTTCTGCGCGCTACGCAGACAAGACGGCAACTCTCGGCAATGGCTGGGCGCACGGCTTCGAACAATCGATTGCTGATCGCAACAGCACGCTGCTCTTGCGCGAAGGTGAAGGCCGCACGATTTGCTTTGCCGCGGTGCCCGTCGGCGGCGAGACGTTCCATGCGCGCGAACGACTGCAACTGAGCCAACCCAAAGCGGGCGAGTACCACGTGTACTCACTCGACACGCGACAGACACGCGTCTTCACGAGCGATACCGGCTCCAAGAAAGCGTTGCTGCGTCACATCGAGGATGCGTGGGGCAACAAGGTTCGCTTCCAATATCGACAGACACACCTGATCTCGGTGATCGACACTGCGGGCCGTCAGATTCGTGTCGATTGGATCGGCGATCGCATCAGCAGCGTGTCTGTCGAAGGCGGCAACGCGGCTCACTACGAGTACTCGCCCAATGGCTTTCTCATTGGCGTACGCGACGGCGCGGGCAACCGCGAAACCTTCGAGTACGACGACTATGGCCGCATGCTCGCGACGACCACCAAGGGCGGCGTTCGCTTCATCTACGAGTATGACGAACTCGGCCGCTGCGGGCTGACGACCGGGCCGAATCGGCTGTTTTACACGCGGCTCGAGTATGACGTGAACGCGGGCACGACCACGGTGCACGGCGCCGAACCGCGCGTGTATCGCTGGAACGACCAAGGCCTCGCCGAGCGCGAGAGTTTGCCTGATGGGACGTTGCTCGAGGAAGTCGCGTACGACAACTATGGTCGACTGACGGCGAAGGTCGACGGTAGCAGTGAGGGCTATCGGTATTCGTATGACGCGCGTGGGAATCTGATTGAGTCGGTCGACCCGCACGGACTCAAGCGCCGGTTCGAATACGAGAACGATCTCGTCATGCGAGATATCGGCGCTGACGGACAGATCACGCACTATCGTTATGACGCTCAGGGCGCGCTCTCTTGGGTGCAACACCCAACGGGCGAGACCTACCAATTCGAATACGACAACCGCGGACGCCTGACGCGCGCCACCGGCCCGCGCGGCACGATCGCCGAATATAGCTACGATCCATCGAACAACGTCGTCGCGGAAACCGACGCGCGCGGCGCTCGCACTGACTACAGTTACGACGCCGTAGGCCGTCCAACATCGCGAACCGATGCGCTCAAGCACACCACGCGCGTGCGCTATGACGCCAACGGGCGCCGCATTGGGCTCGAGCTGCCTGATGGTACGACGCGCCGCTTCGAGCACGACTCAGCAGGACGTTTGTCGGCCTTCACGAATGGTCTCGGGCAAACGACACGCCTGACTTACTCCGGCCTTGCGGCGCTTGCGCGCGTCGAATTGCCGGACGGGCGTGCCTACCAGCTGACTCACAATCCGCAAGAAAAGCTACTCGTCCTCAAGAACCCGCTCGGGGAGGAGCACAGTTACGAACGCGACGCGGCTGGCCGGGTGGTAACGGAGCATACGTTCGACGGCCGCGAGCTCAAGTACAGCTATGCCTCGGGCGGCAAGATTGCGCGCATCGATTACCCAGACGCCACGTTCAGGAGCTTCGAATACAGCGCTCGCGGCGACTTGATTGCGGAGCAGACTGCGGATCTGCAAGTCGAATTCGAACGCGACCTTTTCGGTCGCCTGATGAAGACACGCACTAGCGGCTGGAACGAGAACGTCGAGACCGCATTCGAACGCGACGAGCGCGGTCGAGTCGTCGCTGAATTCCAGCAAGGTCGGCGCGTCACCTATCAGCGCAGCATCGAAGGTCTGGTCACCGAGCGTGTCCTGCCCAACGGCGCAAAGACACAATACCAATACGACAGCGCCGGTGCGCTGTCCGCGGTAGTTCACGACGGTTTCCATCTACAGCTCGAACGCGACGCAGTGGGCCGAGAAATTAGCCGTAATGCCAATCGCGCCGTACGCGTAGAACAGCGGTACGACTCCCTCGATCGCTTGCTCGAACGCCGCGTGCTCGTCCCCGATCCGGGCGCAGGCATTGGCGCTCAGCGCGTCGCATCACGGCGCGGGTACCGTTACGATCGCACAGGCCGCGTCGAAAACATCGAAGATGCGCGCTGGGGCGCAACCAACTATCGCTACGACTCCGCGGGCCGTCTCGTCGAATCACGCCAGCAGCTGCTGCAAGAAACGTTCGAGCACGACCCAGCCGACTCGATTGTCGGCTGGGTAACCCAGCTCGGCGCAGACGGCTCGGGCGTGGCGCGTTCCGCGCCAACTCAGGAAAAGGCGCAAGTCGGTCCCGGCAACGTGCTGCTACGCCGAGGCACGACGGAGTACCGCTACGACGCGCGCGGGCGCCGCACAGCGAAGATCGCCCTCGACAAAGACGGCAAGCAGCAGACCACGCTGTACGACTGGGATGGACGGGATCGGTTACGCCGCATTTTGCGGCCCGACGGCGTGCAGCTCAATTACTCGTACGACGCCTTTGGTCGTCGCGTGCACAAGATCCGCCGCGCGGCGGATGGCGCACTCAGCAACAACAACTTCGTTTGGGACGGCGAAGTGCTCGCCGCGGAGCTCGACGATCAGCGCGGGCCGCGTGCGTTCGTGCATGAGCCTGGCGCTTTCGAGCCAATTTTGCAGCAGCAGGGCGGTGAGACGTTCTTGTGCGTCAATGACCACTTGGGTATGCCCAAGGAGCTGGTGAGTAGCGACGGGCTTGTCGTGTGGACGGCAGCTCATTCGGCGTATGGGCGCGTCATCGCGGTGGACGCAGACCTGGCAGCTAAGGCGCGCTACGGGGATAGCACATCAGCGACGGCGGGAGCGCGAGGAACCGCAACCGCGATCGAGAGTCCATTCCGATTGCTGGGTCAGGTCGCGGACGAGGACGCGGGGCTCGGGTGGACCCGAATGAGGTGTTTCGACCCCGAAACAGGTCGATGGCTCAACCCTGACCCAATCGGCCTCGCAGGTGGCAACAACCTAGTCGGATTCGACGGACCACCGACGGACACGATCGACCCACTCGGTCTCAGCGGCGATCCGCACGCAGCAGGATATGCCGAGATATCTCACTACCCGGGCGATGAGTCGAACCCGTTCGGGCACTACAGCGTCAAGGTCGTTCATGGGGACGAGAGCCTTCACACACATCAAGTCATCACGTCCAGGGATCACAGCACGACAACGATCACGACTGACCCAACGCGTAAGCCAGACAAGGTCGTAAGAGTTCCGCTTTCCGACGCGAAGGGCGCAATGGACTATCAGAAGTCCATGCTCGGGCAGGAGCTAGGCCCCTATGACAAGCGCAGCAATAGTTGTGTGGATCACGTTTCGAACGTGCTGAGAGAGGGAGGCGAGGACGTCCCGAACAGCCCGCTCGGGCAATTCAAACACCTCAAGGGTTTGGGATTCTAAATGGCAATGTTCCTCTGCGACAAGCACGGTGAAGTCGTGGCGTCGTTCGTCTCGCCCAATGTTGCCTCCGCGGTCAACGCTGGCACGGATCTGGACGTGTTGACCATCACCATCAACGAGGGATTCGGCACCTCGCGGAACAAGGTCGACCAGGCCTTCGTGGCGGAGATTGTCAGTGAAGGGCTGCTCTCTGCTGATTCGCTGACAGGAATTTCAGAAGAAAGCTCCTGGGAAATCTCCTGCCGACTCGCACCAGTGTGCGCACAATGCCTAGCAGAATGGGTCTCGTTGCAACAAGCCCGCATCGAGACGACTTCGTCGTAGTCCGTCGACACCTTCCTGCGCTGGATGGTGTCATCAAGGCCCAAGACAACAACCGCGTCTAGGTTCCGCTGGCAAGTGTTCCCTCGATGCTGGCGAGAACTCCTCTCCGCATTCGATGACTGCCCGCTGCTCGTTCCTGCCGATGCTAGCTCCGGGAGTATCGTTTGCTTTGCTACCCTCGGACACGTCCAACACGCCGCGTTCAGCGCCAAGACACTACCGCAGGACACGACCAATGACTGACATCGTTCAAACTTCCGTTCTCTCGCTCATCGCGAACTCTGGAGAATTCGCCGGAAAGCGCGTCCAGATCCTTGGCTACGTGGTCAGTCAAATGGAGGTCTGGGGCATCTTCGACTCCGAGGCTGATTGTCGGAAAGGCGGCTTCAAGCGCGGAATTTGGCTCGAAACGTACGATACCCCCTACGCCCAGGTGAACGAAGCATACGCGGTCGTCGAGGGCACGTACGACGCGACTTCGTGTGGCCACCTCGGAATGTGGTCAGGCACGATCCGGAACATCACGAGTTTGGAGCGGTCGCTTTCAAACCTCGCGTGAGATCTGGGTTGGGTTAGCGGGCGCGGCCGCCCGATGCCGTCGCGTAGCTCTGAGACCGTCTCCGTCGGAAGCCGTCGGAAGCCGTCGGGCAAAGGCAGTCGTGTAGGGAATGCTCGCACTGGGCAACTTTTTGGAGGCACGCGGTGCGGATGTTGAGCGCGATATTGGGCTGAGCTATCAATAGTACCTTCGCGCTAAACGCGCTTTTCTTACGGTCGACGACCAGAAGCGGAAAAGAAGAGATGTTTCGAGTCGCCAGGGGGCTGTGGCTGTTGGGCGTGGTCGGACTCGTCTTGATGAGTTGCGTCCGCTCCGAGTCGGAATTTTGTTCGACTGGCTTGGTTTGCCCCGTCGGCAAGCATTGCTCCGCGTTGGGGGATGTTTGCATCGGTGACAGTTGCGGCAACGGCGTCGTTGATCCCGGCGAGGTTTGCGATGACGGCAACATCAAAGACGGCGACGGCTGTAGCGCCACCTGTCAATCGAAGGAAACCTGCGGCAACGGCGTCGTCGATCCTTCGGAGATTTGCGACGACAACAACAACAGGGACGGCGACGGCTGCAGTGCCGATTGCTTTTCACTGGAAAGCTGCGGCAACGGCATTCTGGATCGCAACGCCCGCGTGCCCGAAGAATGTGACGACGGTAGCCCCCCCATAGGCAAGAGCACTGCCGAGTCGGCGACGTGCAACGCCAATTGCACCCTCTCACGCTGCGGCGACGGCATCGCCAATTCGACTGCGGGCGAAGAGTGTGACAAGCGGGGCGAGTCGAAGGACTGCAATGACGACTGCACGCTGGCCCGCTGCGGCGATCGTGTCGTCAATCGGACCGCACGCGAGGTGTGCGACGACGGCAACACCAAGAATGGTGACGGCTGCAACAGCGATTGCACCTCTGACGAACGTTGCGGCAATGGCCTGATCGATCCTAACGAAGACTGCGACGATGCGGAGGTTGGTAAGGTAGGCGCGAGCGCCAAGTCCAGTCGCTGTAACGCCAACTGCACCCAGTCCCGTTGCGGCGACGGGATCGTCAACGACTTGGCCAACGAAAAGTGTGATGACGGCGATCCAAAGTCAGCCAACGGCAGCGCCGAGTCCAAGTTCTGCAACTCGGACTGCAGCGTTGCTAGCTGTGGAGACGGCATCACCAACGATCTCGCGGGCGAGGAATGTGACACCAGCGGCGTCGACACCTCGAAATGCGATTCGGATTGTACGGAGTCTCACTGCGGAGACGGCTTCAAGAACAAGGAAGACGGCGAGGAGTGCGATGACGGCAACCTCGATGTCGGTGACGGCTGCGGCAAGACCTGTAAGTTCGAAAAGTGCGGCAACAACATCAAAGAGTTGCTCGAGGTTTGCGACGACGGGAACAACGTCGACGGTGACGGCTGCAACAAGGACTGCTCTTCCGGCGAGCAGTGCCACAATCACATTACGGACCCCGGCGAGGAATGCGACGACGGGAACGACGACGACAACGACGACTGCATCAGCTCCTCGCCCAGCTCATCGTGCAAGCTGAACTTCTGCGGTGACACGATCGTCAACCTGCACGGAGTACGCGTCGAGCAGTGCGACGACGGCAAGGAGACCGCACACTGCAACTCCAACTGCACACTTTCCAAGTGTGGCGATGGCGTCGTCAACGCTTCGGCCGGCGAACAGTGCGACGACAAAGGCGAGACGGCCAAGTGCAACGCCGACTGCACCATCGCTCGTTGCGGCGACAACGTGATCAACAAGACCCGCGGTGAGCCCTGTGATGACGGCGGCGAGTCGCTGAAGTGCACCGCCAAGTGCACCGTCTCCAGCTGCGGAGACAGCATCGTCAACGCCACCGCACTGGAGCAGTGTGACGACGGTAAGGAGACCGCGGCGTGCAACGCCAACTGCACCGTCGCCCGGTGCGGGGACGGCATCACCAATCATACCCTGGGTGAAGCCTGCGACGACCACGGAGAATCAGCGGGCTGCAACGCAGATTGCAGCACCGCGCGCTGCGGTGACGGCATCATCAACGCCAAGGCCAAGGAAAAGTGCGACGACGCTGGCGAGACAGCGAATTGCAACAAGGACTGTACGTTCGCGCGCTGCGGTGACCACGTGATCAACGCTGCCGCACAAGAAAAGTGCGACGACGGAGTCGAAACCAACGCTTGTAACGCCAACTGCACGCTCGCCGTCTGCGGCGATGGCATCATCAACAGCGCGCACAGTGAGCAGTGCGACGATCGCGGCGAAAGCGCGCGCTGCAACGGGGATTGTACGTTTGCTCGTTGCGGCGACAAGATCGTGAATGCCACCGCCAGCGAGGCCTGCGACGACGGCAAGGAGACCTTGCTGTGTAACGGCAACTGCACGAAGACCAAGTGTGGTGACGGCCTAGTCAACGCGGCGGCTGGTGAAGCGTGTGACGGTGGCGGAGAAACTGCCGGCTGCAACGCCAATTGTTCGTTCGCGCGTTGCGGCGACAAGATCATCAACGCTGCCGCGGGCGAAATTTGCGACGACGGCAAAGAGACCCTGACCTGCAACGCGAATTGCACCAAGTACCAGTGCGGCGACAAGATCATCAACGTGACTGCCGGCGAGCAGTGCGACGAGGGTGGCAACACCGCAAACTGCGTCGGCTGTCAGCTCGTGAGCTGCGGCAACAAGCGAGTAGAGCCGGGTGAAGATTGTGACAAGGGCGGCGACGCGCCTGATTGCAACGCCAATTGCCACACGGCGAAGTGCGGTGACGGTTACGTCAACCCCAAGTTCACGATCAAGCTACTCGGCAACGGCTCGACGGTTCAGGGCGAGTTCTGCGACAACAACTCCGGGACGACCGCCGATTCACAGGTCGCGGCGGCCGATAGCACCGAGTGCGACAAGGACTGCACGACCGCGCGCTGTGGTGATGGCTACACCAATACGCTAGCCGGCGAAGAATGCGATCCCGGCTATTTCAATCCGGGACAGCCGATCGTGGCGTCGACAACTTGCGACGTCACATGCCATAAGAAGCCCTAAATCAGACCCGAGTAACCTAGACTAGATCCATGTCCTCATTTCTCACTCCTCCACCCGCTTCGAGCCCCCACTCGAAGCAGCGCGCAAGCCTGGCACATGGACTCGGTCGGGCCTGCGTGCTGAGCGCGGTGCTGATCGCCTTGGTTCGCTGTGGCAACAACTCAGGGGACGATACGAGCACAGCTCAAGGTGGTCTGTCGGGTAGCTCCTCTGGGGTCGGCGGCACGGGCACAGGTGCGAGCGGGGCTGCGACATCGGGACACGGGGGCGCACACAGCCATTCGGGCGGCGGTGGCCTCGTCGGAGACTCAGGGTCTGGCGGAATCGACCAGGGCTTGGGGGGCGAAGCCGGCTCGCAGGGCGCGGCCGTTTGCGGTGATGGCCGGCGCGACGCGGGAGAAGCATGCGACGATGGAAACACCCGTAACGACGACGACTGCACCAGCCAGTGTCAGGTCGCCACCTGCGGCGATGGTCTGGTGAACAGCCACGGCGCGAAACCCGAGGAATGCGACGACTCCGGCGAGTCCGCCACTTGCAACGCCAATTGCACCACGTCGCGCTGCGGCGACGGGGTGACCAACGCAAAGGCGCAAGAAGCGTGTGACGACGGCAACACCAGCAACAACGACGCTTGCACCGCGACCTGTGTGAAGAATGTTTGCGGCGACAAGCTGGTCTGGAAGAAGACTGAAGGCTCGGATCTAGGTGAAGACTGCGACGACGGCGCTGAAACCGCGCGCTGTAATGCAGACTGCACGAGCTCCTACTGCGGTGACAAGAAGGTCAACAAGCACGACAAGGAGCAGTGCGATGACGGCGGCGAATCAGCCACGTGCGACACCGATTGCACTACCGCGCGCTGCGGCGACGTAACGGTCAACGCGACTCGTGGCGAACAGTGTGACGACGGCGGTGATTCGGCCAAGTGTGACGCAGACTGCACGCCCGCCGAATGCGGCGACGGTTACGTCAACACGGAGGCCGGCGAAACGTGCGAGCCACCGGGGACCTCGACCTGCAGCGCCCAATGCACTTCTGCCTGAGAATTGACCTAAAAGCGCGCTAAGCCGCGAACAGCGTCTGGACGGCCGCCGCCAATGCGGCGCCGACCAGCGGCCCCACTACTGGCACCCATGCGTAGCTCCAGTCGCTGTCGCGCTTGCCCGCGATCGGCAAGAACGCGTGCGCGATACGCGGACCGAGATCGCGTGCGGGGTTGATCGCGTAGCCGGTTGTCCCTCCGAGTGACAAGCCGATGCCGAACACGAGCAGGCCGACCGGGATCAAACCGAGGCTGCCCATTCCGACGGCGGCGTGTGCTTGCTCGGTGCCCGCGGTCCCCGCAGGCCAACTGATCTTCACGTTCCGAATCAAGAAGATCGGCAAAATCAGACAAAAGGTGCCCACGACTTCACAGAAGAATGCCTGCGGAATTTGGCGCAGCGCCGGCGCAGTGCAAAAGCATGAAAGCTTCCCGTCAGCGTCTTCACTCGCTCTGAAGTGGCCGAAGTAGAAGAGATACACGAGCACCGCGCCGATGATCGCGCCCAGCATCTGCGCGACGACATACGGGACGACTTGCGCAATCGGGAGCTTGCCGGCGATGGCCATCGCCAGCGTCACCGCTGGGTTCAAATGAGCGCCACTGAACGGAGCCGAACAGAACGCAGCGACGAACACAGCGACGCCCCAACCAGCAGTGATCACTACCCAGCCAGCGTTGTTTCCTTTGGTGCGGGCGAGCACCACGTTGGCAACGACGCCGTTGCCGAACAGCACGAGCAGCGCTGTTCCGAGAAATTCAGCGAAGAATGGCGACATTCGTTACCTCGGGAGGCAAGAAGTGTTGGGCAACTTTCGCGTAATCGGCGAGCTGGGCTAGCTGCCAAGCGTCGTCGCGTCCAAGCTCCTTTGCTAGCTCCTGCGCGACGTCTGAAGCAACGGCGAGCGTCGCTTGCGCGTCGAGAAAGAGCAGGCGAGTGCGGCGGGCCAGCACGTCTTCGATCGTGCGCGCCATTTCGTAGCGCGCGAACCAGGCGGCCGTTGGGCTGTCTTGTTCCGGCTTGCGAATACGCAACGTGCGGGTCGCGCAGGGACGTTCCTTGAGGTTCGCGAGGACGATTGCGTGGTCGACGGCATCCTCCGCCATGTGACGGTAGGTGGTCCACTTGCCACCGGCGATCGTCAACATGCCGGACGAAGAGATCGCGATCGTGTGATCGCGAGAGAGCGCGGAGGTGCTATCGACGTCGCTGGCTTTCACCAATGGCCGAATACCGGTAAAGACGCTCAAAATGTCTTTGCGCGTCGGCGGTTGCGCGAGGTAGCCGCTGGCAGTTTCGAGAATGAAATCGACTTCTTCAGTCTTGGGAGTGGGTTCGAGTGGAGCGTCCGGAATCGCGGTGTCGGTCGTGCCGACCACCACACGTCCGAGCCATGGCACTGCAAACATCACGCGTCCGTCGCGCGTGTGCGGCACCATGATCGCGGTGTCCCCAGGCAGGAAATGGCGCGGCAGCACCAAGTGCACCCCCTGACTCGGTGAGATCATCGGTTTGACGGTGGGATCATCCAACTGGCGCAGGCCGTCACTGAACGGGCCGGTAGCGTTGATCACACAACGCGCGGCAACTCGGTACGTCGTTCCACTTTCTTGGTCTCGGCACGTGAGGCCGTTGATCAGACCGTCCGCATCTTTCGACAAGCCAGTGACGCGCGTGTAGTTGAGCAACGTCGCGCCGTGCTCCGCGGCGGTAGTAACGAGATCGATGAGCAGGCGTGCGTCGTCGAACTGTCCGTCGTGATACTTCACGCCGCCACGCAAGCCGTCTTGTGAGAGCGTTGGGATGCGCTGCAACACCTCTTCGCGCGAGAGGATCTGGGACGGGCCGAAGCCATATTTGCCGGCGAGCATGTCGTAGACCTTCATGCCGATGCCGTAAAAGGGCGCTTCCCACCACTCGTAGTTCGGAACGATGAATTGCTGATCGTGCACGATGTGCGGCGCGTTTTGCAGGAGCATGCCGCGCTCTTTGAGCGCCTCCATCACCAGTGAGATGTTGCCCTGTTGCAGGTAGCGCACGCCCCCGTGCACGAGCTTGGTCGAGCGACTCGAGGTCCCTTTGCCGAAGTCGTGTTGTTCGAGCAGGACCACGCTGTAGCCACGGGTCGCTGCATCGACTGCGATGCCAACGCCAGTTGCGCCACCACCGACGACAGCGAGATCCCAGGGTCCTCGCCGCTCAGCGATGCGTTGCAGGAATTTCTGGCGATCGAGCAACACGGGAGCGGTCATGCTTCGCGCTCCTCCCATTCACGCGCTCGATTGAGCGCTTGCTGCCAACGGGAACGGCGATGAGACGCTTCGTCAGCGCTCATGCGCGGCTCGAACGTGCGCTCGGCTTGCCAACCGCGCGAGACTTCCGCGCGGTCTTTCCAAAAGCCAACCGCCAGACCTGCGAGGTAGGCAGCGCCTAGGGCGGTCGTCTCGATGACGGTGGGGCGCACCACCGGGACCTGCAGAATATCCGCTTGAAACTGCATCAATAGATCGTTGGCGGACGCACCGCCGTCAACGCGCAGGCCGTTCATCGGAATACCGCTGTCCACTTTCATCACCTCCAGCACGTCTGCGACCTGGAACGCGATGCCCTCCAGCGCAGCGCGCGCGATGTGAGCCGCATTGGTGCCGCGCGTGATGCCGGCAATCACGCCGCGCGCATATTGATCCCAATGCGGCGCCCCAAGTCCTGCAAACGCGGGCACGAGATAGACGCCTGCGCTGTCTGGCACGCTGGCAGCAAGCGTTTCGACCTCGGCGGAGGTCTTGATGATGCCGAGACCATCGCGCAACCATTGCACCGCAGCACCACCAATGAACACGCTGCCTTCGAGCGCATACTCGGTCTTGTCTCCGACTCGCCAGGCGACCGTCGTGAGCAGCTTGTTGCGCGAGATTTGCGGCTCGCTGCCGATGTTCATCAGCATGAAGCAGCCCGTACCGTAAGTGTTCTTGGCCAGGCCGCGTTCGAAGCAATTCTGCCCAAAGAGCGCGGCTTGCTGATCGCCAGCAATGCCCGCAATCGCGATCGGAGAGCCGAGCACCGCGGTCTGGCCGTACACCTCGCTCGACGAGCGTACCTCGGGGAGTACGCTGCGCGGAACGCCGAGCAAGTTCAGGAGCTCGTCGTCCCAGTGACCGCGCAAATTGTAAAGCATGGTGCGCGAAGCGTTGGACACGTCGATGATGTGGCGCTCGCCATTCGTGAGCTTCCACACGAGCCACGAGTCGATGGTGCCGAACGCGAGCTCGCCGCGCTCTGCGCGCTCGCGCGCGCCGGGCACGTTGTCGAGCAACCAACGCACTTTGCTGCCAGAGAAATACGCGTCGATAACGAGACCTGCTCGCTCTTGTACGTCCTGCTCACGCCCGGCAGCCTTGAGACTGTCGCAGAAGGACGCGGTGCGCCGATCCTGCCAGACAATGGCGTTGTGAATGGGTTGCCCGGTCTTGCGATCCCAGAGCAAGGTGGTCTCGCGCTGATTGGTGATGCCAATGGCAGCGACGTCGGTTGCCTCGAGTTCGGCTTTCTTCAAGGCGGCTCGCGCGGTCTCGAGTTGCGTTTGCCAAATCTCGTTCGCATCGTGCTCGACCCAACCGGACTGCGGAAAGATCTGCCGAAATTCCTGCTGCGCGACGGCGCGGATTGAGCCGTCGTGATTGAAGACGATGGCGCGGGAGCTCGTGGTGCCTTGATCGAGCGCAAGGATGGCTTTCATCTGGACCCTCGGGAAAAGTTCGAGGCGGCCACGCATGGCGAAGTGCCGCCCATCAGTGATCCAATAGTACAAATCCCAGCCTGCTCACGTGACAATCGGCGGTTTCCGCCGCGGTAGCGTGGGCCTCTGAAATAGGTGAAGATTATCCTCGATTCACGGCGGCGGGCGCATCGCAGCGAGCGCGTAGAAATGAGGATCTTGGAACCATGAGCTATCGGTTTCCGCGGGTCGCAGTGGGCATGCTTTGCTTTTCGCACTTGTGTGAAAGTTGTGGCTCGAGCGGCAATGGGGGCAGCGACAACACTGCGGGCATGAGCGCGGGCGGAAACGCTGCGACCGGTGGAGCGCTATCGGGTGCGGCTGGGCGCGGAGGCGATCAGTCGGAGGCGGGAGCCGCAGGCATGACGCCCGATGGCAACGCGGGTGAAGGGGGCGAGGCGGGTGATGGCGGTGCTCGACCGAACGCCGGCTGCGATACGCGCGACACGACTGGCGCGATGCGCGTTGGCTCGGCGATCACGTCAAACCAAACTTGGGCTCACGTGGTTTACATCGAAGGCTCGGTCGCGGTTCGCGCGGGCGCGCGGCTCGCGATCTTGCCCGGAACTGACGTAATCGTGGCCGAAGGGGGCAGCTTGGTGCTTGGCTCCGACCAGAGCGCCGTCGAGCTCACTGCAGCAGGCACCGAAGAGCACCCCATTCGATTTTGCGGCGAACAAGCAGGGCTCGGAGCCTGGGCTGGCCTAGTGATCGAAGATGGCACCAAGACCTCGAGCGAGCTTCGAAACGTGCGCATCTCGGACGCTGGCAGTGAAGATGCCGCGTTGGTACTGCGCAGCGCCGTCCATATCGAAAACGTCTCCATTGTTGGGAGCGCGACCGACGGAGCGTGGGCGAGCGATTTCGCCGACGACAGTCGGGGCCTGCGCGTCGAGAACGCGGCGAACGCCGCCGTGGTGCTCACGGACTCTGGCGCGGCCACGCGCTTCCCAAAGGATAGCGCGTTCGCGAACAATGGGGATGACGCGATCCACTTACGGTTCTCGGAGATGAATCCGCTCACCACCTTTCACGACCCGGGTTTCCCTTACGTGCAAGAGACGGACGTGAACGCTCCGGAAGGCACGCTGACGTTCGAGCCCGGCGTTGACTACCGCTTCGCGATGGGCACTGGGTTACTGCTCGGCTCGACGGTGGACAAACACCTCTTATTGTCCGCAACCGGCACGGCCGCTCAGCCCGTGGTTTTTCAGGGCGTGAAATCAGGGCCAGGATCTTGGAACTCGATTCAGGTCATCGACAACGTCGAGCCGGCCTCCGTACTTTCGCAGGTAGAAATTCGCGACGGCGCGACGAACCTTCAGGTGCTCTATATTCGTTCGCCGATTCGACTCGACCATGTCTTGCTCGATGGCAACGGCGCAGGCGTCTTCGTTGCAGCACAAGGGCTCGACCCTGCATCGACTTCGTTGACCGTCCGCAACTCGGAGAGCACGGCGATGGACTTGATGCCGAACGCCTTGGTGACGATCCCGCTCGGTGGAAGCTTCACTGGCAACAAGTTCGATGAGATTGCAGTGTATGGCGGCGACTTCACCCAGCGAGGGACGGTGCCGAACCCGGGCGTCGCCTTTTTCGTCACGGGTGACATTCGCACGCTCAGCGGGTCGAGTATGACTTTGAGCGCCGGCACCGAATTCATCATGCTCGGCAACCGTCACTTCGACTTTGCTGCGGATGATGGCGAAGCTACGGTGGTCGCAGTCGGAACGGCAGATGCGCCGATCCGCTTTACGGGATATCAGGAAAAGGCCGGTTTTTGGGCAGGAGTGAGTACCGGAAGCGGGCTCAGCGCATCGTCCAAGTTCAGCTTCATCGATGTGCGGTACGGCAAAGCGGCGTGCCTGACGCTGAAGATGCCGGCCGCGGTGAGCAACTCGACATTCGCCGACTGCAGCGGTTACGGGATCCTCAAAAACATCGACGATGCGAGCGACTACGAAGCCTCCAATTCATTCGCGAACGTTGGCAGCGGTAAGGTCGGCAATCTCCCGCCCTGAGCGTCGACGAGAGCTCAGCGCATTACTATCTTGCATGTTGCGTAGCAGTCCTTCGTAGCAACGACTGCTTCGCCGGGATTGACGTACTGTGGGTCGCACTCTTCGCCAGCTGCGACATTGACGTATCCATCACCACAACGCGCGGGCGTGCAATCTTTGTCGCAATCGGCGCTGTCGGACATCGCAATCTGTGGGTCAGCGGTCGTGCCGGATTTGTTGTCGCAGGACTCGCCAGCTGTCGTTTGGCCATTTCCGAGAATTTTGATCACGAACTTGGGATTGATGTAACCATCGCCGCAGCTTGGGAAGCTGCAATTCCCATCGCAGTCCGCCGTGTCCACGCCGCCGTTGTCGCAGTCCTCCTTCGCCTGAGTATTGGTGTACTTATCTCCACACGTCGCCCGTGTGCAGTTGGCGTTGCACGTAGCGCTGTCGCCACCGGTGTCGCATCTTTCTCCCGCTAACGTGTTGGTGACGGCATCGCCACAGCGGTGTGTTTTGCAGTTGGCCTCGCAGTTCGCGGTCTGCACCGCGCCGTCATCACATTGCTCCCCCTCAGAGGTGTCCGCCATGCGGTCGCCGCAATGTGGTGCGAACGCGGAGCAGCCCGGCATGCAACCGCCGTATCGGCCGACATTGCTGCCATCGTCGCAGATCTCGGTGCCGTTCTTGGTGCCGTCGCCGCAGTACGGAGCCGGGATCTGATCGTTGACGCCCCCGCTGCCGCCTTCACCCGCCGAGCCGCCCTCGCCGCCCGCCGCGCCACCTGCACCGGCCGCGTTTGCAGCAACAGAGCCCGACTCGCCGCCACTTCCTCCCGTTGAACCCTCGGTCGAAGCGCCGGCAGCGCCCGCGTCTTTCTCGTCATCCAAATGGTAGGTCGGGAGGCTCGAGGCGGTCACCGTGGCCGTTACACAATCGCCGCTGTTGTCACACGTGTTGCCCTGGCCACAGCTCGAGACAGCATTTCCATCGGCGTTCACCGTCAACTTCGGCGAGCAACGGGCGCTCAGAACGACGTTCAGTGCGGCCACGCGATCGTTCGGGATCTGAGTGACGATCGCGTCGCGGCGATCGAGCGGAATATCGCCGGCCCATCCCGTCACGCTGATGGTTGCCTGTGCGGTCGCATTCCCGTTGGAAACGATGGCCACCGTCGTGGGCAGCGTGACTTCTTCCGGGACTCGATACTTGTTCGCCAGCAGGCTGCTGTCTGCCGCGCTAATCGTGATGTCCAAGCGGTCGATGGAAAGTGGTCCGTCGGTCGACACGAGCAGCATCAAGCCGCCACGTGAATGATCTGCCTCGCTGCAGCCCGTGAAACTGCCGATGACGAGCAGACTCGCCCCGAGTAGCCCCACCGCACCCCGGCATCGACGCAGTCTCATCGACCGCCACCGAGCGGCAGATACACGGTGGTGAGCTTGCCTTCCGGATGCGCGCCCGGAGAGGCGTCTGGTTTGAAGAGAAAATAGCCACCGACTACGGCGCCCGCTGCGACCGCTGCACCGCCTGCAACCCAAATCCAAACAGTCGACCCAGTGGCTTCACTTTCGAGCGCGATTTGTAAGCTGCGCGTGCTTCCTGCAAGCAGTTGCACGTGCGATTCATAGGTCTTCTTGCCAGGAGCGGTGACGCGCACACTGTGTTCGCCAACCGCTAAAGCCCCCTGCCAACGTTGCGAGCCCACGACTTTGCCGTCGATCGCGATGATGTCGCGCTCGCCGGAGCTCTGGATGCTCAGCACCGCCGGAGCGACACTGACGACTGGCGCGAGCGTCAATACGACAGGAACTTCGAGTTCGCCGCCGCCTGCGATTTCGATCTTTTTCTCGAACGGTTCGAATCCTGGCTGTTCGACCCGAAGCGTGCGCGTGCCGAGATCGAGCGTGAGCGGCTCGGTCAGCGGCGTTTGCCCCACCTGCTCACCGTCAACGAACACGGTCGCGCCCTCCGGCGCATCGCTCAGTTTTACCTTGGCGTAAAAGTCAGTCAGGGCAGATTGAGTTTCGAGCGCGCTTTTGCGTTGCGCCGCTGAAATCCGCTCGCCACCCTCCTGCAGGTAGCGGCCAATGAGCGCAGAAGCTCGTGCGTAGTGCCGAAGCTCCTTCTCACAGGAGGCCATGTTCCAGAGCAACCGTGCGTCATGAGACAGGTCGTACGCATGCGAGAACTTCGCCAAAGCTCCTGGACTATCGCCGTCTTCGAACAGAAGCTTGCCGCTGTCGTAGGCCACTTTGGCTTCCCCCGTGAGCGATTGGGTGAGCGGAGCTGGAGTTGCAGCCGAAGCAACCACTGGAAGCACGAACAAGCACCCCGCGAATCCAACACTCAACAGCGTCGAGCGGGCAATTGAACATCTCATTGGAGTGGCATTTTCAGGGGGTTAGAGGCGGGTGCGGGTGGTACTGACTTTGCCGCCGCTGGGGGCGGCGCTGAAGCCTTCGATGTAGGTACGACCGGCCGCGCTACGAAGGCCGGCTTCGCTGCGGCAGACGCCGCGCTGGCAGCGGGGCCAGCAGGCCGTCTGCTCGTCGCCGTCGGAGTCACTGCGACCGACACGCTCGCTGAACTCGCGGCGGACGGTGTGCTCGAGGGCGAGCTACTCGGCGTAGCGACCGGTTCCGCGGACAGTGATGCGAGCGAGACTGTGATCGGCGACGCCGCGCTCGCCGTGGTCGTCGCAACTCGCTGACCCGAGCGCATGAATGCGACGGACCCGACTGCCAAAACCGCAACGACGAACAACACCGCGGCAATCACGAGCGCACGGCGGCGATGCGGCGTGGGTGCGCTGCCTTGTCCCCACGACGACTGAGTGGCGTTGGCGAGATTGGCCGGCTCGGTCAACGGCGGCGACGACGACAGCCTCACTGGCGTGCCCGCGCGCGAAAGCACGCGAGTGATGCGCTCGATCGAGGCCCGGGAATGCGCGGGCGCAAAACCCGAGAGTGCCGAAGCCAGATCGGCGACGCTCTGGTAGCGCGCAGCGCGGTCCTTCTCCAAACACTTGAGCACCACTGCCTCGAGACCAGGCGGCGCGTGAGCGCACACGGCCGAAAGCGGGACGGGCGGACCAGCAACGACCTTCAAGACCAACTCGGCCATGGTTTCCCCAGGAAACGGCACGACTCTGGAAAGCAACTCGTAGAGCACGACGCCCAACGCCCAAATGTCGCCGCGAACATCCACGTCCTTCGCGGATTGCATCTGCTCGGGAGACATGTAGAGCGGCGAGCCCATGACCGCGGTCGTCTTGGTCATGCCGGCGGAGTCGCCGAGTCCGGTGAACTTGGAGATCCCGAAGTCCAAAACCTTCACCGCCAACAGGCCATCCGAACGCTCGACCACGAACAGATTGGCGGGCTTCAAATCACGGTGCACGATGCCGAGCGCGTGAGCCTCGGCGATCGCTTCGCAGGCTTGCAATACGAAATCAACGGCTTGCGCGCTGTACAATGCGCCGCGCTGCTGCAGCCACGCCGAGAGATCGATCCCCTCCAGGTACTCCATCACCATGTAGGGAGCGCCGCTCTCGAGCGTGCCGACGTCCGAGACGCGCGCCACGTGCTCGCTCTTGATCCTCACCGCAGCGCGCGCTTCGCGCTCGAAACGCGCGACGGCATCGGGATTCTGCAACGCCTCGGGCAGCAAGAACTTGAGTGCAACGCGCTCGCCCAACTGCAAATGCGTCGCGGCCACGACCAAGCCCATCGCGCCGCGTCCGAGCACGCGCTCAATCCGATATTTGCCAGCGAGCACCTGGCCCTCTGAGACTTCCATCTCAGCCGGCCTTATAACACACGTAAACTCCGCCCCCAGGGCTTCAGTCATTGAAGCGAGCCGTTTGCCGTTTCCTAGCGATAGGCAGTCTCGTCGATGTCGAAAGCGAACTTTTTCGCACGACCTCAACTCGGCTCATCGCAGCGGGAGTCGACGAAAACCGACAGTTCCTCATGGGATTTGCCGACGACTCGCGGTCGGCCCCGGAGTTCGGCGTACAGTGCGCATCACCGTGACGCTCCCCGATGTTCACCGTTTGGCGCTTCTTCCCCTACCTCTCGTGCGCGAGTTGAATGCGCGGTTGCGCGCGCTCGGCGTGGAGCGCGAAGCCATCGCGCCGTTCGTACAGCACGGTGAGCAATTGCTCGACCGCATGCGTCGGCCACTGCGCGCCTACCATCTGCGCAAAGAACACTCCCCTCTCGTGTTTGCGCTGCGACTATTCGTATTCATGGATCCCGTGTCGCGCGCCGAGGCACTTGCGGCGCTCGCGAGCGAGACGCTGCTTTCGGCACTGCTCGAAGCCGGACTACTCGTGGAACGCGAGGGCAACCTAGTGTGCCCGTTCTTCCTGAACGTGGTCGAGGACCAGTACGTGTTTTGTGATGACCTGGCGAATCGCGGTGAGGCGGTGATGGGCGCGAGCGCAACGACGGCGAGCTTGATTCAGGCGGCGTGGCCGACCAAGCCCGTCGAGCGCGTGCTCGATTTGGGCTGCGGGGCTGGCACGGCCGCGCTGATGTTCGCGCGCAGCGCCGGGCGCGCCGTCGGCAGTGACATCAATCCGCGGGCGATTGCGCTGGCAAACCTGAACCTGGCATTGACCGATCGCAGCAACGTGACCTTTCTGGCGGGCGATCTATTTGCACCAGTCGCCGACACGCGCTTCGACTTGATCGTTGCGCAGCCGCCGTTCGTCTCGAAACCGGATTCGGAGGAAGCCGTCACGTTTCTGCATGGCGGCGCCCGTGGCGATGAGTTGCTGCTTCGGATCTTGAGTGAGCTGCCGCCCCGCTTGGCGCCTGGCGGTCGCGCCGTGTTGCTCGTGGACTGGCCGCGCTATGACGACGTGTCTCCAGCAGAGCGTATCCGTGCAGCACTCGGCGACAGGTCGTTCGATTTGCTGTTGCTCTCGTCGCAGCGCAAGGATTTGGACGAATATGTGGCCCACTACGCCGCGGGTCGCCACCCTGATTTGGACGAACGGTACGGGCGCGCCGTCCACGCACACCTCGATCACTTGGCGCGCTTGGGCGTGACTGAGCTGCGCGCCATGCTGATCGTCGTTCGTGCCACCGAGCGCACACCCTGGACTCACCTAGTCAGCACGCAAAGCTTCAGCGAAGTCAGACCCACGGGTGCTCAACTCGACCGGCTAATCGCAGCACAAGATTTGTTGACGGCAGACCCCGCAGCCCTACGTGAAGCGCGACTGGTCGTGCCAGAGGGCACGCGCTTTGCGCAGGGCGAGTCTGGTCAGGTTCGCATCGAGCTACCCACTTCCCGACTGATCGGCAGTTTGACCTGTAGCCAGAGTGCAGCAGACCTGTTGAGCGTCGTGCATCAGAGCCCGTCGGTGGAGGCGGCCGTGACCACATTAGCGCAACGGCTGAAGCTCGACGACGCCGGCGGGCGCGCGCAAATCCTACGCGGCGTGCGGACAGCGCTCGCCCAAGGGCTGCTGGAGCTCGAACTCGACGTCCACCCGCGTAATTGACGGACGAGTCGAGATATCACCGAAGCAACCGGCCCCGCAATGATCCGAGAATAGCGGCTGACTCGGGCAAGAAAACGGCTCCCCTTTCGTTCGATCGCTGATGATTGAACGATTGTGCGGAGCTTGGTCATTGGCGGCGCGGCTGCGGCACGTTAGACTTTGTGCGGATTTCTGGGATGGCGGAGCTGACTTTGGCGCAATTTGCGGAGCTGACGCTCCGCCTCGAGCGCGGCGAGCTTCGCGCAAACGTATTGCGCGAAGTCGGGATGACCGAACAGCAATGGCTGGAACAGCAGATGGAATGGCTAGCTCGAATGGCCGCGCAGCTCGAACGTCAGCGCAGTCAACTGTTCGATCGCTACCTCGCGGTTCGAGCAACGGCAGCTCAAGAGCTCGGTGCTGCCGCGCCAATCGGAACGAGTGTTCGACCGCGCATCGAAGCAGGAGGAGCAATGAACGCACACCGCTCGCAGGATAAGGAGGCAACGCCTTCACCGAGCACCGGCTTCGTGAAGGTCGACCCTCCGGCGTTATACACTCCAGCGGTTGCGGCTCCTCGCGCGGGCTCTGCCGATACCGCAGCCGCGCAACAACCCACACACTTGTCTGAGGCGTATGCGCCGCCGCCGGTCGTGACGCCTGCGTTCATGCCTCGACCCGCGGGAGTTGCGCCACCCGCGTCGCCCGCAGTCGTTGCGCCACCCGCGCCGGTCGCCCCCCCAGCTTTCGTGACGCCGCCCGCGGCGGTCTCGCCGCCCGGGCCGATCGCGCCGCCTGCGTTCGTTTCGCATCCGGGCGCTGTCGCCGCGCCGGGCAACGTCGCGCCACCTGCATTCGTCGCGCCGCCCGCTGCCGTCAATCCGCCCGGCGCAATCGCGCCGCCCGCGTTCGTCTCTCCACCCGCCGCAGTCCCGCAACCAGGATATGCCGCGCCTCCGGCGTTCGTTTCGGCACCCGCGACGTCGCCACCAGCCGCCCCCGCTGCTGCTGCGCGGCCAGCGTTTGCCTCGCGCACGAGCTTCGGCACGGTCGTTCGTAGGGCGCATTCACCTGCGCCCACGGTCGCCTTCGCTCCAAACGTGCCTCGAAGCGATCCACCCGTGCCCGCAGCGCCGATTCCCCAAGCCCCGACGCCCATGCCTCCGCGCACTCCGGTCGTGCAAGCGCCTCCGATTGTACAGACCCCGGTCGTGCAAGCGCCTCCGCTCATGCAAGCGCCTCCGCTCGCACAACAACCTCAAACCTTCGAATCCACGACGGCGTTCTTCGTCTCGCAGAACGCTGCCCCCGCAGCGCCGCCGGCCGCGCCGCCCCCGAGCGCGCCCTATGATTCGAACGAGCCCAAGTTGGCACTGACCCAGTTGGCGCTTTTGGTAGCTGAATTGACCGCCTTTCCCGATCGCAGCAGCGCGACGCTGAGTGAATCCGGCCTCGACGCACAACAGTGGGAACGCGAATGGTCGGCGTGGCAAAGGCGCTTCGCCGAACAGCCCGCTGAACGCGCGCGCTATGAGCCCCTCGTTCAATATTATACGGCTTTACGTAGACCAGGGGGCCTTTGATGAATCGAGCACCGATGCCGCTCGTGCGCTCCACGAGCGAAGCGACCCTGATACCGCTGCCCGAAGATCTCGAGGCCGCGCACGATACGCTCGGACAATGCGCCTTGATCTTGGAGCGCATCGATACCCCACCGATGGATCTCAGCGCTGCCGTGGCGGCGCTGGAGCTCGCGTTCGATCGCTTGTACGCGGCCTATCGCGCCGTCGAAGATCCCGCGGAGTGTTTGCCGGCCGCGCTGGCTGCGGTTGCAACGTTTCAGAGTGAACTCGCGCGGGATGCGGGCCATCCCATGCTCAGCATGGTTCGTGATCTGGCAGGCTCGGCAGAGCGACACTTGAATGAAGCGGAAACACGGCTGCGCGCCGCTCCCTGGGCGCCGCCAGCGTCGGTTCGCGAGCTTCGGGCAAGCTTGCGGCAGCCTCGCGTACACGACTTGGTGCGGCCGAATCTGGTCGCCAAAGTGCGCGTTGCGAAAGCCGCAGCCCCGGAGGTGCTCTCGCCTGCACCCGAGATCGCGACGCCCACGACGTTCGAAGAGCTCAGCGCGGCCGTCGCTGGCCTGCGCGAGAGAAGTGCCGCGCGCGCGCGTCCGCCGGCCGAAGAGGAAACTCCGAGCGCTGCCTTGCCCGGCGCCGAAGTCCCGCCGGAAGCCGCGCCGAGTCCACCCGCCGAGCCCGCTTGGTCGCGACGCCGTTTCACCGAGGACCGCGCGCTCGGCGCGTTCGAAGAAGTGTTGCTGGCGTGGATTCAACGGCTGCCGATCGCCGGTGAGCGCTGGCAGAGCGCGATCTTCATCGAACAGCGCATGCTTTCGGGAATCGATGCGCTGGCCGCGCTCGGCCCCGCAGCACTCGAGCACCTCGACACACTGACGCTGGGCAACCCCACCTGCACGCCAGCACACCTCTCGGCTCTAACGATGGCGCTCGGCTGCGTCGATGGGCGCGATACGCTTGCCCTCGCGGAGCGCCTCCTGCACGAGCAAGAAAGCGTGGGCCCGGAATGGGCGGATGCATTCGGGTCGGCGCTCGCGCTGATCCCACATCCGGACGCCTCACGTCTGGCCTTCCGCTATGCGCACAGCGCGCACGTGGCTCATCGTGCGCTCGGCGTGCGTGCTCTCGTTCGACGCGGCGTATTCGACCGTGACCTGCTCGCCAAAGCCGCGCTCGACGAACCGCTCGTGGCCGCCGAAGCACTGCCGACGTTCGCGCAAATCACGACTCGCGACGAAGCGAGCCCGATCCTCGATCAGGCCATCGAGCGCAGTGAGGAACACGCCGCGTTGCGCTCGGCAACCTTGCGCGCACTGAGCTCTAACTGCCACCTCTCCGCCGAAGCGCTGCTATTTCAAGACTTCCACGCCAAAGACAACGCTGAAGCCGGGATCCTACTAGCGCAAAACAGTGGCCGTACCGGCGCGAACAAGATCCTCGACTGGGTGCGTCCTCATCCGACCGCTGCGGGCGCCGAAGCACTCGGCTGGACTGGCTTGGTCGACGCAGTGCCGGTTTTAATCGCCGCGCTAGCATCACCGGACGAACCAATTCAGGCCGCGAGCGCCGAGGCGCTCGAACGCATCACCGGTGCGCGTCTCCTCGAAGAAGTCGAGATCCCACCTGAAAGAATCATGGATCCGGATGTCCCGGATCCCGTACCGGACGATAAGCCCTCGTTGGCTCAAAAAGTCAGCTCGCCGCGCGACCAACCCGAATCCGGCTCGGCCGATCGCATCGAGCGCATCACGCGTGATCCACAACGTTGGCGCGCCTGGTGGGCGCAAAACGGCGGCAATTTCGAGCGCAATCAGCGCCACCGCCGCGGTTACCCCTGGTCACCGCAGATCGTCTGGACGGAGCTCGGCCGCGCGCTCGCGCCCCCCGGCGATCGTCGCTGGCTGAAGCACGAACTGAGTCTCAGGACCGGCGCGATCTTAATCTGCGATCCGCACGACTTCGTGGCACACCAAGAGCTAGTGCTCGCAGCATTCGAACCGACGGCGGCCGCAGCGCGCATGACCCCGGGATCGTGGTCAGAGGCTCAGCGTCGTTGAGCTCTCCACCGCTCAGCGGCGTCGAGGTGTCGCGAGCACCGCTTGTAGCCTGGCGTTGAGCGCTGGGTCCCTCGCGACGCGCTGAGCCCAGTGCGCCTGCGTCGTTAGGTAGCGGTCGAGCGTCAATTTCAGGCGCTCCAACGCGACCGGCAGAGCTTCGCCTTTCTGCATTGCCGCGAGCACTTCGAGCCATTCGTCGAACGAAGCGGGACCTCCAGCGAACTCGGCTTGAGCGGTGGCAAATGCTGCCGCAAAGTGTTCGAGCGCGCTGGCGTCGTCGCTCTCGTCGGGGACGTCGAGCGCCGCTTCACAGCGGGCGGAGATCGCCGGCCATTCTGCTTCGTCGATTCCATGTCGAGCGAGCACCTGGCTGAGCTCCGTGTGACCGTGAGCGAGTTCGGCCAAGATGCGCGCGTAAAGTGCTAGATCCAAGCCGCTCAGCCCATCGCATCGACGCGCAACGCCACGCGAAATCCGTCGTCACTGCCGGCAAAGCACAGCGCGCGCGAATGCGGGGCGTAACCACGCCGAAAGCCTTCCGTCGCGAGCGCGAGCTGCACGGGCACGGTTGCTGCGCCGAGATTGCCGAGGCGCTGAGCTGGCGCTTCCGACACTTGGGGTTCTTCCCAGATCGCTTGCGTGCGAGTCATCACGCTAATCCATTCGGACAAGCGATAGCCTTCACAGCCGAGATCGTTGAATTGCGTGCCGGCGCGCAACCCTTGGGCGCGTAGAGACTCCGTCGCGCGACGCACGGCGAGCGTGAGACCCGCGGCTTCGAAGGCGGACTCGTGATTGTCCGGGCGCGCCTTATCGTGGCCGGTGCCGAGCTCGATCAACTGCGCCCGCGCGCTCGCTCCCAGACGTCGCGCGTTCGCTACTGGGAGCAGGGTGACGAATCCAGCGCCCTCGCCGGGCAACACGCCGTCGCTGTTTTCGGCTGAATAGAGCCGTTTTTGTTGCGATAGCCGCGTGATGCGGGTCGGGCATTGGTCGCTGTGCACGCCGCCCAAGATCACGCCTTCGCATTCGCCGCGCGAAAGCTCGCCCAATGCGTCGTCCAAAATGCGCCCAGGCGACGCTGCACCCATCGCGCAAACGTGCATCTGCACGTGCTCACCAAAGCGCGCACGGGCGTGAATACGTAGCAGACGGCTGACTTCGACCGACGGCACGACACCTTGCTCGTCGCGCTCGGTGAGCCACTCGTCCAAGCACAACCAGACATGTAAGCGACGCCCTGCGAGCGCGGACGCACCGTCCGACCACAGGTCGTCGAGCGCGAGTTTACCGAGCTCGACGACGCGCTCGGAGCCAACCCATGTCGGATCGAGCGTCGGCACGGCACCCACCAGCAGCGGCTCACCCGACTCAGGGTCGGTCAAACCCGACAAGCGCAGCCCGGTCCCCTGAGCGCGGTAAACGAACGCGGTTTCGAACGCGCTCAGCCCCATGCTGGTCACCGCGCCAACATGAGCAATCACCACGGGCGCGTTCATGGCTTCACCTCTTCCACGCGCACTTTGGCGAGTTCGGGTTTGCGCGGCGAGGGCGCAGCAGCACGCCACACCATTTCGACAGCGAGCGGCTTGTCGAGGCTCAGATTCAGGGCGTCGATCAGCAGGGTATCGAGGTGCGGGCGCGCCACATATGGATCGCGATCGGGGACCTCGAAGGTGATCTCGAGCGCGAGCCTCGGCAAGAAAAAGCGACGCGCGCCACCCCCAGGGGTCAAGTTCAAGAGCCCCACCAGTTCACCGCTCGCGAGCGGAACCTGCGAGACGAGACCAGGCGACGCGCACTGCTCGAAGCGATCATCGCGATCGTTCGGAGCGAGAGGCGCGCGAAACTCTTTCCAAGCTTCATCATAAGTGCCGGTGTATTGGCGGCGCGGTTGCCAATGTCGTCCGATTGCGCCGATGCTGGCGGGAGGCGGCCGAGTGCGAAATGAGCCGATCAGCTCGTTGGGATCTTCTAGGCACGGTGCGATCTGGTGGCTGAGCGACCCCGGATCGAGTCGAACCCCTTTGCCCACGGGATTCCGCGCTTCTTCGATGAAATTGGGCGAATCGACGCCATCCACCCCGCCCCAGGCGTTCTCGTATCGCATCTCGACGGGACCCGCGGTGCCCGGTGCGGACAACCCCGTGCCGTCGCTCTGCCAAACGCGCAGGCCAAATACGCGCACCGTCTTGTGCAGATCGCCCACCTGCACGAACACGTCATAGTTCGTCACCGCGGGTCCTGGGGGCGGATAGGCGCTGGCCAAAACCACGACATCCGTCCCCGGCTTGTACACACAATGGTCGGATGGATACGCGATGCTGCTCACATCTGGCTCACCCCAAGGGATATCGGCGGGCCTGAGCGGGCGCGTGCGCGCGGGTGGGGCGAGTGTGAGTTGGTCGTCCGTCGGATCGAGCAACTCGAAGCTTGCCTTGACGAGAACGACTAGCGCTTCCCCCTCTCGACCCAAAAGGATCTGCGGGTCAGCGGCAAACTCGGTGCGATTGTCGATTCGAGGCAGTCCCACGAAATCCTCAATTCAGCCTCAAAAGACGGCCGATCAGGCGCATCACCCCGCGTGATACCGCACTGATTCGACTACCGACGAGCTCGACTTCACCGCTCGATCGCAATCGAAGCGCCGCGCTCCCCGAACGCAGCAGAAGTTCGCGCGAAGCGTCCAGCTCGATTTCTTCAGCGGCAAAACGCACCTTCGACGGTGGCTTGCTGTGAACCACTCCGACGACGAGTGGTGTGCCGCGCTCTGGCCATTCGCTCAATAGCATTTGGCCGTCGATCATGGCTTGGTTCAAGAGCTCACGATCGACCTCAGCCGCGACCACGGCCGCGAATGGTTCGCCCGTTCGAAACGCGACCTCGAGTTGCTGTTCACTCATCCAACGCAAGCCACGTACGAGCACCAGGCGTGGTGGTTCCGGCAATTGAGCCGCGCGCGCCGACGGAGCCGCCTCCGCGTCTGCGGCCGGGCTGTCCACTTGCTCGAGCAGTTGATCGAGCGTGCTGCTCGGGCTCTTCACGATCGTCAGCGTGGCAGCCTCCGTCGCTTGGCCGCCGGTAAGCGCGGTCACGGGTCGCTCAGCCATCGGCCACGTTCTTCGTGTGTTTGATGGTTGCACCGGTCAAGAGCACGATCGGGCTCTCGACGGTGACGCCGCCACCGTCGATCACGACGCTGCTCGCGCCCACTTTGAAGGTGATTTTGGTGTTCGCGGAGAGCTTGTGCATCGCGCCGACGAAGGTAGCCGCGACGTCATCGGTGACGCTTTGGTTGCCTTTGGTTTTTTCGAGCATTGCACCGCCGACCACGTTGCTGCGCGCGGCATTGGTAGTTTCCGTATCGTCGGCGAGCGAGACCACAATCAGGCCAACCGCGGTCTCGGCCTTGGCGCCCTCCACGGATTCGGAGCGATCCGCGAGCGTCGCCTCGAGGTGAGCCGCGCCAACCGTTTCGGTGCGCGCAACGGCCACGTTGAGGTTGATCGCGCCGAGCGCGCCCGTCATCTTGAGCGAGCCAACGGTCTCAGTGTGTGGGCCGTCCACCTTGAATTGGCTATGCCCGGGCCCGGTTGCAGTGTCCGAATCGGAGACGCCGCCAACGTCACCCACTGCGCCGCCCCTGTTCGCAGTGGATGCACCGCCAGCGCCCGAAGCGGCGCTCGCGCTGCCTTTGCCGAACGCCGCCGCCGCGAGATCACTGCCTTTGGCGATCGCGCTCCCGACCGCCTTGCCGACAGCTGCCTGGACGGCGCCCGCGACCGCAACTTCTCCAGAAGACTCACCGCCACCCGGCGCCGAGCGTGATGCTGCGGGTGGAGCGCCGATCGAGCTCGCCAAGGCACCCGCTCCGGGCAACCCCGCCGCCATCGGGCCGAGCGAGAGCGCGGCGGAGAGACTGCCGCCACCCGCAGCTTGCGCCGCACCACCGAGTGCGCCGGCCTGCGCCGTGAGCGCGTGGACTGGGCCGAGCGCTTGATCGACTTTCCCCTGCACCGCACCTTCCACGTGCGCGACGACGTTGGCGGCCTTGGCCGTAGCGGCCGCTGCCACAGCCGACGTCACCGTGGCGATGATGCCGGCCAACGGATCGCCGTCCATCTCCATTTGGTTTCCGCCGACCATGGTCGTTGCGGAGCCGGTCGTGAGCCCGTACACCGCGTTGACCTCGAGCTTGCGATTGCCACCCACTGTGACGGTCTGATTCGTCGTGGTGTGCGACCAACCACTGCCGATTTCGACCTTGGAATCGGCGCCGACGCTCACCTCCGCGTTGTTCCCGACAACAACCGTCTGGTTGTTGCTGATCTTGCGATCGCGGTTGTTCGCGGCGGCCGTGTTGGTGTTGTACTGCGAGCTGATCGAGATCTCTTCCGCTCCTGCCTTGTCCTCGAAGCGGATCTCGTTCGATCCGCCGCCACCAGGGGTGCTGTTGGTGCGGAGCGCGGTACGCGTTCTGCCTTCGGGCAGTGCGTAGGGCGGCATGAACATGCCGTTGTACAGGCGGCCCGTGACCAGCGGCCGATCTGGGTCGCCCTCGAAGAACTCGACGAGTACCTCCCAGCCGATGCGTGGCAGCGCGAGCGAACCGGAGCTTTGCAATTGCCCGACGCGTATCCAACACGATGACCGCTCGTGCGACAAGCTCGAGCGGTCCCAGTGGAAACGAAGTCTGCAGCGACCATGCTTGTCGGTGTGGATTTCCTCGGCCTGCGAACCCTCCGGGGCCATCACAGTCGCGGTCTGCGGGCCGTAGATCACCGGTTTTGGCGTCACGCGCGCGGGTCGATAAGGGGTCGCGAGCGGGATGAGCCGCGCCGTGCAGTCGAAGTGGTTGTGCTGGGCTTCGTCTTCCTTGCCTTGGAGCCCCTGATCCAAGCCCACTACGAACCACTCCGAGCTGCCCGCCTCGTCCGAATCGATGACGAGCTTTCGTCCGACCCGAACGTGCATGGCATCGGTCTCGATGATGCGAAGCGCACTGCCCGTGGCCAGCTCTTCGAGCCGCACTTGCGCCAAGCGCGAGCCATCCTTGGGCGTCAGGTAGCCACCGGGGTAGTCGTATACTTCGAGCTCGGTGTGCGTCTTACCCGCGGCTTTTGCCGTCAAATCCAGGCTTGGATGTTCGAAATCGTAATCGCGCAAAGCGACCGCACCGGACACGACGGTGGTCGTGTCATCGACTCCATAAATCGCCTCGCCCGAATCTTCCAGCCGCGCAGAGTCACGGATCGGTAGGCTGTCCGGCGAGTCGATCGCGGGTGCGGCGCTCGAGCGATCGAAGAACACGATCTGCTCCTGGTCTTCCCCGAACGGCTCCACGCTATAACCAATGCCTTCGCTTTCCAGCAAGCGATTGATGAAGGCAAGCGCGCTCTCTTGGTACCGCACGCAGTACTCGCGCGTTGGATAGCTGCCATTCAAGCGCCAGACCTGCTGGCTGGACAAGAAGCCCCCCGCCTCGAGTACCGCGGCCACGATCTGCTGCACGGTCTTTTCCTGGAAGATCTCGCTTGCCACGCTACGCTCCAAGAGCGCGAGCGCAGAACAAATCCGTAGCCGGTACGCGAGCTGAAAGTCTTCCGGATCCGGGCTCAGGTGCGCGACGAGCTCGATCGAATCGATGATGCCGCGAAATATCCGCTGTTCCGCACCGATTGTGCCGTAGCTGAGCTCCGCCTGCGTTCCGACGACTTGGTCCATCGGTAGGGAGTCTTCGAGCCATACTTCCACCTCCGCGAACGGTGGGTGATTCAGCTCGTGCCGTTCGCGGAACTCCGCCAAGGTTTGCGTGACGAAGAACTCGGTGCGCAGTGTTGCCTCGGCCTTGATCTGCATTGCTCGCTCAGTTGTCCATGATCATGCCGCCGGTTTCGACCGTATCACCATCCAGGGTGATGCCGATGCCGGTGAGCGACACGGAGGCTGGAGTCAAAATCAAGCTGGCAGCGCCCATTTGCACGGTGATCAGCGCCTCTGCCTCGAAGGTGATGTTCTCGGCCTTGGTGATTTGAAGTCCGGCCGCGACGTCGGTGTACGAGGCTTTGCTGGTATCGACTCGATCGCCTTTGACGATCGCCACGCTCGCGCCGCCCACGAGGTTGCTGTAGGCGGCAGCTTCCATCCCCCGGCCTTTTTTGGCGACGATCACTTTCAGCGCGCCGGTGTTCTCGGTGGCGGCGCCTCCGACGATGACCGAGCGCGAGCCCACGGACATTTCCACCAGCGCCGTGCCGACGGTGTGAGTCATGCTCGCGAGCGTGCTCTCGAACACCGAGCCCGTCACCAAGTCGATGGAATTGCCACCGACCGTCAAGCTGCTCGGGCCAGCGACCGTGCGCCGGTGATCTGCACCCACGTTCAGATTCCGGTTGCCGCCGACGGTGAGCGAATGAGTGCCAGAATCTTCCGCCAAAAGCGCGCCGATCGAGTGGCTCTGATTGCCGCTGACCGTCACCGTCTCGTCAGAGCCAATGGTCGACGTCACGGCACCGGAAACGTGCAGCGTGTGGTTCGAACCGATGGTCACCTTTTGGTTGTTCTTGATCGACTCGGTCGCGTTGTTGTTGACCGAGACGCTCATGTCCTTCGAGCCGTTGAAGAACATGCCTTCGCTGCCCTTCGTGTCGCTCATGCTGAACTCGTTGGAGCTACCGCCACCTGGCGTGGTCGCCGTCTGGAGCGCCATCGAGGCTTTGTGATCGGGTAGCGCGTAGGGCGGCGGCGTCGCGGTGTTGTACAGACGCTGCATCACGTATGGCCGATCCGGATCACCTTCGGAATAGGCCGTGCTGACCTCCCAACCGACACGCGGGATCAACATTGCGCCGTTCAGGGGCACTTGGCTCGTGCGCATCCAGCAGCTGGCATTCTCGTCCGACGCGTTGACGCGATCCCATTGGAAATGCGCGGTGACCCGGCCATGCGGGTCGACGTGAATTTCCGAACCCGATGCGCCGGTGGTGACGGTGGATTGCAGCCCTGGGAGCCGCAGCGCAATCTCCTGCGGCGCAGGGCGATATTTGGTTCGACCGGTAGGCACCCCTTCGAACCAAGCGTGAAAGCTCTTGGCCTCGAGCACGTGCTTCGAGCCATCCAAACTGCGACCCACGTCATTGCCGCTGATGCGGGAGCGAACCACGAGCAACTCGCCATTCAGCTTCGACCAGGGGTGCTCCTCGACCTCGAACCGCGACCCCGGCAGCAGGCGCAGCGAGTTCGTTTCACCCTCGAGAGTGAGACGATCGACTTGCAGTGAAGCGAGCAGATTCTTCGCGTGACGTTTGGCGTCGCTCTGATTCTCGACGCGCACCGAGTAGTCGTAAACTTCCAGCGCGTGGTCCCCCGGATCCTCGCTCACGGCCGTGTCCTCGAACATCACTGCCGGAGTCTTGAAATCACGACCGCGCACGAACACCTTGTCGGGACAGATCGCGTGTCGGTGCGACAAATGCACCAAACACTCGTCTTCCACGGTGACCCCAAGATCGACTTGGAAGCGAATCGCCTTGTCGCCCGTGACGTCCGCGAGCCCCGCGGTGTCATCGCTGAAGTGCAGGGTCAGCCCATCCGCGCTGAAGCGATGCGCATAGTAGATGCCCTCTTCGTTCAAAATGCGGGAAATGAACGAAAGGTCAGTCTCGCGATACTGAACGGTATAGATGCGCTCCGGGTGGGCATCCTTGAGCGCCCAGCTCTGTTCCGAGTCGAGGACCCCCGCCGAAGTCAGCACCGTCTTCATGATCGCGTCCGGAGCCAGGCCCTGCTCCGCCGACTTGCGAAAGCTGCGACAGTCTTTGCGCAACTCGAGCCGCGCCAGCTTCGAAACCATGACCAGCTCAATCACGCGCTCGTGCTCGGCCCGACGATCGAGCGCGCTCAGCACGAACCCGGTGAAGTGGCGCTCGGTGTTCAGCCACGACTTGATCACGAAGCTGACGTCCGCGCCGACGAGTGAGCTTGCCTCCGGTAACGCCGTGCCACCGCGCGTGACGAGCGTGGCCGACAGTCGACTCACGCTCGACAGGCCCTCTTGCAGCGAAAACGCGAGCAACTCCACGCTGCTGCCCGCGACCTGTAGGTCGACCTCGAACCATTGCTCCGCCGAAGTCGTCACTGGTTCAGCCCTTCGCCATGGTGCCGGAGGTTTTCTTGATCAGAGCAGCCTTGAGCACGATTTTTGAGCCTTTGAGCGTGATCGGACCGCCCGACAGCGCAATCGAACTGCCGCCGGCCTCGAGCTTGCCCACGCCGCCGACGATCGAGATGAGCTTTGCTTTGACGGAGAAGTCTCCGGTGGCTTTGCGCCAATGGATGCCGCCGATCAGGTTCGAGTGCGCGGCTCCGGTGTTGCATTCGTAGTTGCCGGAGGTCACGTGCAACTCGGCCGCCGAGAGCATTTGCGACTTGGCGCCGCCGATCACTTCTCCGTGCGAACCGTTCACGAGGTGCATACGGACCGCACCCACGGTCGAACTGGAGACCGCGAGGATATTGTCGCTGAGCGTGCTCGCCGTTGCCCGCACTTCGACGGCGCCGACCGTGCGCGTGGCCGGCCCCGTGCACGACAGCTCGATGCCATTCGAAATGTTCATCAGATTGCCGCCGATCGTGTAGGAGCGGCTGCTCACTTTTTCGAGGAAATTACCGGTCGAATTGCTGGTGTCATTGCCGGCGATGGTCACGCTCTGGCTCGACTTGATCTTGGCCGACAAATTCTGGCCAACGCTCAGCGTGTGATTCCCGGAGATGGTCGTGGACTCGTTGACCTTGACCGAGCGGCTCAAATTGACGCCCACGCGGTGCTCGTCATCGACCCCTATCTTTTCTTCGGAGTCGTTGCCGCAGCTGATGTTCAAGTCCTTCTGCGCCTTGATCCCAAAGCCCTGGCTGCCACCGGAATCACCGAAACCGATCTCGTTCACGCCGCCACCGCCCGGAGACGAATGCGACTTCAACGAACCCGAGGCCTTTCCTGCAGGAAGCGCCTGTGGCGGACCATTGACGCCGTCGTACAGGCGGCCAAGCACGAGCGGTCGATCGGGATCGCCTTCCAAGAAGGCAACGCTCACCTCCCAGCCCACGCGCGGCAGGATCATGGCGCCGCCCAGAGGGATCTGTGAAACCCTGAGCCAACAGCTCGACTTGTCGTCTTGCTGGCCCACACGGTCCCAATAAAAGCGCACCTTGATGCGACCGTATTTTTCGGTGTGGATCGCTTGGTCCGACGTTTCAGCGCCGGTCACCACGGCGGTTTGGATGCCCGCGATCTTGGGCCTCGCAGTGCGACGACGCGGTGCAAAGGGAGCACCCTCGGGAATGGCACGAAACAGCACCGCGCTGGCAACGCGCTGCCCGACCTGGCCTTCGTGCTCGTTACCGCGCGAAATCATCTCGGTCACGATGAAGTTGCCGTTCAACGCCTCGTCAGCGGCGTTCTCGACGGTCAATGGCGCGCCGCAGCGGATGCGCATCGAGCGCGTTTCGCCGCTACACGTGTCGGAGGACGCGCGAAGTTCGGCGAGCCGCGCGTTCGCCAAATCTTGGCCTTCTTCCGCGGTCAGGAATCCGCCTGGGTATTCGTAGTGCAGCGCGGGCCAACCATCCTTGGCGTTCTGTACGGCCTCGGGCGCCGCGCCCGGCTTTTCGAAGTCGAAATCGCGCAGTTCGACGTTGGTCGTGGCGAGCGAGCGTTTGCGACGAAACGTGAGCAGCGCTTCCGACTCGGCGCCGCTGGTCATCAACGACAAGATCGGCTGCTCGCCTTGCGCGCGAAAACCCTTCGGCGTATCGCACATGATCAGGCGGTGCCCCTGCTCGTCGTGCTCGAAGAAGTAAAAGATGCCGACCTCTTCCAAAAGCCGGTTCACGAACTCGAGCTGCGACTCCCGATACTGAACGATGTAGCTCCTGGGCGGGTACGTGCGCTCGAGCTGCTTCTGTACGCGCGTGAGAAAGCCGGCTTCCTCGAACAAGGTGCTAACGACATCCACCACGCTCTGCTCTTGGAAGATGCGTGAGTCGCGTCGGTGTGCGAGCGCGTCCAACGCAGAGCCGGCGCGCACGACGAAGTGCAGTTTGTCACGCTCGACACGCCGAAACGACACCTCCTGCACAACACCGTCGATGATGCGCCGTGTTTCGAAGCCTCGCCGGAGCACGAGCGAGACTTGAGAGCCAAGGCAAGCCTCAGCATCGAAGTGCGCGTCCTCGGTCGTAAATTCGACCGTCAGACGGAAAGTGCGCGAGATGCCCTCGCTACACTCGTAGGAAATCGCTACCGCGTCGCTCGGAAGCTTGGACCCCTCGACCTCGAAACGATCTTCCTCCTCCGAGCCCGGCATCTGCACACAAACTTATTCGTTCGCCGGGTTGCGGTCCAGCTCATCCGCCGCGCGTACACATGCGGGCCAAGATCAGCCTCAGAAGGTGTAGGTGTCGGACAAGTCAGAGTTCGGTGTAACCACCCGGCACGACGAAGTCGTCGTCTCGGCCGGCGACCGTCAACACACCCCAACACGCGAGCCGACTCTTTAGCGCAAACGCGATCATATCTTCGGTGTTCGCGCTTGGCGCTAGAACAGCGAGATTGGACCGATGCACGCCCCACGACCCTTGGCCGTGCTGCAGAATCGCCTCGTGCAAATCGCGGCCCGCAGCACGAGAAGAATCGAGGGTCGCGACCCTCAACCTCACGGGCCCGTTCGGCGTTTTCAGATCGAGGTAGCTGAGGTCACTGCGCGCACGAGTTTCACTGAGCTCAAAGCCCGACCCGCGCAGAAATTCGATCAACTGCCCCACCTGGAGATCGCGGAATTCCGGGTGAAGATCGACGCCGTTGCAAGCGTCGGGACGCAGTCGGAGGTCACCTAAAGCCAGCGTCGGTGAACCATGGGTCAGGTCGATCACGTCCGAATCACGGACGCTAGCCTCGACGTGGGCCGACGATTGTTCGGGTAGGCGCGGAGGTTGCGACCCGCCGCAACCTGCGACGAGCAGGCAGCAAGCGGCAACGAGGCGATGAAGCGCGGCCATGCGGAAAGCCACTCTAGTGCGACTGCGCTCTGATTCCGAATTTCCTGTTAGACGCATCGGCCGAGTTTGCGTTCCAACCAAGCGACGAAATTGCCTGCCGCTTTCTGGCCCACGTCCGTCTGCCCCTGCTACGGTGCTGTGGGTCAACGTGAGAGTACTCGAATTTTGTCTCGGTCTTTCGTTGCTGGGGGCGTTCGGTTGTAGCGCCGGCCCAGATCCGATCGCGTTCAAAAACCGAACGTTTTACGAGACTTATGGGGGGCAACTCAGCGCGAGCCAGCTGCGCTTGTTGGAAGAGCCCTACCCGCCGCTGGACCTGGAGACCGGCGCGGGGCGTCCATATATCGGCGTAAAGGTGCTGGGCGGAACGGTCCGCTTGTCGCGACCGAAGGATTGGGTGATTCGCGCGGCGAGCCTCGAGCCCCAAAAGCAATTCATCCAATACGTCTCCCCGCGGGAGGTCGTGTTTGCGGTTTATGAACGAGTCGAGTCGCCGCTGGATCCGTGGCGCGTCCTCATGGGCCGCTACGAGGAAGACGTGAAAAAGTCGGGCGGCGAGCTACTCGGTGGTGGCGTCCCCACAATGACTTGGAATGCTCAGGCCCGCGTCTATGACGTTCGGCGCAGCGTGGCCGCGCCCAAGACACCGTTCGTGAACCTCAGCCGCGAGTATTTGACGCGCAGCGAACACCGCGTCGATCTGATTCAAATCGTCCATCAAGGCCAGACGATGGAGCAGGTCAGCCCCGAGCTTTCGCGCGTGATCGAAACGCTGCAGCTATTGTAAGAGGGCGAGAGCCCTTCACGCGGCCCGGCTGCGAACCGCGTAGGGCTTGGCTTCGGCAAGGTTCTCGCTGAGCAGCACACGCATGCGCAGCGCTTCGCTCTCCGCGCCCAAACGAGTGGTCACGGCCAAGCTCGAGCTGCGCTCCGAACCCAAACAAAAGCCGGTATTTGCGCCGGAAACCTCGAGTTCGAGCTCGCCCTCGAGGTGCCCGCGCGAGAAATGCTCGATCACGTTGCGCAGGAACGGGTAGTGCCGGCCTCCGGGCAGCAGTGACTCGCAGACCTCGTGACTGACGGGGCCGACGTGCACGCGGAAGCGACCGGACTGATCCAACACGCTCTCGCCGATGGTCAGGTCGGTCGACAAGGTGGTGTTCTGCCGCCCGAGTTGCACGCGCTGTTCGGGTGCAATTTCGACTTTTCGAACGACGAAGGGCTCGACCCAAATCTGCGCATCGCCCGTGATCGCTCGGAGCGCATGCCGCAACACCAGCTCGAGGCTCCGCCCCGATCGTACTCTGAGTGAAAGCAGCGGCGCGAGCGCGAGCTGCGAGAGCGGGGCGAGGCCGGAATCCGGGATCGCCCCCGCGCTGTCGATACCGATGAACGACAGCGCCCGCCGTGTGTACGAGTCATCACCCTCGACCCGAAAACCCGCGGCAAATCGGTACTTCTTCCAAGCTCGATAGAACAAGCTGGCGAGGCGATGATGAAACAGATCGTAGAATGCGCGCAGCGCCGGCGCATCGCTCGCTTCCGCGCGCAGCACCTCTTCCAACATCGCGGACGAGAGCGGAGAAACGCTACCCGTGAGACCAAGAAAGGCTGCAGTGAGCTCGACGGGGCCGTGCTCCACGATCCGGATCGAGCTCACGTCACCAGCGTGAAAGATCAAGCGATGATCGTGCCGAAACCGAACTGGCTCCGTGGCGACTGGTCCGAGCTCGCCAACCGGCGTCGCATTCGGCGAGAGCCGATGGAGCAAGTAGGCCGCAGGAAAGAACGAGAAGCGAGTCCCGTTCTTCGCGAGCCTCTGCTTCAGAGCAACGTCAGGTTCCCGCTGCGGGCCGGCCATTGGTAGGTCGCCTTGGTTTGAAGGGCAAAGATGTTGGTGTTGCTGAACGAATTCAGCGAAACGTAGTGGGCGAACAAGCGTTCGAGGATGGCGCCAAACAAGAACAAGTCGCCGTCACCGGCGAAGCCGCTCTCGTCCAAATCGACATCGAGCTGTAAACCTCGCACCGGAATGCCGCGAAACAGGCGCTCGGCCGGCTTGACGCGCACGTCGCGCAACGCCGCCAGGCGGAGCTCGTTGGCGCGCGCTGCTTGGCGATCGGCAATCGCATTCAGGTTGTAAACGGAGAGCACCGAGCGCAGCACTTCTGGTTCGGTCAACGAGCGCAAGTTCATGGCCGAGTGCGCGGTGGCTCGCCACTGCAGTTCTTGCCCGAGCGGTGGAGCGACGTACGAGGTGACCGCGCTGAGATTGCGAAACTTTGCAAACGGCGGAGAGCTCGCGGTCGCTGTCGAAATTTCACCCGCACGCAACCCACTCGCCAAGCGCCCGTTCGTGGCGAGTAGATCAATCGACAGCACGTCCAGATCGGGAACGACGCCGCTGTTCTCCGCGGTGCCGAGCGAAACGAACAAATCCGCGCCGTCACCGACGACGCTGGGGCGAAGGTGGGTCGAGTAGTAGACTCGGTTCTTCGCGCCGGAGCTGCTGGCGTGAGAAAAGTCGAAGAACGAAGGGATTTCGAAGCGCTCGAACGTGCCGCTCGCGACGCCGCGCACTTGCTCGATCGAGTACACCTCGCCTTGACCGATGCGTAGCCCCGCAGGGCGCACTAGAAACTGCTCGCGCTCGGCGAGCACTCGAATCGGCTCCGCGGTCAGCGCGAACACGTTGACGATCGGAACGCAATGCAACTTCAGCGCGTCGGGACGCAATTGCGTGATGCCGGGCACACGGCGATCGAAGCGAATCGTGACGACGAGGGTCGTGGCTTCGGGAGTCAGCTCCGCGACGCGCGACATGCCCTTGATCTCGATGAAGCTGAACTTCGCCGGGAGCGTGTAGTACTCCTGCAGCAGGCGGAAGCCGGGAAACGCGGTCTCACCCGTCGGGAAGAGCGGCGGATCCTCGAAGGCGGGCAACGTGATGCAGCCGCGCTCGAGCGATAGGTCTTGTGCCGGACCGTCCGACGTCGCGGGCGTCGAGAGCGAGACGCCGCTCGTGTGCTGCGCGAGCCAGGTCAGCAGCGTCAGACTCTCGCGTTCGTCACCGGCCAGGAAAATTCGCAGCTTTTCCGGCGCAAATTGCGCGATCGGGGCGCCCGTTGCCGACGCCAGTTCGAAGCGCAGCTGCGGTCCCGTGGCGACAGATTCGAGCTTTGCGTTTTGGAGTACCCAGGGCGCGAGCTCGCAATCGGTCGACGAGCGAAAACGACAACGCACACCGTCTACTGGGGTGCTGTCGAATTCGGTACCTGCGGCGACGACACGCGCCTCGCGCAGCGCATTGGGCATCGGCGTCAGCTCGAGGATCGACGCGCTCGGCAGTGAGCGAACGAGCTGCGGAAATAGTAGCTGCGCGATCGCTAGGATCAGCTCGGGCAGCTCGTCATCAAGCTTTTGCCGAATGCGACCGGTGAGGAAAGCGAAGCCCTCGAGCAACCGTTCGACGTCGGGATCGCCACCGCGATCCGCGAGCATCGGCGCGAGCGCTGGGTAGGCTTGGGCAAATTCCTTCCCCAGCTCACGCAGGTAGGCAAGTTCGTCCTGATAGTAGCGGTTGA
This sequence comes from Polyangiaceae bacterium, assembly GCA_035634635.1. Taxonomy (GTDB): domain Bacteria; phylum Myxococcota_A; class Polyangia; order Polyangiales; family Polyangiaceae; genus PMG-095. Next base: position 221,938 of record DASQCO010000117.1, read on the forward strand.
ACAACGGCCGAGGTTACCTGACGAGGATGCGCCGCGATGGGTCGATCGTGGTCTCGAACGTGACAGACGACTTCGTGCCGCCCGTGACGAGCTGCGCGGTCAGCTCATAGCGCAACGTGAGATCCTCCGAGGGCAGGTGTTTTACGCGCACGTTCGTCAAACGGGGTTCGTACGTCTGGATAGTATGCCGAATGGAGCGCGCCATTTCAGCGATGGCGTCGGGAAACGAGTGGATCATCTCACTGACATCCGCCACGCCATAGTCAGGCATGGTGACCATGGTGCCGTGGCGGGTCGTGCACATGGCGCGCAAGTGCTCGAGCACACTGCGCCTCGTATCCTCGTCCGTAGCTTGACGGCGCGCACCCGTCGATTCCGGCTGACGAATCCGAGCGAGTAGCGACGGTCCCGCTTTTCCGGGGGGCATCCGTCGCTATCCCTCGATGACGGCCGCGAGCGCGCGGCGTTCTGACTTTGCGGATCGCCCCGCGCTGCAGCCGTCGAGCGTCACTGACGCCAATCGTCCACGGCCGAGGTCTTGCCCAGCTTGTGTTCGACTTCGATGCGCTGATACGTGAACGAGACCTTCTCGAGCTCGTGCGTGTCGTACGCAGCGGTGGTCTTTGCCGTCTCTGCGCTCTCACCACCACCAGTCGAGTAGGACACTGCCGAGACGGTCGCGTTGAGCAGCTTGACCGTGTAGTAGACCTCTTCCATGCCGTCTGCGGTCGTGTGCACGAACTCGAACAGCACGTCCTTCAAGACTTCGTTGCTCACGAGTGCTTGGAAGATCTGCGGCGACGAAGCGCCCCATTCCTTGGTGATGACGACCGCGCCGTGCTGTCGCTTACCGCTGGCCTGGCCAGTCGCGACGTCACGCGGTGATTGAATCGAATGAGCGTAGGACAACCCGGAGATCTTCGCAGAGTGCTTCTCGCGAATGCTCTCCCCTTTGAATGCGCCCTGTTTCGTGCCGTTGATGGTTACGTAGAACTCATGCGACATTGCGACCTTCCAACGTTCTGGCGAGGGTTCACCCACGCAGATGCGTGAGCATTACTCCCCACTTAGAGATTCGTGACACCCTTCTCGATCATAAGCTAAGCGGCATCGCTCTGCAGTACAACATTTGCTCGCAGGTATTCATTCGCGATCATTGCCCCCTCGGTCGGCTCTCAGTCCGACTCGGCTGCGACGTCACGCGTCGATCAAAATCCTCGGGCAAACCTTCGACCAATCCTTGGCGGCCAAAATGAGACGTGTCGGACCGCCGATAAGTTGGCCGATTTGGTCCAGCACGCTATTCCGTCGAACGGGAAACAATGTGGTTGAAGGGAGCTAAGCAAGTGCCTGCCCTGGCCCGGCAATCGTTCGGCGCCTTTTTTGCGTTGTTTGGCGTGATTGCCTGCGCTGAGCCCTCCCAATCCGTCTCCTCCGATCCCTCGCGCCGCGGCGCGCCACTGCCTGCCTGCGTGGTCCGCCTGCCTCCGCAAAAGAACACGGCGTTCATGCGGCAGCTGACGGACGAGCAGTATTGGAAGCTGGTCTTCCCAGGATACGACGAGCAGGAAGGAATCCTTCCCGCGGCACCCCTCACTTGCACCGGTCAGGCTGCTTTCAAACAGCCGGCTTTCGAAGGCAGCGAGCCGAGCAGCGCGCCGCTTCGCCCCAAGACTGGCGATCTGGTTTTCGGTGGCGGCGCAAACCGAATCAAAGTGGTTTGGCTGAAGACCCACGTTCGCCCAGACGGCGACGCAGTCGGCGTCCTGGCGCTCATTCGCACCGTGGACGACTACGCGGAAATGTACGCGCTTGGAGCCTATCGCGGCAACCCCAAGCAAAGCCGCTTTGGGCTCGAACGCATGGGTTCGGAGTTGCTGGTCACCGCACTCGATGATCGCTGCACCGGTCGCGGTCCGAGCGACGCGTGCGACACCACCCTCGTCGCTTATCTGCCGTGGTCGGGGGAGCTCAAAGAATTGGCGCAAATTCCGCTGCAGCGCGTGCGATTCGCGACCGGTTCAGAGCCCGGCGTTTCAGGCAAGCTCGAGTACACGCTCGTCACCTCACCGTCGTTCAAGCCCGAAGGCATCGAGTTGCTCGAACAAGTGTCAGCGAAAGACGCGGACGGACGGGAACTACGCAAAGCCGAACATCAGCGGACGCTGGCGTGGAATCATGATCGCATGACGCCGAGCGCGGACTCGCTGTGGGACCGAATCTTCGTTGCGCGCGATGCGGCGGCGTCCAGCGCTCCGTCCACTGGTTCGACCAAGCAGTGACGTGAGCCGCTGAGGTTCCGTAAACCCCCGGCTTTCGGGTTTGCGGAATATCGACTGTCAGAATGTAGGCCAATGTAATCCAAAGTGGCACAGTAGGGGTAGGTAACATGCGGATCCGAACGAATTGCATGGCGCTGCTGGTTGGGGGACTGCTCGGAGCGAGCGCCGCTGGAGTCCCCACGGAAGCGTCTTGGCCGGCACTGGGGGCGCTCGTACCGCGCCGCTTGCCACTCATTCCACAGCAGTCGCCGTCCGCCGCGCCGCGGACCACTCCTGCAAGCACGCCTGCTGCAACGCTTCAGGAAGGCCACTGGGGAGCCGAGTCGAACGAACTTCGCACGCTGCGTCGCGCCGAAGAGCAGTTGTTCGCCGGCGACACGCTCGGACCGCCCGCTTCGATGCCTCAGGCTCCGGTTTCCGAGTCGTGCGAGGCACCACCGGCCGACGAGTGGCGGGCCTCGAGCGCACTAGGCGCCGGCCCTTCTCCTCGTTGGCCGAACGGCATTCGGATGCCCTCGTTGCCCGTGCGCCAGAACCCGCGCGTGGCCAAGTACATCCGCTACTTTTCCAACAGCCCCGAAGGCCGCAAGCTGTTCACGACTTGGCTTCGGCGCAGCGGTCGTTACCGCAGCGTGATCACCCGCGCGCTCGAGCAGCGTGACCTACCACGCGATCTATTGTCGATCGTGTTCGTCGAGAGCGGCTTCTGGCCGACGGCGGTTTCTAGCGCTGGCGCGGTCGGGCTCTGGCAGTTCATGCCGCAAACGGCAAAGGCCTACGGCCTAAACGTCGAGCGCGACTACGACGAACGACAGAGCATTTTCCAAGCGACGAACGCCGCAGCCGACCACCTCTCGGATCTGTTCGCGCGCTTTCAGTCCTGGGACTTGGCGCTGGCCGCGTACAACCTCGGCTACGGTTCACTCAGCGATCGCCTACAGCAGTACGGCGTGGATGATTTTTGGAGTTTGGCGCAGATCCCCGACGCGCTGCCCAAAGAGACGGAGCTGTACGTACCGAAGGTGCTCGCGGTCGCCGTGTTGATGAACAACCTCGAATACTTCGGCTTCGGCGATGTCGAACTTGCGCGGCCGATCGACGCGGCCGAGCTCGAAGTACCGTCCGGCATTCGCCTGTCGATGGTCGCGCGAGCGGCCGGCACCAGTGCCCGCGCGCTGCGCGAACTCAACCCGCAGATCCGCAGCGATATCTTACCGGACCGCGGTGAGCCGTTGACACTGTTCGTGCCCGGCAATGGCTTGGCGCGCGCACGCAGCATGTTGCCGACGCTGCTTTCTCGGCAGGAAGATCGCGACCTGGACCGCGAAGTCTCCAACGATTTCGATTGGGGCCACGACGATCTTGGCGGCCGAGGAATGTCGCGCTTGGAGCGCACGGATCCGAAGCGTCATCGCCGCCAAGAGCAACGACCGTTCTGGGAAACCATGGGCGATGACAGCGACCGCGGTTCGAGCGACTCACGCCGTGTGCGTGACTCGGACGAGCGCGAGCGAACGAGCGATGCCCGCAATGGCAGCGACGACTCCCGCCGGCGTTTGGACGACTCGAGCGGTGCGGTGTCGGAGCGGCTGCAGCGCACGGGGGAGCGCGAGCGTCACCATGAACCCAATGCCGCCGATGCGACTCCGCTCGGCCCGCGCCCAGATGACACTCAGAATTCCTGGCGCATCCGCGGTGAGGATTCAGTTCCGGCACCTCCACCAGCAGCGGAGCCCAGTGCCGCACTCAAGGGTGACGCCGAAAAGGTTCGCAGCGCACTCGGGCTCGACAAGCGCCAAGCACCGACCGAGCGCGTCATCTCCTATCGTGTCGAGCGCGGTGACAACCTGACCGATTTGGCGGCTTCGTTCAGCGTCAATCCCCGGCAGGTTGCGCGCGACAATGGCATCCGCAATCCGTCGCGCATCTTGAAGGGCCAAGTGCTCAAGTTGCGAGTGCCGGTGACGACCAGCACGCCGTCGGTTCGCACCGAAAAGCAGCCCCCTTCCTGAAACGCGAAAGCGCCGCCTGCATCGAGCGGGCGGCGCTTCCAAGTAACGCTTCGTCGCGGCACCGGTAATTCGGTGCCGCGCACGCGTCAGGCGAGGCTCATTCCTTGTCGAGCTTGCCGACTAGACCGAGCGTGAAGAACGCGCCCATGTACTTGAAGTGCGGGCGCACCTTCATGTCGACCTTGTACCAACCCGCGTTACCCGGCACGTCCTCGACCGTGATCTGAGCTTGGCGCAGGGGGCGACGACCGCGAACCGCGGGCGTGACGGCGTCCATGTCGGCCACGTACTGACCGATCCAGTTGTTGAGCTCGTTCTGCAGATCGCCGCGCTCCTTCCAGGAGCCGATTTGCTCGCGTTGCAGCACCTTGAGGTAGTGCGCGATGCGGCACATCACGAACATGTACGGCAACTGCGTTCCGAGGCGGAAATTGAGCTCCGCTTCGCGACCCTCCGGCGATTGACCGAAGTACTTGGGCTTCTGCGCGCTGTTGGCGGAGAAGAAGCAGGCGTTGTCGGAGTCCTTGCGATACGTGAGGGAGATGAAGCCCTCTTCGCTGAGCTCGAACTCTCGGCGTTCCGAGATCATCACCTCGGTCGGCACCTTGGTTTGCGTCTCGCCCATGGCCTCGTATTGGTGGAGGGGGAGATCTTCGACCGTACCGCCTGCTTGCGGACCGATGATGTTCGGACACCAACGGAACTTGGCGAAGCTGTCCGCGATGCGCGTGGCCAGCGCGTAGGTGGCGTTGCCCCACAGGTACTTGTCGTGCTGCCCCACGACGTCCTCTTCGTATTGGAACGTCTTGGCCGGCACGGTGTTGTTGCCCTGCGGTAGGCGGAGCAAGAAACGCGGCATCACCAGACCGACGTAGCGCGCGTCTTCCGACTCACGGAACGCCTGCCACTTGGCGTACTGCGGACCCTCGAAGATCGCCTTCAGATCCTTCAAGTTCGGCAGCTCGAGGTAGTTGCTACCGCCCAGGAATTGCGGACCGGCAGCGGCGAAGAACGGCGAGTGCGACATCGCTGCGACCGCTGCGCAGTTCTGTAGCAACGCGACGTCTTGTGGGCTCGGGCTGAACTCGTAGTTCGAGAAGATCGCGCCGTACGGCTTGCCACCGAACTGCCCGTACTCCGCCGTGTAGCCGATGCGATACAGACCGCTCTTGGTGATCTCCGGAGCGTCTTCGAAGTCCGCCAACAAGTCCGCTTTCGAGCAGTTGAGTAGCTCGACTTTGACGTTCTCGCGGAAGTCCGTGCGATCGACGACGAACTTGAGGCCGCGCCACGCGGACTCGAGCGTCTGCACGTCCTTGTGGTGCAGGATCTCGTCGACCTGCAGCGACAATTTCTTGTCGATCTCGGCGATCATCGAGTCGACGAAGGACTTGTCGACCTTTTCTTGGCCGCGATTGGGAGACAGCAGCTCCGCGATGAACGCCTGCACGCCGCGACGTGCGACGTCATAGCCTTCGTCCGTCGGCGACAGCTTGGTTTCGCTCAAGATCTCGTCGAGCAGCGAGCCGCCCTCGGTCGTGGTCGTGGTCGTCCCGCCCTGAACTTGTTCTTCTGCCACTGCTCAACCTCCTGCCTTCTCGGAAAGCCCGAGCTCACTGAGCAACCGCGCACGCGCGCCGTCGTCCTGGAGCAAACTTTGAATCTTTCGACGGAACGCCGGTACGTTACCGAGCGGCCCCTTCAACGCCGTGAGCTCGTTCCGCAAATCCATGAGCTTCTTCAGCTCCGGGACTTGCTCGACCACCGAGTCAGCACCGAAGTCGCTGAGCTTCTTGAACTTGAGCTTCACGCTCAGTTCACCTGGCTCACCCGACAACTTGTCCGGCACGGTCGCGGTCACGCTCAAATTCTGTTCAGCGAGCACCTGTTGAAAGTTGTCCTTGTCCACGTTGATCGGCTTCCGCTCTTCGAGCGGCCGTGGATCGGGCCTGCTTGTGTAATCACCGACGAAGAGCATCTTGAGGGGTAGCTCGACCTCGGTTTGTGCGTCCCCGACGGACGACTTGTACGTGATGTTTACGCGCTCTTGCGGCGCAACGGAGCCTTCCTTAGCCATCGCAACATTCCCCTAACTTACGGTTCGTTGAACACACGGACCCGATGTAGGACCGACCGACTTTACGTTTAGTAGCACGAAATCTGCCTTGAGAGTGTCTGTCCGTCACCTCGCAGTCATCGCCTCAACCGGCCGTCAATCGTAGGGCGGACGCCGGATCTAGGCGGCACAATCGATTAAAAATCAGGGACCAAGCCAAGTCTTCCTCGGATCCCGGCTTCGAAGTCGCCTTCCGGCACAGGAATAGGGCCGAAAGCAGGGAGGCACACAACTCCGGCTCCCAGTCCTCGAGATGATGACGGTCTGCTTCCGCCAATAACCCTTCCAAAATAGGCCGCGCCACGTCAGGCTTGCCTCCGGAGATCGCGAGCTTCGCGACGCTGAGGCGTGCGCGGAAGCGGGTGCGCGCGTCCGCGCCGCGGCTGGCCAGCTGCACGGCCAACGCCAACCCTTCCGGCACTTTACCGCCAATCACCATTTCGCGCGCTTCCTCGAAACGCTTGGCGAGCTCTTCATCTTCCGCGCTGGCAGCACTTGGGCCCGCCGAGCCGCCACCACTCGCAGCCCACTTTTGCGTCTCCTCCGCGAGCCACGTCTCGGTAGCCGCGTCCGCGAACGGCGAACCGTCCGCAAACGTCAGCTTCGGCAACGTGGGATTGCGCGTGATGAAGGCCACGACCTCGCGCCCTACTGCTTCACGCGCCGCGGCGAACTGCACGCCCAGGCGGTCCATCGCGAGGGCGACCATGCGGTGTAGGTCGAACCAGAACAAATAGGTGCCAGTCAGATCTTCAGCGCTCGTGAGCAGCGCGAGCCATTGTTGTTCGCCGAGCTGCGCGGCGAGCCGCTTGCGCGCCTCTGCGGGCGGCGGGGGAATGCGCGTGGCGCGCCCTTCGACCGGCGGTGCTGCACGCACCACGAGCCACGCCCCGGTGCGCTGCAAGCGGTACGGAAAGACGTCCGCAGGATCTGCCTTGCGCAAATGCTTGGCTGCAGACGTGATCGCTTGGCCGACCGCGCGCAGAGAGGCGATCGCGTCCTCGGCGTTGCTTGCAGTGGGAATTTCTGGCGCCGCGAAGCCACCACTCGGCGCAGCGGGCGCGGCAGCCACTGGTGGCGGCGCGGCCACGACTGGCGCGATCGGCGGCGGAGGAGGCGCCGCGGGCGCGGCTGCAGGCACCTGACGCAGTTTCTCGCGAACCGCCGAGCGAAGCCCACCCATGCCTGGGTAAGCCTGGCCAAGCTTTTCCGACAGCAGAGTATCGAGCTCGGCGTACACCGTCTCGATGACTTCGAGCGCAGCGCGGTCATCCGCGCCAGGCGTGAACGCCATCAAGTCCGTCGAGGCTTGCTCGCTCAGCCAACTCACCAAGTTAGCGCGAGCGCGCGGGCGATCCGGGTACATGCCCTCCCAAAATTGCCCGCACACTTTGCTCGTCATCACGAAGCCGCGAGCGAACGCGACAATGCCCGCACTTCGAAATTGAGCGACGTTGCTCCAAACGCAGAGCCGTAGATCTTTGGCCTTCTCGCGCAGCAAGCTCTCGCTGCCCGCGACCACGTCGCCCCAAGCCGGCGTGCCGCCGCTGAGCGCAGTCAGCTTGTCGATTTCGCCTTTGACGCGCTCGAAAGCGGGTTCGTACGCCGGGTCGTTACCGACTGGCTTCGCGCCGGCGATAGGCGTTAGAAACTGCGCGGCGTTTTCGGTGAGTTCTTCGAGCAAAGCCATGGTGCGAGCCTCGTTCAGCTTTGGAGAGCGTTCAGCAAATCGATAACGCGGGCATCAGGGCGCGTCAGCACCGCTGCCACTGCGGGCGGGAGGAGCGGCCAAAATTTCGGGGCTTCTTCGGGCGCGAGGCGCGTGAGATCACACACGTGATCGTTGCGAGCGCCGACGTGCCAGAGCGCCGGCAAGGAACTCGCCGGCACATCACCGAGTTGCACGATGGCTTCGCCGCCGTCCTCTCTCGACGACCAAAAGAACGTCGGCACCGTGTCACGCCACCCCGCAGCGCGACGCACCACGTCAATCCAAAACGCGGCAGCGCCGGCACCGGAGACACCGAGCGGCACACACACCGAGAGCGGAGTCTTGGGCCGCTCCTTGCCGCGAAAGGGCGAAATCGCTTCTTGGATGGTGTGCAACGCTTGGATGGCGCTGGCGCGGGCTTCTTCGCCGAACAAAGCGTCGAACGCGGCCGTGAGCTCGGTGGTGTTGACCCACTCCGCGTAGTCACGCGCGTCTTGCTGCAGCCCGGCAAGCGGCAGCAGCGTGCCGCCTGCGAGCGTCGCCTCGAGCTGAGCGAGCGCGCCTTGCACGTCACTCGCGAGAATGGCCCCAGCTGCGTGTTGCAAGAGCTCACCCAACCAGAGAGGAAGCACGTGCGGCTGGTTGGCGAGCCCCGCCGCGGGCAACACCACGTAGGCGCTGAGCGGAAAATCTCGCCCGACGGCGTCCGAGCTGGGACGCAAAGCGCCGACGAGCAGGCTGCCACCCGGCGCACGAAAGACGAAGCCACACACGGGCGGCTCGGCCCGTAGCTGAGGCCAAAGCTCGGGCGTGCGTGCGGCTACCCACGAGACGCCATCTTCGAGCCACTTATGAAAGGCTTGGATGTCCGCGTCAGCAGGCCCGTAGTACAAAAAATCCGCTTGGCGCGGGGTTTTGCCGAACGCGCCGACGCGAACGCCCGTGGCTGCTGCTGATGCGTGACCCCCAACCGACATCGTCATTTCGGGCTGGCCGTGGCGATGACTCGCGGACATTTGTAACTCCTGAACAAGGCCGACGAGAGCTTGGCGTCGGAGTGCACAGGGCGAACGTCGAGTTTGAAGAACGCGCCGGGTGAGCGCAGCTTCCACGTGGCGACCAGGGTTTGTGCGCCGTCCGGGCGTCCACCAGCAGTCCCGGGCGTGACCTCGTTGGCCGCGTCGAGAAGACGGAAGAAGCCGAAATCGCCGGTGCGAATGATTTCTTCGTCGAGCCCCGAAGAGCCACGAATGTGGACGCGTGCGCCGTGTGACTGCGCGTCCTTGGCGGGCCAGCGAGCCTTCAGCCACTCCTCGGGCGTGTTCTTGTACACGTGCACGACACCGTCGATCTCGAGCCGCACCTCAGAGACGTCGGGGCTCACCGAGTGCAGATTGATGTCGAACTCCACGTTCGGGGTTTCGGATTGCCCGGGAAACACGGTGTTGGTGATCTCGTCACCGCGCTTGAGGCAATTGCCCAAGAATTCGCCCACGAAATTCGTGGTCGACTGAAAGCGTCGCTTGGGTTGGAACGTGCCGCCCGTCTTCTCCAACGTGCCTTGCAGATTTTCTGCCAAGAAGCCCCAAAGCAAGCCGGTCTTGGGTTTGAAGAACGAGGTGAAGTCTTCGAGCTTGGCGTCCTTCGATGAGTTGGTGAAGGGATACAGCGGTTCGAGCGTGCGCCACTTGTCCCACACGGTGATCTCCCACAAGCCGCTCGCGGCTCCGCCGGAGTCATTGACTACGCCACTCCAAGCACCCGTGATCGGGCGCATCAAGTAAGGCGAGAGCAACGGGCGAGTGAAGCCGTCTTGACCGGCAAGCAGCGCGCTGGTGGTGCGGAACGCTTCCTCGAACTGACTCGCGATCGCCTTTGGATCTTGTGGAGCCTGTGAGTCACGAAGATCGGTCAAGACACCGACCAGCTTGGCGATCAACGCTTGGTACTGCGCGAGCCCCGAGGGGATGCCCTTGTCGGCCTTCGGGTCTCCGCCTTGGCCGGCAAATTCGCTCATGGGCTTGAACGCGCGCTCGACCGGAGAGATCGGGCGTTCGGGCGCCGCTGCCGGCGCGCCAGCATCGGTGAATTTGGCTTCGATCTTGTTCTTGGCGCGCTCCGCCAAGTCTTCGATCACGGTACCGGCGGTCCTTTCTTCGCTGACGTCGATCGCCACATTTTCGTGCAGCGTGCGCAGGAGGCGGAGATACGGCCATTCCGGCTCGCTGAGCGCGTTCAGCTCGTCGAGCGCGGCAGAGGCGTTTTCCGGCTTGGTCATCACCATGTCGGCCAGGAACTTGGTCCACGCGGCGTTGAAGCGCTGGAAGTACAGCTCGCGCAACTTGGCGATCTGCTTGTCGACGCTGTCACTCGCCTTGCCCGTGGATTCACCGAGCACCCAACTTTCGTCGGCGAGCTTGGATTGTTGGGCGCCGAGCAACGCCTTGATCCGCACCCAGCCGGCGTTCGTGTACGCGCCGTCTACCTGTAGGTTTTCCTTGGAGGTGACGAACGGGGCGACCGATCCGTAAAAGATGGTCTGCATGCGGATGGCCGGGATCTCGTTGTTCGGATCGCGCACCAACACCTCGTACATGCGGTCGATTTGCGGCGCTTGCAGGAGTACGCCTCGAGTCTTCGCAATCAGCGGAGGTGTCGTTGTCCAAGGCAGGATCGCTTTGCGCTTCACGAACTCGAGGTAGTAGCGAACGAGCGGAAGCGTCGCCTCGGTCAGCGCAGGGTCCTTCTGATGGACCGCGTCGAGGAAGTTCGCCGTTAGACGCGGCGTCGCCCAATCGATATCGAGGTGCTCCAGCCCCCCGAGCATGATGTAGAGCTTGAGTTGGTTGTAGTACTCGGCGAAGAGGGCCGGTGGCAACGTACCCATGGCAACCAGGCCATTGAGCTTGCGCTCGATCTGAGCCTTGGAAGGCTGAACGATGCCGGCGTCCACCGTGGACAAGAACGCATCGCGGAACGCCGGATAGATGGTGTCGCCGGAGTACAGGCCCCAGCGCATCCCGAGGGGCGGCCCCTCTGCCTCCCAGGTGTCGAGCTGCTTCAGCTGAGCCAGTGCCGGAGCCAACTTCTGGACCTTGGGCAGCTCGGGTTGCTGATCTTTCCAATTGGCGGTGAATGATGCCTTCGCCGTCGCCGTGCTGGTTTGAATCAGCGTCTGGTTCTTGGCAAACGACACGAGCGCTGGCGCGACCAAGATCAAGCCGAAGAAGACTGCCGTTGCCGCAATCGCGATACGCACCAAGCGCTGCCGACGTAGCTCCGCGCTGGTTCGACCCGCGAGGTCTTGATCCGGAAAGATCACACGCCGGAACAGATCCGTGACGAAGTAACTCTTCGATTGTGCCTGAGCGCCGACGGCTTGCGGCCGGCGCAAGCCGAACGCGCGGGCCATACCGCCCAACACGCGATCGATCGGAATGCCTTCTTGCGTGCCGGAGGTCAGGTAGAAACCGCGGAAAACCGGGTTTTCCTGATAGGTATTGCGCTGGAAGAGCAGGCCGATGAACTGCTCCAAGTCCCCCTTCAAGCCGCGGAACTCGAGCGGAAACTGGAACACCTTTTGGCGCGCTTCCGGGTGCCGCTGAGTGCGGATCGTACGCAGGGCGCGAGCATGGAGGTTCGAGCTCAAGGTCTCGAATTCGCGCGCAAACGAGGCGCGAGCATCGGCGCCATCCGCGAACTGAACCGGGAACGTCGCGCCGAAGATCTGATCGCGCTCGCTCTTGCGCAAGTCTTCCCAGAATTCGACGAAGCCTGCCACCAAGTCGACCTTGGTGAACACGACGTAGACCGGGAGCACCATGTCCAGCCGCGTCATGATCTCGTCGATGCGCGAGCGCAGCTTTTGAGCGTATGCGGCGATTTGCTCTTCGCTGGCCTCCATCAAATCTTTGACGGAGATCGCGACTAGCAAGCCGTTGAGGGGTTTTTCTGGACGAAACTTGCGAAGCAACCCAAGGAAGCCCAGCCACTCTTCGTTGTCGTCGTCCTGAGTCGCGTAGCGACCGGCCGTGTCGAGAATGATGGCTTCGTTGGTGAACCACCAATCGCAGTTGCGCGTGCCGCCGACGCCTTTGAGTCCGCCACCGCTGCTCGCGTCGAGGAACGGGAAGACCAAGCCGGAATGGCGAAGTGCGGTCGTCTTGCCGGCGCCCGGCGGACCGATGATCGCGTACCAGGGCAGTACGTAGAGCGCGCGCGAACCGTGCGCTTTGCCGATCTTGGTCTTTTGAAGCGCGGTGATGCCTTGCTCGATCTGGCGCTGCAGCTCCAAGATCTCGGCGCGGCGATCAGGCTTGGCGATCGCCGCCTGCGCCTGGCTTTGCTTGATGATTTCACGCTCGAGCGCGCGTGCGCGGGCACCGGCGCGCACGCGTCGATACACGAGCACACCGACGACCATCAGCACGACGGCAACGGACGCGACCACGCGAATCCACATCGCGACGTCGACGCCGAGCACGGAGAGCGCGAAAGACCCCGCCCAAATCACGATCAGTAGCAGAACCGAAACTACCCAGAGCCACATCGCTTTACCCTCGTCCAGCGCTTGTCACGTGCGGTAGCAGCGACACCGGTGCCGGAATCTGTCCGGGCGCCGAATGCCGAATCTCGTCCGCCCCTGCCGACGCATTCATGGCGTTCACGACCTTCAACACGATGAACACGATCAGTGCCAACGCGAAGAAACCGGCGCCCGCGAGCACCAGCGGAGCCGGACGCCGATTGAAGCCACGAACACTTTCATTTTGATACCCGTGCGGGCTGATTTCGTCGCTCGCGCGCACTTGGCGGTTGAGTGCACTGCCCACTCGTTCCTCGACCGCGTCGAGGTCCCCGGCGGCCTGCAGCGCGTACTTGCCGCGAAACCCGAGCGCCAAGCACAAGTAGTAGATCTCGAGCACGTGCGCTTGATTGGGACGCTGCTCGATGGCTTGCATGCGTTGGAAGAAGCCCTCGCCCGCCGTGTTCTCGTTGAAATACGTGAGCTGCAGCGGCTGACTCATCCACTGCTGACGCCCCGACCACTGCGAGCGCAGGATCTGCTCGTCCATGAAGGCGACGATGGCGTACAGCGCTTCGTTCAAGTCGTTCTGCTGGATGCCAGCTTCCGCAGCGCGGCCATTCATTGCCTCGAGCAAGCCGGTGATGCGTTGCCGCAGCACCTGCGGCGCCGGCAAGTCTTGCGCCGACCCGAGCTGCATGGCCAGGGTGAGGCAATCGGAACAAACCCAATACATCTGCTCAAGCATCGCGCATTCCCGTCATAGGTTTTCTGGATCGACGCCGTAGAGCACCAGGTTCAGCGCCTCGCGCGGCAGCGGATGGTAAAGCGCGATCGTGCCGGTGCCCTGAATGTCAGGCCAATAGTCGGCTGTTTTCTGCATCTTGAAGAACTGCATCCCGGGCTTCGCAGGTAGCGCACCCGGTGGCCGGTACTCGAGCTCGATGCGCACGCCGTTCACGGCGGAGTTGAGCAGCGCGCCGATTTGCCGCCAGGAAGCGACCTTCGCCAACTTCGGCAAACGGTCTCGAACATCGGCCTCTGGCATGGTGCCGGTGACCGCGACGAAAAATTCGTAGCGAAGCACGGCTGGGTCCTCGATCTTGCCGAGGTGCATGCCGTCGTCGCGTCGCTCGAGCGGGATTTCGACGTAGCGCTCCGCGATCACGGCGCTGAGTAGCGACAAGGCCCGAGCGAACATCGGCTCGAACACGTCGCCCAGATTCAAAAAATTGAACTTCGGAATCGTGGTCGGATCGCCGTCCGTCGCAAACGTGCACAGCTTTCCGATCAGCTCCGCGAGCGTCAGATACGCTTCCTCGGGGTGAGCATCACCGTGGTCGACGAGGTGGGAAAACGCCGGAATGCTCTCATTCAAGGCGTTGAGCAGCCAAAACTTGGCCGCGTCGCTGGCCTGAAAATCGATCGCCGCAGCTGAACGCTGCCGGCGCGAGGCCGCGAGACTTCGCTGACGAGTGGTCATCGCGCGCAGCACGCGGGCAAAGCCGACCTGCAAAAACGACGACGCGCGAATGCGCAGCACTGGCGGCACGAACGTGTCGCGCAGGGCAATGGTTCCACCCGGACCGCGAATCAACTCGGCGATCTGCAGGGATTCGAAGGCCTCACGACGCTCGTCTCCCAAGAGCAGCCTGAGGTTTGGTCGCGCCCAGGGAATGTCCTGCTGGCCGACGCCGGTGTTGCTGTCCATGGCGCGCACCGTTTGGCGCACGTGCCGAGCCATTGATCCAGGTCGAGCCTCGAGGTCGACGTTGGCGGTCGCCTCGGATTCGTGCGGCAGCACCAAATACACCCCGAGGGTAGCCATGTGCGGCGCGAACGCCGCTTCCAGCTGGCGGGGCGGCGGCGCGTCGTCGAGCTCGGCACCGCACGAGACCGGCGTGCCGTCCGGAAGAATGCCGACGACTTGGGTGACCTTGAACAAGCCAGCGCTGAGTGCGCGCTCGTCGATGTCGGCTTGGATGATTCCCCAGCTGTGGGGGAGCACGGATTGAAACCGCTCGTTCACGTAGTCTTCGTGGTAGCGGTCCTGCGACTGAAAGTGGTGCTGTGTGAGAAACAGCCCCTCGGTCCAAACGGGTTTACGGAGTTTCACAGCCCTACCTTTGGTACGGTCGGCGCGCTCGGTGCGTTCGGTGCACTGGGCGCATTCGGTGCGCTCGGTAGATTCGGTGCACTCGGCGGTTGGGGAACGCCGTTTTGGAGTCCGCCCTTGACGGCATCAGCCGCGGACGAACCGGACGACGAGTTTCCACTCAGCGGCACGGTCGTCACCCCACCCTCAGGGATGTCACCGGCGTGTTCGATGCCATCCTCGACCCGGGTGTCGTCGATCCAAATGAAGAATTGAGGCTTGGAGACGGGGCCCGCACCGGCATCACATTCGCCAGTCGTACAAGCAGGAGCACCGCAGTCGCCCTTGGCGGGTGAAGGCGGATACTCGAACGACACGAACCAGCTCTTGCCCTTGGGGCTGCGAAAGAGGCCCGCGACGATCATGAACTGCGCCGATTCGTCACGTTCGAACTTCACCTGCGTGCGCGTGTTCGGATAGACCGAAAGCTCGTCGACCTTCACCAAGTCGTCTTGCAGGGTGTCCTTGTCCTTTTTCCAGATGTCTTCGAACGAAGCATTCTGAAAACGGGTATCGCTCTTGAGCTGATAGATGCGCACCTGAACGGGGCGCGGTTCGCCCAGCTCGGTCGGATTGATGTGTGGCGAAGAGATGATCGAGGCGCTGACCACTTGCAGGGTGCATTTCCCCGCTTCCTTCGCCGGCGCCTGAGGTGTCGAGCAGCCGTTGATGCTGCTCGCGGCAAGCAGTCCGGAAAATAGCAGCGCAACCGTGCCTACCCAGCGTCTACCCATCACGACGCGGTACCTTTCACGCACACGATTGCTCCATCCGCACCCAGCTCCAGATCAAGCACGGAAGCGGGCTCCTCGTCCATCATGCCGCGCAGAATCGTGCTCGAAAGCAACGGCAACACCGAGCCGCGCAGGATGTGATCGATGTTGCGCGCGCCGCTCTCGACCTCGCGACAGCGATCGGCCACCGCGTCAATCACGGCAGGACTGACGCGCAGGGTGATGCGGTGGCTGTCCCAAGCGCGCCGAACCACGGCGGAAAGCTTGTGCCGCGCGATTTCGCGCAAAGCTTCGGGCCGTATCGGCACGTAGGGAATGACCGTCATGCGTGCCAAAAGCGCCGGCTTGAAGTACGCGCTGAGCGTGGGTTTGACCAGCGACACCAGCTGCTCGTAGTCCGGCGCGGGACGGTCGGGCATGGCCGCTTGCGTGATCAGATCGGTAGCCAAATTCGAGGTCAGGATGATCACCGTGTTCTTGAAGTCGATGATCCGCCCTTCCCCGTCCGACAGCATGCCCTTGTCGAACACCTGATAGAACAGGTTCAACACTTCCTTGTCGGCCTTTTCTACCTCATCCAAGAGGACGACGGAATAGGGGCGGTGGCGTACGGCTTCAGTAAGCACGCCACCTTCACCAAAGCCTACATACCCAGGGGGAGAACCAATCAACCGCGACACGGTGTGCCGCTCTTGGAACTCGCTCATGTTGATGGTGACCATGAAACGCTCACCACCGAACATCAGATCAGCCAAACTCAGCGCAGTTTCGGTCTTGCCGACGCCGCTCGGTCCGACCAACAGAAACACACCCAGCGGGGTATTGGGCGGCTTCAAACCGGAGCGCGCCGAGCGTAATTCCACGGCAATTTGCGAGAGCCCCGCGCTTTGACCTTTGACTCGCTCCGTCAGCCGCTCTTCCAACGCCAGGATCCCCTGCACGTCGTCAGCGACCATTTTACCGACCGGAACGCCGGTCCAGTCCGCGACCACGGACGACACGATGGCTTCGTCCACGTCCGCGGCAACGAGCCGGTCCGCAATGGGAATGGCGTTGAGCTCGGCCAAGGCGGCCCTCAATTCTTCGCGTTTGCCGTCCGTCACCCCGTCAGAAGCAACCTCTTTCCGCAGGTTGATGATGCGGTCGACGATCGCTCGTTGCGCAGCCAGCTTCTGCTCGAACTCCTGCAAGCTCTGCTGCAAATCGGTTTGTCGACCCTGCGCCGTGGTTCGAGCATCGGCATCAATCGAAATTCCGGCTGAGGCATCGCGATCGAGGGCCTCCAGCTCGCGGCGGATGGCCTCGAGCTCGGCGCGCGTGTCCTCGACCACCGCGGGCGGCGCATTGCGCAGCAAGTTCACATAGGCCGCGCTGGTATCGAGCACATCGACCGCCTTGTCCGGCAGCTGGCGACCCGAAATGTAGCGGCTCGAAAGGCTAACCGCGGCGCGCACTGCCTCGTCGCGGATCAAAACCCCGTGCGCAGCCTCGAAGCGGCGTGAAAGCCCGCGCATCATCAAGATCGCTGTATCTTGCGAAGGTTCTTCGACGCGAACGGGTTGGAAGCGACGCTCGAGGGCAGCATCCTTTTCGAAGTAGCGCTTGAACTCGGCGTAAGTCGTGGCGGCTACCGTGCGCAGCTCGCCGCGCGCCAACGCGGGCTTCAATAAGTTCGCGGCATCTCCCCCACCCTGCGGCCCACCGGCACCGATCAAGGTGTGGGCTTCGTCGATGAACAACACGATCGGTTTGGGCGAAGCTTTGACCTCGTCGATCACGCCCTTGAGTCGGCTCTCGAACTCGCCGCGCACGCCAGACCCGGCCTGGAGCGAGCCCAGGTCGAGCGTGAGCACGCGCACGTTCTTCAGCTGGTCAGGAACCGTGCCTTCGGCGACGCGCAGAGCGAGCCCTTCCACGAGCGCCGTCTTACCGACACCCGCCTCACCGACGATGATCGGGTTGTTCTTGCGCTTGCGAACCAGGATTTCGATCACCTGGCGGATTTCGTGCTCACGTCCGAAGATCGGATCCAAGGCGCCGCTCCGGGCGCGCTCGGTCAGATCAGTCGTGAATTTGTCGAGCGCGCCGTCGCCCGCCACGGGCATGCGGGCCGGCTTTCCAGGCGCCGCTTCGCCCGCTTCAGCCGGTTGCCCTTGCTCCACGCTGTCAGCCGCGAACGCCTCGAACCGCTGACGAACTTCCTCACGCGGCAGCGCGCGCAACTCGGGCAGCTCGGACGGCGTGTAACGCTCCGGGGTGAGCAGCAAACGGATGAACAGATGCCCCGAGCGGATGCTGGTCTCGTTGCGCTCGGCCGAGGCTAGAATCCAGGCATCTTGAATCCATTCCAGGAGCAGGCTGCTGAACACGGGCTTGCCCGCGTTGCCTTTGCGGAGGTTCCCGACTTCTCGCAGCAAGCCGGCCCGCACGACATCCGGCGCTACGCCGAAGTGAAGGCAGATCTTCGCGACGTCGGACTGCGAGTCGTCGAGCAAGCTGGCAAGCAAGTGCTCAACCGTGACCTCGTAGTGACGCGAGCTGACGCACGCACTGGCTGCGGCCTCCAAGGCGCGCGTGGTGCTCGGATTGAGTTTTCGAAGCAAGCTGCGCGGCTCGACTGACAACATGAGTTCTTCTTCGTCCCCCGAACTTGCGGGCCGTTAGAGGCTGTGGCCCGCGTTATCTGAGTGTTTGAGCAGAGTACCCGAATGCCCCGAATCACGTCGACGATGTGTGTCGATGTGGTGCCAGGCCAGCAGCCTAGCCGACGGGGTGCGAGGTGAAAACACATCACACGCCGCCCAGAGCACGCATAGGTTAGTCGTTCGACCCATACTCCAGGCAAGTTCGTTCCAAATTCGCCGTCGAGCCCAGGAAGGTGTACCCTCAAGGGAGTGACATTGGCGGTCGGGGTCCGCGTACAGGACTCACAAAACAACCAGGTGTTCGATCGCGTATTTCCGCGGTTGCCGGTGCGTATTGGCCGCAATGCACTGAATGACCTGCTGCTCGAGCAAAATTTCGTTTCGCAATTTCATGCGGTGCTCGAGATTCAGGACGGGCAGCTGGCCTTGCGCGACCTGGGCAGCACCAACGGCACGCTGCTGAAGGGCGGACGAGTCCCGCCGAACCAAAGCGTTTTTCTCGCTCATCACGGCTTCGAGTTCGCAATCCTGAACTTGGTTTTTAGGGTTTACACACCGGCGTCCGTCGACGCACCGGCGCCCAGCGCTCCACAGCGCCCGCTCTCCGCCACCACGATGTTCCGCGAGATCGCCGAGGGCGGCGATCAGATGCGCGATCAGGCGGTATTGCAGAAGCTCGCGCCGCGCCTCGCAGCGCTACGTGAGCCGCTCGACACGGCCAAAAAGAGCATCGAATCCGTGCTCCGGATGATGGAGACGACGCTCGGCGAAATCCCGCCCGAAGCCCGCTCGGGCTTCGCTCGGCAAATCAT
Source organism: Polyangiaceae bacterium (assembly GCA_035634635.1). GTDB lineage: Bacteria > Myxococcota_A > Polyangia > Polyangiales > Polyangiaceae > PMG-095. Next base: position 240,930 of record DASQCO010000117.1, read on the forward strand.
CAGCCTGCTCCCATCACTCGAGTCCGAACCGCGATTTCGGGCAATGCTCGCAGACAAGGGCGTGGTCTTGCACGCCAATCCGAAAACGTCGCCCCAAGAGCTGGCTCTGCAGGCCGTGCGGGAAATGGCAATCCATTACCTGCCGAGCGTCGGCGCGCCGAACAGCGCGGAGGACGTCGCCAAGTTCATCACCAAACTGAACGAGACGATCAACGTCTTCCTCAAGAGCTTCGTGCCGTTGAAGGACGGGCATCGCCAGTTCGAAGCCGAAATGGCGCTGCGACAACGCCAACAAGGCGCGGGCGACCCGCAATCAGCGGTTGAAAACGCGCGCAACGTCGAGGAGCTCGCACTGCGCCTGCTCGACTGGCGCGACGGTTCCTTCGAAGCCTCGCGTGCCGTGGAGAGCGTGTTCGCCGACATCATGATTCATGAGGTCGCCATGTTGAACGGCGTGATGATGGGGGTGAAATCCCTCCTCCACGAGCTCTCGCCGACCGAGATCGAGCGCGTCGCCAACGACCCGAAGCACAAGGCGGGGCTGCTCCAAGGGCACCACAAGGCCTTGTGGAAGGTGTACGAGGAGCGTCACGGGGACCTGGCTGACGACCAGAAACGGCTGTTTTCCGTGTTGTTCGGGCGGGAGTTCGGGCAGGCCTACCGCGGGCTCGCGGGCGACGGGCGCACCAAGCCGGATGGCACCGTGGAGCAGGCGGCCCACTCGCAACCGCCTGGGCCCAATCGACCGCGCGGTACGGGGCGCTGAGTCGCGTCGGGATCCGCCAAACGCGTCACGCATTTATTTGCCCGAAGCGAGCGACGCGGGCGAAACTCCGCCGCGGAGACGAGCCGAGGGCGGATGAAAAATCGATTCATACTCATCGCGATAGTCTGTTTGCTTTCGATGGCTCGCGGTGCTTCAGCGCAGACCGCTGCACCGGAACGCAGTAGCGGTTGGCGTACGGCCACGACCATCACCGCCGTGGGAGCGCTGGGAACGCAGCTGTTCATGCCCCGCGTTTTCTATTCCGATCCCGAAGTGACGGTGGGCTGGAAAGCGCGTTGGCACGTGTCGGTGCTCGCGCCAATCATGACCCTCACCAGCCTCGCGCTGCTCAACGAGTACGGGCTCAAAGACGGTTTCGAGGGATATCGTCCGGGTTGTGACGCTTCGAACCAGGGCGGACCGGGCTGCCAGACCTACGGCATGCTCTCGACGCACTCGTTCGCAGCGTTTTCCGGGCTTGGTCAAGGGACCGCGGTCTTTCTCGTCGACACCTTCAAGTGGAGCGGCGGCAGGTTCAACGTCGGTTCGTTTGCCGGCAATGTATTCGCGCCCTTGGTGCTGGCCACGATCACCGGTATCGGCCGCAGCTCGGGTAACTTCGAGACTGGCGGACAAATAGTGGCCGGCGGTGGCATCGGCTTGGCGAGCGGTTTAGTCACCGGCGCGGTCTACGCGTTGATGCAGCGGCCCGAGTGCGGCTACACCGGTTCACTCGTCTGCTGGTGAGGGATCAGCTCGCTGCGCGCGTTGGCGCGTGCGTCGGACGTCAACGACGCGAGCGCTCTCGCGCCCAGCAAACACACGTGCATCTCGCGCTCGCTGGCGCTTGACAGCACTTCCTGGCGGCACGCACTCTTGCGCGCATGTGGGATTCACGAGTGGTGATCGGGTTGCTAGCAGCCGCCTGTACCGTGGCTTGCGCGTCGAAACCGCAACAACAAGCGGTGATGATGAATAGCTTCGTCGCCGACGACAAGATCGCGAGCGTGAGGATCTGCCAGACCACCGGGCAAGCGCTGGTGAAGAGCTTCGGCGCACCATCGGGACAGGGTCGCGACGGCGACATGGGCGTACTCAACTGGAGCTCTGTCGCGATGATCACCAGCCCCGGTCAGGCCACGATGGGCACACAAATGATCATGGCCTGGATTGACGGCGACGGACTCGTCGCGGGCTTCATCGTCAACACGGTGGGGATCCCACAAAAACCCGCTCCGTGCCGTGAGCAAGCATCCGACAAGCCCGCGGAAAAGAAACCCGCGGCGCCCGAACCAGCACGGATCAAACCAAGCGAGGCCTGAGGAGACTCGTCGGGCGCCAATTTTCGAGTGAGCGAGCCACGTGAAACGTCTGAAATGGGCAGCCATCGGCGCACTCATCGCGTTCGTCGCACTAACGACCTATGCATTCACGATCGAGCCTGCGCGCTTGGTCGTGAAGCATGAAGCGCTCGATATCCCGAACTGGCCAGCCGCGCTGTCTGGGCTGCGCGTGGCGTTGCTGTCGGATTTGCACGTGGGCGCGCCGCATTGGGGTGAGGCGCGCACTCGCGCACTCATCGCGCAGGTGAACGCCGAGCACGCCGATCTGATCCTGCTCGCCGGCGACTACATGATCCACGACGTCAAGTTCGGCTCGCGCGTTGCCGAGCCGGGCGTCGCCGAGCTACTCGGTGAGCTCCACGCCCCGCTGGGCGTGGTTGCAGTATTCGGCAATCACGACGGCTGGCACGGCCCCGCGCTGCGTCCCTTGTTCGAAGCCAAAGGCATTCACGCGCTCGACGACGAAGTCTTCGAGGTCGAAACGCGCGGCACGCGCTTTTGCGTGCTTGGTCTCACCGACGAAGCTGCGCGTAAGCGCACGGCCACGCAAGAACTCGCGCTCGCCCCTTCAGGTGTGCCGCTCTTGGTGCTCGTGCACGAACCCGACGTCTTTCCCGAGCTCGATTCACGCGTCTCACTGACCCTCGCTGGTCACACCCACGGCGGCCAAGTGCGCCTGCCCTTGATCGGCAGGCCTATCGTGCGCTCCCGCTATCACTCGCGCTATGCCGCCGGCCACATCGTCGAAGCCGGGCGCCATCTGTTCGTCACAACGGGCATTGGCACCAGCGTGTGGCCCGTGCGCTTCGGAGTTCCCCCAGAGTACGTCGTGCTGACGCTCCACTGACTCCTGCAACGCTCGCTTCGATTGGTTTTTTGATGGTCACGAATCAGCGTCGAAACCGGCTCAGCCTTCGGCGTCGCGTGACGCGATTTCGCATTTGACGGCGCCGATCAGCGCCCACCAAGAAGACGGCAAAAACGTTCAAGTTTGCTCGCCATTGAAGCAAGTGCCGAGTTGCTATTGAATGCCGCAGCTCGACGGTCGTCAGACCGAACGGGCAAGTCGTCACAGATTTCGCTGGGAGAGGGAGATGGGCATGCACCTCGGTCGATTGCTCGTGCTTTGGGTCGCAGTCGTGACAGCGGCGTTTGCCGCGTCTTCCCCGTTTGCAAACGCCGCTGGCACCACGCCTCAGCCAGCTCCGGCAAAGGCAACCAGCACGACACCTGAGCCGGACCTCCTGACCACCGCGTCCGGCGGAGTGATTGAAAAGGTCAGCGGCGAAGCGGGCCCGGGATTCCAAGGTCGATTGCTCAATGACGGTGATGGTGATGCACTGCAGCGCTCGCTCGCCGCCGCCACGTTCGCTACCCATACAGCGTACTCGACCAGGCCGGGCACACCGTCGCCAAAGGCACTGCGGACAGTGCCCCAACCGAACTCAAACCCGGCGACTACCAAGTCATCGTCTACGCCGGTGGCAAACAGCTGAAGCGCGAACAAGTCACCGTCAAAGCCGCCGAAGACGTCACCTTGCACCTCCGAGCCAACGGCGAACGCAGCGCCTTCGTCGACTGAAATCGGGGCGCACCTGGCAAGACTCCCTGAATTTTGAACCGCCGAGCCGCAGAGGCCGCAGAGATCAGAGGGAGATTTTGGGTGGCACTCATCGCGCCAGAGCGCTCCTTAGACACGACGATAGACGACGCGAGTGTCGATAGCTCCGCGCTTGATGCTCGAATCGATGCGAGCCGCAGGTCCACGTCCCATCGACGGGAATCGTCGCACTGAGCAACCCTCAATCTCCCTCTGATCTCCGCGGCCTCTGCGGCTCTGCGGTTAGTCCCTCTCGCTCTTCGTCCGCGACGCCGAAGGCTTTGACGGTTGCGACGTGGCGCGTGACCATCAAAAAAATACGAATCGCCCAGCAGGGGTGGCGCTGGGCGATCGGTTCAACCGCGGGCTTTCTCCACCGCGGTGCGGATTGCGGAGATGCCTTGGTCGATCACGTCTTCACTGGTGGCGTAGCTGAATCGCAAATAGCCGGGCGCGCCGAAAGCAGAGCCTGGGACGGCGGCGACTCCGGCTTCTTCGATCAGGAACTTGGCGACCTCGAGGTCGTTCGAGAGTTTGCCTGATGCGGCGTGCGGCGTGGCGATGCCGTACAAGCCTCGGAAGTCGGCGAATGCGTAGAACGCGCCTTCTGGGGTGCGGCATTTGACGCCGGGCACGGCATTGAGTGCGTTGACCATGCGGTTGCGGCGCGCTTCGAAGACTTTGCGCATGCTCTCGACGCAGGCTTGATCGCCGTTCAAGGCGGCCACGGCGGCGGCTTGGGCGATCGCCGTTGGGTTGGTGGTCGATTGGCTTTGCACGACGTCGAGCGCTTTGCTGACGGAGACGGGGGCAATCGACCAACCAATGCGCCAGCCGGTCATGGCGTACGCTTTCGAGACACCATCGATCACGATGATGCGGTTGCGCAGTGCTTCGGAAGCCAAGCTGAGCGCGGACACCGATCGAAAGCCGTCGTACACGAGCGAAGCGTAGATTTCATCCAGGATCAGGAAAGCGTCGTGCTTTTCGATCACGGCCAGGAGCTCGCGCAACGCTTGCTCGCTGTACGCGCTGCCCGTCGGGTTCGAGGGCGTGCACAGGATGATTGCCTTGGTACGCGGCGACAGAGCTGCCTCGAGCGCGGAGGCGGAGAGCAACCAGCCTTGCTCCTCTTTGGTTTCTACGATCACCGGCTCGGCGCCGACGATGCGCACTTGCTCTGGATAGCTGACCCAATACGGAGCTGGGATGATCACTTCATCTCCCGCGCCGTACAGCGCGAGCGCGAGATTGAAGAGCGCGTGCTTTGCGCCGACGGAGGCCACGACCTGATCCGGCGTGCATGGCACGCCGCGTCGAGCGGCGGAGTGAGTGGCAATTGCTTTGCGCAATTCGGGCGTACCCGTCACTGCGGTATAGCGGTGAGCGCCGCCGTCGATTGCCGCCTTCGCGGCGTCGCGAATGTGCTCCGGTGTGTCGAAGTCCGGTTCGCCGACGCCAAAGGGGAAAATCTTACGTCCCGCGGCACGCAGCGCCGCGGCACGCGCGGAAACGGCGAGCGTCGCGCTCGGCTGAATGACTTCGAGTCGTTTGGCTAACGTGGTCGGCATGGGCGGCAGGGTAAAGCGCTGATGTTGTGTTGGTCAAACGCGAGACAGAGGCACGAAGGACGCGACGCTCAGCGCTGCAAGATCGCAGCGACGATCGCGTTACCAGCACTCTCTGCGGCGCCGTTCGCGTCATTTTCGGAACCCCAGCCGCCAAATCCGCTCTTCTCGAAATGTCGAGTGAACACGGGCATGTCCTTGCCGGGTAACGTTACTTTGCAGTCGACGATGACGTTGTTGTACGCCATGCCAATCGCCACGGGCGCAGCAACGAGTGCGGCCGGGCCGACCAATGCGTTGCCCAATGCGGCGCCGCCCGAGATCGCTTGTCCGTCATGCGCTGCTTTCGGCGAGCCGTGCCAGTAGCTGATGAAGACATCGACTCGAGGCGGCTTGGGATGATCGTACTTGGATGTGTACAACTGGCTGTCGATGCCATGTTCTTTTAGGCGGTCGGTGATGGTATCGGCCAGGGTCGCGATGGCGCCACCTTGATCCGCTTGGTTCACTTGGTCGCTGACATCAATCACGATCGCGACCTGTTGTCGTCTCGGCACCTTGTAGCCCACCAGAGTCATCGGGCCCGAAGCACAGCCGAGCGCCGCAACCGCCACCAACAACGCCACTCCGAACTTTGCCATCCGCCCTGACATCACTTGACGTTGATACATCATTCTCGATTCGTGACCAACCGGACCTCCTGTATCTCGCTTGTTCGGACACGAAATCAGCTTGAAAGTGCGCTGACCAGCTCGACCTCGATCACGTGTCTGAGCTCGGCCACCGCGGCGGCGCCAGCCTTGAAGAGAGTCGGTTGCGCCTCGAGCGCGACCTCGATCGGCATGCCAATCGAGCGCAGGTACTGCTCGGTTTCCGCGAATGACGCGCGCACATGGTCGTCGATCGGCTTCGATGAGGACGCCACGAGGTCACTCAATCCGCCGCTGCCGCCTCCCAGATAGAGACTCTTCGTACCAGCAATGATGGCCAGCACGATGTCGAGCGAACTTTTGCTGTAGTAGCCCTCGACCGCGAACGGCAAAGGGCGGTTCTCGCGGCGCGCGCGCTCGACCCGCGCGAACTTGCCCGAAACCACCGTCAAAGTGTCCAGAGTTTGCGAGACCAGCGTGTCTACGCTCAATTTTCCGCCATTCGCGAAGCTCGCGGCATAGGCCTGACCGTTGCCCAAGAGACGCTGAATGCGCTCGGCGTAGCCCAGAATGTTTGCGCCGAGTTCGAGCGCGTAGGCGCGCGCTCGTTCACCGCGCGCGTCACTCGAGAGACCCAGGGTTCCGGCGTTGCCCTCATCGAACAACAAGTATTCGAGCGCGTACAGACCTCGTGCGTCGACGGCGAGCTGCTCGACTCGTCGTTCGTCGATCGGCTCGTGATCGGCGAGCGCGCCATTGATCAACGTCGGTCGTACGGGCCAGAATGCGGCGCGCTGAAATGCTTCACTACTGACGAATGGCCCGGAGCGGAACGCATACGCCATCTTCCAGGCCACGAGCGCGCGTTTGAACGCGGCCTGCGCTGCGCGTGCTCGTTCGAGGCTCGGTGCGCCCGATAGCGCGCGCAGCTCCGCCTGTAGCGTCTTGGACTCGGCGCGCATTTCGCGCGCCACGCCCAGCACCACCTCGGTCACCAGCCCAGAGAGCACCGAAGCCTGATCGCGCTTCCGGCAGCCATAGACTGCTGGAAGCGCGACCCAGGCGCCGAGCTCGATCAGCTGGCGTCGCGTGATCAGCGCGCGTTGCGCTCCCACGTGAACACAGCGGGCGTCGAGGCATCGACATGCACGCGCAGCCACTCCGTGAGCGGCTTGGTCGTGGAACCCTGCACGACGACACGCGACAAGTTCGGGACCGAGATCGTCACGCCGTGCGCAGTGCTGCCGTTTTCGAGCGGCTTGTCCGAGACGTACACGTGCGAGTCACCTTGCAAGAGCAGCACCGGCTTGGCGAACGCTTTGGCGCGCGTGGCAATGCGCTGCAGGATGGTGTTGAACGAGTCGTCGTTCGCACCGCCGATGAACGTATCGGCCTGCATCGCGATCACGACGCCCCCGGCCTTCTGTTCGGCGGCGACATTGAACAAGCGATCGATCCAGGCGACGCCCGCGGCTTCGCGCGCGGTGCGTTCTGCGTCGCGAGCCGCCGCATCATCGATCTTGGTGCCGGTCGTGTCGTCGGTGTACCACTTGACCTTGCTGTCGTTGCTGCCAACGATGTGCACCGCGCCGAAGGCGACGCCTGCGTCGAACCACAGCTGATTCTCGACGTACTTCTCGAAGCCCGCGTCCTCAGCTTGCGTCAGCACTTGCTTGAAACCGCCACCGAGCGCCAAGCCGGGCACGGGGAAGAACAGCTTGCGCACGGCGTCGAGGCGCTCCAGCGGATTGTAAGCACCGTTGTTGGCGCGGTGGCAATCAGTCCACTCGTTGTCGCCAGGGGTGTAGATCATCGGGATCGGGAGCGTCGAGAAACCGGCGAAGATCTGCGCGAAGTACGAGTCGTCGCAGCGGCTGCCTCCGTCTTTGATGTCACCCAAGTGCACTGCGTAGCTGATGCGCGAATCAGCGGCCATGGCGGCCATCAAGTTCGGGAAGTCCTCGATCTGCGCGGCGCCATACGGCGTGTCGCCGATCACGGCGAGATCGATCGGGGCAACCGAAGTCGAGAGCCAGGGCGGCGCTTCGAAGTCGACCGTCACGTCGCTGCGGCCATTGCGGATCAGCTTGAGCAGGAGCTTGGCCACGTCCAAGTCGTCGATGCGCGCGGTCAGCGTCTTCTCGAGGATCCAGTTGGGGACGCTGCTGGTCTTGACCTTCGAGCAGGTCTCGGCGAACGCATTGGCGTCGACTTTGACGATGCCCACCGGCAAGCCGCTGATGGACAGCTTCGGCGTCGTGCCAGGGGTGAGATCGAAGCTCTTGTTGACGGTCCGGCTGCCCACCACCGTCACCTGCAGACACGCGGTGTCCGCGGGCACGCTCGACAACAACAAGTCGACACTGCCGACGCTTTCGGTCGAGCCGCTCTCGCTGCTGGTTTGGTCATCCGCGGCGCCGCACGCCGTGGCCATGAACGCTGCCGTTACGGCAGCGGAGAACATTGACTTGAATAGCCCACCACGCTCGATCATGAAAATCTCCTTCGGAACTCGGATGGTTCACAACGTTGCCTTTGTAGGCGAAGCGCAGAAAACCCGAGGTGACGTCTCCTGCAGATCTTGATGACCGTCAGGAGAAACAGCGCGACAGTTTGTGTCCCGCGTGTCTCCGAAAATCGGAGTATCGGAGTTCAGATTTCGGAGAGCGTGAGCGCGGTAGCTTTCACGTAATCGTTCTTCACGGCTTCTTGATGGCAGCTATTGCAACCGCCGCTGACCTCTCGGCCGTAACCTTCGCCGTCGGGCGGATTGACGCCGCGCCACACGATTCCTAAGGATTTGTCGGCGCGCGGCCGCAACTCGAACCACTCCCAACCAGGTGACCCCTTGGAGTTATAACCCGCCCCGCGCTTGACCATGGCAAACACGTCCGTGCCGCCCTCGGACGTCGCGTCTGCGCCGGCATCCGCAGTCCGCCGCTCGGACTTCATGGTCTTCACCAAAATGGTGCCCACTGGAAATGTGCGCGAGCCGGCAGGCGGCAACTGATTGATGTATTCATGAGCGTCACCAGCGGCGTGCGCGGAGCCCAGCGCAGGGCGATCGGCGAGGTTGACCTTGGTCCAACGCTCGAAGCCTTGAAAATCACGCTCCAAGGCGATGAATGGCTCGTGTGCGGCGAGCGTTCGCTGGGCGGATTTTGCGCAGCCCCCCGCGCCGATAAGCAAAGCACCGGACAAGAGTGCCAGTCCGTGAAACCTGGACACAACTCGCGACGTCATCTCAACACCGCTTTGGGTAGCCCGAGCGCGTCCGCGACGCTCATCAAGCCGTGCGATAGCGAGCCTGGCTCCTTGTCGTCCGTCTCGCGCCTCACCACGCTGAACAGCTTGCCGAACGAGGTGTTCAGGTGGTCCGCCTTTGGTGCCAAACTGCTCCAGGCGTCGGGCGGACGCGGGATCGCCGCGCCCGGGGTCGCGTCGTAAGCCTGCGCGAGCCGCGTGAAGCCCGCCATCACCTGCGCGTCCAAGTCAGTGCGCCCGCGCGCGACGAGCCAGGGCTGAAACAGGCGATACGCGGCGAGGCAACCCTCACGATTAGCGCGCAGATCGCGCAGCGTCGCCTGCGCGTAGCGCGATTCTTCGCGGCCAGTCGCCGCGCGATCCACCTTTTCGATCTGCTCGTTGGTGAGGTCGATCAAGCCGCGAAACGCAAACGCGATGTCGAGCTCGATCGGGTCGAGCTGGCGCTGCAGTTGCTCGATGTCCGTGACCAGTTTCGCTGCCAGCTGGTCCTTGAAACTTCGAGCTTCGGCCTCCGTCGCGGGGAACGCGGCCGCTCGATAGCCCGGAAGGCGGCTCTCGAACGCCACGGTCTCGCGCGGCGCAGAGTCCGCCCAGAGCACTCGTTCGATGGCGTGCACGCCGACCACGCCGCGGTCGTCGAACGGCTCGGGGTCGCCGCCGGGTCCCAAAGCGGCCATGAAGTCGTCATATCGCGCGTCAGTGGCCGTGTCCGAGTCTGGAAACAACGGAGCAACGGCGCCCTCGACCAATTCATACGATCGGCGGGCGCGGCCCCACGCGTCCTTCATTTGCCGAATGGCTTCGGCGTCCTCGGTCACGCTCCAACCGCGACCGCTCGGAGTCGGCGCGGCCCGTTGCAGATCGACGGCCGCATCGCGAAAGTGGCTCAATTCGAGGGCGAGCCAGCTCTTCATGCTGCGCTCCACGCGCGCTTGCTCACTACCCCTACCGCAACCCAAAAGAGTGACAAGACCCAACAAACACAACGCAAACCTGGATCTCATCACAAGAGCTCCACGAACTCGAGCAACGCGCCTCTGTCCGAAGGCTCGAGCGCGCGAAAGCGGTTCACGCTGTCGCTCGCCTCGGAGTCTGGCTCGCCATGAGCCAAAATCGCAGCTTCGACGGTTTGCGCGCGTCCGTCATGCAGCAACCTGGGCAAGAAGCGCAGTCCAATCAAGGGTGCGGTCCGGAACTCACGCGGCCCGGCGCCGTCTTCGGTCACGCCGTCGGCGAGGGAGCTACCCATGTCGTGCAACAGCAAGTCTGTGTACACCTCGGCGTTCACGTTCGACAGGGCCTCGATTGGATAGTCGATTGAGGTCCGGATCGAGGGGACGTGACAATGCCCACACTGCGCGGACTCGAACAGCGCGCGACCTCTGTCGCTCGCTCGTCGCTCGGGGATTTGCAGCGCGCGCACGTAATCACCGAGCAGCTCGACTTGCTCGATCGTGAAGTCGACGCCGGGCTTATCGTCGTCGCGCAAGCCCTCGGGCCCCGCGGGCTCTTCGGGACGCAGCGGTGAAGTCACGCCCATGTCGCCGTTCAGCGCTTCCGCGGCAAAGTCGCGCAACGTGGCCAGGCGTGCCTTGATGCCAAAACGACCAATTCGGCCGTCCTTCAAGCGATTGAGCCGGCCACGAGCCGACCCCTGACGCTGCGTGGCGAGCCGTGCCAAACGCTCGATCTCCGTGTCCGCGATCGCCTCCAGGTAGCCGCGACCAAACACCGCGGGCGGCAAACGCGACTCGACACGCAGCGCCGCATCTCGCGGCGCAAGCAATGGGATCTTTGCACCAGCGGAGGTGTACGGACGCTCCGTCGGCCCAAAAGGCAGGAGCGTGGTCGGGATGGCTTTACTGGGATCGATCGGGACCACCTTGGTCACGAGCCCCGGACCGCGGCCGTCGCCGGCGTGGCAAGCCGAACATGCGTCGCGCACGTAGAGCGGGCCAAGCCCGTCGCTCTCGCGAATCGTAGCCTCGAACAGCGCGTCGCCTTGCTTGAAGCGATCGAGTTCATCACGGCTTAGGGTGGCGATGGGTAGGCCGGCGCGATCGACGTTCACGCGCCGGGCGGCGGGCGCCTCTTCACTCACCTTGCCGGGCAGCAAGCTGCAGCTACCAACAGTAAGAAAAGCACTGAGCTGCACTGCTCGGCTCGCGAGGCCTGGAGCCATATCGCGGCGATGCTTGGCACAGCCGCAGTCCGGGTCAATTCGCGAAGTTTAGCGAACGCGAAAGTTCACCACGCCGTTGCCGAGTTGACACGAACACGGTTGCTGCGCGTGGCAAGCACAGGCGGCGAATGCTGACATTGCAGAGTCATCTCCGTAGCGCGCTGATGTTCGGCGCCCTCACGGTGGTCGCCTGCTCGGTGGATTCACGCACGCTCTCGGTCGCCTACACGAACGCTCCGAATAGCGCGGGCGGAAGGGGGCCCGAGGAATCCCCTTCGTTCGGGGGCTCCAGCACATTCGACGCGGCGGGTGACAACTCCGAACCCAACACCGATGACTCGGTAAGCATCGGAGACGCGGGTCGCGAGCCCTCCGACGAACCATCGACTTCGCCCGCGTGCGTGGGAGACGCGCGAGAGCGACGCTGCGCCGTTGCGGGCGGCTCATTTCGGCAAGGTCCAACCGAGAGCGCGATCCCGAGTCACGTCGCGAGTTTCCAACTCGATGAACTCGAAGTCACGGTCGCGCGTTTCCGCAAATACGTAGTGAACTACGCTGGCGCACCCAGCGTGGACGCGGGCGCGCATCCCGACATCACGCACAGCGGTTGGCGCAGCGAATGGAACGCGCTGCTCCCAGGAACCAAAGATCAACTCATCGCGAGCCTTCATTGCAACGTCGATTGGGAAACTTGGACGGACGCTCCCGGTGCGCGCGAAGACTATCCACTGACATGCGCGAGCTACTACGTAGCTTTCGCATTCTGTGCCTCGAACGGCGGACGCCTACCCACTGAAGCAGAGTGGGAGCACGCGGCCAGTGGTGGCGCGGAGCAGCGTCGGTATCCATGGGGCAATGAGGAGCCGTCGTTTACGCTCGCCCAGTTCAGCACGCCCGCCATCGCACCTGCAGGGGCACACCGCGCGGGCATGGCGCGCTTTGGTCAACTAGATTTGGCCGGTTCTGCCTGGGAATGGGCAATCGACTACTTTCGCGAATATCCCGAAGAATGCCGGCAATGCGCTGAGGTCGAGCGCGGCTCCGAGCGCGTCTTGCGCGGGGGCGCGTTCTTGTATGGGGCCGAGTATCTCGACCCCTCATATCGTTATCATCTGGATCCGCAACTCGCACTGGGCGACGTTGGCTTTCGCTGTGCGTACGCGTTGTAGCCAGCACTCGAAGTCGGCGCGACTCGTATAACCCGTACGGCTAGTGCATGACGCGCTCTGCACTCAGACGCCGCAACTCAGCGACGGGAATCGCCACGCGAGCACTTTTGCCACGTTCTCTCGATCGCCAAGATTGTGATCGAATGTAACGTCGAGTGCATGAAGCTTCGCGAGGCACGCGCGACGAGATCCGCCACACACTGCGTGAGTCCATTCGCATCCGATGATGTCGATCGCGCACGCAATCGGGCTTGGCGAAGCGCTTGCTTCAGCGACTTCGGCGTTTGGATCAGCGCGCGCGTGAATGATTTTCGGTTCGCTAAGCTCGACTTCAATTCTAATGACTGCTACGTCTCCGCGCCGTGGGCTGCGGATGGACTCGTATCAGCGAGCCGCATCGATAGCGTAAAAATTGGCGCGGCCAGGGGCGTAGAACGGTGGGTCGAAGAGCAAGATCCTCAGTAAAAGCGGGCGACTTCGCTCCCGTCGTGGGCATTGCGAGCGGTGACGACGCTTTGAGTGGCCTGATTTTGCAGCGCTTGAAGCAAATCGACGACTTCCAAAGTCGGATCGCTGACGCGGACTTGGTCAGCCACTATTCAGCGCTACTTTTGGTGCAACCCATCTTGGAGCGCTTGTGCTCAACCGCAAAAAAGCTGCGCGGCACCGGCTTCACTCGCCCGATTTTGGGTGTCGGCACCGCCAATGATCACCAAACCTTGGCCCTCGCCATCGCCGCGGGTGCAGATGACTACGTTCCTATTCCGGAGCGACTCGACGAGATCCCTCTGCGTGTGGTGGCACTCATGCGCAATCAATCGCGAACGATGCCGCACGCATCCGAGGCAGCACTCGTTCGCCCAGATCCAGGTCCGTCGAACGGCGGCTCGGACAAACTCCTGTTGCCCAACAGCGGGCCGACGGATTTCGTCTTTGACGCGAACGAGCGAACGCTCTCATACGACGGCGTGACGGCCACGCTAACGTCCAGTGAAATGCAGATCGTCGAGTACCTGCGTTCGCACGCGCACACTTGGGTCACCGCGACAGCGTTGATGCAGCACGTTTTCGGCTACGGAAGTCACGCGGATAACACGCTAATTCGCGTGCACGTCTCCTCGTTGCGCAAGAAGCTCGGCGCTCGCGCGCGCTTTCTCGAGAGCCGTCGAACACTCGGTTATCGCTGGCACGCTTGAGCGCACTTCGGTGATCGATTTCTTTACGGACCTTTTACTGTAACTCGGCACGCCGAAGGTTTAGTTTCACGCCGCGTCGGGGTTGGTCCGTCAGCGAAGTCGCCAGGGGCACGCGTTGGCTTCTAATCCAAGACATGTTCGGAGCACGCAGACGGAGTACTGCGTGCGATCGCATCGATATCGAAACCCGGTAGGGGACAGTTGGGCTTCGCGCGCATTGCCTTGCACGCGGCGCTGACACGCATTTGTCTGTCGATTGACACGAGGGTCGAGCTGTTTCGGGGCTGAGTGAACAGCCTGATTGCTGAGTCTTTTCGGAAACGCCGCGGCGCGCGGTTACGCGAAGCTGCGGCTCGTGGCGAGAGTCAACCTATCACCAACAACCAAGATGGGAATCGAACATGAATTATAACTCGATATTACTGAGGGCGCGTTCTGGACTACTTCATGTCGGCGGAGCGTTGGGAGTTTGCTGCCTGGCAGCCTGCGGCTCATCAGTAGGCGAGCTGCCGACGAACGAAGGTCCGGCGAGCGGGACTCACGCTTCGGAGGTCGGTACGACTCGCCAGGCAGTTGGTACGGAACATCCGCTCGGCGCAATCAAGGACGACGACACTTTGCTGACGGCAAAGCGCCTCACCAGCGCACCGCCTCCAGGGGGACTGCCCGCCTCCGTCGACCTGAGCTCGCAGGTTCCGACTCCGGGCGATCAAATGCACCTTGGCTCGTGCGTCGGTTGGGCAGTGGGCTACGCCGCAAAGAGCTTTCACGAGGTGAACGAGGAGGGCTGGTCGCGTACGACGCCGAACCATCAATTCTCGGCTTCCTGGATTTACAATCAGTTGAACGGCGGGTTCGACAACGGCACGTACATCTCGTCGGCGATGGATCTGATCGTCAATAGCGGTGCGGACACGCTGGCGTCTTTCCCCTATGTCGACTGGGACTACACGACGCAGCCGAATTCCACCTCGCACCAGCGTGCGGCACGTTTTCCGGCAAAATCGTGGAGTAGCCTGGCAGTGTCCGAAACCTCGTTCAAGAACGTCCTCGCTGGGCACAACGTGATCGTCATCGGCACGGAAGTCCTGCCGGATTTCGACGCGTTGAATGGCACCACCAACACCGTGTACGACGACAACAGCGGCTACAGCCGCGGCCGCCACGCGCTCGCGATCATTGGCTACAACGACACGAAGCACGCTTTCCGGTTCATCAACTCCTGGGGCACGACCGACTTCGGTGACGCCGGTTACGCCTGGATTGCGTACTCGTTCATCAACGAGCCGAAGCTGTATTTGGACGCCTACGTCATGGTCGACAAGGCGAACCTCCCGCTCTTGGGTGATGCCAACGCGAGCGATTGTGTCGACAACTCCGACTACGCGATCTTGTCCGCAAGTTACGGCTACGGCAGCGGCAACAGCCACTACGACGCACGCGCGGACTTCAACCACGACGGCTGGGTCGATAACCTAGATTACTTGATCATCACCGAACACTGGAACGAAGGCTGCTGAACACAACGCGCGACCTCGTGCTGCGCGAGTAGCGCAGCCCTCGCGTAGCGCGGCTCGCAACTCGGATTGAACGACTCAGGCCACCACGGCTTGAGTCGAACGGTAAACGTGTATTTGCAAATCAAAGGAGAATAGCGATGAAGAAGATGGGAACAGTGCTCTTGGCCACTGCTACTTTGGCGATTTCGGGTTCGTCCTTCGCAGGCCCGCCCCCTCCGCCTCCACCGCCGTTGCCCACGATCGACGAGGTGAACGTCATGATCCTGATCGACGTCAGCGGCTCCATGGCGGACTTGCACGCGAGCGGCAAGACGAAGCTCGGGATGGCCCTCCAGAACGCCGCGAACTACATCAAGGCTCGTGAAGATGCGTACAATGCGGCAGGCGATTACTTCCACAAGCCGATCGATTACGCCCTGTGGGCATTCGATTCGTCCTTCTCGGGGAGCAATTACGTCAGCCACATCGTCGACTTTCCAGGCACTGCCACGGCCGTGCTGACCCAGCTTGGCTACAACACGAGCTATGTCGAGACGCCGGCCACGCGCAACGCCGTTCTGACGCCCACGTCCTCCACGCCGCTCGCAGGCGCGGGCTGCGCGGCCGCGGGAACGCTGGTCGCTGACCTCACACCGACCGGTGGTTTGATTTCCGGGGGCTACGAGTGGAACAAGGAGAAGTCCCCCGGACTTCGCGCGAGCATCGAACGCCGCCTGTACGTTGGCACCGACGGGCTCGAAAACGACACGCCCGACACCAATGAATGCGGTGGAACTACCAGTTCAGCTGACTACACCGTATTCGAGGATGGCAGCTGGCAGGCACATTTGCGGAACAAGCTGCTCACGGGTAGCGCCACGCGCACCAACACGCTGAATAGCGGCTTGGTCGTGGACGTGGACATGTTCTTCCACGATTACATCAACGGCATTTCCAAGACCTCCAAGGAAAGCCACGCTTTCTCGAGGAGCGGCAACTATAGCTCGCAACCAACATTGGCTCAGGCGCTCGAATTCTACGGCGGCCTTGCTGACAACACGCGCGGGAAATTCCACACCGTCACCGTAGCCGCGAACGGGAGCGTCGATTCTCGTCGACCTGGTGACGTGGACGACAGCGGCTGCGTCGGCAACGCCGACTACACCGAGATGATGCAGGTTTACGGCATGCATGTGACTGCCAACACCCCGCTGACCTACAAAGCGGATCTGAACGGCGATGGCTGGGTCGACTACCTCGATTACTTGATCTTGTCCGAGCATTGGGGCGACGGCGGCATCTGCTGAAAGCCCGTGAGTCTCGACCGCCGAGCGTGCCCTACTCGCTCCGGCGGTCGACGCTCAGCGCGAGAAAGTGCACATGGCAAAGCTCACTTCTATGGTCAAAAGGCTGGCGGGTGCGCTGTTCCTCGTGTTCGTCGGTTGTTCGCAGTCCAACGACGACGCTGCTGTCGGTCGGGTTGGAGAACGCATCATCTATGGGCAGGACGATCGCCGCGATACGGGACAATCGGATCTGCCCTTTGCCGTCGATCTCGGAGCCAGTAGCCCGGCGCTCGTTGCCGCCCTGAATATCGACGACAGCGATCCGAGCCACGTCCGAATGCTCGCGCCGAGCCTACGTGATGCCGTCGGACTGTGCAGCGATGAGGCCTTCGCAGAACAATCGACGGTCGCAGAGTGCGGCTCATCGCTAATTGCTCCGGACTTGGTGCTGACCGCTGGTCATTGCATCGATAGTTCGAACTGCGCGGACGCGCGTTTCGTATTCGACTACCAAGTCGATGCCTCGGGTCAGCAGCGCACGATGAGTACAGCTCAAATTTATGGCTGTGCGGAGGTTTTGGTCAGGCAGGAAACGGACATCGACTACGCCATCGTGCGGCTCGATCGCCCCGTGCTCGATCGCAAACCGATTCCGATCAGGTTGGGCGATGTACCGCTCTCGCCTGGTCAGCAGTTGTTCACGATTGGTTACCCGACGGGCCTTCCGCAAAAGGTGACTGGGGGTGCCTGGGTGAGCGATCCCCGGGCTGGTTCGCTCGACTACTTCACCTCCAATTTGGACGCCTTCCCGGGTAGCTCGGGGGGTGGTGTGTTCACCGAAACGGGTGAGCTGGCTGGGATCGTGGTGCGAGGCCCAGATGGGGGCTACACGAAGGACCCGAGCGAAAGCTGCTATCGCGCGGATCGGGTTGGCGAGACGTATTCGATTCTGATCGAATCCAGCTATGTGCAGCGCGCACTCGAAGATTATTGCAGTCACGTTCCTGACTCGGATCTGTGCCGTTGCGGAGATCGCCAGTGCGACGCGACGCTGCACGAGAACACGAATTCATGCGCAGTCGACTGCGGAAGCGCCTGCGGAGATGGCGCGTGCAACGGCACCGAAACGGCCGCCAATTGCTATACGGACTGCGGTGTATGCGGCGACGGCCGCTGCGACGGGCGAGAAGAGGCAGATCTGAGCTGCTGCGCGGATTGCGGATGTCCGGGTGGCTTCGCGTGTCACGAAGCCGCATGCGTTCCTCGCCTCGGCAACCTCGACACAGACGGTACGGTCGACCGGAACGACGTGGCCCAGCTCGAGCGCGCACTCGAAAACAATCACCGCGGCCCTGCCCCATTGCGCGCCGACGTCGATTGCGACGGGAAGCTGACGCGCGCGGACCTGCGTGCCCTACGCGCGCGGGTTGAAGGCGGGGACGCGCCTTTGCCGTGCGAGAAACCCGAGCAGATTGGCATCGGACTTCGCCATACCTGCGTCTTGGTGCATGGCGAGGTGTATTGCTGGGGTGACGACAGCGTAGGTCAGCTGGGCACCGGCGAACGCGGCAACACGGCGAGTGCAGCGGATGCCACTCCCGTGCCGCTCGCGGGCCACATCGTGCAGCTCAGCGTTGGGTCGTCTTACGGCTGCGCGCTCGACGATGCAGGGTCGGTGACGTGCTGGGGCGACAACCAGTTCGGGCAACTCGGACGTAGCCAGCCGCCAGGCCAACGCCTACTGCCAATGCCCCTCGGGCAACGTGCAATTCAGGTCGCTACCGGTGACGGTCATGCCTGCGCGCTGCTGGCCGATCACAGCGTCACCTGTTGGGGTGATAACACATTCGGCCAGCTCGGCGCGGGTCCCGGAGCGCGACGCGGCGAGCCCTCACGCGTGCGCTTGCCGCAGGCCGTCGACCAGATCGCGTTGGGCGCGAGTCACAGCTGCGCATTGTTGCGCAACGGTGATGTCCGTTGCTGGGGCGCTGGTCGCTTCGGACAACTCGGGTTGGGCAATCCGCAGAATATCGGTGACGACGAATTCCCAGACTCACAGCCACCAGTATCGATTGGCGGCAAAGCGCGCTGGTTGCGCGCGTATTGGCAACAAACGTGCGCGATGCGCGACGACGCCAATGTCGTCTGTTGGGGTGACAACACGTTTCAACAGCTCGGGTATGCCGCACGACAGCCACTCGGCGACAATGAAACGCCCGACACACTCGGCCCGGTACCGCTCGGTGCGGGCATCAAGGACGTAGCTCTCGGTCAACTCCACAGTTGTGGGTTGTATGGGGACGGGAGCGTGCGCTGTTGGGGCTTCGGGCCCAACGGTCAGCTCGGATACGGCGGCGCAAATTCGCCCCCACCGCCCCCACCGCCCCCACCGCCGCCGCCTGGTGGCGTGCCGTCGAGTTCCGCCACCCCAGCGCCGCCCAACACGAGTGTGCTGCTCCCATCATCGTTACCGTCGGTCGATCTTGGTCCACCCATCGCGTCGCTATTCGCCGGCAGCCAAACGAGCTGTGCCGTGTCGAACGTTGGCAATTTGGTTTGTTGGGGTGCCAATCAAATGGGTCAACTCGGTTACGCGAACCGACGAAATGTCGGCGACGACGAAACCCCGGCGAGCGTTGGCAGTGTGCCGTTGTTCGGCGACCCCACGGTTCCGTGGAGCTTCGTCAACCCGAATCATTTGCAAGTCTTCCTGGAGAGCTCCGGGCTCGAGAGCGACGACCATAGCCAGCTCGCTTCCGGCCGCGCGTTGACTTTCGATGTAAAAAACCGCGGTTCCGCGGCGTTGAAGGACTTTCACTTGCTTTACGCGTTCAGCGCGGCGGAGCGTCCAGGTAGCGCCGTCACGCTACGCGATCGCACGACGACACGTGCACAGGCGACCCTCTCGCGGCAAGCGCTCAGCGACGAGTACGTGCTCGATCTCGACTTTGGTCGAAGCGAGCTTCGCGCTGGAGGGCAACTCTCGCGGGCGGAATCCGTCGAGCTTCGCTTCGCAGACTCGCGCGACGGGTGGGACGAGCAGAACGACTACAGTGCCAGCCAGCAAGCGTGCGGCGTGTCGCGCACGGACCGCGTGCAAATCGTATCCGCCGACGGTGCTGTCATCTACGGCTATGCGCGAACGCCTCAGTAAAATCTAGAAAACAATTTCTCAAACCGGTCGCGCCAAGAAGAAGTAGTGCTACAGAAGCAACACATGTGGAAGCGGCGGGTGTGCGGAGTACTGGCGTTGGTGTGTGCGCCCGCCTTGGCTTTGGGATGCGGAAATGTCACTGAATCGCGCACGCCTGACGGAACCGGAGGCGCTGCCGGTAGCGGCGCTGCCGGCGAATCGGGCAGCGCCACGCTTGGCGGTAATTCGGGCATCGCCGGTGGCGGGTCGGGGGGCGGAAGTCAGCACTCGGCAGGTAGCGCAGGCATCGGTGGCGACGCCGGCGCTGGAGGTGATGCAGGTGCCGGTGGCGACGCTGGCGCGGCTGGCAGCCTGGGGTGTTCGGTTGTTGAAGCCCGCTTCTGTGATGACGGAAACGACTGCACGCAGGATGTCTGCGACACTGATGGTTGCCACCACGCTCCCGTCAGCGACGGAGCGGCGTGTGACGACGGCAGCGCATGTACCGCGCTCGATCAGTGTCGCGACGGCACCTGCGCCGGCACTCCGCAAACTTCAACCCCAGAAGTCCTCGGTGAGGCTGTGAGTTTCGGCACCTATGACGCCAACACCACGGAGAACAAGCTGCAGCATCTCGTCGTCGTGCTCTCCGAGCACAACGTGGTTTTTGCGGAAACTGTCGCGACGGGAATGGAGGTCAAGCTCGTTCACGTCGAAAACGGTCATTCGCAGCTGGTCGATCGCATCTCCAGCTACGCATCGCTTGGCATCCAGGTCGGCAACTACCAGGCGGACACTGCAAGCCACCTCGTGCGGGTAAGCAACTCTCGCGTCGCACTCATCTCCAGCAACTACGTGATCGAGCTGTTCGACTTGGTGAACGGTCACCTCGTGCGTGGCAACTGGCGCCTATTGCCGAACGACGGCGTAACAGCGCGGCTCGCAGGGGCAGTCGCCAAAGACGACCAACTCTGGCTGAATGACGGGCAAAACCTGTACTCGTACGACATCAGCGCTGACGGCACACTGACGCCATTCGTTCACGTCGCCAATAGCTCGACCTTTCCGAGCATCGCGCTGACGGATGACGGCAATACGCTGTACTTGGCGGGCACCAAAGGCGTTTACACTTTCGACACGACCGACCGTCACAACCCGATTGTGAACCGGACACCGGTGATTGCAGCCACTCCGAACTGGCAGCCAACCGAGTTGCAGGTGCATGGCGGATATCTGTGGATCCAGACCATGGGCGTCTTGACCGAGATTGGCGAAGGGCGTCTGTTTCGAACGGACACCTATCAGCCAATACTGACGGTTTCGGGCAGTGCCGCTCCGGCGTTGCCCCTAGGTGCCGCGCTAGGCGACGGCAAGCTACTGCTGCAACGGCTACAACTCGGCGCGAATCAGACGAGCAAGTTGGTCGCTCAGCTTTACTCGTTGAGTGATGGCGCAGCAACGCTCAGCACAGAGTATTCCTATCGCGATCTCGGGCGTTTCGAGGACGGCGGCTCTTGGCAACCCTACCCCCCAGCGCTGCTCGGTTCGCTCGCCGTGCTCGAGCCAATCGGTTCGCTCGTCGATCTATCGGGTGACGCATTTCATCCAATCGCCGGCGTCGAGCAAGGAGAGCTCGATCGCGTTCGCTACGTCGGAAATACCAAATTCGCTGCTTACGGCTCCGACGCCACACACCTGGTCGACGCAAGTTCCCCTCGTGCGGTTGCACTAACAGCGGGCGGAACCTTGGCAGTTGGTGTCGGTTCACAGCAACACGCAGCTGAGGCGTCCGCCTTGGCGCCTGCGAGCTTGCTCAGCAGTGGTCGCGGCTTTGATTCGCTTTTGACACGGTTCTCGGCGGACGATTCGCAAGCCCCTCGGTTCATCGATGACGTACAATTGCAGACGCCTGATTTCGTGCTGGCCACCGCCTCCGATCAGGGTTTGCTATTTCGCGTAACGGGGCGCGGAACCGCGGTCAGCTTGCAGGATTTGGAGATTTTCGATCTCGAAGCACTGCCGTCCGACAAGCCGCTCGCTCCGCTCGAGAAGGTCAATTTGCCGCAAGCAGTCGCAGCGCTCACGACGCCCACGTTGGCGGTCGACGTGGCCGCGCAAACCCTAGTCCTGCTAGGCAGCGATCCAACTCGCAACTATTTGTCGACGGTCGCGTGGTTCTCGCGCTCGAACGGCAAATGGCAGCTAACGGGTAAGCTCGAGCTCGATTTCACCAGCTACGGCTCACTGGTCCGGGGCAACCGCGCCGTGCTGCTCTCTAGCGGTCCGTCCAAGTTGGTCCTGCTCAGTCGTGCCGGCGACGGCTCGGTTTCGCTGATTCAGCAGCGAGATTTTTCTGCTGAAAATGGGGAGACCCTCGGTGTCGATCACCTGCTGGGCGTCGACTCCAATTGGATCTACGCCGCGACCTCGGAGCGCGATACAGAGCTCCCCGCGCACGCGGGTGTCGTCGCCTTCGATCTTGTGGACCTTCATGACGTCGCACGCTACAGCGTCGCGCAAATTGCCAAGAGCATGGCCGCTGGTCCGGGACTGATCGCCCTCGGCTCGCGTGATCGCGTGACCACGCTGAGCCCCGCGTGCAACTGATCAAGCCCGACGCAAAGCGTTCGCAGTCAGGAACCAGACGGAGCTGAACCCGACGCCCCTGAACCCGACGATCGGGCTGAACCCGACGATGGGGCTGAACCCGACGATGGCGCCGAACCCGACGATGGGCCTGAACCCGACGATGGGCCTGAACCCGACGATGGCGCCGAACCCGACGACGGGGCCGAACCCGACGATGGCGCCGAACCCGACGATGGGCCTGTGCTCATTGAAGAACCGCTCGGATAGCAAGAAAAGCAATGCGCGGCTTGGCAGATCTCGATGCGACTCGCGTCTCCAGACCAGGTGTATTCGCTGCCGTTCGCGGTAGATGCCCCACTGGGCACGAGTTCGAGATCACCCAGGTAGCATCGACCCGCACCAGTCTTGGTCAGGCTCGAGTCAAGGACACGTCCGTCGATCACGCAGACATATCCTCCGTTACACGAGTCGAGCAGCGACTGGCGAGCATCGACATCTCCTCCCGAACAGCCCGAACTGAGCAGCCAGATTACGAGCGCAGCAAAACACACTGAAAATCGTTGGTATTGATTCATAGACCGCTACTCGGGCGCCCCCAGCCTCGAGTTGCGAATTATTTGCCCGCGCGACGCACTTTTCCGAATCAGCCTTCAAACTGCAGTTCGCGGCTCGAATAGGCTCGACTGCGTTCCGCGACCATAGGCTCCGGGGGCAATCGGCTGAGCGCGCTGAGCAAGCAATCGCGTGCGCGCGCCCTGTGCAAGCACCCCTGCGTGCCCCAAACAGATGAAGTGGTGCCGAGCGCGCGAGATAGCCACGTTGAGCAGGTTGGGTCGCGAATTCAAGAAGCCGAGCGAAGCGGGGCTCGTGACGACACTGCTGAACAGCACGATGCTGCGCTCACCGCCTTGAAAACGGTGCACCGTACCGAGCGCGACGCCCGCGCGCTGTTGTCCGGCACTGCTACCTTCGCTCAGTTCTGCGCTGAATTCGAGCGGAATGCGGCGTTCGATGAGGCTGCGGCGTAAGCGTTCGAGCTGGCCGCGATAGGGAGTGATGACCGCGACTTCGTCAGCGTGCACGCCGTGATCGAGCAGGCTCTCGACGAGCGCGAGCGTTTCGCGCAATTCGAGTTCGTTGAACCAACTGCCAGCGAGCGGCGACTGCTCGCCGCGCAGATCGACCAGCGCGACCGGCGCTGTCAAGTAGGCGGCTTGTGCGGCGCGGCTCGCGCGCGCGGTGTGCACGGTGAGCCCATAACCACAGAGCGCGTCGGACAGCGCGATGATCTCGGGCTGACAGCGGAAGTGATCCCCCAATGACAGCCGCTTGGTCACCGCGCGGTCGGCGATCGATTGCGTCGATACGTGAGCATTCTCGTGCACGCGATAGGGAGCGAGCGCCGTGGCGAGCGATTCCAAACGGCTTGCGCGGAGCAAGCGCGCTTCATCGTCTGCGCCGAGCTCAATCACCGGCGCGAGCTGGTGCACGTCACCGATGACCAACGCCGATTTGGCGCGCAATAGGCCAGAAACGGCGTGTGCGGGGTGGCACTGGCCGGCTTCGTCGATCACCAGTCGCGCGACTTCGACGTCATCCTGCGGAAAGCAATTGCCGAGCGACAGTAGCGTCGAACCCCAGAGATTGAATAGCCGGCACAGCCAGCGCGCGGCATCCGGCTCGTTGCGAAACAGCGAGCGCAAGGAGCGCTCTTGCTCCACCGCGCGCAATGCCGTCGCGAGCGCCTTGCCGAGCTCGGTCGCGTGTTGAGCTGCCCACGCTTCACGCACAGCGACGGCCGCGTCGAACAGCGCGCGCGACAACTCCTCGTGATCTGCAGCTTCGGGGATCGACTCGTCAGCGCCCAGGGCCTCGAGCTCCTTGCGCACGCGCTGACGCTCCTCAGCCTGCTGAGCGCGCAACGACAGGCGCTCGAAGCCCGCGCGCAGCTCGCCGAGTCGCGAAAGGCACAGCTCGGTCGCGTCTTCCCAGCGCTCCATCTGCTGTTCAGCGCTCGCAGACACTTGTGGCGGAGGAGGCAACGGCAATTCGAGCGTGAGCCCAGCGTTCGAGAGTGCCTGTTTGAATCCAGGCAGATCGTGCTTCTGAGTACGTTTGAGATGGCGATTCAGCGCTTGCAGCGGCGCGTGTCCGGGCGCGGCTTCGCACAGCTTACTCAGGGCTTGCAGCCGCTTTTCGAGCG
Source organism: Polyangiaceae bacterium (assembly GCA_035634635.1). GTDB lineage: Bacteria > Myxococcota_A > Polyangia > Polyangiales > Polyangiaceae > PMG-095. Next base: position 265,381 of record DASQCO010000117.1, read on the forward strand.
GATTCAGCGCCACCAAGATGGCCTTACCTTGCTGCGTCGTCACCTGAGACAGTTCGTGCGGCCCTTCCGGCGGCGCGTCCGAACTCGAAGTCTCGAACACGGCCAGCTCGCTCTGCAATCGAGCGCGCTCCGCCACGCGTTCGATCGCCTCACGACGCGGCGCGAGCACGACGTCCAATTGCTTGCGCAGCTGGCGCAACTGCTCGCTTACTTGCGCCAGCCGCGCCATGCGCTCGCCCATGCCCGCGCTCTCGGCTTGCTTCAACCACGCGAGCGTACGCCGCAAACCAGGCGCCAGCTGCTGCTCACAAACTTGGCGACTGCCCGCGCGCAACGCGAGCGGCAACTCCGAGCGCGAAAGCGGTTCGATCACATTGTCGACCGCGCGATTGTTGCTACTGGCGATCAGAAACAGTTCACTGCCCATGCGCCCGCCGTCCACCGCAGGCTCGACCTGGCGCAGCAGTGCTTCCGCACACAGATGCAAAATGAGGCTGGTTTTCCCGGTACCCGGCGGCCCTTGCACAGCGCTCAAGCTAGAGCCCCAAAAGTGTTCGGCCGCTGCGCGCTGACTCGCCGTCAACCCCGGCCCGGGAAAAAGCGCCCGCTGCGGCGCTTCGCCCGCAAGCTGCGCGCGACCCGTCAGATAAGCCCCGAGCGGCGACTTCACCTTCCAACGCGCTGCCCCCTCCGCGTCGAGCAAAGCATTGATCTCGCGCTGCAAGTACCACGTCGTTTTCGCCTGCGTCCCGTCGACCACGATGCCCACGCCGTACACTTGCGCGCGCGAGCCGTTCTGTTCGAGTAAGCGACGCACCGCCGCCATCAACCGCGTGAGCCACACCTCGAGCTCGCAGCTCTCACCGGCGACGCGCTTTCTGAGTCGCGCAGTTCGCGCTTCGACGCTCTCCGGTTCAGTCGCTTCGCCCATCGCGGTGAGCTCGAGGGTCGTCGTGAGCAACGCGAGCATGTCCCGCTCACTGGCATCGTTCAACGCGCGCAACGCCTCGAACAGGGCGTCGATGCTCTCCGCCGGAACGCCCAGCGGGTGCCGCAACAAGCGCGTATCGATGAACAATGGCCACGCCGCTTCGACCCGCGCGGCGCGCGTCAGTCGCACCTCGTCGGGCGCCAAGGGATACACCTTGCGCGCCCGCTCAGCCCGCGTGGGCACCTGAAATGCCTTATTTTCCCCGTTCCCAAAGCGCAACCGCACGCCACAACGCAGCAGCCCCGCGAGCTCCCCTTTCGGCAAATGCAGCACAGGAAAACACAACAGATGCGACAATTCCGCGTCCTCATCACCGCGGCGATACTGCCCATCGAGCCAAGTTTCGAAAAAGCCACACAGCTCGCCATCGAACGCGCGCCTCAGCTGCGTCTGCTTCCCCAACAACCCCGCCAGCGCCGCATCGATCGGCAACTTGAAATAGTCCTGCCCCGACGTCGGCTGCTCCAGCCGCGGCACCACCGTGCCATGCGTCACACGCCGCGCCTGCGGCCGCACCGAAAGCGCCTCTTCCAACCGCAACGCCGAAAGCCAATAGCGCAGCACGTCATCACCCTGCTCACGAGTGAGCACACTGACTGACTGCGGTGGACGAGAACTGCTCATGACTGCGAGGGGGGGGAACGTCGATAGCACAAGGGCTGCCCCGCCGTTACACGACGCACTACGGCCGGTCGAGGGTGGACCCGTCCCGGGACAATCGTCGCACGACACCAACGCCCGACACTTCTTGTCAAAATCAATCATTGATCCGAATGTCCCCGGAACGGGGGCCCCCAAACGCCGGCTTCGGGTAGGCCGGAGCCCGAACGGCTTCGCCAGACGTGGGCCCAAACGACGGCACTTCGTCGCTCCATTGTGCGATCGCCCTGCCCACGAGGCGGAAAGCACCATGTCGTCGTGGTCGACGGTGACGTGCAGTATCGTTCGAGGACAAGCGCGTCGGCACCGGCCAACCACGACATGCCAACCACGACGACGCCAACCACGACGACGCCAACCACGACGACGCCTGGGCCAACGGTGCCGCGGCCAAAATCTTACTTCGGATCAGAAGTATCTTCTCGATTCAAGAAGCGTTCGCCTCGTTGCTCGGCACGCCCCGGCGCTGCCTCCGCTTGCTGACCGTTCCGCTGCCAGAATTTTACTTCGGATCAGAAGTATCTTTTCCGATTCGAGAGCCGTCACCTCGGCCAACGGTTTCGCTGCCAAAATTTTACTTCGGATCAGAAGTATCTTTTCGATTCGAGAAGCGTCGCCGGCCAACGGTTTCGCCGCCAAAATCTTACTTCGGATCAGAAGTATCTTTTCCGATTCGAGAGGCGTCACCTCGGCCAACGATTTCGCTACCAAAACTATTACTCCGGATCACGGTTGATTGTGTCGCGGCGTGATGGGCCGCGGGCGACCGTTCGATCGCCAAAATCTTACTTCGGATCAGAAGTATCTTTTCGATTCGAGAGGCATCACCTCGGGCGACAGCGATTTCTCGCATGCGCGGCGCGCGAGCGCATCGACCAGCGCAGTCAGCGTGCGACTGTCGAGCAACATCGCGCCCGGCAGGCCGCCAGGTCCGGGGCAGCCCGCGTTTGGGGGCCACCGACGTGCCCCTTCGGGTATCACGAAGCGCGTCGCGGAGCCCAAAAGGCGAGCACGCGGGGCTGTGTTGCGACGTGCAACAACGCGGCAGCCATGCCCACATGGCGAGATTCGTTGCTGGCGTTCGCGGTTGGTGAGGGTGTGCGCGCGGATTTTTCTGCGCTTGGTTTTGTGGTGTTCGAGAAGTGCACACTGGTGCGGGTCGATTCGCGAGTTAGCTTGGCGGTTGATGCGTGTGGGACGAACCGCACGTCGTACGAAAGGGAAGTTGCGTGAAACGAATCGTCTCGTTGCTGCCGCTTGGCTGCGTGGTGCTCGCGTTTGGATGCGGTGATGTTTCGTCGCCAGACCACGGTGCAGACGAGCCATCGAGCATCGCTAACGCGCTCGATGCGCCGCAGGCGCTACAGAACGGAATCGCGGTAACCGGCATTTCAGCCGCGCAGGGACAAGAACGTGTGTATTCGCTCGTCGTGCCAAACGGCGCGACGAGGCTGCATTTCGCGATCAGCGGCGGAACCGGCGATGCGGACATTTATGTTCGGTTTGGCGCTGCGCCGACGCGTACGAGCTACGATTATCGACCCTACTTGAATGGCAATGACGAGAGCGTGGATCCGAATCCGATCCGCAGCGGGACGTACTTCGTGTTGGTGCGTGGCTATAGTGCGTATTCTGGTGTGTCGCTGATCGCGTCGTTCGAGGCAGGGAGTGGCGGTGCGGCGGGCGCGAGCGCAGGGGGCGGCGCCGGCGCGGGAGGAGCTCCGGGAAGCGCGGGGGCGAGCGCGGCGGGCGCCGCAGGGAATGCTGGCGCGGGTAGCGGTCCGGATTGCACGGTGCCGAGTAGCTGGCCGACGGCTTGGGTCAACTTCGAGAGTCAGACATTGGAGCTGATCAACGCGCGACGCGCTGCAGGAGCAACCTGCGGAACGACGATCATGCCGCCGGTTGCGCCGATCGTGCTGGAGTCGCATCTGCTGCAGGCCGCGCGCTGCCACAGCATGGATATGGGTGTACACGCCTACTTCGACCACAACAGTCAGGATGGCCGGACACCTTGGAATCGCATCGCGCAAGCCGGCTACACGAACGCGACCTGGCAAGGCGAAAACATCGCAGCTGGGTACGCGACGCCAGCCGCCGTGGTCGATGGTTGGATGAATTCAGCCGGGCATTGCAGCAACATCATGAGCGCGAACTTCAAAGACACAGGCCTCGGCTACGCGCTCGTGAGCGATTCCCCGTATCAAAGCTACTGGACCGAGGACTTCGGCAAGCACTGACGCGCAGGCAACTCTGAGACCGGGGAGGCTCACTTTTTCGCAGTGCGCCTCCCCAATAACCTCGAGAACCAACCCCCGCCATTACCCGACGAATGCCCGGCGGACGGCCATTTCTCGCGTAGTTTTTGCAACACCTTTGCCAGAGCGTCGCGCTCGCCCGATGCAGCGCCAGCAATCGTCGCTTCGAGTCGCTGCAGGCGAGCCACAGAGAATCCTTCCGCGCGTGACACCGCAACGTCGACAATCGCGTTGTTATCGAGCTGCGCTCCACCCACCGCGATGTCCACCCATTGATCTGGCAACAACGTCAGCGTGTTCAACGAGGGACGCAGCGCGCTGGCGACGAACTTCGGATCGAGACCATCCGCAAAGAGCAGCGCCACCGCGGCATGGAATGCCGCCCTTTCGTTGCGATCGAGCGCGTCCCTCAACACTTCGATGCAACGGTCCTCGCGCTTGGTCTCGACTGCATCCCGGAACCGATCGAGCAGCGAGGTCTCACGACGCACGCGCTCGTGCTCGACGGCACGCTGTTCGCGCTCTTGCCGTTGGCGCTCGGCTTCACGATCTCGAAGTTCGAGGTAATAGTCGCCAAAGCCCTCTTCGACGGCGTAATCATCGGCTTCCACGCGGGCCGCGTAGCGTTGAAACCACTCGACGAGAGAGGACGCGAGCAGCTCGGGGGCATCGTCGTGATCGCAGCGAAATACGCGACCGGTGATGCCATGCACCAGCAGCGCATCCGCGTCACGCGCCGCAAACGGAAGCCAATGATTGGAGCCCAGCTCAGTGCTCGTCGCACCGGAGCTTGCAGCCCATTGCGGCGACTCACGCGTGAACCTGATCAGGGCGAGGGCGCTTTCTCGTTCGTCGAGCGCGCGTTGTGTCGAGAGTAAGTCGTACGCGCCGACGAACCCGTTCCCCTCTTCGCGCTGGCCGTCGTGAACGGACCACAGCGCACGAAGCTCGGACGGCAAAGCGGCGCCGAGCTCCGCTTCGACTTCATCGAGCCGCTGGGCACTCGCGCCAGAGGCAAGATTTGCTGTCAGGAGCGGCGCACCGTGCTCGTTCATCCAATGCGCGATGCGTTCGATCGACTTTCGAATTTCATTCACGTCTCGGGCGTTCGCCATGCCGATTCCGCTGCGTACCTTTCCAGACAAGGAATTTCGAGTACTGTACCGCGCAATGAGTGGGCTAGTGCGGTGGAGTCGGGTTCCGATCGTTGTGCTTGCAGGTCTAGTTGGGGCCGCCGCGTGTTCCGGAGGCGGCGCCAACAATTCGCCCCCGAGTTCCTCGAGCGGAGCGGGTGGTGAGGCAAAAGCAGGCGGGTCGTCCGGTGGGAGCAGCGCGGTCGGCGCAAGCGGAGGAAGTGGAGGCTCGTTCGTTCTGGCGCTCGGTGGTTCGCCGGGCCATGCGGGCTCCTCTGCCGCTGGCGCAGCGAGCACGGCTGGCAATACGGGTAGCTCGGAAATCCGCTGCTATGACTCAAGCGAGGACACTTGTCTTTGCGCTCCCAACCTGCCCGCTGCGCCGCCAGCCGCCGAGCACTGCGGGAATTTCGACGATCGCTATTGCTGCAAGACCCAAGGCACAGGAACTTGTGTCTGCACGACTTGGGGTTGCACGGAAAAGGATGGCACATGCATTTGCAATTCCTCGCCGCAAGGACCATCAACGACCAGTTGCAGCCCGAGCTTCTCCACTTGTTGTAAGACCCCCGGAAACCCTTACGCATGTGGCTGCTTGAACGGCACCTGTCCGAGCGGCACCGTTCAGGTCGACGGCTGCGACATCTCGCGCGTGGGCTGCGAAACCGGCTCGAATCCCGTCCCGAGCTGCGAGTGAGCGACTCGAAAATTGAGTTCCGCCACAGGCTCGATCGTGGACTGAGGTTCGCTCTTTTTCGAGCACGAGCAGCGGCACCCACAACGCCAGTTGAAGACTCCTCGCCGCCGTGCGAAGGCGTCGGCCATGTCAGGCTCCGATCGTAGACGGCAGAAGAAACTCGAGAAGACTCGAAAGAAGCGCGAACTTGCCAAGAAAGACGCGCGCAAGCTCGAAGCGAAGTATCAGGGTTCGAGCCTGCTGCGGCTAGCGGCGACAGCACCGTTCGGTCCCTGCTGGGTGGGCACCGCGCTCGACGAACCCGCGGATGGAGGCCCACCGGCACTCATTCCGGTGCTCATCACGCGCCGCATTCGTGGGCAGCTCCTCGGTTCGCTTGCACTCGTCGACCGTACTTGTCTGGGCGTGAAGAACGCGAATTTGATGGCGATGCAGTCCGAGCCAGAGCTGCACGAATTCGTGGCTGGTATCTCGGACCGCTTGGGCGAGTTTCGCGCGTGCGAACCGAGTGAAGCGCAAGCCGTCGTGTTCCACGCCATCGACTACGCCGCGTCGCTCGGCTTCGCCCCGCATCCCGACTTCGAAGTCAGCCTCTTTTCGCCGCGCCCGGAATCACTTCGCGAAACTCCGCTCGCGCATCCGGAGCGTCCGTTTTATGCCTCGGGCCCTCACGATGATGTCGACCTGATCGTCGCTCGACTCGATCAAGCTGTCGGCCCCGGAAACTACGATTTGCTCGAGGGATTGCTGGGGGACTGGCTGGGCGATGACGAAAACGAAGACGACTGGAACGCCGAAGAGGAAGGTTCGATCGAAACCACAGCGGAGGTAGTGGAAGAGTAGTCTCCGCTCGATCGAAAACCTAAAGCACGCTCTTCTTCCGTAGAAACAGCATCGTCGCGACCAGCGTGGCGGTCATGATGAACATCGTCCAAAAAAAGCCGTGCTTGGACTCGAGGAACGGTAGCCCGCCCACGTTCATCCCGAACACACCGGTGATGAGTGTGATGGGCAAGAGCGCCGTGGTGACGACGGACAAGAGATAGAGGTTGCGGTTCGTCGCTTCGCCGAGCCGCGATGCGATCTCTTCTTGCAAGAGCCGCGAGCGCTCCATGATGAGATCCATGTCCTGCGCCGTGGCCTCGAGCCGTTCGAGAACGGCGTGGAACTGTTCGCGCTGCGCCTCATCGGCCGTCGCGGTAATGCGCCGCAACAGCGGCTGCAACATCGTGCGGTTGGCCAACACGTGACGCCTAAACCTGGCAACCACGTGGCGAATTTGCGCTAGATCGGCCGATTGCTCGCTGGCGTGGCCGGCAAGGATGCGATCTTGGAGGTTTTCGACTCGTTCGCCAATGTCCGTCGCGAGCGTCACGAAGCCCTCGACAATCTCGTCGAGCAACAAGGCGAACACGTCGAGCGGACTGCGATCGTCACGCGTCGAGTCGACCTCTCTCCGAACGCGATCGACGCTACGCACGCGCTGACGGCGGCACGTGACAATCACGCGCTTCGTCACGTACACGCGGATCGTGCCGAATGCTTCTGGGTCGAGCGTGAAGTCGTGGTGCAGATCACCGAGATTGACCGCAAACCCGTCGTCGAGCATGCGCGCCTGAATGCGCGCCTCGCTGCCGAGCAACAGATCGCGCCCCTCCTCCTCGAGGTCCGGGATCTTTTCGAGGTAACGTCGCGCGCGGTTGTCGAGCACGTTGAAATGAAACCAGAGTGGTTGCTCGACGCTCGGTGCGAGGTCGAGCGCTTCGAGCCCGAGCGCGCCGTTCGGAGACAGCCGAAAGGCGCAGATGAGTGCGTCGGTTTCAGCAGCAGAAACAGTCATCGCCGCCACTCGGTACCGCGAGACCGAGCAAGAGTCGACTGTGCCTCGCCTTGGGCTGGGATGTCCCGCTGGGATGCGTCAGAACACGGCCCGGCGAGGACTGACCCCATTGACGCGCGCGTCCCCGGGACCGGTCAATCCGCGGAGGCCCCCAAACGGGCCCAGACGCTCGCGCCACCCCGTTTGCGAATCAGTCTGGCACGCCGTTCGCTTCTGATTGAACGAGGAGAACGCCATGCAAGAAAACGTTGGCCATACGGATCGCCTACTGCGGATCGGAATCGGTGCGTCGCTGGCAACGATGGGTCTATTGCGGCTGAGGAGCGGTCGACTGGGTCCCGCGCTGATTTTCGCCTCCGGAGCCTTGCTCCTCGAATCTGCGATCACCCGAGTCTGCCCAGTCAAGTCGCTCTTGGGCATCGACACGCGGGCGTTGGGAGAAGGTTCCACCACGACGTCTGCGCCCAACGATGCACTCCCGCAAAGCGATGCGCCCGTGACTATTTTCCCCAAGAAGGCGCAATGATCACACCCTTGTGACGCTTTGCTCGCGGCAGCTCCAAATCAATCGATTGCGCAACGCAGCATGCGGAAGCGTGCTCGCTAGAGCCCCTTTTCGGCAAACGGAATCTGGCCGACCAAAACGACGACGCGCCGCTACCGACGCACTCCTCCGGGTGAACTGACCGTGCACGAATCGTTGAAATTGACTATCGCATCGGCAGCTATCGCGTACGCAATCGAGTACTATGGCCGGCGGAATGCGGATGCGCGAACGTTCATTCAAGATGCGGGCAAAGCGTTGCTCAGGGTTGGGGTTGGCACTCGCACTGCTGACACCGTTGGCTTGTGGTGGCAAGGCCATGAACGGGTCCGCAGCGGGCGAATGCCAGCCCGGAGTGCACGAGGTGTGCGCGTGCCCCGAGAACAACACTGGGGTGCAGCGCTGCCGGGCCGACAGGACCTATGAGGCCTGCATGTGTCCCATGGTGGGCAGCTCGAAGCCGAGCGGTGATGGGGACGCAGCGAGCGGCCCCGGCGCAGGCGGCGCCGGCATGGGCGGCCCGACGAAGACTGGTGGCTCAGGCGGCTCCGCAGGCTCGAGCGGGGGTGCAATGGTCGCAGGCGTGGCTGGTTCGGGAGCGTCCGGAGGAACAGGCGGTTCCAAAGCTTCAGCCGGAGCGGGCGGCTTCGTCGACACCGCAGGAACTGGCGGCTTCGTCGACACCGCAGGAACTGGCGGCACAGACATCACCGCCGGCTCGGCTGGTTTCGGAGGGAGCGGTGGCGACAGTCCCGTACTCGCCGCTTGCACCAAGGTGTGTGACGACGCGGTCGGGCTGATGTGCAAACTCCAGTACAGTTGCGTGAGCTCCTGTGTCCAAGTGTTTGGTTGGACAGAATACCCCGCCGACTACCAGACGATGCTCGATTGTTGGGCGACACAACTCAGTACTGCGCAGTACGAGTGTTTTACACCTGGTGATTTCCTCATCTCAGCGCCGCTCAGCGGGACGAGCTGTGAGGCCGCGAGCTGCAAGTGGACCTGCGAGGATGCGTCGTACGGCGCCATCAGGATCTACAACCGTTGCGGCTGCCAGTGAGCAGATTCCTCTGCTTCCCCGCGTGCGTGTCACTTGGACGGCGCGGGAGTGTTCGGCGCTGACGCAGGCTCTGGCGTAAAGGCCTTCCCGACGCCTTCAATCGCGTTCTTGATCGCACGGAGGTTGGTCGAACCCGCAAGGATGAAGAGCGCCGAGTAGTTGTTCGTGCTGACCACGCTCCAGTCGTTCGGCACGGAGTAGAGGTTGGCGACCATCGATTGGCCCCATCCGTAGCCGAGCTGGGTGCCGACCAAGAGCTCACCGCCGTCCCCGTAGGAGCCCAGCCCCAACGAGAGTCCGAGCCGATGAGCACGCCCCTGCACCAGGTTTCCAAGGGACGGCGCAGGCTCTGGCTTCAGCTCGGCGAACGGGCTCAAATTCGTCCACAAGCCACCGAGCACGCTCAGGCGCGGAGAAGTGAAGTACTCGCCACCGATGGCTGCGTTCACGATCGGGAGGGTACGAACGGAGTGAGTCACCTGGAACGAGGAGTTCGTCAGCGCGTTGTCGACAGTCGACGAACTATCTACGTGCATCGTGGTCGCCAAGCCCTCGTCGGCACCAAAGGTGAACGAAGCGTCGGCTTCGAGGATCAGTCGTTCGAACGCTTTGCCGACGCCCACGGCCAGGCGAACCGGGGGCTTTGCGCGAAAGCTGCCCGTGCCGCTAGCGATCGTGGCGGCAGAGTTCGTCGCAGCGTCGAACGTCTGGTGGAGAGTCGCTCGGTAGTGACCAAAAAGGTGCAGCGAGGGGACCTGGATGCTCGCTCCGAGCTTCACTCCGCCGAGATCGTAGGTTGCGCCGAGGATCGCGGTGAGGTCCACGGAGGAGCCGTTGCTAGCTGTGCCAAGCGAGGAGTGTGCGGCACTGCCGTCGGTGGTCGAGGTGATGCTCGCCGCGTCTTGGACGAACGACAGAGTCGTGTACGCCACGTGTAGCGAAGCACCGAGCGCGAGCTTGTCGTTGACCTGCGCGCTGTAGCTCGGGCCGACGTGCACGCGGTTCCATTGGCGATTCAAGGACACGTCCTGCGCGGTGCTTCCAGCAGCGGTGGGAGCGTGCACGGAGAGCGCGGGCACGTACAGATCTTCGGATTCGAGCGATGCCAGACAAATGGCGAACTTCTGACGGCCGCCTTTCCAGGGCGTGGGATCGTCCTTCGGCGTGTCGGTGCGGTCTTTCAATGCGGAAGCGGAGAGAAACAGACAGAGCGTCGAAGGGACCGCAGTGAAGCGAGACGAGGAGATCGAGCGATCGGCGAGCGCTATCTCTCCGAAGCGCGGATCGACGCTCGACGGCTGATGCCAATCCTGGAAATGATTGATCTGCAGCGCCAAAAAATTCACGCTGAACGCGAGCCGGCGATCATCGATGCCGACCACGGTTGCGGGATTCAAAAACGGCGACGCGCCGTCGCGGCCGAGCGCGACGCCAGTGTTGCCCATGAGCGCGCTCCTGCCACCGAGCGGTGAGCGATCGTTTGCCTGCGCACGGGCGCGCTTCGTACCCGTGAGCATCAAACCGATGACCAGAGGAATCAGGTAAGCAACCCGCGCAATAGGGCGAGGGTGATTGATGGATTCGCACGTCCGCACGCGGGCCTAGCCTAGCCACGGCGCGGCTTCGTTGTCTCGAGATTCCCGACGCAACAAGGGCGTTCGCATCGAATGATGACCTTGTCGGCGAGCAGCGTGGCCGCCACAGAGCCATTTGTCGGTGGAGGTTACCGAAGGGGGTGCGCAATGTGTTCATTCGAAGCGCCAACTTGCCACAACGCACCTTCACTGCGTCGGCACGCAGCTCTCAGCCTCGCAGCTGAAGGACGTGGCACAGTCAGCGTTCGAGCGGCACCGGGACAGGCAAATGTTGGACGCGCACACGTAGGGCGAACAGCTCGCTTGTTGGTCCAGGGTGCACTGGACCGCGACGCAGCCGTGGTTACGACACACGGCCAATTCGGAGCATTGTGTATCCGACGTGCAGTCCTCGGCTGGCATGCACCGGAGTTCGCCGTCCAACTCGCGGCAGACATTGCCATCCTCGCAGTCCGCATTGGTGGCGCAGGGCCAATGCTCCGGCGTGTCGATCGTGCGCAAACAAGCGCTGATCCAAACGACGCTCAATGCAATGAGCAGCGCAGCTCGGCCAATTCGCATCAGAAGCTCCACCCGAGCTGCACACGAGTGGGTTGCACGGTCAGGGCGACGCCGCGCTTCGTCGCGGATTTCTTAGGGGGCGACAACGATGGCCTGAGCGCGAATGACAGACCAAACGCCGCTCCGCCGAGGCCCAACGCGACCCAGCTGAGATCGTTTCCGAGTCTGAGGCTGTGATAGCGACCTTCGGGGGTGGTGTCCGCGTGGTACGAGCTATAGGTCGCGATCGCGCCGGCAATGCCCGCGACGGCCAACCCAGCGCCGCCCCACTTCATGACGTTCACGTAAGTGGGCGTGGCAGCGTCGCTCCGTCGAGTCTGCTCTTTGTCTCGTGCCACACGCGCAGCGTTCGCCTCACGTTCGTGCAACTCCGCCTCATTTCGCGCTCGCTGCCCAGCGGCCTGCTGCGCTCGATAGGCGTCGAGCTCGGGGTCCAGACTGGGAACGGCATCGGCGGCGTCGACGACCGTTGGCGGCGGACGTTTCTTGGCACTCGGATAGGTCGGCGCTGCCTCGGCCGTACTTTGTGCGCTGCGCCGAAGCTGGTCGCGAAACGCCTGGCGTTGGGTGAGCGAGCGCAGGGCCGCCAGCACCAGGTGCTCGCCGACGCCGTTCGGTTTTTCGAAGTTCACCTGGTAAACCACGCCGCGCGTCAGCGCTCGGTACACGACGGCATCCAGATGGGTGTCCAAGAGCTCCCAGTCGATCGCCAAGCGACACGCGCCGCCTCTTTGCGGCACGTTTTGGCATTCGAGCTCGTGCACGGTGCCTCCGAGCAACACCTCTGCCGCGTCCCCACGATCTTTCTCGACCCCCGAGCTCTCCGCGCCCACGGCCACAAAGCCAAGACTCTGCAACTCCCCGAGGATGCGCACGCGGAAATCAGCCTTGGCGAGACCAAGGGCGTCATCGCCCTCGATCCGAAACACCAAGGTCGAAAAACCGATCGAACGCGCTTCGGGCTCTGCGCAGGCGCTTCCCGCCGCAAACAGCACCATCAACGCGCAACCACAGGCCGCCGAAAGCAGCGCCCTCCATCGCCTCCACCCTCTGTCACCCATCGTTATTTCGTGGGCATAAACCCGTGTCGCGCGCATTTCTCGGGCGGACTATGCCAGCGCTCAGCGCGATTGACTACGGCGGTCGTACTCCGGATCGAAAGGCCATCACGGCAACGCAGCAAGCGTCAGCCGGGCCGGCTCGCTGCGGTTGCCCGCGGCGTCTTCGACCGTCAGACACAGCTCTTGGCGCGGATCGCCAGGCAGGATCGCGAGGTCGGTCGAAGTCGTCACGGTCGAGTCCGACGCGGCGAGCGAGCACTCGGCCTGACCGGGTGTTTGCAATCGATTTTGAAGCCCCGACTTCCCCCGTGCGTGTGCGTCATATCACTCAGACTCCAACGCCCACGCGGACGACCGCATTCCCGGCTCTCTCTCTTGACCGAACCTCGACGCCGAAGGCTTTGACGCCACACGCACTGTCGCGTGACCATCAAAAACCCAACCATGACAGAAGCGTTATCGTCGCGAGCGCTGCAGGGGCTTGCGACGAGTCATTGATATCGATCATGGCAAGTTCGACATCTAGCGTACATGCGCGTCTCCGTTGAACTTCGCGAGCGTAGAACATTCATGTTAGGCCTTGGCTTCAGCCTTCGAGGTCGCTGTGCAAAAAACTCAATTTCATCGCTTGGTGTTCGCGAGCGCGCTCGTGACTTGCGCCTGCAGTTCAACGGGAACCAACGGCGGCGCCGCTGGCACCTCGGGGGTGGGCGGCGCGGTTGTCAACGGCGGCACGGGACCGGGCGCGGGCGGTTCGTCACCCACGTCTGGCGGCCAAAATCTCGCGCTTGGCGGAGCGGGCAGTGGCGGCTCGGTTTCTGGCGCTGGCGGCGCAGTTTCTGGCACTGGCGGCACGGCTGCTCCCAATGGCGGCGCGAACGCGGGCGGGGCCAGCCCCGGCGGCGCAGCAAGCGTTGGCGGGGCCAACAACACGGGCCCGGCGACCGTGCAACTCGACCAGGTTCGGCAGCTGATCCGCGGCTTCGGCATCAACAACAACTGGGCGCCTATCGGCAGCGACGCAGAGCGTTTGTTTGGTGAAGGTGCTGATGCGCTCGACCTGAACATCCTGCGCATCGGCATGGGCCCCAATGGTGAGCCTTACAATCACGCCAATGGAGGCACCAGCACCTGGGACGACATCAACGCGGCGCACGCTCGCGGAGCTCAGTACATCATTGCCACTTTGTGGAGCCCACCCAAGGAGTGCAAGAGCAACAACAGCCTGATCGACGGCGGACGTCTTCTGACCAGTTGCTATGAATCGTGGTCGAACACGATCGCGGCGTTTCCCGGCAAGGTCGAGGCAAACACGAACACGAAGCTGTACGCCATGTCCCCGCAAAATGAGGCGGATTTTGCGTCGTGCGGACGACAAGAGCCGTGCAACGGCAACTATGACACTACCGTCATGAACGGCGCTGAAGCGGCGGCCTTCATGAAGATCGTCGGGCCCAAGCTGCGCGCGGCGGGGACAATCCCCATGTCGCCCGAGGCGTCGGAGTGGATCCATGTCTGGTCGAATCAATCAGCGAGCGGCTCACTGCCCTCGAATTTGGGCAGCTCCGATCCGCTGAAGTGCGGCTTCCCCACCGGCGCAGAAAACTGCAAGCCCGGCGCGCCCTTCGATGATGGCTACGAATACGGCAACGCACTCTACGCCGACAAAGCCGCGTGGGACGCCTTCGACATCATGGGCACTCATCAGTACGACACTCAGGTCGCCCATCCCTGGCCGTCCAATGTGCCGCAAGGCACCAAAGAAGTCTGGCAGACCGAAATGTCCGGCGTGAAATGGTGGCCCGAACAAGGCACCCTCACCGCCGGAAGTGGCACGAACAATGGCGGGTACAACGTGGCCCCCACTACGCATATCGAAAATGGCGTGGCCGTCGCGCGCTGGGTGCACAGCGGCTTGGTGGATGGTGAAGCCAACGCTTGGCTCTACTGGTGGTACAAAGCCATCGACACGGACGACAACGAAGGGCTCCTCACGAAGAGCGGCACGACCGCCAAGCGCTATTACACGTTTGGCAACTTCACCCGCTACGTGAAGCCCGGCTACCGCCGTGTCGTGCTCTCGGGCGCCGTTCCCGCAAAAGTCTTACTCTCGGCGTACAAGAGCGACGCCGGCAAAGTCGTCGTCGTCGCCATCAACGAGACGACGATGGCGCAATCGATCCCCATCACGATCGCGGGAGGCACAGCCCCCGCCTCGATGATTCCCTACCAAACAACGGCCACCGCCAACTGGGCCGCGCAAACCGCGGTTCCAATCAGCGGCGGTATCTTCACGGCAGCGCTGCCGGCGATGAGCGTTACGACGTTTGTTGGTCAGTGATGGTGCCCCGCCGTCGGCGACGGACGAGCGTCAGTGCACTCGCTAGAATCAAGAGTCCGGCCAAGGGTGCGCGCCGCGAACGGGAGCCGACCGCAGTACACGAGCACCCGTCCTGGCCCGAATTGCCGCCCGCACCGCTTCCCGCCGCTGCTCCACCGCTCGCGATTGCTCCACCGCTCGCGATTGCTCCACCGCTCGCCCCAGAACCGCCGTTTTCCTCTTCCGCCCCCCCCTGGGAAGCATCGCCGGCCGCGCCGACC
This sequence comes from Polyangiaceae bacterium, assembly GCA_035634635.1. Taxonomy (GTDB): domain Bacteria; phylum Myxococcota_A; class Polyangia; order Polyangiales; family Polyangiaceae; genus PMG-095. The sequence goes on from DASQCO010000117.1 coordinate 280,382, forward strand.
GCAGCTCCGCCGTTCGCGACTGCACCACCACTTGCATCAGCTCCGCCGCTTGCGACTGCGCCACCGCTCGCGACTGCTCCGCCATTGCTCTCTCCGCCGCTCGCCGGCGAGCTTCCACCGGTTGCGTCCCCCGCAGTACCACCGGTAGCGGTGTAGCCTCCGCCGGCCACGCCAAATTGCCCACCCTCGTTGGCTAGCCCTGCGCCGCCCATGAAGGTGCCGCCATTCCCAGCGCTCGCGATTTGCCCTCCGTAACCTCCGATTGCAAATTCGCCAGCGCGGCCTCCGCTTGCAACTTCGCCGCCGCTACCGCCGCCTCCGGATATGCCACCACCCGTTTGTCCACCGGCCCCCGTTCCCCCAGTGCCGGAGAGCGTTGCGCAATGACCGCCGCTGCAAGCGCCGTTTCGACACTGACTCGCAGAGTCGCACGGTATTCCGTCTGCGAAGGGAGTCGCGCTCAAGAAACGCGCGCGGACGCGCGGAGCGCCCAAAGCAGTGTCAAAAGCCGAATATCCGACGAGATTCCTACCGTCGTCTCCACCCGTGATCGTGACCATGGATGAAGAATCGAGATTGCCAGTAACGAGCCACGGCGCGGCGTCAACTGGGGCAAGTTCTGTCGAAAAGCGTTGCCCTTTGAGCGCGCCGAGGGCAGGACTCCCGCCCGTAGCGTCGAGCCAGAGAAGCCACACTCGCGAGCCATCCCAGCGCAACGCGATGCGTCTGCCAAGTTGGAAGTTCAAAGGGGTTGGGGTCGCGATAGGGATAGCGCCTGGGTCGATCAGCTCGAGGGCGCTCGAAAGGCGAGCAGCATAGATCGCTTCAGTGCTGATGGGAGGATCCCCAGTCGTGACGAACCCAGACCAAGCGATCACGAACTCGTCCCCAACGGAGGCGATCTCCAAGCTGCGAGGACTGGTGGTCGAGACGCGTAGGATCTGCTTGGGACCAGAGTCGATCAGACTCAGGTCCTTGCTTACACGCGCCCCGTAAATCGCACGTCCAGCCGTGGAATCCGCAGGGTCGGCCAAGTCGATCCAAAGGACGACGAATTGACCTGCGTGGAAAACCAGCGCCGGATTGGAAGCCGTATATGGAGTAGCCGTCGTTGTGACTACGAGCGAAGGCGACAACGTGCCCGTATCCGAGAACCGGACGATGCCCACTTGACTATAAGCCCAAGCAACGCTCGTTTGGTCGCCATCGGAAGCCATTGCGAGCCCCTCGCCGACGGAGCTGTACGTCGACGAGAACGGCGTGATGACGACGGGATCAGTCACAGGGATGCGAGCACCGTTGACCATGCCCAAACCAGTGCGCCATGCCGAAACAAACCCTTGGGAGTCCGCACCGTGAATCAGGAACCGCGTGGATTGCGCGGCGGCCAACGGAATACTCGCCGGTTGTAGTTGCGAACCGGTACTCGAAAAACGCTGGGCCAATGCGCCCGACCCACCGTAAAGCCCCTCGACCCAACCCACCAGGTAACGCCCTGCGCTGAAAGTGAATGAGGGTTCGAATTGCGATGGCGCGGGCTCGAAGGAATTCACGACGGCCGCAGGCGGCTGGTCGATGGCATGAATCGCCGCGTCGAAGCGAACCCCACGCGCACCCGCAGCGAGCATGAAGCCGCCCCCGCTCGCAGCGATGCGCGCCGGTGCAAACGGAACCGTCAAAGGCTGCGTCGTAGTGAGGAGAACGTTTGCGGGGTCGACGGTCAGCAACGACAGCGCGCCGCTCGGATCCTCGCGCACGATGCCGAATCGCTCTCCGAGCGGGAACGCCGTTGCATTCCGATCTCCCCGGTCGGACGGGTCCAAAGATGGGACCGAAGGTGGAGTTGCGATCTGAAACTCGGACCCGAGAGTAAACTCATGAGCGGGAGACTCATTGAGTGTTTTATAGAGGATGTTGGATCCCGGTCCGGAGCTTCGGTCTTGCCTGAAAAGCACCAGGAAAGTACTGCCATTCGCGGTCAGACCGAGTGGCTCCACACCCCTGGTGTAAGGGATAGCAGGATAGGCCACGAAAATGGCTGGCGCGACGTCTCCGCCGGGCGATACTCGAATTGCGCCGACCGCTTTTGTATATGGGGAGCTCGAGTACCCATAGATGCAGACATAGTCGATGCCATTGAACGCGACGTACCCACCCGTTATCCCACCAGTCCAGAAGAACGGGAGTTGCGGCGGATTTTGAGGATCGAGGGGCGGCACGAGGTAAGACGTCTGCAACACCTGCCCGGTGAGATCCAAGAGCACGCCGACGCCACAGGGATCGGTAAGCAGCGCCGTGCTGGACGAGCGTGCCAGACCGGTAATGCCACCCGAACAAGAACCATCGACCGAAACCGGAGTGCCCAACGTGCCGTCAGCCGCTACGGTGACTGAATAGCGAGTGCCCTGCTGGTACACCACGAGCCAACCACTACCCACAGCGACCGCGCGAGCAGCACTCACAGGCCCCGCGGCGAGCGTCGCCAAAGTCGAAGCAGCACCGCTCGTTGCGTTCCAACGCACGAAAGTGAGCCCGTTAATCGCGTAGGTCAGCAGGTACTCGTTGCCGCTGACAGCGACATCGAGCAGCGGCGCGGTGAGAGTCGGCGTCCGAACAGGGTCGGCATCGACCGGGAACTCGCCAGACACGAACGGCGGAGCGTCCAGCGCGAGCGAGTGCTCGGCGACCTGCACCTTACTTTGACGCTCATCAGGCGCGGCGCACTGAGTCAGCAACAGAAGCACGCCCAGCGTGAAGAGTCGCAGCAGTGTCTTCATCACGAATTCTCCCCTTTGTGGTCCACGGCCCGTCGACAGGAAAGTGTCCGCCCGCTGCCTTGCGCCGACAAGTACCCACGACGCACAACGCCAGTGAGAAATGACTATGCACTTCAGCGCGCAGCATCTCCCAGAATCGCCGAGCTCATGAGCTGCCCCTAGCGACGATCGCGACGGTTCTCGCCAGCAAGAGCTGCCCTAGCGACGATCCTCGGATGGCCCTCTGCTCAGCTCACTCCCAAATGTCGGGAGTGCGCTCTGTCTCACTTGTCGCCGACCGCTCTTGATGCCCCGCCGCTGAACGTCGCGATACGGCTCGGCGTGCTCGCCGTTTGGGCTCCGCGCGCCGGGGGCCCCTTACGCCGGCTGCGCCGGACGTGGGGGCCCAGACAACTCCCAAAAGGGTTGGCAACACCAGGCGCACCCGCTAACTACCTGCTCGAGATGAGTCGTGCTCGAACGTTAGCGTGGGGGGTATCTCGGTGGGTAATGGCAGCGGTTGCGGGCATTGCGTTGCCTTCACTCGCTTGCTCCAGCTCAGGTTCGTCTTCGTCGACGTCGCACGTACCTGCAGAGGGAGGTTGGGGCGGCACCGTAGCGATGGCCCCTGGTGGCATGGGAGGGAACCTTGGCCAGGAGCCCCGAACAGGAGGCGCCGCTGGCGTGGGCGGCATGGCCCAAGGCGGGAATGACGGAGTCAGCTGTACTTCGATGTGCGCTAGTGGGTCGCCGTGCGACCGAGCCGAGATGTGCGCGAGCGGCGTGTGCAACACCGTCTGCATCGCGGCGTCATGCACTGACCAAACCCAAAACGGCACTGAGACAGGGCGGGACTGCGGTGGTCCGGAATGCCCACGCTGCAGCGCGGGGGAACCCTGCTCGTCGAATCAGGATTGTGCGGGGGGCGTCTGTCGAGAACATCTGTGTCTGGCCGAGACGTGCTTCGACATGCTGAAAAACGGCCAGGAAAGCGACGTCGATTGCGGTCCAGGCTGTAGCCCCTGCGCCGCCGGCACAATCTGCCTAGCTCCGGAAGTCTGCGCGAGCCGCGTCTGCGCCGACGGAATGTGTCAAGTCGCGACTTGTAGCGACGGAGTCTCGAACGGTAACGAAGGAGACGTCGATTGCGGCGGCGATTGCGCGCCGTGCGCAGATGGGCTCGGTTGCACGCGAGCCGCACAGTGCGCGAGCGGCGTGTGCAGCTCACTGAAGTGCGTGCCCGCGAGCTGTGTCGACGGCACTAAGAACGGCACCGAGACGGCGCGCGACTGCGGCGGCTCGTGCCCGGGCTGCCAGAGCGGGGCTGCTTGCAATGTCTCCGAGGACTGCGCGGACAAGGTGTGTTCGAGCGGCACTTGTCGAGCTGCAACCTGCAGCGACGGCCAAAAGAACGGACAAGAAACGGATCAGGACTGCGGCGGCAGCTGCACGGCGTGCGCGCCACAAAAGAAATGCAGCGTCGATAAGGACTGCCTCAGCAAGCGCTGCAACGCCTCGGTTTGTGCCGAACCGTCGTGTACGGACAAGGTTCAGAACGGTGACGAAACCGCGCTCGATTGCGGAGGAAAATGCGGAGCTTGCCCGCTAGGGACAGCGTGCGCCAAAGACGCGGATTGCGCGCAGGGCGATTGCTTTCACGGCCGTTGCGCTAGTCCCCTGTACTCGTTTATCGGCGCGCGCGCGTACGAAACTGGCGTTGGCCCGCTCGGTCTAGGAGTGGGCGACCTCAACGGCGACGGATTGGACGACATCGTTGGGACCAACGCAGGAGAAGGCTCGATTGGAGTGCTGCTGAACGAGGGCGGCACGTTCGCGGAAGTGAAGCAGTATGCGCTGCCCGCCTCGCTCGACCCCGAGGCCGCCGTGATCCGCGATCTCGACGGCGACGGCGATGCGGATGTCGTGACCATCGCCGAGAACACCAAGCCGTACCGTAATACCCCGGGCGCAGTCGGCGTGTTTTTGAACGACGGCAAGGGCAAGCTCACCCTCGACGACGAATACATGACGACCAACGCCGCCCACAGCCTCTCGATCGCCGACTTGGACGCGGACGGCAAACTCGATCTCGTGTTCCTGGTCAAAAACGCGGTCGGCATTTGCTGGGGTCTCGGAGGCGGCAAGTTCGACAGCGTGAAGTACGTGACCACCGAATTGCCCGCCGCGCTCGTAGTCGACAATTTCGTCGGCAGCTCCGCTCCTGATTTGGCGATCGGCAGCGCCGGAGCAGTGACGGTGCTGAACAACAAGGGCGGCCGTGTGTTCGAGCCGATCACGAATGTGTTCGGCTGTATCGACATGCTCAGAGTGGGCGACGTCAACGGCGACGGCAACGCCGATCTGTTTCTCCAGTCCGAGCCATTTCGGTTCCTGTGGGGCGACGGCACGGGGCACTTCACGCTCGGGACCCAACTCTCGGCCGACCACGCTCAAGGCTTCGCCGCGGGCACGGTGGGGGATATCGATGGCGACGGCGACTTGGACGTCGGTCTGGTCAGCAATCTCAAAGCGTGGATCTGGGAGAACACCGGAAGCGGCAACTTCAGCCTCCGGCAGACGTTCAATGCGGGACTCGAACCACGCTGGCTCAGGTTTGGCAATTTCGACGGTAAGCCGGGGCAAGACCTGGCCGTTGCTCACCAAGGCTGGGTGCACGACAGCCTCGCACTCGCGGTCGGAGGCGCAAACGTCGGCGTCTTCATGAACGAAGGCGGGAAGTACGTCACCGCTGACGAGAGCGACTTCGGTTACGTCTCGCGGAGCCTCACCCACGCTGATTTCGATGGCGACGGCGACTTGGATTTGGCCGTAGCAAACTATGAGTCTGGCCTCAGTGGCCTTACCGGCACGGTCAGTGTCTTCTTGCTCGAGCACGGCAGCTTTGGGCCGCGCGCCGAATACTCGCTCAACGTCGGACCGTGGGCACTCGCCTCCGCCGACGTGGACAATGACGGCGATCAAGACATCGTGAGCGCTAGCCTAGTCAGCAGCGTGGTCACGCCGTTACTGAACGACGGCAAGGGAGTGTTCACCGTGCAGCCTAACCTCTCGGTGTCCGCCGCCACGGATATCGTCGCGCAAGGTGGCGGCTTCACCGTGGCGTCAAGTAGCTTGGGGCTGACGCGGGTGTCGCCCATTGGTGGCGGCAAGCTCAGCGCCGGGACCACGTTCTTGGACGGATACATCGCCGAACGCGCATTTTACGGACGCCTGAATGGAGCCGATTCGATCGTGACCACATGTTATGAGGGCCAATTCGACCCGCAGGGCTACGTGATGGTGGTGGACGGCAGTTTCAAGATCAAACAGCGAATCGTCACTGGCAACAACCCCACCGCCGCTGCGATCGGCGACTTCGATGGCGACGGCGTGGGGGATCTCGCAGCAGTCAACGGTGAGGACAGCGCCATCGCGGAGTACCTGAGCCGCAATGGCAGCCTCTCGTATCAGGGCTTGTCTTACGTGCCGTATCACCCGGGCGATGTGGTCACGACCGACGTGAATCGAGATGGTCGCACGGATTTGATCGTGGGCACGTTTCACGGCAGCACAGTGACCGTGTTACTCAGCGGCGGGAGCGACGGCTTCTTCTTGGCCGGGCACTACCGTGCGGGGACCGCGATCAACCGCCTCGATCTGGGTGACTTCGACGGCAAAGGGTCACTCGACATTTCGGTGGTGAGTGACGCGGGCGTCGCCATCCTGCGTGCGGGTGCGCGCTGATGAGTCGCGCACTGACGGCTGTTGTCTGCAGATTCACAGCCCTCGCCTGCGTCTTCCCGGCGCTCGCCTGCTCGGAGCACGGCCAGCCGTCGAGAGCAGAGACAGGCACGAGCCAAGCCGCAATAACGATCGGTTCGCTCTTCGGTGCCCCCGCGCGCTTCCCCTCGCAACAGCGCAATTCGCGCGTGGGGGAGAACGTGGTCGGCGCGGGCGACGTGAACGGCGACGGCTACGACGATGTCGTCGCATCGGTGCAGTACTTCGGCACGGGTGACGATTCCGCACTGCTCTTTTTTCCTGGGGGAAAAGCTGGGCTGGGAGGAGTAATCGCCAGCACCTACAAGAAGGCGAGCAGCGTAGTCGGCAAGGTCTATCGTATCGGCGATGTGAACGGTGACGGGCGCGCTGACATCATGCTGAGCAATACCGCGGCGCACGCGATAGAGCTGCGCCTCGGCACGGCTTCGGGGCTCGCGCCGACCGCGGCTTGGTGGCTCGATAGTGACACGTTCGGCGGCTATCCGGATCTCGTCGCCGGCGTTGGCGACATCGATCACGACGGACGCTCCGACGTGGCGGTCAAAGGCCACTATTTCCCGAGCGTCGGCGTCACCGCACCACTGCTCAAGATCTACGGCGGAACAGCGAGCGGACTCAGTGTGGATCCCATTTGGACCTTCGTTCAAGGGGCTCCGATGCAAAACGTGAGCACTATTGCGCCGGTCGGAGACGTCAACGGCGACGGCTTCGCGGACGTCGTGCTCGCGAACACCGTCTGCGATACCGAAGGCAGTCGCGTTTACTTCTATCCCGGCAGCGCGACGGGACTCGCGACCGAGCCCTCGTTCTATCGCAAGGGCCCTGCACCGTGTGGAGGGTTCGGCGTGTCGCCGACGTTCGCTGGCGACATCAACGGCGACGGCTACGCCGATATCTTCACCACCCTTTTGGGTAATCCATTCCCGGATGCGACCTCGACGACGTTGCTGGTCTTCAACGGCAACGCAACAGGCGCTGCCACCACCGCGTCCTGGTCAACACGACACTCTGATGGCATCGATTTGAGTCAATTCGCATCGCAGGTAGCCGGACTCGGTGACGCCAACGACGATGGTTTTGCGGATCTGGCCAGCAACGCTCCCAGTCAGGGCAATCAAATCGGCAGCACGTTCGGCGAAGGAGGAGTCTTCGCCTACCCCGGTGGTTCAGCCGGACCATCCACTAGCTGGACGGGCTACGAGGCCAACAGCGGTGGCTCATTCGGGCTCTCGATATCCGCTGGCGATATCAACGGTGATGGCCTTGCCGATCTTCTGGTCGGTGACACCGGTTGCTCTTTCACGAGCAGCAGCAACGACGGCTGTATCTATGTGTACTCCGGCACGAGCACGGGGACCGGGCACGCGCTCACGAATCTCGCCGCGTACGAGCCGAGCAGTCTGAACATGGCGCTGCCGAGCGGCGGTCGAACCGCGGCGACTCAAATCGACATCGCCGCCTTCGTGCGCAGCCCTTACGGCCGCATCCCCGCCAAGCTCGAAGTCGAGGTCGTGCGCGATAACCAGCCATTTACGGGGGTGACCCGAGTTTCGGGTCCCGCGTGGCAGGACACCGGCACGAGCGGCGCGCGTTTCGATGTCGTCGTCAGCGGATTGACGAGCAACACCGCCTATCACTTCCGCGCGCGCGCTCTCTATTCGCCGGGCTACGCCGTCCCCGTGGAGCGATCCCCCTGGTACACCGGCTACACCTTCCACACGAGTTGCGGCCCCAGCGACCCCGACCTCGACAACGACAAGCTGTGCGACGACGAAGACGCGGACGACGACAACGACGGCACTCCCGACGCGCTCGACTGCGCGCCCCGCGATCCAACGCGTTACCCCGGTGCCTCGGAGATCGTCGGTGATGGCGTCGACCAGGACTGCAGCGGCGCCGACAGCGTGACTTGCCACATCGACGCCGATGGCGACAACTACGGCACAGAACCACTCACGGTGAGCCCCAGCGGCACTTGTCAGGGCACGGGCGTCTCCAGTAACGCGCTCGATTGCGACGACGAAAAGGCCGCCGTTCACCCGGGCGCGCTCGACATTCCTGGCAATGGCATCGACGAAGACTGCTCAGGCAGTGATCAGCCGATGCTCATCGCCGACGCGGGCAGCGACGCCGAAGGTCCCGAAACTGGCGAAGGCGGAGCGCCAAGCGGCGGTGCGGGCGGTATCTCCGGGCAAGGTCCCGGCGCCGCGGGTTCCGCGGGGCTCGCCAGCGCGGGCGTCGCCACTGCGGGGGTAGCCAGCGCGGGCAGCAGTGGTTCCGCAACGATTCCGTCGAGTACGAGCGCGGGAAGCGGCGGCAAGCCGACGATTGCTCAACCCTCGACGCCCAGCGACGGAGACTCGAGCGGCTGTGCGTGCTCGGTCGCCCGCTCACCCGAACGCAGCGAGCGCGCCTGGTTAGCAATGCTCGCTCTCGTGGGCTTGCTCAAACGGCGGCGCAGGTGCAGACGGCGCGCTAGTGGCCTTGCTGCACCATGAACGTTGGGATGGCAGCGGATATCCGCACGGCCTCAGCGGCGAGGCGATCCCGCGCATTGCTCGACTCGTTACCGTCGCTGACGTGTTCGACGCGTTACTTTCGACGCGGCCCTACAAGAAAGCGTGGACGGTCGAAAAGACCGTGGAAGAATTCAAGTCTCAAAGCGGGCGCCACTTCGAGCCAGCGTCGGTGAAGACCTTGCTCGAGATCCTGCCGGAGTGCCTGGCGCTCCAGGCCAAGTACCGGGACGAGCTTGGGTAGTGAGTCGGCGCGGCGCCGCGAAAGCTCCCCCTGAGCCATCGACAATCTCCGAGTTCGAATCCGCGCCCGGCGCGTGACCGTCCTTTTACTGAGTCAGCCGCGCCGCGGGCGGAGCACGCGCGGATCGCCGCGTAGCTCGCTCGGCGGCTTCACACGCGAACGAGAGAGCTTCGCGATCGTACCTGCGAGAGGCGCGCACGGGAGCGACGGCTTGCGTCCATTCGGGTGCAGCTTGAACGTCGCGGAGGCAGGCTGAGTAGGAATTTGTTTGGTGCCGCAGGAAAGTGCGCCGCTGCCGCGCGCGCTTGCCGTACCCTTGAGGCGATGGACTTTCTTCGGCTGAGTGGGCTTGCTCTTGCCGTGGCCGCTTCCGGGAGTTTGCTCGCGGCGTGCTTGGACGCCCCAAAGGTCGGCCGAGTAGGCAGCGAGGGCGGCGCTTCGTCGTCGGAGGGCGGAATGAACACGGCCCTCGAGGCAGGCTCGATGACGGCCGGCGACTCGTCGAGTTCCGGATCGACATTCGGCGATCCGGTCGAACCAATTTTGCCCGCGCCGCCGGACGACTCCTGTGAGCGACTTCATTTCACCGAGGGCGCGTGCTCGGAAGACCCTTGTCCGCCGTGGCCGTGCCCTGCGTTGGATCAGATCCTCGGCCCCTCGTGGTGTAGCCTTCCCGATGGTCAGGGGCACTGTCCGAGCAACTTCGATTGCGCGGCCGCCGAGGCCGACCCGACGGGAGCGACACTGGTGAGGTGCCTCGCATTCAACAATCCGTGCCGCGTCGACGCGGATTGCTCCACGCAGAGTCCATATTGCGTAATTGACGCGCGCTACTCGAGCGGCAGCTGTGACCACGGCGGCATTGGCGCGCGCTGTCGCGCAGACGACGATTGCCAATCCGGAAGCCACTGCATCGCAATCGATCAAGACGGTACGCGCGGTTGCACGGACGGAGCGGAAGGATCCAAGTGCAACTTCGACGCGGAGTGCCGAGGAGGGCGTTGTGCTCATCCGACCGGGGTCGCCATCCGCGACGTCAACAATGAGCCTCGGCTGCCCGTGGTGGGCATTTGCACGATCGGTCAGTCGCGATCGTTCTGCTACACGGACGTGGGCATCTGCCCGCCCGGAAAAACCTGCGTCCCATCCAGCAGCAGCGCACCCTGTCTCGGTGACTTGCATTGTGTCAAAGCAAACAATGCAGTCGGTGGACTCTGCTCCTCGGGCGACGTGGGTGATCCTTGCTTCAAAGACAGCGATTGCACGAGCCAGCACTGCCCGGCCGACGTGGACCGCGTTTGTACCGCCGGCGCGGTCGGCGATCCCTGCAGTGACCCGTCGGACTGCGAGACCGGCATCTGCACTCCGCGCGCGAGTCTATCGTCCCCCTTCCCGATGCAATGCAGTTCTGGTGAACCGGGTGAGCCCTGTGTCAGTCAGGCCGACTGCAAGAGCGGGTTCTGCGATCCGCGTACGCCCGGCGACTCTCGGCGCCTTTGTACGAATCGCCTAGGCGAAAGCGGCGAGCGTTGCCAGTCGGATACCAACTGTAAAAATCACGTGTGCGGCCAGACCCAAGATGGAATGGTGTGTATCAACGGCAAAGTGGGCGATCTCTGCCACGAGCCGCTGTGGTGCGCCTCGGGCTTTTGCGTCTTCAGCTCTTGCAGCGCGGGCGCACCGGGCGATCGCTGCGCCGAAGCCGCCGACTGCCTCTCGCAACAGTGTGCGCTCGACCCGCAGCAAGGGATCTCCGTCTGCGGTCCGTGAACTCGCGGAATGCCTTAGCCGTGTGGCGCACGACGCCCGATCGATTCCGCCACTTTCATGAGCAAGAAGCCGAATACGGTGACCGGTCTCCGGGAGCCGCTGCGCCAGCGCCGCCCCCGGTGACGAGGTGAACCCGGACGTGCCGCTTGAGAGCGCCCGCACGCATCTCGTTGTCGTCGGATTGACACTTCTGCGTAGCCGACTTCGAATCCTTCCTCGTTCGGCTCCCTACGCCGGTTACGAAGTGCGTTTGGTCGACTTCTGAAGCGCCAATCAGGGCGTCTTAATTCGGCGCCTTCACGCGCGAACGAGCGCTTCAGCCATTAGCGCGCGGTGAATCCGCCATCGATCAGGAGCGTTGCGCCGTTGATGAGTCCGGCCGCGGGCGATGCGAGGAAGACGACCGCACCGCACACATCCACCGGATCTCCGACACGGCCGAGCGGGATTTTGCTCAAGAGATCGCTGTGGAAAGCCTCATTTTCGAGCCACTTCACCGTGCCGGGAGTGCGGATGAAGGTAGGCGCGACGGCGTTCACGTTCACTCGATGCGGACCCCACTCGACCGCCAGGCACTTGGTCAAATGGGAGATGCCTGCCTTCGTCATGCAATACACCGACTCGGTAGGCAAACCGACGAAGCCCGCCTGCGAGCTGAGCATGACGATCTTTCCGCTCCGGTTCGCGACCATGTGCCGGCCGACCTCTTGACTGACGAAGAACGTGCCCTTCAAGTTCACGTTCAGCGTTGCATCGAAGTCAGCTTCCGTCACCTCGAGCGCGGGCGCTGGCGGACCAATCCCCGCGTTGTTAACCAAGATATCGATGCGCCCGAAATGCGCGATTGCCTCTGCTACTGCCGCGCTGATCTGCGCGCGTTGCGTGACGTCCATTTGCAGCGGCAACGCTTTCCGCCCGAGCGCGCGAATGCTTTCTGCCAGCGCAACGCCCGAAGATCGTTCGCGCAGGCCGAGCACCACATCAGCTCCCGCGCGAGCCAGGGCGAGCGCGATCGAGCTCCCGAGGCCGCGCGCTGCGCCGGTGACGAGCGCCACTTGCCCGGTGAGATCGAAACGCACTGCCGCAGCACTCTCGGGAGGGACGTCGCCAGCCATCGCGGCTTTTTTCCCAAGAAAGCCGCGCGCCGTCAATGCTGCGTGACCATCAACAAAATCCAAAAGTACTTCGGAATCCGCGCTTATCGGCTTGTCCGTTCGCGCCGCTGCGCCGGACACACGGTCTTTCCGGACAACAATTGCGACCTCTAAACGGCGCAGGGCGCGTCATGCAACGCTCGAAGTCGCGTTCGCCGCACGGATCGCCTCCACGATTCGTATGAACTCCGGTCGCGCACGCAACGAACTCAGATCGTCATCGCCGAGCAACGCCTCGGGATCTCCCAGACCCGCCACTCGCGCACGCTCCAGCCAAATCAGCGCCGCGTCGGGCTGACTTGCACGGGCGAGGCAACAAGCGGCGTTGTATGCGGCGAACGGCGCCGCCGTGAGTCCGAACAATCGTTCGTGGACTTCGAGAGACAGCTCGAAATGATTTGCATAAAAGAGCTTGGCGCCCAGCGCCTGGAGAACCTCGGCCGCCATGGGTAAGCGCACCCACACCTCGGCCCTCGCAATCCACGACGAGTCTGTAGCTCCAGCCCACGCGGTCACCAGGGGCACCAGCACCCGTTCGAGAAGCGCACTCGAATTTTCGCCAATCAACCGCTCGGCCTCGTCGAGCTCTCCGCGATCGAGCGCGACGACGGCAAGGAGAAAGGTCGATGACGCACGGCTACTCGCGTAACGATCGAACGCCGCTTTGGCCGCATCTGCGTCACACGCGCGCAGCGCCAAGAGGATCTCGAGTTCGCTTTTTTTGTATCGAATCTGATCGGTCACCGGGCGGGTCAACGCGGACAGCTCACGCTGTGCTGCCGTCAAATCGCCGGTGTCCCAAAATCCCCACGCCTGACCAACTCGCCGCCCCTGCCTTAGTTCGCCCAGCGCGCGCCACGAGCGTGCCAACGACAGCGCCATCAAGTACGCAATCCACCATTGACGCCAAAAGAGTCCGCCCACCACGCTCAGCGTAGCGATCGCCAGCGTGACCCAATGCGGAAGCGAAAAGCGATAACGCGGCACAAAACGTGTCACCAGCGCCGTAAAGACATGCCCGCCGTCCATGGGCAACACCGGCAACAAGTTCCACAAGCTCCACCCAACATTCACCCACAGCATTTGGCTCACGAACAGCTTGGCCTCCTCAGAGGAAGTTCCGCCACGCGATGCGAGGTACACGAGCCCACCGAGCAGCAACCCAGCTCCAGGTCCCGCCACAGAGATCGCGAGATCCACGAGCCAACCGGTTCGCGGTGGCGCACTCGCGTCGACCTCGCAATGCGTCAACCCGCCCATACCATAGAGCTCGATCCACGGTCGATAACCGAAGTGTCGTGCCACCACCGCGTGACCGAGCTCGTGAAAAAGGACCGAAATAAAGAGGACGCCGCACCAGATAACGAGCGCCGTGCTGTCTCCTATCGAATACCCAAGCAGCAGAGCGACGAGCAAAAACTCGTGTCGTATCTTGATCTCGAACCCGAAGAGCTTCATTGACCGCGCGAGGCCCGGCGACACGACCTTCTTCGTACCGCGCGGAACTCGACTTTAACGTCATTCGCAGCCACGCGCCGCATCCTTGCTCTCGACTGCCGTTAGTTGCCGCGCAGCGCGCCGACGGCGACGCGGTGCAGTGCCTAGGATGACGGGGATGTCGAACCGCAAAGCCAATCTCGCTCTTTACGCTCACCCAAATGAGGCTCACCCCCACTGACTCAGAGGCGCGGCTCTGAAGGGCGCTGCACTCGAGTCAGCTCGGATTGCGTTTCGGCGGCAGGTACCGTTACTCGGCTTCATAGCGGACTTCTATGCGCCGTCGCTGAGGCTGATCCTCGAGGTCGACGGCGCCTATCACGAGCGGCGCGTCGGCGCTGATCCGTGCCGAGACAGCAAACTCGAGCGCGGAGCGCGGAGGCTATCGCGTGATTCGCTTGGACGCTGAGGTCCGTCATACGTGACCCGCCCGCCGCACCAAATGCGATCGCTCTAGCGCTGAGCGAGGAATGAGCCTGCACGGAGAAGACGCAAATGTCGAATCGCCGCTCCGCCGCTCTGCCGCCGTCAGTCGACTTTGCTAAATACGACTGCCGGTAGCAATGACTGCTACCGCTCGCGCCGCGCTGTCGAAGCTGTCCTCCGTGGTTCAGATCGAACTGCTCACCTCGCGATGCTAGCCGACCGATGGCGAAATCGCGCTCGCCGGCAGCATCCCGTCACCGGCGGCATACGTAGCCGAAGCCTTAGTCCCAAACGGGCCCGACCGAAACGTTGCACGCGAACAAAGGTACGCTCACTCTCGGGCTCGAACTTGTTGCTCCGACCGAGGCATCCGATAGACCAGCCAATATTCCACCTCGGCATAGATAGGAGTCACACTCGTCTGAGTTGTTAAGTTCTCCTGATACGCAAATCCCTTCGACGTTCGCGAGACATCGCCGGTAGTCTGATTGTTAGTTTGAACGATTGTTCCCTGATAGTGCTGAGCACGATCCGTTAGAACCAGGTGGGTGCCACCGTGTGAGGCACATTCTTCCCGAGCCGCGTCCAACGACTCATCGTGATCGGACCCATGCCGCTGGGTGCTGATCTTGCCAAGTAGAGTCCCGTGCTGCTTCATGTAGTCTAGATGAACGGGATACGCTACATAGCAGGTCTCCATCACTGGCCGTTTGTCGGGTGAAACTGCGAAGTAATCCACGTCGACACAGGAGGCAGTGCCCGCGAGTACTGCCGCGATCATCGCGACTCCTAATCTGCTCGGGAACAACCTGGCGTGCGTTGATGGCCCCATGCAGGCAACGCTATCGAATCCGACGTTTCGAGTCCACGGAGTGCGCAGCACGGATTCCCACGACAAAGCCGCTCGTCGCCGACCGCGACCAACTCCGTCGGGGTAACCCGAACAAAGGTGGACGGCGCATACGTGGGTGACTTCTCGTCCAACACGACCTACAAGCGCTCTTGGGCTGCCCCGCCGTTTGGCGTCGCGACACGGCCCGGCGTGCTCCCTTCGGTCCGCGCGCCAGGGGCCCGCCCGACGCCAGCTATGCCGGACGTGGGGGCCTATAACGACTGCGCCTCGCCGGTCTGTTGGGGGAACCTTCGCACAGCGCGCGCAGCGGCGAAGGTGGCTTTGGTTCGCACTTGCTCCTTTCTCCGGCTGGCGATCGGCCTACGCGAGACGCGCACGAGCTGCAGCGCGCGAGCTCGCTGCGCGCGTTCGTTCGCGAGAAGTGCGCAACGAAAGTGTGACCTTCGGCAGCGCGCGTCACAGCTTCTGCGCGACGCTTCGCAACACCCGAAGGGGTGAGATGGCTTCGTCCGGTCACCAGCCTGAGAAAGGAGAAAGGGGCCACTCATGTCGAACAACAAAGCCAATCTCGCTCTCTGCTCGCACGCATTTGAGCCTCGTGCCCACCGACTCAGCGGCGCGGCTTTGGAGAGCGCCGCGCTCGAGTCAGCTCGGAGTCGCTTTTCGGCGGCAGGTGCCGCTGCTCGGATTCATGCCGACTTTCTGTACGCCGTCGCTGCCGCTCATCGTCGAGGTTGACGACGGCTATCACGCACGAAGAGCGAGCGCTGACGCGCGTCGCGATTGCAAGCTCATGCGCTTGCTATCGGCTATCGCATCGTACGAATTGAAGCAACGCGAGTCGAACGCGACCTAACCGCGGTCGTCGCTGAGCTCGCAGGGCCTGCGCTCCGCCGTGAGCGTGTCCGGATAGAGTGAAAATCGCGGTTTCCGGACAAGAGCCAAGATCTCCAGAAGCCGCACCAAGGAGCCGCGGGGCACGCCTTCGGCGGTGGGCGAGGTTGAGCTCCCGCACCGTCGCGCACAAGCCGCGCGCCCTCCGCGCGATCGCGAACTGCAAGGTGACGCCGGCAGGCCCCACCCTCCCCACGGCACCCATCAGGCAGCCGTCCCCCAAAGCTTCAAACTGTACGCGGGAGCGACCCTCGCCCACCGCCGAGGGCGGGCTCCGCGGCGACAAGACGGCGTGCGCGGTACAAAAGAAGAAACGGCCACCCGAGTCACCTCGAGCAGCCGTTCTTCATCGTTCACTCCACCTGGTGGAGTGCTCTCACATCACTCGTCGCCGACCGCGACCAACTCCGCCGGTGTCACCCGAACAAAGGTCGGAGGCGCATACGTCGGGGACTTCTCGTCCAGCACGACCTGCAGGCGCTTGTACGCGGGCAGACCCGTGCCGGCCGGTCTTGATGCCCCGCCGTTGTACGTCGCAGGATGGCCCGGCGTGCTCCCTTCGGTCCGCGCGCCGGGGGCCCGCCCGACGCCGGCTTGCGCCGGACGTGGGGGCCCCGACGACCACAATCTTTCTACGCAACTGCCAAGGCGATAGACCGAAGACAGTGGCATGCGCAGTTGTGCTGCTTTGCTTCTACTCTCTGGGCTGTCTTCGAACGCGGGCTGTCTACCGGGCGGTGGCATCGTTGAGGTCGCAGCGCCAAGCGCACCGCTTCCAGTGGTGCCACCGAAACTTGATTCTTCGGCTCTCCCTCCAGCGCCTGGACGGACTCGCGTCATCCTTGACGCGAACGGCGAGCACGCAACGGTCACCGAGGCGTTGGATTGGAGCGACTCCCAAGCCATCGCCATCGGGACTTCCGTGCAAGTCATGGATCACACAGAACACAGGCGTCCGATCTGCATGACACCCTGCGAGTTCGACTTCGAACCGGGCTTACACATCTTACGCTTCTCCGCCGGTCCCTCACGTTTCGACGACATCAAGGTTCAGGTCGGCAGCAAGCGAAAACTCGTGCGCGTTGCGCTAGGGCAACTGGTCCTCAGCAAAGCCCCAAGCACGACGGGCATGGTCCTCCAAAGTCTGGGCGTTACTGCCGTGCTGGTTGGCGCATCGCTCTGGGCAGCTTCTTCGCTCGCTGATAACGAACACCAGCAGGGCTACAAGTCCTCTGGAATCGCGCTGACCGTGGGCGGAAGCGCTGGTCTCCTCGCCGGAATTGGGCTCGCGTACACCAAACCTGGGACGCACCAACCAAGCACTGTCACGGAAGTCACCTTGCCAGTCGAAGACCCGCAGTCGAACCTGTCGCAATGAGTGGCGTCGGGTCTCCGGCAATCACACGCCATTTTCGAACAAGATCGCTAACTCGCGAGAGGTCTCTCTCCCAACCGAAACGCGACGCCGAAGGCTGCGACACAACGCGACCTGGCACGTGACCATCGACCATCAAACAATCCGAAAAGTTGCTTTGCCGGCCGGGATGAGGCGACCCATGATGACGTTCTCCTTGATGCCGCGGATGGGGTTGCCCCGCCGTGACACGTCGAGACACGGCCCGGCGTGCTAGCTTCGCTGCGCGCGCCGGGGGCCCCCTTAGGCCGGCTGCGTCGAACGTGGGGCGTGCGCCTGATAGTCGAGGTCGATGGCGGCTATCACGAGCGTCGCGTCAGCGCGGATGAGCGCGCGATCGCAAGCTCGCACGTGCGGGCCATCGCACCCTCCGCGTCGGCGCGGAGCTCGTCGCTCGTGACTTGCCGGCGGTGGTCGCTGCAATCACGGCGGCCTGCCGCTAGGCCTCAGCCTCCTTGTCCGGCTGGAACCGATCACGCCCTTTTCCGGACAGGACCTCGCGTTCGACAATCACTTCGTCCAACCAAAGTCGCAACGTAGGCCGCGCACCGCGGCGTAGGCCGCGCACCGCGGCTGCCTGCGAAAAGTCCGCACCAAGGAGCCGCGGGGCACGCCTTCGGCGGTGGGCGAGGTTGAGCTCCCGCACCGTCGCGCACAAGCCGCGCGCCCTCCGCGCGATCGCGAACTGCAGAGTGACGCCGGCAGGCCCCACACTCCCCACGGCACCCATCAGGCAGCCGTCCCCCAAAGCTTCAAACTGTACGCGGGGGCGACCCTTGCCCACCGCCGAGGGCGGGCCCCGCGGCGACAAGACGGCGTGCGCGGTACAAACGAAGAAACGGCCACCCGAGTCACCTCGAGCAGCCGTTCTTCGTCAGCTCACTCCACCTGGTGGAGTGGTCTATTCAGCTCACTCGTCGCCGACCGCGACCAACTCCGCCGGTGTCACCCGAACAAAGGTCGGAGGCGCATACGTCGGGGACTTCTCGTCCAGCACGACCTGCAGGCGCTTGTACGCGGGCAGACCCGTGCCGGCCGGGATGAGCCGACCCATGATGACGTTCTCCTTGATGCCGCGGAGATCGTCGGTCTTGCCGCAGATAGCGGCTTCGGTGAGCACCTTGGTCGTTTCCTGGAAGGACGAGGCCGAGATGAAGGACTCGGTCGACAGCGACGCCTTGGTGATACCGAGGAGCATGGGCTCCGCGACGGCGGGCTGACCACCGCGTTCCATCACGCGAGCGTTGTCGCGTTCGAACACGTACTTCTCGACTTGCTCGTCCACGAGGAAGTTGGTGTCACCGACCTCCTTGATACGAACGCGGCGCAGCATTTGGCGCACGATGGCTTCGATGTGCTTGTCGTTGATACCGACGCCCTGCAGGCGGTAAACCTGCTGGATTTCGTTCACGAGCCAAGCTGCGAGTTCCTTCTCGCCCTTCACGCGCAAGATGTCGTGCGGGTTCGCGGGTCCGTCCTGCAGGGGGTCGCCGGCGCGGACGTGATCGCCCGGTTGCACTTGGATGTGCTTGCCCTTGGGGATCAGGTACTCGCGTCCTTGATCCGGGAGCAGGCCACCGTCCATGCCGAACGGGGTGATGACGACCTTGCGCTTGCCCTTGGTGTCCTTGCCGAACGAAACGATGCCGTCGATCTCGCTGATGATGGCGTGATCTTTGGGCTTGCGCGCTTCGAACAGCTCGGCGACGCGGGGCAAACCACCGGTGATGTCCTGCACCTTCGTGGTGTCGCGCGGGATCTTGGCGATGGCTTCACCAGGGGTGATGCGCTCGCCTTCGCCGCACACGATGTTGGCGCCGACCGGCAAGAGGTAACGCGCGTCGAGGTCGGTGTTCGGGAGCTTCACCGGTTCGCCCGTCTCGGCGTCGATGATCGCGATGCGCGGGCGGAGGTCCGCGGCGCGCGACTCGACCACGATCTTGCGGGAAAGACCGGTCACTTCGTCGACCTTCTCGATCACGGTGACGCCTTCGACGAGATCGCCGAACTGCACCACACCGCCGACCTCGGTCAGAATCGGAGACGCGAATGGATCCCATTCAGCCACGATTTGACCTGCGTCGACGCGACCGCCGTCGGTCGTCTTGAGCACCGCGCCGTACAGCAGGCGGTGATGCTCGCGCTCGCGACCGGTGTCGTCCATGACCACGAGTTCGCCGTGGCGATTCATGACCACGACGCTGCCGTCTTGCTTCTTGGTCAGCTGGGCGTTC
>DASQCO010000118.1:0-35412 GCA_035634635.1 Polyangiaceae bacterium
ACCAAGCATCCCTCGCATGCGCGCACCACTTGCGAGGCCGCACGACGCTGCCCGAAACCTCCCCGTGGAGCCAACGCCCCCACAGCGGCGCCCCGAAATAACCCACGCCGCACGACACTCCCGCGCGCACCGTGACGAACATGCACTCCGACTCCACCGGTGGAGTCCCGCCGCATCCCACCCTCGCCGGCCCACGTCGAGCCAGTGCTCCCGCAGTGGTGCGCCGAAACAACCCACGAACCACCAAGGTGCCGCGCGAGCAGCGTCGCACGCGCATTCCGACTCCACCGGTGGAGTCGCGCCGCGCATCCCCACGCCCGCCGGCCCCCTCAGGGCCAGAAACCTCGACAAGCGTCTTTGTGTAGAATCATCAGAGCCGCAGAGGCCGCAGAGATCTGAGAGAGATTGGGGTTGGTGCTGTTCGGCGCTTACCGTCCCAGTGGAGACGAAGTTCGTCACAGTTTGAATCAGAAATCTCTTCTGGTCTCTGTGGCCTCTGCGGCTCGGCGGTTCAATCTCAGGGCTCGAGCTGCGACGACCTTGTTTTCCAATTCCGCGTGTGCGCTGACGCAAGGGGCATCGAACTGGGTGGATTTCTCCCTGAGCGCACTGGGACGGCCGCGTAAACCAAACAAAAGTTTACCTGGGTTTGGCCATCGACCGCGGAGCGTTTTCGGTGGCGCGCCGCTGCGCGCATTCGGCGGGTCAGGCGACGGCTTTGCGGAGTGCGGCGGGTTGGGGATCGCGGACGACGAAGACGGAGCAGGGCGCGTGGTTGACGACGCGGGTGGCGGTGGTGCCGAGGACGCGATCGAGGCCGCCGTAGCCGTGGGAGCCGATGATGAGCAGATCGGCTGCGTGAGCCTGGGCGGAGAGGCACAGCGCTTCCCACGGTGTTGCGACGACGACCTCGAGCACGCAGCGTGCGCGGAGGTGGTCGCTCAGTCGTTGGGCACTGCGCTCGAGGCCCGCAAGAGCCGCTTGTTCGAGATACTCCTTCACCGTGTGGGTTGGATCGAGCCAGGCCGCGGCGGGGATTTCTGGAGGGATCCCCACCGCGCGCAAGAAGATCAGGCTCGCGTCGAAGCGCACCGCTAGGTCTTGGGCCGCGGCCAGCACGGACGGTTCGCGTGGCGAACCGTCTAGTCCAACTAGGAGGCGACGGACGTTCATGCTGGTTCCTCGAATGCTGATTCAGTGCGCAAGGCGCGTGTGCAGGAGATCCGAGAATGCGCGACAGGCGTCGACCGTGGTGAAGATGCCGACCACCTTGCCGTTTTGGGTGACGATCGCCGAGCCGTATTTGTTCTCGGCCATGGACGACACGACTTCGTCGAGCGCCGCGTCGGGCGATACTTGATACGGGTCTTGCGTCATGGCTTCGCCCACGCGCACCGTTTGCGGATCGACGTCCTTCAACGTCTCGACCATGTTCAAATCGCGGTCCGAGACGAGGCCGACGATTTTGGAGCCGCGCAGGACCGGCAAGTGCCGGATCCGATGCTCGCGCATCAAGCGATGCGCGACGGACATCGGCTGATCCTCGCCAATCGTGTGCGGGCTGGTGGTCATGTACTTCTGTACCGAGGGAATGGCTTTGCTCATGGTTTCACCTGAAGACGAGCGGGAAATTGGACTCGCCGCCGCTGCGATCGGATTGATGATAGGTATGTCGACGGCCATGGTGTTCGCGGTGTTGTTCACACCAGAACTCTTTGCCGTTGCTCACCAAGCGCGCTTGCACGCACTCCGTACAAGGCGGCGCGATTGCCAGTTCTGGCTGTGGTTCCGGGGGCGCGGGGATGACGAGCACCGGACAGCGTGCGTTGCGCACGGTGCCCTCGGCGACCGAGCCCAGCAATAGGCGCTCGAGCCCCTTCTTGTTGCGAGTGCCCATCACGATCAGATCCGCTTCGAGATGAGCCGCCAATTGGACGATGGCGTGCGCCGCGGCGTCGATGACCGCGTGCGAAACCAGGCGAAAAGACACCGGTGCGCTGGGATGCGCCAGGCTGAATTTCTGCAGCTCTTGCTCGACGTGCGCTTTGAGTCGCTTGAGTGCGGTCGCCAAGAGCGGAGTTTCGTTGAGCGGTGCGTAGGCCGAGATCATGCCGCCGGGATCTTCACCGGATAGCGGCAAAGCCGACAGTACGTGAACTTCCGAAGTGGCTCGCTGGGAAGCCTGCGCAAAGGCTTCGTGCAAGGCGCGGTCCGCTTGCTCCGAAAAGTCGACAGCGACCAGCAAGATGTATGGTTTGTTCGTCATCTCGTCCTCCTGCTGTTTCGGAATTGCATCGCTCGTGCCAGGTCTAATTGCGCTCAATCACCGCGTTTGTGCGAGCGTTCGGCGCAGCGTCTGCGTTCACGCGCAAACGCTGCGCCGCGCTGATCGCTCAGCGCGCACCGGCAGCGCCGTGAACGGTGAGCACCGGCACAGGCGACAGGCGCACGACCTTCTCCGCGACGCTGCCGAGCAGCGCGCGCTCGATGCCTCGCCGGCCGTGGGTGCCCATGACGATCAGGTCCGCTTTGATTTCCTTTGCTGCGGCGAGCACTTCTTCCCAGGCTGAGCCTGAACGCAGCAGCGATTTCGCCGCTGGAAAGCGCTGCTTGAGCTCGGCGCTGGCTTCTTCCAAGCGTGCGATGGCCGCGTTTTCGATCGGCGCCACTACGTCCGTCGAGAGGTAGAGACCTGCGGCATAGGAATAGTCCGGAGCTTCCCAGCTGTGCATGAGCGTCAGCTCGGCGCCGAACTTCTCGGCAATACCGAGCGCGAGCTCGAGCGCGCGTTGCGAGCTGTCACTGAAGTCACTGGCGACCAGGATTCGTTCGAATGTCATGCTCGGGAATCGAGCAAGAAGTGCACCCGCGAGGGTAGGCAAGTCACTCGCTGGGCTGCGCCAAGACCTTCGCTACGGCTCGAATGATCTCAGCCAGGGCGTCGTCGTCGTCGCCGCCCGTGGCTGTCAGCTCGGCCGCCTCCGGTGCTTCATACGCGGAGTCTGCGCCAGGTAGCCCTTGAACCTGGCCGCCGGCGGTTTGGGCGTACAGTCCTTTGCCATCGCGCGCTCGGCATTCTTCGAGGGGTGCGGTCATCCACACCTCGAGGAAGTGTGGCGCGCGTTCGCGAATGCGATCGCGGAACGCGCGACGGTTGGCCGTCGCGGGGACTAAGACGATCAGGCCCTGCTCTGCGAGCTCGAGTGAGAGTTCTCCGAGAGTCAGGTAGAAGTCGTTTCGCTCGCTGTTCGAGTAGCCGGGGGTGGGATGCAAGAGTGAACGCACCCGATCCCCATCGAGCATGCAGCACGCGACGCGCTTCTCGACCAAGCTCAGCTGGACTCGCCGAGCCAGGCGGGATTTCCCGGAGGAGGGTAGACCGGTGAACCAGACAATCGCGCCGCGCATTACGGCCTCAGTCGCGGAGCGCGAGTTTCAGGAAGTCGCTTTCCGTGAGGATGCCGGCGATCTTTTTGCCCTCGACCACGACCAAACACCCGATCTTGTGTTTCAGCATGATTTGCGCTGCTTCGGTGAGCGGGGCGTCGGGCGTGATCGTCAAAACTTCGGCCTTCATGGCTTCTTTCAAAACCAGAACGTCCAGCGCCTGATCGCGGGCGTGCGTGCCGTAGCCTAGTGCCCGCAAGAGCCCGCTGTGGAATAGGTCACGCTGGCTGACAATCCCTGCCAAGAAGCCTTCGTCGTCGACTACGGGCAAATGCCGAATGCGTCCGAGCTTCATGATGTCATCGGCCACGGTGAGCTTTTCGTTGCGATCGAGGGTCACCACGTCTTTGGTCATCAGATCTCTGACGAGCATTGTTTTCGTGTCCATGGCCCAAAGAGGAGCAGGGATCGTGCCAGCGTGAATCAACGGCAATGCTTTGGGGGACGCGCAAGAATTGCGCGGCCACGCCGCCCGGGCGCAACAATCGAGGCAAATCGCCCTGTGGTCTGTTTCATGCAATTTGCCCCATCAAGGAGCGAACGCGATGACCATCGTTTGTGGAACCGACTTCTCCGACAGTGCTGAGCAAGCGGCTCGAGCGGCCGCAAGCATCGCCCGTTGCTCGAATGAACGGCTCGAGCTCGTACACGTGCTCGCCGATCCGGCGGCCGCCGGGATCCCGGCGCTTGGCGCATTCTTTGCGCCTCTGCAAGAGCTGCTCTCCGAACTCGCGACCAAGCTCAGTCGTGAATTCTCGATTCGAGTCAATCCGACCGTACTCGAGGGACCGGCCGACGAACGGCTCGTGGACTTCGCGCGCACCGGTAAAGCGCGCTTGATCGTGGTCTCTTCGCTCGGGGCTCGCAAACAAGAGCATTGGCGCGTGGGGAGCGTGGCCGAGCGCGTGCTGCAACGTTCGGACATTCCCGTGCTGGTCGTTCGCGAAGCCGCCAGCATCGCGGAGTGGGTGGAAGGGGTGCGGCCACTGCGCATTCTATTGGGTGTCGACCTGGGCGAGAGCGCGCGTGCAGCGCTGCGTTGGGTCGAAACCTTGCGCCAGATCCGACCCTGCGACGTACGCATCGTGCAAGTGGCCTGGCCTATGGGCGAACACGCTCGTTTCGGAGTGAAGGGCCCGATCGAGCTCGAAGGGTTGCGTCCCGAGTTGCACGCCTTGCTCGAGCGAGATTTGCGCGCCTGGGCTGGCTCCGTGGCAGGCGAAGGAGAGGTTTCGTTCTCGGTCAGCGGATGCTGGGGACGAACCGATGAGCAGCTCGCTCGGCTGGCCCAAGAGCAGAGGGCCGATCTGCTCGTGGTCGGGACTCACCAGCGTGCGCTGGTCGCGCGTGTCTGGCAGGGCTCCATTTCTCGGGGCGTCGTGCATCGCTCGTCGTGCAACGTCGCGTGTGTTCCGACGCAAGCCGCCAGCGCGAGTGACAAGGCAGAGATCGTACGCTTTCGGAGCGTGCTAATCCCAACCGATTTCTCGACCTTGGCGAATCGCGCGTTAGGGGCGGGCTATGGCCTGCTTCCTGAGGGCGGTGTCGTTCACCTGCTGCACGTGCTGACGCGCGAGCGAGCGGATGCACCGCCTGATCTGGAAGAGCGCTTGCGAGCGCTCATCCCCGCCGGGGCCGTGGCGCGCGGCATCGAGACTCGGGTTCACGTCGTCGACGACTCCGAGCCTTGGTCTGGGATCTGGCACGCTGCGTCGCGTCTGGGTGTGGACGCCATTTGCATGTCTACTCACGGTCGCTCGGGAGCGGCTCGCGTGCTGCTCGGATCGCAAGCGCGGGAAGTGGTGCAGCGTGCGCGGCAACCGGTGTTGCTGGTTCGCACTGACGTCGCATAACGCCCGGCAGCGGGCTAGGCGCGTAGAGCTCGGTCGAGCTGCGCGCCAGCCCGCGCCGCCAATGCCATGGCCGTCAGCACGGGGTTCTTCTCAGGCCCCGTGGTGAACACGGCAGAGTCCGCGATCACGACGTTGGGCGCACCATGCACGCGCGAGAACCCATCCACGACGCCAAATGCCGGCGATTCGTGCATGCGACAGGTGCCGCCGTAGTGCACCGAATTGCCAGGCACTTCCACGTGAAATACCCGCAAGCGCGGCGCCCAGCCCGCTCGCTCGAGGCACGCGAGCAGCTCGTCTTTGGCGCGTTCGAGTTCGCGGACGGCTCTCTCGGGGTAGCGCAGCGAGAACAGCAGCGGCGAGCGCGCGCCTTGCGCGCGGCGCGGACCGACGGCGACGCGGTCGTCACGTGTCGGAATCATCGTGCCGAACACGCTGAATCCGAGTCGACTGGTCTGTCCGGGATGCCCAGTGAGCAGCGTGCGAGCCATGTGCGACGCGGCGTTCCACTGCATGCAGGCAGCTGCATACAGCGGGTCCGAGCGATCGAGTGCGGCTCGAGTGACGTAGCTTGCCGGCGCGAGCGAAACTCGTCGTCCCAGGTCTACGACAATTTTCGCCAGCGGGTGGTCGTGTAGATACCGCCCGAGCACTCCATGACGATTGCCGAGGCCCTCGGGAAACTCGTCGCTCGTCGATTCGAGCAGAATTTGGGCACTATTGACTGCGCCTGCGGCGAGCACCACGGCTCGACACGGGATCCGCAGCGGCTCGCCAGTCCGAGCGTTGCGGCAGTGCACGGCGACCACGCGCTGCTCGTCGTTCGACCACTCGAGACTCTCGGCGCGCGTATCGAAACGCACCGAGAGTCCGCCTTGCTTCGCAATCGGTTTGATCAGCCGCGTATACGCGTTGAAGGCAGTTGCAGAGCGCGTGAGGATGGTTTCGGACCCGTAGGCGTAGGGCATCGCAACCAGATCGCGACCCTCGCTGCACACTTCACGCTCGACGGCTTGCCATTCGGGTCCCAAGGACCAATGGTCTCGAAACCGCCCCGCGGGAAGGCTCGCCACGTCGTTTGCGGCGCCCGTGATGTGTAGTAGCGGTTCGACGCGATCGTACCAAGGAGCGAGGTCGGCGTAGCCGAGCGGCCAGCGGTATTCGACGCCAGCGCGCGCAGCATCCTCGAAGTCGTCCGGAGAAAAACGCGGAACGGCGCACGCCCAATGATTCGACAATCCGCCGGGCGCGAGCTGTTCGAATAGCTCGGCTTTGGGATCGCCGGTCATCGTGAGATCGGGGCGACGAGCCAGAGCGGGACGAATTTTGGCGAAGGTGAGGCCGCGCAGGCGAGCCGTCAGGCCGAGGCGTGCGGTCGCCGAACCCGCTTCGAGCACCAAGGGCTCGTGCCCCGCTTCACTGAGCACTACGGCGGACGCGGCCGCTGCGGGTCCGGTGCCAACGATCACGACCCGCTCGGCTTCATTCATGGGTTGCCCGCTCAGCGAGGATCGTGCCAGCAAAGGAGCGCGGCTGGGACGCGCAAATTCGCCGGGCGGTCGCGCAGAATCTGCGCGGATCAGGGCAAATCGCGCGCATTTTGCGTCGAACTTGCTGAATTACGCGCTGGCACTCGGTTTGCTTCGCCCGGAGCCCATGCAAGCAATTCCCGACTCGAACGAATCCGGCACCCGCTTCGTCCTGAACGATAGTCTGCGTAAAACCTATGCCGAAGAAGGGTTTCTGAAGTTCGAAGGGGTTATTTCCAAGTCGAAGTTGGCCGAGCTCAATCAACGCATCACCGATGAGTTCGCGGCGCAGTGCAGCCAAGGCCGATTGTTCGTGGGTGGGGGCACCGTGAGTGGGCACCTCAACTGCTTCCCAGGAGCCGAGTCGCGCTTCGTGTACGAGCAACTCCAGCACTCCGGGATCGCCGATTTGGTGCGGACGCTCTCAGCAGTACCGCTACGCGCGCCGAACATCGGTTGTAATCTCAACTTGCCTGGCAGCGCGCCGCAGAATGAGCATATCGATGGCTATCCGAACCAGCGGTTTTTGATCGTGAACGTTGCGGCCGTGGATACGAACCTCGATAACGGTGCGATGGAGATCCTGCGTGCTACGCATCGGACAGACTCCAAGTATTGGCAAATTTTGCTCGATCGCCCACGGCGACTGCGCCTCAGTGTGCGGCAGGGGGACGTGATTATTCGCACTTCGACGCTCTGGCATCGCGGCATGCCGAACCGCACGGACCGCCCACGGCCGATGCTCGCCTTCACTTGGGAAGACGGCGGGAGTGTTCGCGAAGATCCCTACGATATCCACGAGGGACGCATCACCTTCTTGCCGAATCGCTACGATACCGACCTGAAGAGTCGCATTCGTGAGCGTGCGCTCGTCGCACTGCCCGCGCTGGGCGCGGCTTATCGCGCAGCTCGCTCGCTTTTTTGAGCAGATCACCTGGCACAACGATTGCGTGAATTTGGCTCATGGCTGAGCAAACCATGCTGACGGTCGCCGCTGACGCACAGCTCGCGCGGCGCTTGGCGCAGGGGCACGCTCTCATTCGCGCCAAAGCGGCGCCTGACTTCCACGCAGAGCCCATCACGCTCGACCGAAAGGCGACGTCCGCTCAGGCCTTGTTCGTCGTTGCCAGCTCTTGCCTGCGGCAAATCGCGCTGAACCAACCGGGGGTGCTCGGTGGTTCCCGCGAAGGGTTGCATCAAATGCGCGTCGGTCTACGGCGTTTGCGAGCGGCGTTGTCGATCTTCGAGCGCACGCTGAAACCCGGCGAGTTCGACGACTTGAAGCGTGAACTCGTGTGGCTCACCGAAGAATTGGCCGGAGCGCGAGAATTCGACGTGTTGCTCGAGTCGCATCGAAAGTTCGACGAGACGCGAGCCGCGCTCGCTGGTGCGGCAGAACTGAGGAGCGAATTGACCCACCGCCGGCACGAGGCTTTTGCCGCTGCTGGGCGAGCGGTGGCGAGCGCGCGCTTCGAGCGCTTGATCGTCTCATCGGCCGTCGTTTTCTTGTCTCGCGCTGACGAGGACGGTGCGGGAGGACTGCCGGTTCGTGCTCTCGCGCGCCGCGCATTGAAGCGCCGCACACAACACGTGCTGGATGGCCTCGAAGGGTTCGAACAGCTCGACGTCCGTGAACGGCACCAACTACGCATTCGAGTCAAGAAGCTGCGCTACGGCACGGAATATTTTTCATCGCTCTTTGCGCATTCGCGCCGCGAGCAAGCGCGCTTCGTTCGCGTACTCGAAGCATTGCAAGAAACGTTGGGCCGACTGAACGACATCGCAGTGTTGCGAGCGATCGCCGCGAAGTGGGTCGATGAGGGCGCAATTTCAGCGCCCGTCAGCGCACGAACCGCGTTTGCCATGGGCGTATTCACCGAGAGTGAACAGGCCGGCGAGCAGTCGTGCGTTGCCGAGGTAGCTAAACTCCGCGTACAGCTTGCGAAAGCTCCGCGCTTTTGGCGCTGAAGCTCAGGCCTCGAGGCGAGGTTCGCCAGTTCGCGTTTCGGTACGCGGCTTGCTTAACCGTGGCTGTGAGGCCCCATGGAACCAACGATTCGCAAGGTCGGTCACGGGCTGAGCTCTGCTGAAGCTGCACAGCGCTTGTTGGAACTTGGCCCGAACGCGTTGCCCCCAGCCAAACGCGCTGCTGGGTGGAAGCGGTTTTTGAATCAGTTCAAGAGCGCGCTGATCTACTTGTTGCTGTTCGCGCTGGTCGTTGACTTGGCGACTTGGCTGCGTGCCGGCGCCGCGCGACTTCCGGTTGAAGCGCTGGCCGTCGCGGCGGTTTTACTGCTCAACGCTGGCCTCGGGCTGCTGCAAGAGTTCCGCTCCGAGCGTGCGCTCGAGGAGTTGGCTCGGCTTGGTGCGCCCAAGGCCTGGGTGCTCCGCGACGGAGTCCTCGCGCACGTGGACGTGTCGCAACTCGTCGTCGGCGATCGCGTGCGATTGGATGCCGGCGATCGCGTGCCGGCGGACGGCAACGCGGACAACGCCACCTTCTTGCGTGTCGACGAGTCGCTCTTGACCGGTGAATCTGTGCCGGTCGAGAAAGGCGAGGGAGACGAGCTATTCAGTGGCACGCTCCTGGTCCAGGGCAGCAGCGACTTGCAGGTGACTCGCACCGGACCTGCCAGCGCCATGGGGCGGCTTGCGGGCGCCTTGTCCGGGATACAAACCGGTAAAACCCCGCTCGAGCGCAGCATGGACGAGTTTGGGACGCGAATTGCTCGCTACGTGGGCGTGCTCAGCGTCCTGATCATCACCGCTGGTCTGCTGATCGACGGCCTCGGGCGTTTCGATCACGTGCTGATGTTCGCCGTCGCGTTCGCAGTCGCGATTGTGCCCGAGGGCATGCCGGCAGTGGTCACGCTGGTGCTGTCGTTCGGTGTGGAGCGGATGGCGCGCAGGAACGCCGTCGTACGGCGGTTGTCTGCCGTCGAAGCGCTAGGTGCGGTCACCGTGATCGCCTCGGACAAGACCGGCACGCTCACGCAGAACCGCATGTCGGTCGGCGAACTGAGCGCCACAGACGAGGACGAGGCGCTCAGGGCG
This sequence comes from Polyangiaceae bacterium, assembly GCA_035634635.1. Taxonomy (GTDB): domain Bacteria; phylum Myxococcota_A; class Polyangia; order Polyangiales; family Polyangiaceae; genus PMG-095. The sequence continues at coordinate 9,884 of DASQCO010000118.1, forward strand.
CTAGCGCTGGCCAACGACGCCGATCACGCCAGTTCTGCCGGCGATCCACTCGAGCGGGGCCTATGCGAATTCGTGCTGGCTCGCGGCACGGACATCGCGGCGATGCGCAGCGCTCATCCGCGAATTTCGAGCCGCCCGTTCGACGCGCGCTGGAAGTTCATGCGCGCGACGGTGGTGATGCCTACCGGGGAGCTCAAGAGCTACCTGAAGGGCGCGCTCGAGGTGATCCTCGAACGTGCGGTCCTGAGCGAAGCCGAACGAAGCCGCTGGCAGCACAGCGCTCGGCAGGCCGCAGAACGCGGTTACAAGGTCATCGGTTTGGCGTGTGGCGAGGGCGATCGTGAGGACGCCCTGAAATTCCTAGGTTTCGTGACCCTGTGGGACCCGCCCCGCCCAACGGCTGCGGCAGCCGTGAGCGACGCGCGGGCGGCGGGGATCGCCGTGATGATGCTGACCGGTGACCACCCAGCCACCGCTCTGGCGATCGCCGAGACAGTCGGTATCACTTCGCCGCGCGCGTTGACGGGCAGCGATGTCGAACGAATGACGGACGGCGAGCTGGCGTTGGCGCTCCGCGATGTACGAGTTTTCTCGCGCCTGCTCCCGGAGCACAAGCTGCGCATCGTCACTGCGCTACAGGTTGCTGGTGAAGTCGTTGCCATGACTGGCGACGGTCTGAACGACGCGCTGGCCCTGAAGCAGGCGGATGTCGCGGTGGCTATGGGCGAACGGGGTAGCGAGGTGGCGCGCGAGGTTTCGGACCTGGTGCTGCTCGACGACGACTTTGCGACGATCGTGGCCGCCGTCGAAGAAGGTCGCATGATCTATGAGAATTTGCTGAGCTTCGTACGCTTCACGTTCTCTAGCAACGTGGCGCTTGCGGTGCTGGTGTTGGGTGGGGCCACGGGTTCGCTGCTGATGGACCTACGCGGGGTACACGGTTCACTTCTTTTGCCGCTCACCGCCCTGCAAATCCTGTGGATCAACTTCTTGGGTGATGGACCGACGGCCCTTGCGCTGTCCATGGATCGCTGTCAGAGCACGATGTCTCGCCCGCCACGTGCGCGAGATCGCTCGCTGCTTGACGCCAAAACCATTCGCTTCGTGTTCCTCGATGGCGTTGTGAAGGGCGCGCTCGGTCTCGGGTTGTTGGTGCTGATGCCGAGCCTCGGTAGCAGCCTCGCGGCTACTGCTACCAGCGTGTTCTTGTTCGAGTCGGTTGCCAAGCTGCTGAGCGCGTACCCGGCGCGCAAACTCGGTGGGCAGCAGTCTCGAAACGCGTGGTTGCACGGATCGGTGGTGATTGGCGTGCTGCTCGGGTTGGCGTGCATTGGGCTTTCGCCTTTGCGCGGCGTGCTCGGCCTCGTGACCCTGACGGTGCGTGAGCTACTCCTCGTCTTCGCGCTACTGATCGTCACTTGGGGCTCCGGGGAGCTCGCGGCACGTCTGGCTCGCGGATCTCGACCGCGGTCGTTGCGGGAAGTGCCGCTCGTCGGCTAAAACCATTCGGCTTGTTCTCCCGTGAAGGCAATGCACGCTCGGACAGCCAAAATCGTTGGCTTGCGGGCTACCTCGCCTTCGTGGGTGGCTTCGTCAATTCCAGCGGCTTCGTGCTGATCGGCACCTTCAGCTCGCACGTGACGGGCAACGTGGGGCGCCTCGCCAACGACGCGGCAACCGGGCAATACGCTGCGGCCGTGGCTGCGCTGACGTTGGTGTTGTGTTTCTTCTCGGGCGCGTTCGCGGCGAGCGTGATCATCGAGAGCCGGGTCCTCGGTGCGCCGCGAGCACGCGCGTATGCGTTGGCCTTGGCTACCGAGAGCGTCCTGCTGCTGCTCTTCACTTTGCTTTCGTCCGTGACTGTCACCGCACATCCCCGGGTACGAGACGCCGAAACTGCGCTGCTTTGCGCGGCAATGGGGCTGCAAAACGCGCTCGTATCTCGCCTCTCCGGCGCTGTCGTGCGCACGACGCACTTGACCGGCGTGATCACCGATCTCGGCATCGAGAGCGCTCGTTGGTTTCGCTTTTGGCGACGCTCGCTCTCTGAAGTGACGAAGCTGCCGCTGGTTCTTGGGCGCAACCCTGCCGAGCGACCCACTTCGGCAAAGGCGTTGTTGCTCGGCACGATCGCGGCAAGTTTCTTGGCGGGCGCGAGTTCAGGCGCCTATTCCGCGGTCCATTGGCAACACGCATCCATGTTGATCGCGGCTGCCGCGGTCGCTGCAGCCGCGTTCTACGCGCTGCACAACGCGCGCACGCGGTCCGTCCTCGAGTGAGCACGCTAGGCGTTGTCCCTGTTCCGCCGTGCCCCAGTCGTCACTTGCTCGCAAACCAGGTGAAAACGGACTCTAGTAACCGACGTGTTCGCGCGCCGTCTCGCGCTGACTCGCCGACTTCCCCACGAGGCGTGTTGCGATGACCGGAAACACGAGCACGGATAGGAGACCGCCACCCACGAGTGCGGCGGCCGCGGGTCGCCCCATCATCCCCCGACTGACTGCCGCGTTCGTGAGCGCCACGATCAACGAGAGTGAAGTCGCCGAATACAAACCGAGCGCGGCGAGCTCCTTGCCGCCAAGTAAGCGCCTGAAGAGCAACGCCGGTAGACCGCGAACGAGCACCAAGGCGCCGGCGTAAACGATCAAGAGCAATAAGTTCTTCGGGCTCGCGGCGAGCGCACGAACATCGAGCCCAACGCCGCTCACGTGATGAGCTGCGATCGGAGCTACCGCTGCGGCTAGCGCAACCACGAGGATGGTGCACCTTCACCCTCAGCGTTCATGCGCCGCCCTGCGCGGCTCAAGCAGACGCTACTTTGCGATCCGCGCACGAGGCAAGTGTTTCAGGATGTGACAACGATCGCGGACCCGTCACTTGCGATGCGAGCGCACGCCGTTCAAGCGTCGCGGTTGCTCTTTGCCGCCGAATCGCTCGGGGTAGGCGCGGAGGGCGGGGGAGGCGCATTCGACATGAGCAGGCCCGCGCGTCGCGCGCGCTTTTGCTCGTACATCACCGTGTCTGCGTGTGCCAAGAGCGACTCGATGGTCTGGGCGCGGGCTGCGTCGTAGGGTGAGCCGCCAACGCTCGCCGAGAGGCGGTAGCGGCGGAAGCCCTGTGCATTGCGCGTAGCCATCGCCTGTTTGATGCGCACCGCGAACAGCTCGATTTGTGAGACATCCGCGTCGAGCATCAGCGCCACGAACTCGTCGCCGCCCAAGCGGGACACGACATCGATGATCCGAAAGATCTCGCGCAGCACGTCGGCCGTGTCGCAGAGCGCGCGATCGCCTTCGTCATGGCCGAATTCGTCGTTGATTTGCTTCATGCCGTTGAGATCGACGAAGAACAGCAGCGCTTCTCGCCGCTCGCGTTGCGCGACGCGCAGCTGTTGCCGCGCGAGTTCGAGGAAGCCTCGGCGATTGTATAGGCCGGTGAGTTCGTCGCGAATCGACTGGCTGCGGATGGCTTCGGCTCGGTCTTCGGCGGCTGTGCGCGCGCGCTCACGTTCCACCACGCGGCCGAGCTGTGTACCGATGTTGGCCATCATCGATAGCAGACCCAAGTCCGCCTCTTCGCGGCGTTCGGAGTAGAACTCGAGCACCGCAACCACTTCGTCGCCGATCAAGACCGGGAAGGCGAAGCCGCTATTTAGACCGGCTTCGAGTGCGGACTCGGAGCGCAACAAGGTGCTCTCCTCCTTCAAGTCCGTGAGCCATGTGGCCAGCCCCGAGCCCAGCACCTGACCTATCATCCCCTGGTCGATCGTGAACTCAATGGCCGAGCTTTGCGTGCGGAATCCGGCAAAACGACGCGGGTCGTCGTCGTGCCAAATGCTCGAGCTCTTCAGCAGCCGCCCGTGTACGACATAGACGTGCCCCACGGGCCAAGCCATGAACGCACAAACGCGGTCCAGCGTGATCTGAAACGCATCGCGCGCATTGTTGGCACTATTCGCTGCTTCCGCGACGCCCTGAAGCAGCTCCACGCTGGCGGCCTGCGCGCGGGCGGACCACTCGGCTTTGCGCTGCGCCGTTACGTCGTGCATCACCGCGACCGTGCCGACCAGTTCGTTGTGCTCGTCGACGATCGGATCCACCGTGACGTGCAGGTGCACCGGTGCCGTGTCGTTGGCCAGACGCAAGACCACGTCGGTCGGAAACGTCGCTTCACCGCGGAGCGCTTTGCCGATGGGCTCTTCACTCGCGTGCATCGGCGTGCGGCCATCTGCTTCGAAGAAGCGCCATTTAGCCAGCGTTTCCGAGCTGCCTTTGACGTGAGAAGGGGCGCCGAGCAGAGCCTTGGCGGCCTGATTGAAGACGCCGAATTCGCCCTTGGTGTTTACCATCACCACGCCCTCGCGCATGTGCTCGAGCGTCGATTGGAAGACCAGCGTTTGCTCGCGTAGCACTTCCTGCACGCGCTTGTGTGCCGTAACGTCGTACACCATGGTCATACCGGCGATGATCACGCCGCATTCGTGGCGCACCGGCACTGCCGTCACCGCGAACGTGCGCTCTCCGCGTTTGACCTCGAATTCTTGAACCTCACCGCGCAGCACTTTGCGGTAGCGCTCAGCGACTGGCTCGGCGCGCTCGTGCGGGATCACTTCATACAGTGTCTTTCCGATGAGATCATGTGTCGCATAACCAACGCTAGCGAGTAGTTGATCGCCGTCGGCCATCAAGTAGCGAAGATCCATGTCGAACAAGAGCACCGCGCCGTTGGGCATGTTCTGCACCACCGTGCGTAGCAGCGCTTCGTTGCGTTCGAGGGTCTGCTGGGCGGCTTTGGACTTCGTGATATCTCGGCCCACGCTCACCGCGGCGCGCACTACCCCTGCGGCGTCGCGAATCGGCGAGGAGTTCACGCTGTGGACCTGGTCCGGCTCGCCGGGGACACGGCGAATGAACTCGGCATCGCGTACGGTGTCGCCCACGAGAGCCCGCGCCGACGGCGCATTGGTCGCGTTCAGCGGTGTAACGCCGTCAGCCAGAAAGATGCCAAATTGACCGCCGCTTTCGCCGGGCCGCAGCATCTCCGCGGGGCGCGAGCGTTGTGCGGCATGGTTACTGAGGATGATGCTCCCGTCCGTCGCGGTCACGACGACCGAGTCTGCCATGCAGTCGAGCACCGAACGCAACAAGCCGCGATCCGCCTCGCGCAATGCTTCGGTTTCCTTCAGCGCTCGCACGCGGGCGCGTAGCTCGATCTCGGTGCCGACCATGGCGGCCAGTTCGCGTAGCGTGCTCACTTCATCTTCGGTCCACAGGCGAGGCGTGGAGTCGATCACGCAGAACATGCCGAGGACCTGCTTTTCGTCGGTGACGAGCGGAATGCCGGCGTACGCGATCACCCCGAGCTCGCTGATGGCCAAGTTTTCTTTGAGCCACGGATGTTCGCGAGCATCCATCACGATCAGCGGCTGGTTCGTGGTCACACCGTACTGACAAAAAGAATGACTGAGCGGCGTCTCACGCCGCGAGGCCCACGGCTCAGGAAGTCCCAGCGCGCTTTTGAAAAATTGCCGATGATCATCGACCAACGAAACGAGCGCCACGGGAACGCCGAGCCATTTGGCGGCCAGCCGCGTGAAGCGATCGAACGCCGCTTCGGGTGGACTGTCCAAGAGCTCGCTTTCGGTCAGCGCCGCGAGCCGGTGCTCGTCGAGCAATCGACGCAGGTGTCCCGGCGGACCGCTCCATTGGGTCCCCGACTCGGGGCCCAGACTCGGAACGGAGGGGGGGAAATGGCTCGCGTTCGACACCGGCTTGGGCGTGATCTACGGCCGCCGCGGCCGTGCCTGAAGCGGCCGTCAATTGCAGAATATTTCTGCGCTATTTGGTTGAAAGTCGCGCACAGTGCTCGTTGCAAAACGCCTCACCGGACGGCGCGACGAGCTCCGCTATCAACGCGAATTCGAGACGCGAATCAGGGCGAACCCATCGTAACCCTTGCTGCCGACGGTCTGAACGGTGGTGGCGCTCACGGACGGCGTCTTCGCTACGATTTCGTTGAAGCGCCGTACGCCCTGAACGTTCGCGTCGGTGCTCGTGGCGTCGACCACTGCGCCCTTGCGCACCACATTGTCGACCACGATCACACTACCCGGACGGGTGAGCTTCAACGACCACTGGAAGTAGTCCGGGATGCTCGGCTTGTCGGCATCGATGAACACGAAGTCGAACGGCGGGACGCGCTCGTTCACGAGCGCTGCCAGGGAGTCGAGTGCTTTGCCAACGCGCAGCTCGACCAACGACGTCAGACCGGCGCGTTCGATGTTCGAGCGAGCGACCTGGGCGTGCTTTGGGTCGAGCTCGAGCGTGACCAGCTTGCCATTCGACGGCAACGCTCGCGCGAGCCAGATCGTGCTGTAGCCAGCCAGGGTGCCAATTTCGAGAATGCGCGTTGCGCCTTGCATTTGCGCGAGTAGGCCCAGGAATTTGCCTTGATTCGGTGCCACGTTGATCGCCGGCATCCCCGCGGCATTGCTCGCTTCGAGTGCAGCCTCGAGCGCCGCATCACGCGGCAAGAGCAGCTCCGAAATGTATTCATCGACGCGAGTCCATTGTTCTTGAGTCATGGGTCTCCTATCGTTGGCTCGGTACTTTGTCGCTCTAGCTTCTGGTGCCTTCGAACATGAACTCTAAGCCGATTTTGACGAGCTTGCTTTTGACCTTGCTGTTTTCGGGCACTGCGCATGCACAAGCCGTCGCAACTGCCGCACCAACTGCGCCGGTCTGGTATCCCCAAGAACCCCCTGCTCATGTCCGCATCGAGGCAGCGGCGTCGACTGAACTCGAGGTGTTCTTTGCGAACGCGCCCGCCGGCTCTGCGGCCGTCGCTCATTGTCAGGACCACTGTGACTTTTGGGCCTGGCCGGGCAAGTACACGCTGCACGTGCGCGAGCACAACACTGGGAAGCCAAAAGTACTCCCGCTGCGCGTCACGCGCTCGAGCCGTTACATGTACGAACCTGGAAACGATGGTGCTGCCACGGCAGGACTCGTAATTGCCGGCGTTGGAGGCGTAGCGAGCATCACCGGGCTGGTATTGCTTTGGAACGCGCTCGCGTCCTCCTATTGCGACGGCGACTGCTCGAACTCGAGCAATACTGCGGCTGCGGGAGGTATCGCAATGCTTGCGGGCGTGATCGCGATGCCAGCGGGCATGATCATTTACGCCAACAACCGCACGCGCCTCGCGCACTACAACGACCTCGCGTATCCGGCATCCGCAGCGCAAGTCCGAATTGGCGTGGTTGGGCTCGGTCTAGGTGGATTCGGCCTCGGCGGCACGGCCACGTTTTGAGCTCGCTCTCGCGCTCTCGTGATCGAGCAGCCAGCGCTTTCGCTCGATGCCGCCGCCGTAACCGGTGAGCGAAGCATTCGCGCCGATCACGCGGTGACACGGGACGATGATGGCGATCGGGTTCGCGCCGTTAGCGAGCCCGACCGCGCGCACCGCGGCAGGACGCCCGATCGTCTGGGCGAGCGCGCCATAGCTCAAGGTTTTGCCGCGTGGGATTCGACGTAGCGCGATCCAAACTTGATTTTGGAACTCTGTGCCGCTGGTTGCAACGCGCAGCTTTTCGATCGCTTCGAGGCGACCCGAGAAGTACGCGAGCAGCGCACGCTTGGCAGCTGACTCCTCGCTTGCTTCGCGCAACTCGAGCGCTACGTTGCGATAGTAGCGTCCGAGCAAGCGCTCGGTGCGCTCGTGGTGATCTTCCCAGTCGAGCGCGTGCACCGAGCCCTGGTCGTCAGTGAGCAGGACCATGCGCCCGGTCGGCGTTTCGAAGCGCTCTCTGTGAAATGTCCGGGTTTCCATGGGTTCGACACCTTTCATGCGGACCATTCTCGGGCCTCGCCGCAACTTGCGCTGGCGGAATTCGGACACGACCCGCGTTTGGCGGCAAGTCAGCTGATGTCCGAAAACCGCTAGAACGGTTCTGGCTCGCGTGGCAGATATTCGGGGATGGATCTCGATCACGACGCTTGCTACCGCGCGCTCTCGCAGCGCGACTCGCGTTTCGACGGCCGCTTTTTCACCGCCGTCAAGACAACGGGGATCTATTGCCGCCCGGTCTGCCCGGCGCGTGTCCCCCATTCCAAGAACGTGATCTTCTATCCAACCGCCGCGGCCGCGCAAGAAGCCGGGTTCCGCCCCTGTCTGCGCTGTCGCCCGGAGACTGCGCCGGACATGGGTGCTTGGCGCGGAACGTCGAACACCGTGTCGCGCGCGCTGTCGTTGATCGAGCTCGGTGCGCTCGACGCTGGCGACGTCGAAGCGTTAGCCGAGCGGCTCGGCGTCGGTGAGCGCCAATTGCGCCGGCTCTTTCGGCAGCACTTGGGCGCGTCTCCCGTAGGCGTCGCGCAAACGCGGCGCATCTTGCTCGCCAAGCAGCTGATTCACGAAACGCGCTTGCCCATGGCGGAGATTGCATTTGCATCCGGCTTCGGCAGCGTGCGGCGCTTCAACGAAGCTTTCCTCGCCTTGTTCGCGCGCGCGCCCGGCGAGCTGAGGCGCTTGGGTGGGGATGACGTGGCCGCTCATGCAAACAGCGAGTTCAGTCTGCTGTTGCGCTATCAGCCACCTTACGGATGGCCTGAAATGCTGGAATTTCTGCGACAACGCGCGATCGGCGGCATGGAAATCGTCAGCGAGGGTCGCTACTCGCGGACCGTGTCGATCGATGGAGTGCAGGGCTCGCTCTCGATCGAGCCGGGACCAGGCAACGCTCTGCGCGCGGGTATTCGCGTCTCGAAGCTATCGATCGTGCCCGGGCTCATTGCGCGGTTGAGGCGAGTGTTCGATCTCGCCGCCGATCCGTTGGCCATTGCGCGACACTTGTCGCAGGACCCCATACTGGCTCCGTTGGTCGCCAAGCGCCCAGGCCTGCGCGTGCCCGGCGCGTGGGACGGCTTCGAGCTGGCGATCCGCGCAGTGCTCGGGCAGCAGATCACCGTCACCGCGGCCGTCCGTTTGGCTGCGCGCTTGGTCAAGACCTACGGCGAACCGCTCCTCGTTCCGGCGCACGGGCTGAGTCATCTCTTTCCCAGCGCTGAAGTGCTCGCTCGCGCAGACTTGACGTCGCTCGGCATGCCGCAAAGTCGCGCGGCGACGCTCTCCGCGGTGGCCGCTGCCAGCCTAGAAAATCCGGAGCTCTTCGCGAGCAACTGTGGACTGGAGGAAGCCGTGCAGCGCCTGCGCGCGATCCGCGGGGTCGGCGAGTGGACCGCGCAGTACATCGCGCTCCGTCAGCTGCGTGAGCCAGATGCCTTCCCAGCTTCCGATCTGGGCGTGCTCCGCGCACTGGCCGACGAGCGTGGCGTTCGTCCCAAGGCGGCGGAAGTGCTCACACGCGCCGAACGCTGGCGCCCCTGGCGCGCGTACGCCGCGCAACACCTGTGGGCCGCCTAGCTCGCGCTCTGCTTACCCAGCAGCTCGACGATGCACTCGGTCAGCGCGACCAGCGCTGCCTTGCGCGGTCGCTTCTCGCCCGGTGGCTGCACGATCTCGGTATCGACCTCACTGCCGACCCATTCGTGCTGCACCGGATCATATTCAATCGCAGGAGCGACGAACGTGGTCTCGTCGGTCGAGAGGCGGATTTGCCCGGTCTCTGGATCCGTGTGTACGCGCACCGTGCCCGCTTGATTGAGGGTCACGAGCGTGTCGTCGCCAGCTGACTTGATGCTCCACTGCCTGACGCCCGTCGTGACGTTGACCAGCTTGGCTCGCAGATCCTCGGCTGCACTCAGCTTTTCACGGAGCGTCTCGCGCGGGTGATACTTGTCGCGCAGGGCCGACAGCACCTTTGCCGCATCCTCGGTGTCCCTGGACAGACGATTGGACATCGAACCAAATCTTGCCGGCTGGGGCGGGCCTCGGCAATCGATTTCTGATTCGATGCCGAGGCGTTCGCCCTCGCAAGCGCGGCTATTTTGCCGGAATTTCGCGCGTTCGCCGCGCGCCCACGATCACTTCGATTGCATGGTGTGGCAACCACCACAGCCGAAACCGGTATGCGTCGCCATGTCGAACGGCTTCAGGCCCATGGCAGCGGCCATGTGTGGCACCACTTGCTCGCCCATGAACTTCGCGATCGCGGCGTCGTCCGCGGGGATATCGAGCTTGCCGTCCTTGAGCGTGAGCTTGGGCAAGAACTCCTTCGGGTTCTTGAACTTCGGCCCATGACAGGTCTTGCAGCTGAACTCGGCGTAGCGCTTCGCGTCGTAACCTTTGAAGACTGGTCCCATCTCCGGGACCACGTTCTTCTTCATGAACGCGACCTGCTCGTCCTTGGTCATGCCCTCTTTCCAGATGTCGTGCGCCGGCGCAGCGGGAGGCGCTTCGGGAGCAGCGGCAGTTTCCGGCTTGGGAGCCTCGGCTGCGGTGGCCGCCGGTGCAGGCGCGGGCGCAGTTGGAGCAGGCGGCGGGGGAGGGGTGACCGGCTCGGCGGGGGCGCCGCCACAAGCCGAGAGAGTGAGGATGGTGGACCCAAGAAAGAACGCTCGGAAAGTTCCCATGCCGAAATGAGTAGCGCGAAATCGCCGCAAGCCCCTAGTTCGGAGTTGTGAATGCCGCTTTCTTGCGCGCGGCGTTGCCGGGGCTGCGTCGCGGGCCTACTTGCCGTCGACTTCTAGCGTCAGGCTTTCGCTGGCCACGACCACCTCGGTCCCTTTGGCGTGCTCGCGGATCCAGCTCTGGGAGCGCTCGCCGATCGCGTCGAGCGCGTCGTCCGTCCGATCCGGATCGTGGTGGAAGAGCACCAGGCGCTTCGGCTCGGCCAAAACCCCGAGGTTCAGTACGTCATCCACGACCGAATGACCCCAGCCATGTTTGTGGGGCATATCGGCCATCAGGTACTGGGAGTCGTGGATCAGCACGTCCACGTCATCCGCAAAACGGGCTAGTTCCTCGACGGTAACCAGCGCCTTGCCGGCGCGCAGTTCGTTGTCGGTGATGTAGGCGAGGGAAGTGCCGCCGTCGTCGTCGATGCGAAACCCCTGAGCGCCGCCTGGATGATTGAGCATGATGCGGCTGACCGTTGCCGAGCCGATGCGCCAAGTTTGCGTCTCGGGCTTCACGAACTCCATGCGCGCTGGGATGTCGTCGACACTGACGGGGAAATGAATGTCGTCGAAGATGTTGCGCTGAAAACGCTCCTGCGCGTCGTTTGCCAGCGGATAGACGAAGATGTGGTTGTCCTTCCCCCACAGCGGGCCGAAGAAGGGCAAGCCGAGGACATGGTCCCAGTGCGTGTGTGAGAGCAACAGGTGCACCGGTGAGGGCCGCCCCTCGCGCAGCAAGTTGTTGCCCATCTGACGCAGGCCTGTGCCCGCATCGAGCGCCAGCACAGAACCATCAGCCAGCCGCACCTCGACGCAGGAGGTATTCCCCCCATAGCGAGCAGTCTGCGGCCCGGGTGACGGAACCGAACCCCGTACGCCATAAAAGGTGACGCGCATCGATCGGCGACCACTCTATCAGCAAGCCATCGGCGGTGGCACGCGGCTTTCGCTCTCCTTGCGCAGGTCGCAGTGCTCGCGCGTCTTCCGCTGTTCGCCGTAGGCATTTTCATCGAATCAGGCGCGGAAACCGCCAGAAATGGCACCTTCCCACGGCCGTTCGCGATTTCGCGATGCGCGAGCGGCCCTCGGGCTGAGTGCCCTGTTTGTGAGAGTCCAGACCGGCGAAGGTTCGTTTGGCGGGGCTCGGCAGGGCAACTGGTCGCGGCGATCGACGCCCGCGAGCGGGCACGTTAGCGTGGAGCGGGATGACTTCCGCATTGGCTCCGGGTTTGCTGCTTTCGGCCCCCCCACTTTCGGATCCCAACTTCGAGCGCTCCGTGGTGCTGCTCTCCGCACACGGTCCGGATGGCGCATTCGGTTGGGTGCTCAACGGCAAGCAATCGATGTCGTTCTCGGAGCTGCTGGTGCGAGCTTCGGTCTCGGCGAGTGCGCCGGATCTGCAGGGTGTGGTTCGCGTCGGTGGTCCGGTCTCGCCCGAGCAGGTTTGGTTGATCTATCCCAGCGGAGCGATCGCCGCCGACATCGAAGGGCAAATGGAGGTCGCGCCGGGGATCTGGGCCAGCGCGTCGCGCAAAGTCTTGGAAGCGATCGCGAGCTCTCGCGTGCCGCGCGGGCTAATCACTCTCATGGGTTATGCAGGCTGGGCGCCTTGGCAGCTCGAGAACGAAATCAAGGTCGGCGCGTGGTTGCCCACCGACGTCAACCCGGAGATCGTTTTCGACACACCGCCCGGAGAGCTCTGGGCGCGCGCTTATCAGCGCGTGGGCGCGAGCCCCATGTCCTTCAACACGCGCACGGTCGGCTCCGCCTAGAGCGCATTCAGCCGCCAACGAGCGGTACGAAAATGCACGGCACCGAGCGACGCCATTTGAGCTCGCCCGAGCTCGTTTTTTCGCCCAGCAGCAAGGTTTGGCTATGGGCGTCGCCAACCGGAATCGCGATCCGCCCACCCGGCGCGAGCTGATCCGAAAGTGCGTTCGGAACCTCGCTGGGCGCGGCCGAGACCAAAATTCGATCATAAGGCGCCTGCGCAGGAAGCCCGAAGCTGCCGTCGCCCAAGCTGACGTGCACGTTGCTCGCGCCGCTGCGCGCGAGGTTCTCTTTGGCGAGCGCCGCGAGCGTCGGCAAAATCTCGACCGCGTACACCTCCCTAACCAGGCGCCCCAATAGCGCCGCTGCGTAGCCCGACCCCGCGCCGATTTCGAGCGCACGCTGCGTCGGCTCGCAGCCGAGCTCGGCGAGCATGATTGCAATCATGCTCGGCTGACTCACCGTTTGCCCCTCCCCGAGCGGCACCGCGCGATCCTCGTAGGCGATCGACTTCTGTGCTTGGGTCAAAAAGACATGCCGCGGCACCGCGGCAAAGGCGTTCAAGATGCGAGCGTCCTCGATCTGCGTCGACGCGCGGATACGCTCGATCAGCTGCTGTCGCCGGAGATCGTGATCACTCGACATGGGCCTACGAGCTACGATTGGTCCGCGTGCCGGCCGCCGCAACGGCTGCGCGCTCTGAAAACTCTGATGAACCCGCCATTTTTATGGGGCGCTGGCGTTGATTGCGCTCGTCACCTCGAGGCAAAAATGCTGGTATTTCACGCGGATGCGGCGCTGCTTCTCGATCCTCTGTTTCGGCCTGGCAGCGGCGCGCTTCGGTTCGCTCCACGCCGAAGCGCCTCGTTCGTCACCGCCCCGTCGCTGTAGCCCCGAGATGGCGCGGGTCCACTCGTTCTGCATCGATCGTTGGGAGATCCGCACCGTCGACAGCGCGACGGGCGAACCTTTGTCGCCATTCTATCCGCCCAACGCGAAGCTCACTGCGAGCGTGCGCGACACTTGGCTGTGCGAACAGAGCATGCTCGGCGTACCCGCCGCCCGCGCGTTCCCGCTGCCGGAACTATCCCGGTTTCAACGCGAACACCCATTCGAACCGCGCGCGGTGTCCGAACCCGAGGCGCTCCCCCAAGCCTACCTTTCCTACAACCTTGCCAAACGCGCGTGCGAAAACGCGCACAAGCGGCTATGCACCAAGGACGAGTGGCTAAGCGCTTGTCGTGGCCAGAAAGGCACACAATTTCCCTACGGCGACACCTTCCGCGCCGGGCGCTGCAACGTCCATCGCGCGATCCACCCGGGCCACGTGCTGCACGCCTCATCCTCACTCGGCCTACTCGACCCACGACTCAACCTGGTCGAAGAAGGTGACGACCCATTGCTCCGCGCGACGGGCACCACGCCCGACTGCGCCAGCGAATGGTCCGGCGAAAAAATCTACGACATGGTCGGCAACCTCGACGAATGGGTCGAAGACAAAATGTTCCTCGGCGGCTTCTACGCGCGCTCCACCACCAAAGGCTGCGACGCCCAAGTCTCCTCCCACGCCGAAAGCTACTTCGATTACTCGACCGGGACGCGCTGCTGCGCGGATTTGAAATAGTGGTTTTGGGTTAGCGGGCGCGGCGCCCAGATTGCGTCGCGTAGCTCGCAGCGCGTCTTCTCAGAAACCCGTAACGTGCCCGTGCCCGTGCCCGAGAAAAGGCAACCAGATCGGCTGACGACCGATAGTCCCGGATGGACCTCGATCACGAGCGCTTGGACGTCTACCACCTCGCCCTGGACTTCCTGGCCTTCGCCAGCGAGATCATCGAAGGGCTCCCGCGCCGCCGAAGTCACCGGCAAAGCCATGGTTGTCCGACTCGTCTCCATGCTGATCAAGTTGGCGCAGAGCTGCGAGGATTGAGTCAGGTTCGCGGCAAGGAGCCCACATTGAGACCGCGACCGGTAGCGTCCTTCCGTCTTGCGGGCACGGGCACGGGCACGTTTACGGGGGAGAAGGATTGCGATTCGAGACGCGTGCAGGCGCGCCTCGTTTCCGAAGCGCGCTTTGCTTTTCTTTTTGGACCTGAAGGGTGGAGCGGAGGGGGATCGAACCCCTGACCTCTGCATTGCGAACGCAGCGCTCTCCCAGCTGAGCTACCGCCCCAACAGGGACGCGGAAAGTAGCTTTTACGCCGTAGGAGTCAAACAAAAACAGCTCGCGGCGTCGGTTTTGGGGCTCCTCGGTTGGCGTTTCTCGCCCGTTTTTTTTGTGCGCGGCCTCTTAATGTGCCGTTGACCCGCCGGGGTCGGTGGTTATGTTGCTCGCGTTCGCGGCCTCAGGTGCTCAAAAGTTCGAGCGCTTTTTAGTCGCGTGACGATTTCGCGAGTTGTCCCCGCCGCCCGTTCGTGAGGAACGGGCGCGAGGACCGCTGCAACGCACGACACCGCAGAAAAGCCCTCGCCCCTCGGATTGGTGCGGGGCGACGTGAGGAGAACCAGCATCATGGGTAAGATCATCGGCATCGACCTCGGTACGACGAACAGCGTCGTGTCCGTCATGGAAGGCAAGGAAGCCAAAGTCATCGTCAACGAGGAGGGATCGCGCCTTACGCCGTCCGTCATCGCTTGGGACGATAAGGGCGAGGTCCTGGTCGGTACGATCGCCAAGCGTCAGGCAGTGACGAACCCGGAGAACACGGTTTACTCGGCCAAGCGCTTCATCGGCCGCCGCTTCGAGGAGAGCGAGAAGGAGGCAAAGCGCTTCCCGTTCAAGCTCGTCAAGGGTCCGAACGGCGACGCGTGGATCGAAGCTCGCGGCAAGCAGATGGCCCCGCCGGAAGTTTCGGCCAAGGTCCTGCAGAAGCTGAAGAAGGCCGCTGAAGACTACCTGGGCGAAAAGGTCACGGAAGCCGTGATCACCGTGCCCGCGTACTTCAACGACGCACAGCGCCAAGCCACCAAGGACGCCGGCAAGATCGCCGGTTTGGACGTGAAGCGCATCATCAACGAGCCGACGGCCGCCGCGCTCGCCTACGGCTTGGACAAGAAAGCCAACGAGATCATCGCCGTTTACGACTTCGGCGGTGGCACGTTCGACATCTCGATCCTCGAGGTCGGTGACAACGTGGTGCAGGTGATCGCGACCAACGGCGACACCAACCTCGGTGGTGATGACGTCGACCACATGCTCATGGATTGGCTGAGCGCCGAATTCCGCAAGGACACGGGTATCGACGTTTCGCACGACAAGATGGTCATCCAGCGCCTCAAGGATGCCGCTGAGCAGGCCAAGATCGAGCTGTCGAACAAGCAAGAGACGACCATCAACTTGCCGTTCCTCACGGCGGACGCCAGCGGGCCGAAGCATCTGCAGAAGCAGCTGACTCGCGCCAAGTTGGAGCAGATGATCCGCCCGCTCGTCGACCGCACCCTCGAGCCGCTCAAGCGCGCGCTCGACGACGCGAAGAAGAAGGTCAGCGACATCAACGAGGTCGTGCTAGTCGGTGGTTCGACGCGCATTCCGCTCGTGCAAGAGGTCGTCACCAAGTACTTCGGTAAGGAAGCGCACAAGGGCGTCAATCCGGACGAGGTCGTCGCGATTGGCGCAGCCGTGCAAGGCGGCGTGCTCTCCGGCGACGTGCAAGACGTCGTGCTCTTGGACGTCACCCCGCTCTCCCTCGGCGTCGAAACCTTGGGTGGCGTGATGACGGTGATGATTCCGCGCAACACCACCATCCCCACGCAAAAGAAGGAGATTTACTCGACCGCGGCGGACAGCCAAACGTCGGTGGAAATTCACGTTTTGCAGGGTGAGCGCGCGGAAGCTCGTTACAACCGCACCCTCGGCAAGTTCCACCTCGAGGGTCTGCCGACCGCTCCGCGTGGCGTGCCGAAGGTCGAGGTCACGTTCGACATCGACGCCAACGGCATCCTCTCGGTTGGCGCCAAGGATCTGGCCACCGGCAAGGATCAGCGCATCACGATCACGGCTTCCAGCGGCATCAACAAGGACGACATCGAGCGCATGGTGAAGGACGCCGCTGCGCACGAAGCCGAAGACAAGCGCCGCCGTGAAGAGATCGACCGCCGCAACAAGCTCGATAACATGTGTTATCAGCTCGAGAAGCAGATCGCGGACAACAAGGACAAGCTCGGCGGTGTCGACATCGCCTCGATCGAGTCCTTGATCAAGGAAGGCCGCGCTGCTGTCGAGAAGCAGGACGACGAGAAGGTGACGGACGTTTTGGCCCGTCTCGAGAAGGAAGCGCATGCCATGGCTTCCAAGATGTACGAAGGCGCAGGCGGCCCGCCCGGTGGCGGAGCTGGTCCGAGCGCTGGCGGCCCCGCCGGTGGCGGCGCGAGCGACGAGCCCAAGAAGGGCGGCGATGTGATCGACGCCGAGTTCGAAGAAACGAACTGAGTGGTGCGACGCTGAGCGACTGAACGGCGCTCAATCAGAACGGAACGCGCGTTCGATACGGCAAAAAGCCGTATTGGGCGCGCGTTTCTGTCGTTTTGTGTCTGAGAGAGCCGCGTGTAGAGTTGTTCGAATGTTGAAGGAACGCTCGAACTTGGCGTCGCGGTGGGTTTCTGGTGGAGTGTTGATGGGGGCGTTACCCGTAATGCTGCTCGGCTGTGGTGCGCCGGCTGCGCCAGTGACACCTCCGACGACGGCACCCGTGGTGAGCGCTGCGCCGATCGTGAAAGAGGACGCGCCGGATTTGACGCCCGTGGCAGCACCCGCCGATCTGGTCGCGCTGGCCCGTTTCAAGAAGCCGCAAACCGCCATCGAGACCGTCGCTGCTTGGGCGAACTTCCCCTACAAATTGAAGGACGTGCTGCCCGC
The DNA here is from genome assembly GCA_035634635.1 of Polyangiaceae bacterium. Lineage (GTDB taxonomy): Bacteria > Myxococcota_A > Polyangia > Polyangiales > Polyangiaceae > PMG-095. The sequence goes on from DASQCO010000118.1 coordinate 27,083, forward strand.
GGAAATGAAATCACTCGAAGGAGTGATTGCGTGGGATGCGCCGCTCGAAGCTGCGGTGGCGCTCGATCCGGTGGGTGAGGGCAAGGTGCCCGAGCCGTTGGCCGTGGTGTCGCTCGGACTGACCTCACTGGATGGTGCCTTGGACTTTGCGCGGAGCAAGGGCCAGTCCGTGCGTCGGCTGCGCGCGGGCGTCTATCGCATCGGTGATGCGGACCAGATCTCGTGTGCTGCAGGTGTCGCCGTGGGCGCTGCGCCTGCACGGCTGGTCTGTGGTCACCGCGCGCACGACGTGGACGGTTTGTTCAACTACGCGACGCGCGGGCTCTCCAACGAACCGCTGCCGAACGTGGATTTTCAGGTCGAACTGCGGCTCGAGCCGGTGAAAAAGAAGTACCAGGCAGAACTAGGTTCAGCGCGCCTTCTCGCCGGCTTCTTGCTCCGTGAAGTTCAAGTCGACAATCCGCGTTTCGATCGCGCACTGTCCGATGTGGCGTACAGCTTGATCGACGAGGCTACGGCGCTGGTCCATGATCTCGACAACGTGCGCATCGACGGCACGGTGGATACCGCGAAGAACACGTTGGTGACGCACGCCGACTTCAAACTCAAGAGTCAAAAATCCTGGCTGGTGCAAGCCGCGACCGAAACCCTGGGCATGGTCGAACCCGCGCCGGAGCTGTTCTGGCAATTGCCGGCGGACACCACGCAGGCCGCCTTCAGCGCGGGGTGGAAGCCGGGCAGACTCAAACCGCTCGGGAAGACCTTGGCCGAACTCGTGGATGGCTACCTCGAGTCCCAGAAGATGCCCGCGGGGCTGCGCACTCAAGCCTCCAAGTCGGTCGAGCTGTTGTTCGATCAGAACACCAAGCAGGTCCGGGCTCAGGGGGAGCTCACTGAACTCCCGAGCGACCCGTTGTTGGCGGCTGGCTATCGCGCTTTTGGCTGGCAAATCGCGGCGACCGACGGCGATTCGAAGGGCCCGATCGCGTTCATGGACAACTTCTCGGCGACCGTCGGGAGTCGTGATTTGGCGCGCTTGCTCAAGGCGCGCCTAAATGTCGACCCTGCGCTGCTACCGAAAGTGGCCTCACGGGCCGTGCAGCTGAAAGGCTTCAAGCCCGGCGCCAAAGCCTACCGTTTCGACGTATCGCGCGAGCTGCTCGAAAAATACGCCAAGGGACAGTTCAAGCTCGAGCCAGCGCCGAAGGGCAAAGCGGGAGCCAAGAGCATCCCGGTGTCGGTGATTGTGGCGTTCGATGGCGAGCACACTTGGCTTGGAGCGAGCCCGGACGAGAAGGCGTTGCTCAAGCGTCTCGAATCACTGAAGGATCCGCAAGCGCCGGTACTTCGCGCGCGTGACGGGCTCGAAGCGCTCAAAGGGACGCCGCACGCCTCGGGCGGTTTCTTCACCTTGAACCGCTTCGCGGGTCAGTTGAGCGCCATCGGTGGTTCGGACGCGCAGAAGTTGTTCGCTGCGCTTCCGCACCATGGCGACACGCCGATCTTGTTCAGCTTCGATATGAAGGCGAACGGTCCGGAGATCTCGACCTCGTTCACGTTGCCGCGCGCCGCGGTCGAGGACTTGGGCGCATTGGTGCCCGTGCTCGCGCTGATGGGCGGCAAGCGCTAACGAACTTCGATAAGTGCGCCCGAAGTGCGCCGGTCCCCGGGGTTCGGGTCCCGGGGTTCGGGTCCCGGGGTTCGGGTCCAAACTTGCCCACCTAGCCCGCCTGCGACTAATCGAAGTTCAGGATGTACGACTTTGGGCGACACATAACTACACTGTGTGCTGCCGCCGCTTTGGCGCTTATTTCCGGCTCTGCGAAGGCCTGGGTCGAAAGTGACGTGCGTTCGCACGTGGCAACGGTTGAGGTGGACCGGGCGGGCAAGGCGCTCGTCACCGAGGACCTCACGTTGGCGGTGCGTGGCGGCCCGCTGCCCGGGTTCGAGCTGAGCGGGGTCGACTTGGACGCTGAACCGCTACCTGGCGCCAGTGTGTCGTCGGTCGCGGGCTCCCGAGCGCAACTCGCGACGACGCCGCTGCTCCTCGATAAGCGCGATGACGGAACATTGCGGATCGAGATCGATCGCGAAAAGGGGCTGCGCACGGGCGTGTACTCTTTTCATTTTCAATACCGAACCAACCTGCTCTCGCGGGACCTGATTCGGCGCGAGGGCAATGAGGCCGAGGTGCGTTGGATCGGTCCTCGCTTCGAGCAGGGCATCGATTCCGCGCGGGTCGTGTTTCGCTTGCCGGCGGGGCCGACGCCGCCCGTGCTGCCCGACTCGAACAACAGCGCGGGTCGTCTGCAAGATGGCGACGCGCTCGGCGGTGTGTTCATCGGCAACCTGCATCGATTGGCGGATCAAGACGAGCTCGATATTGTGCGGCCGCACATCTCGCGCGGTGAACCGGTGTTGTGGCGCGTTCGCGTCAGTTCCAAAGCGTTCGACGCGTTCGCCAACCCGCTGCCCGCACCGCACCTCGAGAAGGCCAGCAGTGCGCACGCGCTAGGAAGCGCCGCACAACCGCGCCAGCGGCTCGGTTGGTGGCTGTGTGCGGCGTTTGCCGCGCTCGCCTATGCCTTCGCGGTTGCCGGCAAATGGCGCTATTTTTCGGCGGCATGTGAGCAACGCGGAGCGGTTGCGCGCTCGCTCGTGCCGATGCCAGTCGGCCTGCGTTCGGCCGCCTCGGGCGTGCTGCTCGCCTCGGCTTTCGTGAGCGCGGCCTGGTTCGATCAGTCGACGCTCGGGGCAGCGCTCCTCGTGTTGGCCATGGCTTTGGCTTGCCAATACGCGAAGCCCGCCAAAGTCGTGTTGCGCGGGCCGGGTCAATGGCTGCCGCTGTCCGACGAAGAGGCGTTCGAGCATTCGACTGGGCCTGCGGTTGGGCGTTTCTTCGACGCCGGCACTTGGCCGGGACTTTTGCTGTTTGCTGCGCTGTGTGCCGGGCTATCGATCGCGGCTTGGTACTTGTTCGTGCGAGCACCGTATCAGGCGCTCTTGTTGATGCTGGGCTCCGGCTGCTTGTTGCCGTTGTTCTTCACGGGTCGCGCTGCGCAATTGCCGGCAGACTTGGCGATCCGTCCGCGCGCGCTCTTGGCCAAGCTCAGCGCGCGCTTGCGGCGTGCACCGGGGCTGAAGGTCGTGCCCTGGGCTCGCATTCCCGAAGGGCGCGCTGCAGCCGACGAGTTGCGGCTTTTGGTGCAAGTGCCGGGCGCGCTGCGCGGTCTGGTGGGCGTAGAAATTGGCGTGGAATACGGTGGTTCCGTGGGTGGCTCAGCCGCCGCGCCGTTCGTGCTGATCCGTGCTCGCGAGGGCTCGGCGGTGATCGGCGCGCTGCCGCGCGAATTGGTTTGGACGCGTGGGCGCAAAGCCGATGAACGTGCGGCCATCCTGCGCCCACGCTTGCCCACGGTAATTCACTGCGAGCACTTGTTGCTCGAGCTGGCGCTTCGCCTGCGCGACAGCAATCACGGCCCGGTGCAACCGAGCCGCAGCACCGCGCCGGTTCGAACCTCGGCGCGCGTGGTGTCACCGGCTCACGCGTTGTGAGCGGTGCTGTTAATTGTTTGGCGTCGTGCGCTGATAGCGGACCGAGATCTCGGTGTCACACGTGTCGACATCTGCGTCGTTGAGCGAGCTCACGTCCCAAGTCGCTAGGGCGGACTGCCCGTCGTCAGATACGACGAACTCGAAATAGGTGTATTGGAGGTAAGTCGTGGTGCCGTCGGTTTCGGCGACCGTGCAGGACTGGTTCCCGTTTCCGTAGGCGCCTCCGTCCAAGACGTCTGCGTGGATGTCGCACACGTCCATGCCTTCGAGGTCGAAGATCAAGTCGCTCTTGGACGCTTGGGTACCCGGGACGAAGGAGTCCACTTCGCCCGGGGCGATTGCGCCTGTCGTCGCGCTGTCGGTCCCGCACTGCCGGGTGTAGTCGCCGGAGATGAGCTTCCAGCCTCCAAGGTAGAGCGAGAAGTCCACGCCAGCCGACCCTCCGTTGTTGGCGTCGCCGCCTGACGGACTGGGACCTGAACCGCCCTTATTTCCCGCGCCACCAGCAGCGGGCCCGCCGCCCGCGTGCTGACCGGCGTGAGCGCTACCGCCGCTGCCCGCGGGCTTTGCGTCGTCGAGGGGTTGAATCAAGAGACAGCCGGGGAGTGCGAGCACGCCCAACCAAGCCCAAGCAACGGCTTTCATAGGCTGCCCCCAACCACCAGTCCGGCCACTTGCGGCGACACTACCGGGGTGAGCCTGAGCCGCGCAGCGCTCGCAGCCGATGCTTCGTGCTTGCCACCGCTAACCAAGAAATACACCAAAAATCCGGCTGAAACGGCGGTGCCGCCGATCATGACCATGTTGAGCGTGCCCCAGGTTTTCGCTTCGTCCCGCTTGTCGAAACGACTCGGATCGTTGCTCGCGTTGGCGTCGTTGAAGTCGCTGCGCTTGCTCGAATAGAGCACCCCGGTGACGACCGAACCGGCCGCGAACACACCGGTTGCGACGCCAGCGACGATCGCGCCGGTGTTCGGGCCCGAGCTCGAGCTCGGCGGCGGAGCGGGCGGGGGATTTGCGGGTGCTGGCGCAGGGGCGGGAACCGGTGCGACCGCAACCGGCGCTGGCGCGCTGTCTTTGAGCACCGGCACGGTGACGGTGACGGTCGTCGGAGTCGACGGTGCCTCGAAGGTCTGCGCGGACGGTTCTTTTCCGGGCGCGGAGGCTTCGAGCACATGCTTCCCCGGATCCACGGCGATCGGCAAACCCAGTGCGGCCGATGCCAGCTCGCGCGAGTCGAACTTGACGATCAGGCCGGGAACGGACGCCCCCGGAGCAAGCGCGATGCTGATGTGAGCAAGCTTGGGTTCGAGCGCGCGCACGTGCTCGTCCGCGAGCGCTGCGCGATCGGCATCGCCTTCACGTTTTGCGCGCGAACTCGCTTCGCTGAACTCGGCCCAGGCCGTCGCGAGTTTGCCTTCCGATTCATGGCACAGCGCTAGATTGAGCTGCGTGCCGAGGCCGGGGTCGAGCTTGTAGCTTTCGGCGAACTTGGGGCAAGCTTCGGCGAATTTGCGCTCGGCTGAGAGCCGTTTGCCCTCGCGAAAGAGCGACTCCGCCAGGGCGGCGTCACTGCTCTGAGCCCGAGCAGGAGCGGACCAGCAGCAAGCAGTGATGGTCGCGAGCAGGGGAATGGCGCTGGAGCGTCGCGGCATTTTTCTGTGCAGCATTGAGAGCTTCGGAGTTAACCCCCGCCGTTCCCCGAGGGAAAGCCCCAATCGTTGCCCAGCCCCGCGTGAGCCGCCTAACGCGGGTTTCTCGCGCGTTTCGCTGGGAAAACGCCCGCGCTCCCTGGACGGAGATCGGGCGCCGAGCTAGGCCTGTAGTCTTAGTCTCGCTAGGGAAGGCGCACCGATGACCGAGGTTTACGCAGGGCAGATACTCGGGGGCAAGTACCGCGTCGACCGCGTGCTGGGCGCAGGCGGCATGGGCATGGTGGTCGCCGCAACGCACCTGCAACTCGATGAGCGCATCGCGATCAAGTTCCTCTTGCCCGAGGCGCTGCGCAATCCAGAAGCGGTGGCGCGTTTCGGACGAGAGGCGAAAGCGGCCGTCAAAATCCGCGGTGAGCACGTGGCGCGCGTGATTGACGTGGGCACGTTCGAGAACGGCGCTCCGTACATGGTCATGGAGCATCTCGACGGGCGCGATTTGGCCGCGCTGATCCACGAGCGCGGTCCGCTCGCGCCCACTGACGCGGTCGATGCCGTGCTGCAAGCCTGTGAAGCCCTCGCCGAAGCGCACGCGCTCGGTATCGTGCACCGCGATCTGAAGCCGGCCAATCTGTTCATGGTGCGCCGCCCCGACGGCACTCCGTGCGTCAAAGTACTCGACTTCGGCATCTCCAAGATCACCGCTGCCACCGGTTCCGATCACTCGATGACCAAAACATCGGCTGTGATGGGCTCGCCGCTGTACATGTCACCGGAGCAAATGACTGCGTCGCGCAACGTGGACCCGCGCGCCGACATTTGGGCGATTGGCGTGGTCTTGTACGAGCTGCTCACGGGACGCGTGCCGTTCAGCGCCGAGACGTTGCCCGAAATTTGCGGTCTGATTCTGACTGCGGTGCCGTCCGCCATTCGCGATTTTTCGCCAGCAGTGCCGGACGGGCTGCAGCTCGTCGTTCAACGTTGCTTGGAGAAGGACCGCGCGCGGCGCTTCGCGAACGTGAGTGAGTTGGCCAATGCGCTCGCTCCCTTTGGCTCGCGCGCCACCTCGCGATCCGTGGAGCGGATTGCGCGCATCTTGGGCGCGTCGAGCTCGCTCGACGCCATGCCGCTCTCGGGGCCAGCCCCGGTGGCGACGAACTATGGTCCTTCCACCCAATCCAATTGGGGACAGACGCGCCCGAGCCGCTCGAGCACCGTGCCGTTGCTCGCGGCCTTGGGCGGCTTGGTGGTGTTGCTGGGCGCAGTCGGCGCGTTTCTGTTTCTCCGCGGTAAGGGCGACGCCGAGCCCGGACCAGTTGCTTCGAGTCCGCCCGCAATCGAAGCCGTTCCGGTCGCTGCCCCCGTGCAACCTGCCGCCGCTCCGCTCGTCGTCGAAGCGGTGAGCGCTGCTGCGCCAGTCGCTGTGCCGAGCGCAGCGCCCGCACGCCCTGCAGCCCCCGTGATCAAACCCGCGCTCAAGCCCGTCCTGGTTGCAACGCCGACGCCGCCTCCTGTCGCCGTTCCGCAGCCCGCGCCTGCTCCCGCCAAGACCAAGCGCAGCGCGGACGATCTGTTGAGCGGTCGAAACTAAACGCGCCGACTCACTCGCTCAACAGCGCGGCCAGATCTGGCGGAAGCGGCTGGTCCAGCGCGAAGCCGGGAAGGGTCGGCGTGCCGGCCCAGCTGAGCTGACTCGCATGCAGCGCGTGGCGCGCGCCCAGTGCAGGCAATGCTTCACCCCCGTAAACCGCATCGCCGGCGATGGGGTGACCGATGGCCGCGAGGTGTGCGCGGATCTGATGGCGAAATGCGCTACCGATTTCGAGCTCGACCAACGCGCGCGCGCCAACGACGCGCTTCACGCGATAGCGCGTGATCTTGTGCCGCGCATAGCCTGAGCGATCACCGGCTTCGAGTACGCGCACGCGCTCGGGGTGCGCTGGATCGGGCGCGAGCGACCGCGAAATCTCGCCCGATTCGGGGAGCCCCGCAGCGGTAACGATGGCCAAGTAGTGCTTTCGGAGTTCTTCGCGCTCGAGCGCTAGGTTCAAGCGCGTGAAGGCAGGCGCGCTACGCGCGGCCAGCACCAGACCCGAAGTTTGCGTGTCGAGTCGGTGCACGATGCCGGGTTCGCGAACGCGGTGACCAACGCCCTGCATTTCCGGGTAACGCGCCAAGAGCGCGCCGCACAGCGTGCCGCGCTCTCCGGTATCGAGGGGCGCCGTGGGCATGCCCGCGGGTTTGTTGACGACCACGAATTCAGGCTGCTCCAAACGCACGTCGAGCGGCAGCTCGGGCTCTGGCTGTAGCGCTTCGGGTTCCTCGAGTTCGAGCGTTATCTTCGCGCCGGCGCGCAGCAAGTCGGATTTCTTGGCGCGCCGCCCGTCGATGCGCACGCGCCCCTCGCTACAAAGCTCGGCGGCCTTGTGTCGCCCCACGCCGGTTACGTGCTGAGCGAGGAACTTGTCGAGCCGATTTCCGCTGTCGCCCTCGCGCGCTTCCAGCTCGAAGCGCCGCGCGGTCACCACGCCCCGTGCAGGCCGAGACTCATGAACGAGCGAGTGCCGCGCAATGGATTCGCGGGTTCGATGTTGAAATAGGGCAAGGCCCGCAAAGGCTTGTCTTCCTTGTTGGGGGCGCCTCGGGTCGAGAACCAACCGATGGCGCCGCCGATCACCGTGCCGCCCGCGATGCTCGCGAGCCAGATGCGATTGCGCGTCGGATCTTCTGTTTCGTTGACCAAGAGCAGGGGACTTGCCACTGCGGCGCCGGTGAGCGCGCCGAGGCTCGCTGCCAGATCGATCAGCAGCATGCGGGACGACGTGACCTTCACCTGCGTGGCCAGAGCGCCAGCGGTCAACACGCCGATCCCGGCGCCGTAGCCCATGCCGCGTTGCGGCGTGTGCTCGGTGAAATCAGTCGTGCCCTCGACCGCCATCTGGGTCAGGCCGCCGAGCAGCGTGCCCGCGGCGCCACCGGAGTGCGCGAGCAGCGCGCCACCCTCGCTCATCGGCTTCGCCGTCAGCGCTGCGACGCTCAGTGAGACGCCTGCGGAGGCTGCCACGAGCCCATAAACGTACAGGTCCTCCTCCTGGACCTTGTAGCTTTTCGCGATCAACACAC
>DASQCO010000119.1:0-73561 GCA_035634635.1 Polyangiaceae bacterium
ATCCTGTCGCCAAACCGTGGACGACAGGAGGATATTTTCGGATGCGACCGGAGCGCGCCACGGCACGTGGTTCTTCGAGATATCCAGCCACTTGGCGTGTTGGTTGAACATCGAATCGATCACGTGCGCGAACGCTTCGTAAGTGTGAAACATGCCGTGACGACCGGTGAGCAAGTAACCTTCGAGCCAGCCGAGCAACGTGTGCTCGGAGAGCATCTCCATCACCCGGCCGTCGCGCGCGAGCTCGCCTCCGTCCGCGTCTTCCGGGAACAGCTCTGCCATCCAGGTTTTCTTGCTGGCTTCATAGACGGCTTGCAGGCGATTGGATGCCGTCTCGTCCGGTCCGAAAAGGCGGAAGTTGCTCGGATTCTCTTTGATGATGTCGCGCAGAAACTCGCCCAGCGGCTTGGTGTTCTCGTATTGAGCGGCTCCTCGCGCGGGGACCTCCACCGCGTAGCGCCGAAAGTCGGGCAGCTTGAGCTCTTTGCGCAATACGCCACCGTTGGCGTGCGGGTTCGCGCTCATGCGACGCTTGCCTTTGGGAGCCAGCGCTCTGAGCTCTGGCAATAGTCGCCCGGTCGGATCGAACAACTTTTCCGGCGCGTAGCTCTTTAGCCAATCTTCGAGCAGCTTCAGGTTCTGGGCGTTTTCGCGCACCTCGGCGAAGGGCACCTGATGCGCGCGCCACGACCCTTCTACTTGATGGCCTTTGATCTCCTTTGGCCCAGTCCAGCCTTTCGGAGAGCGCAGCACGATCATCGGCCAGCGCGGGCGTTCGACCTTCTTCGAACTGCGGGCTGCTGACTGATACGCGCGGATTTCGCCGATGGCGGCCTCCAGCGTGGCGGCCATCTTTTGGTGCATCAGCTCCGGATCGCTGCCCTCGACGAAGTACGGTTTGTAGCCGTAGCCGATGAACAAGCTTTCCAGCTCTTCATGGCTGATACGCGACAAAATGCTCGGATTCGCGATCTTGTAGCCGTTCAAGTTGAGGATCGGCAGGACCGCGCCGTCACGCGCTGGATTGAGGAATTTGTTGGAATGCCAAGCCGTAGCGAGTGGTCCGGTCTCCGCTTCGCCATCACCCACGACGCACGCGACGATGACGTCGGGATTGTCGTACGCCATGCCGTAGGAGTGCGACAGGCTATAGCCGAGCTCGCCGCCCTCGTGGATCGAGCCGGGCGTTTCGGGGGTGACGTGGCTGCCGATGTGACCCGGAAAAGAGAACTGCTTGAAGAAGCGTTGCAGTCCCTCCAAGTCCTCACTCTTGTCGGGGTAGATCTCGGAATAGGTTCCTTCGAGATACGCAGGTCCGAGCACGCCCGGTGCGCCGTGGCCCGGCCCGGCCACGAAGATCATGTCGAGATCCCATTTGACGATCAGGCGATTCAAATGGATCCAGGTAAAGGACAGCGCGGGGCTTGCGCCCCAGTGCCCGAGCAAGCGCGCTTTCACGTGCTCGGACTTCAGCGGTTCACGCAGCAAAGGGTTACTTTGCAGGTAAATCATGCCGACTGCGAGGTAGTTGCAGGCGCGCCAATAGGCATGCATGAGCGCCAGCTCTTCCGCGCGCAGCGGGGTTGCGTTCACAGTAGCGGCTTGGGTCTTTTGGCTAGACGACGCGAGATGCTCCACGACACTTTCTCCCTCGGATGGTTGCCAATCGGGCGCCCTCGCGCCCAAAGCAGAAAGAGCAAGTCAAGATCCGCGCACGCGCTCTCTGGGAACGCTGGCGCCTGGAGCGTAGCCCTTTCCCGTGTCGAGCGCGCTCTGAAAGTGCGCTGGCTCGGCGCGCAGTTTTTGCGCGTAACGTTCGCGTGAAGTTTCGTGATTCGAGCCGAGCATCGGTGACCTAACGGCAACTACGAATATCGCCAACCAAGAACGCGAATCTCGTCGGCCTGGAGGCCTGCGCTGCCCGGTTGCTCCGGTGCGGCTCTCGACGCGCGTGGGCGTTCGTGTCAACACAGCGGAAAATGAGCGTGTTTGACCCGGGGAAGAGCCTCAGCGCGCCGCTCGGCGCAACGTTTCGCGACGGTGGCGTCAACTTCAGCGTGTTCTCTCGCGACGCAACGCAGATCGAACTGCTCTTGTTTCCCAATGCCGACGCCGCTGAGCCGTCGCGAATCATTACGCTGACGCCGGCGCAACATCGTACCCAGAACTATTGGCACATATTCGTGCCCGATCTTCGGCCCGGCCAGATCTACGCGTATCGCGCGCATGGTCCGTTCGCACCGCAACTCGGGCTGCGTTTCGACCGCGAAAAGGTCCTGCTCGATCCCTATGGCCGCGCCGTGGCGGTGCCGAGTAGCTACGATCGCTGTGCCGCGCGGCGCCCAGGCGACAACGCAGCATTCGCGATGAAGAGCGTGGTGACGCGGCCCGACGGCTACGACTGGGAGGGAGACCGACCGCTACGCCGACCCTTCGAACAGACCATCATCTACGAGCTGCACGTTCGGGGGTTCACGCGCCATCCGAGCTCGGGCGTCGCCGAGGAGCAGCGGGGGACTTACGCCGGCTTGATCGAGAAGATCCCGTATCTTCGAGCTCTCGGGGTGACCGCCGTCGAACTCTTGCCGGTCTTTCAATTCGATCCGCAAAACGCGCCCGAGGGGCGCGTCAACTACTGGGGTTATCAACCGGTCTCGTTCTTCGCGCCTCACCATGCCTACGCTTCGCAGGCAGACCCGCTGGCGGTGCTCGACGAGTTCCGAGACATGGTGAAAGCGCTGCACCGCGCCGGGATCGAGGTGTTCCTCGACGTGGTGTTCAATCACACGAGTGAGGGCGGGGAAGACGGCGCCACTCAATCGTACCGAGGCTTCGCCAACTCCACGTACTACATGCTGGAGAACGATCGTGCGAAGTACAAAGACTTCACCGGTTGCGGCAACACCTTGAATGCCAACCAATCGATCGTGCGGCGCATGATTCAAGATAGCCTCCGCTATTGGGTCGAAGAAATGCACATCGATGGCTTTCGCTTCGACCTCGCCTCGGTGCTGTGCCGCGATGAAGCGGGCGAGCTGCTGCCGAACCCGCCTGTCCTCTGGGACATCGAGTCCGACCCGTTGCTCGCAGGCACCAAGCTGATCGCCGAGGCCTGGGATGCCGCGGGCTTGTATCAGGTCGGTTCGTTCATCGGCGACACCTGGCAAGAATGGAACGGGCGATTTCGCGACGATTTGCGCAAATTCGTCAAAGGCGACGAGGGCGCCGTGCCGGCGCTCGCTTCGCGCCTCCTCGGTAGTCCGGACATCTACGCACACGAACAGCGCGAAGCCGAGCAGAGCATCAACTTCGTCACCTGCCATGACGGCTTCACGCTAAACGATGTGGTCTCTTACAACCACAAGCACAACCACGACAACGGCGAGTGCAATCGTGATGGTGCCAACGACAATCAAAGTTGGAATAGCGGCGTCGAAGGCCCCACGCTCGATCCGGAAATCGAGGCGTTGCGCAATCGGCAGGTGAAGAACTTGCTCGCGTTGCTGCTGCTCGCGGCCGGTACCCCGATGCTGCTGATGGGAGACGAGGTACGGCGCTCGCAGTCCGGCAACAACAACGCGTACTGTCAAGACAACGAACTCAGTTGGTTCGATTGGGAGCTGTTGAACCAGCACGCGGACGTTCAGCGTTTCGTCAGCTTGCTCAACCAATTCCGTTTGCGCCGAGACGTGGCCGTCGCTGGCACGCGAATGACCCTCCAAGAATTGCTGGAGCGCGCTGAAATCACCTGGCACGGAGTGGCGCTCGGGTGCCCTGATTGGAGCGAGAAGTCGCATTCGTTGGCGTTCACGCTGCGCAGCCAGCGGGGGCGCTACTCGCTCCACGCCATGATCAACGCGTTCTGGGAACCGCTCAGCTTCGAGCTGCCGCCAGTCCCAGAAAGTTCCCTCGGCCCATGGCGACGCTGTATCGATACCGCCCTTGCGTCGCCGGACGATATCCAGCCCTGGAGCGCTGCACTGCCCTATACCGCGCCGTCCTATCGAGTCGCAGCTCGCTCGTTGGTTGTGCTCGGTCTTGCGTTCGAACCACGCTAGAGTCTCGAGCCCATGGAACCGAGAGAGAGCCAAGAGTTCTTCCTGAGTCGGGTGACCGCGGGCACGATTCGCGTCGTCCTCATCGGTGGCTGGATTGCTTGGTGTTTACAAATCGTGCTGCCGTTCTTGGTTCCGGTGCTGTGGGGGGCGATCATCGCGACGGCCGTGTACCCGCTCACGCGCCGCATCTCGCAACGGATGCCGAAGTTGGGAGCCATGGTGTTCGGCGCAGTGGCGTTGGCCGTGATCGTCGTGCCGACGTACCTGTTTTTCGATTCGATCGGCAGCTTCGTGGTTCGTGTTGGTCGGCAATTGGCGCAAGGCGAGCTCAAAGTGCCGCCGCCGCGCCCGGACGTAGCCAATTGGCCTTTGATCGGCAAGCGCATCTACACTCTTTGGATGGGCGTGGTGAACGCACCCGCCTCGGTCGTCGAGGCGCACTTGCCGCAGCTGCGCGAGGTCGGGCGCTGGCTCGCGCAGTCGCTCGGCGGCCTCACGCTCGGCATTTTGCAATCGCTATTCGCAGTGGCCGTCGCGGTCGCGTTCTTGTTGAAGACCGACGCGACGATGCGTGCGCTCTTGCCGGTCGCGGAGCGCTTCGCGCCGCGCCGCGGCCAACATTTGATCGACCTGGCCAGCGCCACGGTGCGAGCGGTGGCGAAGGGCGTGCTGGGCGTGGCGGCGATTCAAGCGGTGTTGGCTTGGATCGGCATGGCCGTCGCCGGCGTGCCGGCGCCGGGTGCGTGGGCGCTGTTAGTGCTCATCACTGCCGTCGCGCAGCTGCCGGCGGCGCTCGTGCTCGGCCCAATGGTGGTTTACGTTTGGGCCTCCTCGAGCACCAATGTGGCGATCGGCTTCACGGTTTGGAGCGTGCTGGTCGGCGTCAGCGACAACGTACTCAAACCGATCTTGCTCGGGCGCGGTACGGGGGTGCCCACGTTGGTGATCGTGATCGGCGCGCTCGGTGGCATGATCAGTTCGGGCATCATCGGACTGTTCGTCGGCGCAGTAGTGCTGGCGGTGGGCTACGAGCTATTCGCCGCGTGGGTCAAAGGCAGCGAAGGGGAAGCGGACCCGATTGCTGCAGTCGCAGCAGAGCTCGAGCGCAACTCGATGACCGGCCGACCGCGCACCTGATTCGACATTTCTAACGAACTTGTCACTGATCGTGCGCGCTCAGTTGCTGACTTTCGCTTGACGCTCCTCGGCAGAGGTTCGAGAACCACAGCGCGCACGGACTCTGCGCCAAGGAAGGACGTTCATGAGCACTCTCGTAGTCATCGGTTACGACAACGTTTTTGCGGCGGAAGAAGTGCGGCTCAAGCTGCGCAAGCTGCAGAGCGAGTACCTCATCGATTTGGAAGACGCCGTCGTCGCCGTCAAAGACGCCGAAGGTAAGGTCAAATTGCATCAGGCCATCAATCTGACGGCGGCAGGCGCCGTGAGTGGTGGCTTCTGGGGATCGCTGATTGGCCTGATCTTCTTGAACCCGTTGCTCGGCTTTGCCGTCGGTGCCTCCGCGGGGGCCGCTTCTGGTGCTCTGACCGATATCGGCATCAATGACGATTTTATGAAGGAGCTTGCGGCCACTTTGAAGCCCAGCAGCTCCGCGCTGTTCGTGCTGGTCCGCAAAGCGACCGGCGACAAAGTGCTCGAAGCGATCAGTGGGACGGGCGGCGTGGTGCTGAAGACCTCGCTCTCCCACGAAGACGAAGGCCGGCTTCAGGCCGCGATCAGCGGCATCAAGCCTTAAAGACCGTCCGGAGCGGCGTTTGGCACGACCGAGGAGCGGTGGGGCTTACTCGGTCGTTGACCACTCCCTGCATCGCCGCTGAAAAGTGCCGTGTCGCGACCGGCCCTTTGGAGATTTGAAATGGGCTGCTAGTCGTGGATCCGCTCGCGGATCGTGGGTCCGGGCCGTTCGAGTCATTGGAACTGGAACGAGGATGAGATGGCGAGGGATGAGGAAGCGATGAAAACGACTGAACACATCAGGCTCGACGAGGCTCGTGAACAGAAGATCGCTTGGAAGAAGTGGGGGCCATATCTCAGCGAACGGCAGTGGGGCACCGTTCGCGAGGACTACAGTGAAAACGGCGACGCTTGGAATTTCTTCACTCACGATCAAGCGCGCTCGCGTGCCTATCGCTGGGGTGAAGATGGCATCGGCGGCATCTCGGACGATAAGCAGCGGCTATGTTTCGCGCTCGCCCTCTGGAATGGCAAAGACGCAATCTTGAAAGAGCGGCTCTTCGGACTCACCAATAGCGAAGGCAATCACGGCGAGGACGTCAAGGAGTACTACTTCTATCTCGATAGTACGCCGACGCACTCGTACATGAAGTTCCTGTACAAGTATCCGCAGGCTGCTTTCCCGTACGAACAGCTAGTGACGGCCAACCGCGGTCGCTCGCGAAAAGAGTTCGAGTACGAGCTGCTCGATACTGGGGTATTCGCCAATGACCGCTACTTCGACGTCTTCGTGGAGTACGCCAAGGCTGACGCCGAAGATATCCTCGTCAAAATAACTGCCATCAACCGTGGCCCGGAGGCTGCGGAGCTGCACCTGCTCCCGACCTTGTGGTTTCGCAATGATTGGTCGGAGTGGATTTCGCCCTCCAATCGCGCCAGCGAAAAGCCGAGCCTGCGACAGGTGGATGGACCTCGCGGGGTGAGCACGGCCGCCGCGGCTCGCGCCGAGTTCGGTGAGTTCCGCTTCTATTGCGAGGGGGACGTTCCGCTTCACTTCACCGAGAACGAGACGAACCACCAGCGTCTGTTCGGGACGGCGAACGAGAGCGCGCACGCCAAGGACGGTGTCAACGACTTGGTGATCTCGGGCAAACAGGACGCGGTGAACCCGGCCAAGCGGGGCACGAAGTGCGCAGCTCACTACAAGCGCGTGCTTGGCGCGGGGCAGACGGAGGTGATCCGCGTCCGCCTGAGCAAGGCGACTTCAAATCCCGATCTCCAGCCGTTCGGAAAGCCGTTCGACGACGTTTTTGCAGAGCGTTTGCGTGAGGCAGACGCCTTTTATGCCGCCGTGACTCCGCCCTCGACGAACCCGGATCAGGCCAACGTGATGCGTCAGGCGCTCGCGGGCATGCTCTGGAGCAAGCAATTCTTCTTCTTCGACGGTGAGAATTGGCTCTTGGAGCACAACTCGAATCCGCTCCACGAAGGGTATCGGCGCTCGAGAAACTCGGAGTGGTTTCACATGTTGAACGAAGACATCATATCCATGCCGGACAAGTGGGAATACCCTTGGTACGCGGCCTGGGATCTCGCGTTCCATACGCTGCCGCTCTCGCTCGTCGACGCTGATTTCGCCAAGGACCAAATGACCCTGATGTTGCGGGCCGCGTATCTGCACCCGAACGGTCAACTGCCGGCGTACGAGTGGAACTTCAGTGACGTGAACCCGCCGGTTCATGCATTCGCTACTTTGTTCCTGCATCGTACCGAGTTGGCGCGTACCGGTCGGGCGGATTACGACTTTTTGAAGTCGACGTTCAACAAGCTACTGTTGAACTTCACCTGGTGGATCAATCGTAAGGACCCTTACGGCAAAAATCTGTTCGAGGGCGGCTTCCTCGGGCTCGACAATATCGGTGTGTTCGACCGCAGTTCGCCGCTGCCCACCGGAGGACACCTCGAGCAAGCCGACGGCACGGCGTGGATGGCTCTCTTCAGCCAAAATATGCTGGAGATGGCCGTGGAGCTCACCGTTCACGATCCTCACTACGAGCAGATGGTGTGCAAGTTCATCGAGCATCTCTGCTACATCGCCGCGGCCATGAACCGCCCGGGCGACGGCGGGATGTGGGACGAAGAAGATGGGTTCTACTATGACGTTCTACGTCTCCCAGATGGGAGCGCGACGCGACTCAAAGTGCGCTCGCTGGTTGGCCTTCTGCCGCTGTGCGCCACGACGGTCGTGGAGAAGGCCCAGCGTGAGCGGATCCCCGCTGCCATGGACCTGATTCGATACCGCATGCACCGCAGGCCCGAGCTCGTGGCGATGCTGCATCCAACCGGGCAAGGCCACTATGGCGTGAACGAGCGAGGGATATTGGCAGTGGTCAAACCCGAGCGACTGCGCCGGATCCTCACGCGTGTGTTGGACGAGAACGAGTTTCTGGGCCCGCACGGTATCCGCTCGATTTCGAAGTTTCACGAGCAGAATCCGTACGTCTTTTACGTCCACGGCGAGCAGCACCGGGTCGACTACCTGCCTGGCGAGTCCGACAGCGGCATGTTCGGCGGCAATTCCAACTGGCGTGGCCCAGTTTGGATGCCCATCAATGTGCTGATCCTGCGAGCACTGCTGAACTTCTATCTCTATTACGGCGATGAATTCAAAATCGAATGCCCCACTGGCTCCGGCAAGCTGATGAACCTATTCGAGGTCGGTCGGGAAATCTCGCGCCGACTCATCAGCACTTTTACGCGCGATAGTGAGGGCCGGCGCCCCGTTTACGGAGGCACCGATAAATTCCAGAACGATCCCAACTTCCGCGACTACATTCTTTTCTATGAGTATTTCCACGGAGACAACGGGGCCGGACTAGGTGCAAGTCATCAGACCGGATGGACTGGGCTCGTCGCTTCGCTGATCGAGTTGTTCGGCACCCTGGATTCCGAGAGCGCGCTGGCGGGGGGTAAGAAAGCCGCTTTTGCACGGGAGACTTGAGTCTATAGTCGCGCATGCCCAGTAGCGTGCCCTCCCTGAAGGGCGACAAGGTGTCCGTCGATCTCGAAGCCAGCGCACGGCGCAGCAACCTATCGGCGGAAGTGGCGAGTCGCTTCGAGGTCAGGAGCTTGCTCGGAGAAGGCGGCATGGGCAGCGTGTTCGTTGCCCATGACCGCGGGCTTGGTCGCGTGGTTGCGCTGAAGCGGCTGCGTGAAGGCTTCGAGAAGGACCAAGGCGTGATGCGGCGGTTCATTCTCGAAGCCCAGATCGGCGCTCAACTCGAGCACCCGAATATTGTCCCGCTGTACAGCTTCGAGCAGTCGGAGGGCGGCGCCCCAGCGATCACCATGCAGCTGCTCGAGGGCACGACCATGGGTGACTACATCCATCGCGCTGCCAATGCGCCCAAAGAGTCGCGCGCGATGCGCGGTGAGTTTTCGCTGAAAGAGCGCATCGGCACGCTGCTCGGGGTGGGTGAGGCGATTCATTTTGCCCACGAACGCGGAGTGGTGCACCGCGACCTGAAGCCGGACAATGTGATGCTGGGCCGCTATCGCGAAGTGTACGTGATGGATTGGGGGCTCGCGCGCGTCATCAATAGCCCGATCGACATGGCCGCCGAGCAGCGCTCCAGCATGGTGCCCTCCCAACCCTCTGCGGTGGAAGATCACGAAGAGCTCGGCACGTTGCCAACCATGCTCCCGCATGAAGCGGTCGGCACGCTGCCGACCATGGTCGCTTCCGAGGCCGGTACGAAGAGTGAAACTTCGTCCACCGCAACCCGACAGGGTGAAGTGATGGGCACTCCGCAATACATGCCGCCCGAACAAGCGCTCGGTTTGATTGATCGCATCGGGCCAGCTGCGGACCAATACTCACTGGGGGTGATCCTGCAAGAATTGGCCACGCTCGAGCCGGCGCGTTCGCACACCTCGGCGATGCAAGCGCTGTCACAGGCGTTGCAAAATCAGCTGGCGGCGCCGATCGACGTGGACGGCCAACCGCTGGAGCCCGCGCTCGCGGCGATCATCGCCCGCGCGACTCGCAAAGAGCCGACGGAGCGCTACCCAGACGTCCGTTCCCTGACCGATGATATTCGGCGCTTCATCCGCGATGAGCCCGTGTCGGTCTACGAAGAGGGGCTAGCACGCCGCACGGTCCGCGCTGCCGCGCGTCGTCCGGTGCTCGCGATGTCGATCCTTTCCGTACTCGGATTTTTGACCAGCGTGGCGATCGTCGGAGCGGTTGTTCGAGACGCGCGGCAAACCGAGCGCCAAGCGCGCCAAATGGAAAGTACTCGGAAGGTACTAGTCGCAGTGAGCAGCCGTGCCCACGAGGTGGACGTGGCGTTCAGCAATCTGGCCGTCGGCGTCGAAGCCATCGGCGCGGCCACCGTGGAGCTGTTGCAGCGCAACGCGCATGATTTCGACCGCACCCAGCGCCCGCTGCCGCCGCTCGCTGCCTCCGCCAATTACGGCGGTGCCCCGGTGAGCTTCGAAGGCATCGTCGTTACCTGGCCGGGCAAAACACCCGACGCCGAACTCCCGCTCAGCGCAGCGAAGATGGCGCACACGGATCGCTGGCTGCGCGAAGCCGTCGTCGACGCTCTGCCCGAGGCCGATCGAAAAGGCACGGTTGCCGAGCAGAACGTCGCATTGGCCGCCGGCAAAAGCGCGCTATTGCGGGCCTTCGTCGGCCTCGAAGACGGCACGTTCGCACAATTCCCCGCGCGCGAAGTAACTGCCGACCCGCGCGGGCGGCCCTGGTACAAGATGTCGAAGCAGGATCCAGAACTGCATTGGATCCGGCCAGTCGTCGACGCGACCAAGCGCACGCTGCGCATCTCGGCGCTTTTCGGCATGCATTCGAACGGCGAATTCATCGGCGTGACCGGTTGCGATGTGCGTGTGGCCTCGCTTGCTCAAAAGCTCGACCTCGACCTGCCCGGTTTCCTTCGCTCCTACCTAGTTACCGAGGACGGTAAAATCGCAGCCAGCAAGACCCTGGAAGCGAGCATGCTCGCGAGCGTGACCGATCCCGATCGACCTCTGGATCTGCCCGCAGTGGATGACTCCGCGCTCGCCGCGCGCATCGCCGGACCGGATCGCGGTGGTTACGTGGTCGACGGGGAGCGGTTGTTCGTTTTTTCCAAGCTGATCTCGCCCGCGTGGACGTACGTCGCAGAGCTCGAAAAATCTCGCTACATCGAGCAGTGACGGCGTCCACTGTTGGCGCGCGATGAACCTACTTTTCCGCCTCTTGTTGCTGTTTCTAACGGCACCGTTTCGCCCGCGCTGCGAGCCCCTCGGACCAACGCGCAAACGCTTCCGCGTTTGGCCGCCGGACTTGGACGTGCTCTTACACGTGAACAACGGTGTCTATCTGACGATGCTCGACGTCGCGCGCGTCGATCTGTTGCTGCGTTCAGGCGTCGGCGCGCGACTGCTGCGGAAAGGCTTCTACCCAGTGGTTGCTGCAGAAACGGTCCGCTTTCGCCGCTCATTGCAGTTGTTCCAAGCCTTCGAGGTCGAGACCGCAATCATCGGTTGGGACGAAAAGGCATTCGTCATCCAACATCGCTTCTTGCGAGGTGCAGAGTTGGTCGCCGAAGCGATCGTGCGCTCACGCTTTCTCAAGCGTGGTGGCGGCAGCGTCGGCTCGAAAGAGATCCTCGAAATCGTCGGCAGAAGCGAACCTTCGCCCGCCTTGCCACCCTGGGTCGAAGCCTGGAATCAGGAAAACTCTCGTTAGCGATCTCCCCGCAGAACCCAAAAAGTCTTCCTCTGGTCTTTGCGGTCTTTGCGGCTTTGCGGTTCAAATTCTCTGGGAGCCGAGCTTGGTTGCCGCCAAGACGGAAACCTCGTTCACGTCCACGAGTTACGCGCCCAGCGAGCGAATCCCGTGACCGCGAGGGTTGGCCGTCGTAAAGTGGCAGTCATGACTTGTGGGCGGCAGTGGGCAATCGGGATGTGGCTGAGTGGGATCGTGGTCTGCGCCTGCAGTAGCGATCATCCTCGGGGAGTGGGCGGCGGTGCTGCGGCGGGCCGCGAGAGCATTGCCGCTGGAGGTAGCGCGACGGTCGAGGGTGGCAACGGTGGGATTGGGGGGGCTGCTGGCACGCCGAGCGCAGCCGTCGGCGGGGGCGGGCTCTCCTTCTTCGATCCAGGCGATCTCCAGGACAGCGCGGGTGCGGCCGGCGCTTCGTCGTGTGAGCTCGGTGACGTTTCGAGCTTGGGCACGAATCAGAATCTCGATCTGTTCGGATCGGTCGTCTACTTTGCGGATGGCATCGAACTGCCCGCTGGGCGCTACCGCATTACCTACGTGGACGGCTGCATGAAGTACTCGGCCGCTCAAGGTTGGTCGCTTCACGCATACGCGGGTGCGGACCCGGACGGTTGGTGGTTCGTGGGCGATGACCAAACGCAAAAGGTGATCGTGCCGCCAGGAACCGTGGGCTTTTTGGTCGGCAGCGGCGGATTTTCCACCTTCGATGAGTGCGTCGCAGCGAACCTCGCGCTGCCGCCGCTCGAGTTCGACTTCGCCGGCGGCAAGCTCGGTGCATGGCTGCAAGATAGCCCCTACTCCGACAACCTAGCGGGCGAGGGCGACCGAAACCCGAAGTGGAAGCTCACGTTGCTCGGCGACTGTGAACTCGTTCACTGGCCGAAATAGCGCATCCGCCCCCGACGGCTCGACTTCGTCGCTCGCCCCAGAGCTCTCAGATCTCGACCGCCTTCGACCCCAAGGGCGCGTCGCAGGTGACGCATTTCGCGGGCACTTGGTCCTTCAGATAGACCTGCCCGCAATTCGGGCAGAGGCGCGCGTCGCGCTCGAAAGAGACCGGTTTGCCGCTGGCTGCACAGTGGCGACCCGCAATTTGCAGGCCTTCGATCTCACGCGATTCCCCATCGCTGTCTTTGGGTTCGGGTAAGCTTGCCAAGCTCTGGCGTTTGACGTCCATGACCTTGGGTACGCGTTTCGTCCCCTCGCTCAGGATCCAAGCGACGGCCGTGCGATGTGCGGCGATTGGAATGCGCAAGGTGAGCTCTTTGCCTTTGGCAACGAGATCGGCGCGCTCGGTGAACACTCGTTCGATGTCACACCACGCGAGACGAATCAGCTCGCTGCCTTTTTCGACTGCGATGCCCGCGTCGCCGAGGCGCACGGGGAGGGCGCCTGCATCACCGAACCAAAGTGCCGCGCCGAGGCCGATGGCGCCGACGCCGAACAGGTATGGCGCGATCGCGCGTGGATTTTCACTCAGCCACTGGCTGTACACGCCCGCGCCCAAGATCAGCGCGCCCACCATGCCACCGCCGATCGAGGCGCGCGAGGCGTAAGTGGGCTCGGGCAAAAAGCGTCGTTCTTTCCGAACGCGCTTGGCTTGGGCCGGTTTTTTAACCTTTGCTTTCTTGACGTCCGCCATAATTCGCGGCGCAGGGTAGCATATTCGTGGAAATGACAAGCCGATGAGTCGCGGCTGGAACCTTTCGCTTCCCGTGCTGACGGTGTTGGTCGTCGGCTATGCATGGCTCGTGGCTGGCGCGCCGCGAAAGCTGCATGGCGCCCGCTTGTACGGCGGTCCGAGCGAGGGCGTCTCCGTGCTGTCGCTGCGTGTGGAGAGCGTCGAACGAGACGGCGAGCACGAGGCTCCGTTTTGGAGCGGGCCGCTCACGGCCCATGCGCGCGCGTCGTCGGGGGCGGAAGTCGTGGCGTCGGTGCCGCAAGCCGTGCACGGCGTCGTCGACCTCGAGCTGCGCTTTGCAAGCACGCTACACGGGCCGGTCGAGTTCGAGCTGCGCGACGCCGCGAGTGCATTGCTCGCGGGTGGACGCTTCGAGCTCGATGTGACGCGTTGGGCGGCGCGTGCGCGTCGTCGCGGCGGTTGGATCCGCGGGCGCGCCGATCACCCGCTCGTGCTATCGGTGGCAGCAGAGCGCGGAGCATTCGTGGTGGGAGCACCGGCGCCGCTGTCGATTCGCGTCGAGCATGCAGGCACCGCGGTGGCTTTCGCGACGCTGACGGTCAGCGTGGAAGGTGCGCGATTGTCCGGAACGGAGCAGCTACACAGCGATGAGCGCGGCCGAGCGCGTGTGTTCTTCGAGCCGACCGAGCTGAACCCGAGCGTGCGCATCGAAGCACGGACCGAGGACGGTCGGATCGGGCTGATCGAAACGCCCATTTCCGTGGTCGCGGGTGGAATGCATGCCGTGCTCGCAAACGGCGAGCTCCGCATTGAATCAGCCGTTCCGCGAAGCGAGGCGTTCTACAGCTTGGTTTCCGATCGGCAGCGCCTGGCGGGCGGCCTGGTCGCGCTCGAGCCCAATGGTCGAGGTGGTTCGGTCGGGACTCTTCCGCTATCGCACAGTCAATCGCCCTCATGGGTTGTCGTGTCGAGCGAGGTCGATCAAAATAGCGCTGCGGCGATCGGCTGGCCGCTCGCTTCCGGGACGGAACCCGCGCAGACCTTCGACGTGGCCGATGTGCTCTTGCTCGACGGCCTGCCGGCTGCGTTCGCGCGCGAGCAAGCGCGTCGTTCGCGCGTGCGTTGGCTCACCGCGTCGTTCATCGGCCTTTCGTTCGCGCTCAGTGTCGCCTTGCTGCTGCTGCGGGTGCGAGCGGCTGATCGCGACATCACGCAACACCTGGGCCAAGATCTAGATCCGGAACTAGCCGCGCGTATTGCGCCGCGCCGCCTGTTGCCAGTGGTGGTGGCCGTGCTTGCGATTTTGCTGGGTTTTGCTGCGCTTGGCTTGATCGCCCTGGCGCACGCTCGTTGACTGGCGCGCATTTTTTCAGATCTTCCCCAGGCTTGGCGCGTAGCCACAAAAGCCCCGTAATTTGGGAGGTTAGTTTGACCGCGCGCACCCTTCGCTACCTATTCGCCGCTCTTGGCATTGGTTTGATTTTCCTGGCCTGTTGTAGTCAGGCCGATGCTCGCAGTCCGTTTTGGCGATCGCGTCCAGCGCCGCCGCCGTATTCCTTTTCGGTCGAAGACGAAAACGGCAACTCGCTCGCGACGTTCGTCAAAGACGGTCGCATGTTTCTTTTGGGTGAGCCAGGGCTTCGCTACAACATTCGCGTTCGGAATCCGACCGCAGACCGCGTCGAAGCCGTGGTGACCGTCGACGGTCGTGATGCCATCAGTGGTCAACCGGGTGATTACGTGAACCAGCGCGGCTACGTGATCCCGGCATACGGCTCGCTGCTCGTCGAAGGCTTTCGCCGCAGCATGGACGAAGTCGCGGCTTTCCGTTTCACGAGCCCCGAGGACAGCTACTCGGCGCGCATGGGCACGCCGCAGAATGTGGGCGTGATCGGCGTCGCTTTTTTTCCGGAACGCGCGCGACCAGCCGAGCCCGTGATCCGGCGCTCACGCCCGCTGCCGCGTCCGGCGCCAGTGCCCTATGACTACTCGCGTGACGGTCGCGGTAGCCGAGACGTCGAGAGCAGTCGCGCACCCGCGAAGATGAAGCCCGCGCCAGAAGACCGCGCCGCTGCGCCCGCGAAGCCGCGCGCAGAAGCCTCGGACGAGCGCCGCGCGTCGCGAGACGATTACGGCGGAAGCGTGAACAATTTGGGCACGGAGTTCGGCGAGAGCCATGAAAGCGTGGTGAGTTCGGTCTCGTTCGTGCGCGCGTCGGCGACACATCCCGCGCTGCTCAGCACGCTGCGCTACGAAGACGCGGACGGCCTGCAAGCGCGCGGCATCGTCGTTTACGGCGCCGGTTATCGGCGGGTGTACTCGGACGAACCCCAGGCGTTCCCGGTGTCTCGCTTCGCGCAGCCGCCGCCCTGAGTCGCCTCAGAGCGCGGAATCCAAGCTGCGAAACTCGGAGAACAGCCGCGTGAGCACGCGAATCATCGGTGCGACATCGCGGCTCGCGGCCATTTCCCGACAGGAGTGCATGCTGAGCATGCAATTGCCGACGTCGACGGCGCGGACGCCGAGGCGAGCCGCTGAGATCGGCCCGATGGTGCTCCCGCACGGGCTGTCGTTGCGCGAGCTGAAGTGTTGCGGCGCGACGTCGACCGCGCGGCATGCGGCGGCAAACGCGGCGATCGCGGGACCGTCGCTCGCGTACGACTGATTGACGTTGACCTTGATCACCGGGCCCGCGCCGAGCATAGGCCGGTGCTGCTTGTCGTGCTTGTCCGGGTAGTTCGGGTGTACTCCGTGCGCCATATCGGCCGAGATCAGCAGTGAGCGCGAAATGGCGCGCGGCAACGCGCTGTCGTCGCTGGCGGAAAACGAGCGTGACAGGCGTTCGAGCAGATCCGACAGAAACTGCGAGCGCGCTCCGGATGCGCTTTGGCTGCCCACCTCTTCGTGATCGTAGATCGCGAGGATGCGCGTTGCTTCCGAGCCCGGACCCGCACCGAGCAGCGCGTTGAGCGCGGCGTGGCAGGAGGCCAGATTGTCGAGCCGACTCGAGAACAGGAACTCGTTCTTGCTGCCCGCGAACGCCGCGCGCTGCGTGTCGTACAAACACAAGTCGAAACCGAGCACGTCTTCCACGCGTGCGCCGTTGGATGCGGTGTTGCGGAGGCCTTCGCTGAGGAGCTCACTGAAGCCACCGCTCTCCAGCTCCAAACCGAGCACAGGCACGACGTGCGTCTGTGCGTTGAGCACGAGCCCTGCGCTGTTCACGTCGCGATTCAGGTGAATCGCCAAGTTTGGCACGCGGCACACGACGCGCTTCAGATCGATGAGTTCAGAGCGACCGTTCGCGAACACGACGCGCCCGGCGACCGACAAGTCGCGATCCATCCAGGTCGAGAGCAGTACCCCGCCGTACACCTCGACCGAGAGTTGGCGATAGCCGACGCTGGTCAGATCGGGCACCGGCTTGAGCCTCAGGTTGGGTGAGTCACTGTGCGCGCCCATCATCACGAAGCCAGCGTCGGCCGGAGGCTTGCTGCCGAGCTCGAACGCCACGATCGAACCGCCAGCGCGCACCACGAAACCGCGCGTTCCAGGCTCGAGCTGCCACGCTTCCGACTCGCGAAAGGCTCGAAACCCAGCGGCCGTCAAGCGCCGCGCGACCTCGGCCACGGCGTGGTACGGCGTATTCGCTGCGTCCAAGAAAGCGGCCAAGTCGGAGGCTTCGGGGGTTCTGTCCTGGTCAAGCATGGCCTGTGACTATACTCCCTGCGTCGTGATCACGCAGGACGTCTCGCTCGAAGGCTTCACCGCTACCGACTGGCAGCGCTTGGCGGACGTGTTCCGCGCGCCCAGCCACATGCTTGCAGATGGGGGAAGCCGCGAGCCAGAAGGAGGCGGGGTGGTTGCTGTCACGACAGGCAACCGTTTGCGTAAGTTGGTGCACACCAAGCGCGGCCGGCTCGACTTGCGTGCAGTGGAGTGGCCCGTGAAGCTGCCCGAGCTCGCGGGGCGCTATGAGGCGAGCTGGGCCGTGGAGCTCGCGGCTGGCGCTCTCGAAGAGTTGGTTGAGCGCTTTTCCGAGCGACTCCGGCCGCGGCAAGAGTATCTGGAACAGGCGCTCGAATTGGCGCGCGCGCTGCGCGAGCTCGAGGCCGAGGGCTTGGTCGCGATGTGGCCCAAGCGCTTTGCCGACATTCCGGTGCCCGGATCACGAGTGATCCACCGCGCCCTCGACATGTTCTGCAGCGAAGGCCGCGCCATCGCGCTCGGTGTGTTTCGGCACGGCGAGCTGTACACCGGTCTGGTCGCGCGCCGCCGCGGACTGGGTTTCGATCGCATCGTCGGGCCGGATGAGTTGCGCCCGGAAATGGGACTCCTGTCCGGTGATTTTCGGCGCGACTATCGGCACTTCGCTTCAGCCGCCGAACGTGAAGTGGCTCCGTTGTCGCTCGGAGTGTTCGGCGAGCTACTGACGTTCCAGTCGCTCGCCCGAGATCCCGCGCCGGGTGCGTTCACCTTGGCCGTGGCTGCGCGTGATCTGTTGATCTCGCCGGTCAGCCCTGGGTTGGCCGTGCCGCTCGGTGTAGACGTTGGCCGCGCGGCTTTTGCCGGTCTGCGCGGCTTGGCGGAGCGTTTCGGCGCGGGTGGCGCGCTGGCACCGATGCTGGGTCGAGCAGAGGAGTTCGTCTCGCGCGATTTGTCGGCGCTGCTTGGCTTCGATCCGTGGGCCGCGCTGGTCAGCGTGTTCGAACGCGATCATCAGCCACCGGAGCGCGACTAGGTGGCTGCCTCCGGTCGCATTCGGCGTCGCCTGGCGCTCGCGATCGTGCTCACCGCGCTGATTCCGCTGCTCGCTGCAGTGTGGTTGGCGGAGAGCACCGTGCACACCACTTCGGTCAAGTTCTTCATTCCGGACGTCGGTGCGCACCTCGATAAGTCGCTCGGCCTGTATCAAGAATTGGCGCGCAGCGTGAAAGCGCTGATGCGCCAAGAAGCCGCGGAGATCGCGCAGCGCCCGGGATTGCGTCGCGCTTCGACCGCGAGCGATCACAGCGCGCTCGAGCCGGAATTGAAACGAGCCTTCGCCGACCATCCGAGCTTGGTCTCGCTGGCAGTCCGCGATCCCGATGGGAAAACGTTAGGTGAAGTGCGGCGCGATCGGCCGCTCGATCCAAGCCACGAAAATCAGCTCGAGGTGCAGAGAGCGCTCGCTGACGATCCGAACGTGGACGACGTTCCGCAGCTGGTCGCGGTATTTGCCGCTGACAAGAGCCATTTCGACGAGCTCACGGAAATGAGCCAATTCGTCGACACGTACAAGCAAGTGGAGCGGCGCCGCGCTGCGGATGAGCGGAGCTACCTGCTCTCTTTCACCGCGCTCTTGGGCATCACGATCTTGGCTGCGATCGGCGTCGGCACGTTGCTCGCGCGCGGTGTCTCGCGTCGCATCGCCGAGCTGGCGCGCGCCACCCGTTTGGTGGGTGAAGGCGACCTGAGCATCCGCGTTCCCGAAGGCGGCGGTGACGAGATCGCGGACTTGGCCGGCGCGTTCAACCGCATGCTCGGCGAGGTGGAATCGAGCCGGGCGCGCATCGAGTATTTGCAACGCATCAGCGCTTGGCAGGAGATGGCGCGCCGCCTCGCGCACGAGATCAAGAATCCGCTCACACCGATCTCGCTTGCGGTGCAAGAGATCCATCGTCGCTACACCGGTTCGGATCCCGAGTATCGGCGGCTGGTGGATACCACGCTCGAGGTCGTCGAAGACGAAGTGGGTACCTTGCGGCGCTTGGTCGGCGAGTTCTCGGATTTCGCGCGCCTCCCCCAAGCCTGCCTGTTTCGGGCGGATTTAGCCGAATTTCTGCGCGAGCAGGCCGCGCGCTTTGGCGTCGGTGCCGGCGAACGAGACAGCGGCGAACACGCTCTCGATGAGCTGCTGTCATTGAAGCAAGGCGCGGACATCAAAGTCGAATTCGATCTGCCCGCGAGTGCTTGCGATGCCTTGATTGACGCTCAGATGCTGCGCCGAGTACTGTTCAATCTGGTGCGCAACGCGGCCCAGGCTTTGCTCGGGCGCAGCGCGGGCACCGGTCAGGTACGCGTGCGACTCGCGCGTGACGGCGAATTCTGGAACCTGGACGTGGACGACAATGGCCCCGGCATCCCGGTCGAACTGCGCGAAACGGTCTTCGATCCGTACGTCACCACGAAAGATGACGGAACCGGTCTGGGGTTGTCGATCGTGAAGAAGATCGTCATCGAGCACGGTGGAACGATTCGCGCCGAGCAGAGCGATCTGGGCGGCGCGCGCCTACGGCTGCGTTTACCCGTGTTGGGCACGCGCGCCGCAGAGCGCGCCATGGAAGACGCGCCGGTTCCGGTTGCCGAGCGTGCGAACCTCGAGCAACTTCCGGGGACCCATGAGTAGAGCGCCGCACTCGAAGCGAGAGACCACCCAAGGTTACCTGACCGCGTTGATCGTACTCGTGGCCAGCATCGGCCTGGGATTGTTCGGCTTGCCGCGGCTCGGCCATCGCACGGCGCGTTCGAACTCACCGCTGATCGGTCACCCGGCGCCGGATTTCATGCTGCGCGCGCTCTCCGAAGCAGGGCTCGGCGCCACTCAGCGACTCTCGGATTTGCAGGGAAAAACCGTCGTTTTGGACTTCTTTGCGAGTTGGTGCGGGCCCTGCCGTCAGCAGGCGCCCATCGTCGATCGCGTTGCGCGGCGCTTGGCAGGCCCGAAGCTCGCGGTTTATGGCGTCAACACGAGCGACGAGTACGCGGACGCTCGCAGGTACGTGGAGGCGCATCACCCGAGCTATCCGGTGCTGTTCGACGCCGACGCACAAGCCGCCACAGCCTTCGACGTCTCCGGGTTGCCGACCCTGCTCGTGATCGACAAGCAGGGCATCGTGCGTGCGGTGGAAATGGGAGTCGTCGGGGAGAGTGAGCTCGAAGGCCTAATCCACGACGCCGACAGCAGCGAAAGCGCCGAACAAGGCAAGTCGAAGTCTGAACGCATCGGTCCCGCGCTCTAGCGCTCTAGCGTACTGGCCCGCTGGCGATGACGGGCAGATCATCCAGCGGCACGAGCCGAGGAACCATCTTGATCTCGGTCAGGGCTACCGTCAGTCGTTGTCCGTCGAGCGTGAAGGGAATGCGCCGAGTTTCACCCGCCGCGAAGATGGTCAGCTCGCCG
The DNA here is from genome assembly GCA_035634635.1 of Polyangiaceae bacterium. GTDB lineage: Bacteria > Myxococcota_A > Polyangia > Polyangiales > Polyangiaceae > PMG-095. The sequence continues at coordinate 20,343 of DASQCO010000119.1, forward strand.
CGCACCGGGCCAGTGTAGCTCCCGGAACGCACCACTTCGATCGCGTATTCGCCCGGTTTAGCGCCACTCAACGCGAGCCCTTCGCGACCGCGAGCGAGCACGTCGCGCGCGCTGATCAGTTCGCGCGTGGGGGCGCCCAACCATGAGACTCGTTGACCATCGGGGTGCAAGATTGCCAGATCCAAATCCACGTCGTCTGACCAAGTCGCTTCGACTCGCAAGTCCCCGAGCAGGCGTGATTCGTCGGGCGCGGGGGCCGAGGCCAAGCTGCTGGCGAGACGCGCGGTTTTTTCGTCAGCCAGGGCGAGCGCGTTGCTTGCCCAGTGGCTTTCGCTTTGCGTGCTCGCGCAGCGCAAGGCGTCCGCGAGCAGCTTGGCGTCGGTTGCGCGCAGCTCGGCGATCGCCATCGCATGTCGACAACCGAGTTCGGGCTTGCCGGACCAGCGATACAACCGGGCTAGGCGCTTTTGGCTCGCGATGTCGTCCGGGCGGATGTCCACGACGCTTCCCAGCATCAGGATGGCGAGCTCTCGTTCACCTCGGCGCGCAGCCAGATCCGCGCGCGCGGTGAGCGCATCCGGATCCAGAGGCTCCTTGCTCGACCAGCGCTCGACGAGACTCGTCGCGCGACCCAGATCCCCGCTGATCGCATACAGAGAATAGGCCCTTTTCAGGTTTGCGCGCCGGTCGGGCTCGTTCGCCAGCGCACGCTCGGCGTCTGCCACGGCGCCGATACTGGCGCTGCGCGGTCCTCGTTCGGCGCTGTTGATCTGCCCTTTGCGATCCCAGACCCGGCGCATGGGGATCAGGCGGCGCGGCGGAGGGGAGCGCGGCAGTTCCGGTTCTTCGAAATCTTCGCGCAGCATCGGTTTCTTCGCGACAGGCGGCGGAGGTTCGGCAAAGCGGTCGTTTGCGGCTGGCGCTGCGGCCACACGTGGGGCCGGGGAAGCTTTGGATTTGGCTGGCGCGGCTGCTTCAGCGGCGGGTGCGGCTGCACCGAGCGGACCCATCGAGCTCGGGGGAGATGCGTCGATCGCTGCACGACTTCGGAAGACGCCACCGCTGCTCTTCTTGTCGAGCGCGCCGAGGGGGCTCGGCCCGAGATCGCCGCTGTCGTCGACATCGTCCACCGGAAGCTCTGCCTTGGCCTCGCTTTGTTCCGCGAGCTCCTCGCCGCTGAAGCGCGCGCCTGGTTTCGCCGCATCCAAGCCGAAGGCGCGAAACATGGCTTCACTCTCGAGAACCAAAAGCGAGCTATAGCGGCTGGCGACCGAGAAGCGCGTGGACAGCGAAAGCGCCTCTTTTTTGGCTTCTGCGCTGCCGTTGCGCTCGAGATCGGTGATGCGCGCCGCTGCATACATGCGGGGCACGAAGGCGTTCCCCGCGTTGTCGCTGGCGACGACATGCAAGTCGTAGCGTTGCTCGAATGGCGCATCGCCCAGTTTGCCGCGCAGGATCACTTTGCCCTCAACGCTATCCGCTGCCATGCGTGCGCTGATGCTGGTCTCGCTACCAGCCAAGATCGTGTCGATCTTCTGCGGCGCGACCGCGAGCAGGTTGTCGGGCAAAACGACTTCGACGTCGCGCAAAGCGCCGCCGTAGGTAGCGCTCAGCACGCCCAGCGTGGCCTGATTCAAGGTCTGTCCAGGGATGTACGGCAATACCACGCCGCCACCCGCGCGCGCCATGGCGCCGAGCGTATCGAGGTCCGAGGCACTGCCGACCGCCACCGCGGTGATGCGCGTTTCGGAACCCGCAAGCGTGTCGCGCACCGCTGACGTGATCGTCGCGGTGCGAATTGGCCCGACCGTCGGCACGCCATCACCGATGAACAAGATGTCCTCGACGTGCCTTCCAGGCGCATTTTGCAGCAATTTCTTGGCGAGTCGCAGCGCCGCCGTGGGATCGGAGGCGCCTTCAGCGCCGATCCCGCTCAAGAATCGCTCGATCGTTTGCGCTGCTTGAGGGCCCGGGGTGATGAAGCCGGTCGGCAAATCACGGCAGGTGCTGTCGCAAGCGAGCAGGCTGACCGGTCCTGCTGGATCGAGCTCGCGCGCCAGTCGAATTGCCAAGCGCTTTGCGCGCGCGAGGCCTTCGCCGAACATCGAGCGACTGGTGTCGACGACGATCACGGTGGCGTGCGATTGGTCCACGGTCGCGCGCGGCAGTTTGGGCCGCAGTGTCAGCAACGCATAGCGTTCGTCACCAGTGCGGAAGCCGAACGCCGTCAGCTCGCCCTGCCGCTCGGGTAGCGCCCACTCCACGCTCAAGTCACCATTGGGAGTAAACTCATCCGCGCTGAACGAAAAGGCACGCGCACCCTCGCGGTCGCTCGCTAGCAACGGATAGCCAAGCGTGCGCACCGCAACCTTCGGATCCTGTCCTCGCACTTCGATATCGACGTCGAAATGACGGACCTTGGTGGTACCCCCTGGATCGACGGGCAACGGATAGCTGAAATGGCGCACACCGCCGACCGGGCGCACCGCTTCGGTGTAAGCGAGTACGATACGGCGCTGTCCGCGCTTGGGGATCGGAAAAATCTTGAGCTCGAAGCGCCCGCCGCGTTGCCATTCGAGCAGCGCCGGATCGCGCCAGGGTCCGGGCACCCACACGATCTCGTCTTTGATTTGCGGGCGTACGTTGGGCGCCGCGTTCACGATTGCTCCGCGCCAAATCGCCGCTGCGCGGTCGCGATCGACGAAGGCACCCTCTTCCATCTTGCCGTCGACCTCCAGCGCCAGGCGTTCGATTTTGGCGTCGGTCGGGATCGGAAAGCGATAGATCCCTTCCAACACCTCATCGCTGTCGTTTTCGAAGACTTCGTCGATTTCGGTCCGGGCCATCGCACCGGCAATGCGCACGCGCACGCGATGAGCCGCGAGCTTTACCGCGCCCCGTAGCTCCTCCGTGCTGCCCGGTTTACGAGCGATCAACTCGCCGAGCCCACGACTTTTCGCGGCCGATTCGCTGGCATCGAGCAAACTGTCGGTAAAGGCGACGGCCTCGGCGAGCGTGGCACCGGAGCTGACGTAGGGGGCGCTGCCTTTGTAGAGACGCGCCTCTTCGCCGCCAACGACGTGTAGCGGGGGCGAGCCATTGCCGGTCAGCGTCGCGCTGCCCCGGACCACGTCGACGATCGCAAAATCGCTGCCGGCGCGGAGCGCGATCTTGCCAGCTTTCACGTCCAGCGCGCCGTCATTTACATCCAGCTGCGCGCGTGCGCCCGGCTTGCCGGAGACCTCGAGGACGAGCGCGCCGTGACTGAGGCGTGCGCGTCGCGAATTGCCTGCCAATTGCAGCTCACTGTCGTGGTCGAGCGCCAGCGAAGTGCCGTCCGCAAGCGCGACTTCCGCAGTGCTGCGCGCGCCCGTGCGCAAGAGTGAACCAGCGGGTACCGCAGCGCCGACAGCCGCCGCGGCACAAGTCGAGCCATGCGGGTCGCAAATCTGCAAACCGATACCGGTGTTGGGTGCGACCAAGCGCACGACCGTGCCGCGTTGGGCCGTTGTCTCGCGTGGTTTGGGCTTGTTCTGGCAACCGCCCGTGGAAAGCGCGAGCAGTGCGCTCGCAACCAAGGCAGACCAGCGGACGAAGGCGCAGTGATGATTCATGGCAGGTCCCGTGAACTCCAAACGCGACCCAGCGCTCGGAGCTTTCAGTGCATACGCACAGGCACGCCGATTGATTTGCGGATTCGAGGAACTAGGCCGATTCTCGACCAAATACGCAGTTACTCGAAAGTAGGGGCAGGTAGGTGCAGCCCTGCTCGGCGTTCGCGCCAGAACGGAAGCTTGGGTTAAGCTCCCGCCAGATGCCCGAATTACCTGACGTGGCGATCTACATCGAGCGGCTGAGCGCGCTCTTTTCCGGGCAAGTGGTGGAGCAGACTCGACTCAAGAGTCCGTTCCTCGTGCGCAGCTTCGAGCCGCCGCTCTCCGCGATCAAGGGCGAGCGAGTGACCGGTTTTCGGCGCATCGGCAAGCGTATCGTGTTCGAGCTATCGAGCGATCTATTCTTGGTCTTTCACTTGATGATCGCCGGTCGCTTTCATTTGAAGAGCAAGAGCGACAAGCTCGCCGGGAAGCACGTGCTGCTGGGCCTCGACTTTGCCGAGCACACGCTGACCTTGACCGAAGCGGGCACGAAGCGCCGCGCTAGTTTGCACGTGGTGCGCGGCGCAGAAAACCTGAGCGAGTTCTCGCGCGGCGGGCTCGAAGTGCTGGGAGCGAGCCACACCGAATTTCAGCAAGCGCTCGTGCTCGAAAACCGTACGCTGAAACGCGCGCTGACCGATCCGCGATTGTTCAGCGGCATTGGCAATGCGTACTCGGACGAGATCCTGCACGCCGCAAAGCTGTCACCCGTGAAGCTGACGCAGAGCCTTTCCGAGCCGGAGATCGTGCGGCTTCATGGTGCGACAGAAGAAGTGCTCAGCACCTGGATCGATCGCTTGCGGGCAGAGGTTGGCGCCGGCTTTCCCGAGAAAGTGACGGCATTTCGGCCAGAAATGGCGGTGCATGGTCGCTTCCAGAAACCATGCCCTGTGTGCGGTACACCTGTGCAGCGCATCTCGTTCGCCGACAACGAGCTGAACTATTGTCCGCAGTGCCAGACCAACGGCAAGCTGCTCGCCGATCGCGGCCTCTCGCGCTTGCTCAAAACCGATTGGCCAAAGAGCCTCGAAGAGCTGGAGGAGTACAAGGCGGCGCGCTCGCTGCCCAAACCCGGTAACTAGCTCCCGAAGGGCTTCGGCTCGCGGCGTGCCTTCACGGCTTTCAAAGCGTCGTCCAGATCTTTGCCGTCGCGTAAGCAGGCGTAGCAATCTTGACGCTTGGCCGGACCGCAGCCGTACTTGCGCGTCATCTTGTTCAGCAAGCTAAACGAACGACGGTCGCCTTCGCCATTCGCGCGGGTCAACAAATCGCGACTCTTCTCGCACGTGTCGGCGTCCCGCAAATCCAGCGCTACGGCCAGAGGTTTCGAGGCCTTGGCGCGCACTTCCTTGCTGTAAATCAAGGAGCGCGCGAGATCCGTCGCGGTGCTGCGCGAGGTCGTTCCGGTCCACACTTCGTAGATGAGGTCCGCGCTGATCGGGCCGGGTACGGCGGCCATTGCGGCGAGCGCGTCGCGCGCGGTCTCAGGGTCGTCGCTATAGCGACGGAGTTGCGCGAGCACCTCTGGGTCTTTGATCAATCCGGGATCGTGATCGATGCGGTCGCGAAGAGCGCGCGCGGTGCGAGCATTCTGCGCGCTCCGTCCGAGCGATAGCGCCAGGGCCTCCTCCACGCGCAGATCGGCCGCGGGCTTTGCGCTCAGGTCTTTGACCGCGCCATCTTCCCCGAGCGACACGCGCTCGAGCAGCGTGAGTACCTTTGGTTTCTCGTCAGAGCTCGCGCTGACCGCGCTCACGATCGGCGCAGGAGGCAACGGCGTGGGCGCGGCCACGGCGACCGAAGCGGACGGCTCCGGAACGACCTTGAGCGCGGCACCGGGGTCGGCCGGAGACGTCACGGCTGCGGCCGCAAACGCGGCACCGAGCGCGACCAACAGCACGAGCGGAGTCACCAAGCTCCAAAGCGGAACTTCGCCGCCCGCGAAGCGCACTCGTTGCGCGAGCGCGCCGGCAAATGAGGGCAACGGTTGGGGGGCGAGCGAAGGTCGCGGTCGCACCAAAGTAGCCGCGCTGCGCGCGGCGGCGACGCTGGCATCGAGCCCGGGACCGGCCAGCGGAGTCGCGGTCGCAGGAATCGGCGGTGCTGGTGGGATCTGCGGTACAGCAAGCGCTGGGGCTGCTGCCGGCGCGCCAGATGGCGCAGGCGCGGGCACAGTCGGCGCGTGCGCGGGAAACAGCACCGAGCGCTCCGCGGTGGGCGGTGGAGGCGGGGCCGGTCGCACACTCGGCGGTGGCGGACGCACACTCGGTGGGGCCGGACGCACGCTCGGCGGCGGCGGGAGCGTTTTGGGGCGCGACGGAGTCGCCGTCGCTACTGACTGTGGGAAGCTCGAGGCGCGACGCGGCGGAGGTAAGGTGTCCTGTTCGCGCTTGGCTCGGGCGCGTTGCTGCACGCTGCGTTGCTGCACCTCGCGATCGACGGCCCGCTGCTGGGCTTCGCGATCGACCAGCGTCACGTCACGAACGCTGACACTGTCCGGGGCGTCGTAACTCGGCAACGGGCGCGTCGGCGGTGGCGGCAGCGCTGGTGGCTCATTGACCGGTGGTGGAGCATCCGACCAGCCGGAGTCGACAATCGACGGACGGATTAGTTTTGGGTCGGGTCGTGACGCCCCGTCATTCATTCGACAATGACCCTAGCACTGCAACACGGGGCGCAGCTAGTACGGCGCACGAACTTGCCAGCGCTCACTAACGAGCCGCAGCGGCTGCCGCCTTCACCTCCGGGAAGACCTCGGAGTTGAGTTCGGGTCCACGTAGGATGGCGTCGGCGTTCGGCGGAATGCGACGCGGAATGTGGTTGTCGTCGACACAGGCGAGCAGAGTGAAACCTTCCGCTACGAGTTCATCCGGCTTGACCAAGCCGCCGCGAAGCAGGCGATAATCGAAGCGCACCTTCACCCGCGTGAGCTCAGTGAGGCGTGACTCCACGCACAGTACCTCATCGAAGCGCGCACTCTTCCGATAGCGGACATGAGCCTCGACGACCGGCAAATGAATGCCGAGCTCGGTCCAGGAATTGTAGTCGAGACCGCGACGGCGCATGTACTCCACACGGCCCACCTCGAAGTACGAGATGTACGTCCCGTGGTGGACGATGCCCATCAGGTCGGTTTCGCCAAATCGCACACGTACGACGTGGCGTGACACGCAATGGGCAGGGAGGTCGTTGTTCACAGGGGCGCGCGACAATACTAGTGAGCCGCTCGCCAAGCAATCGTCACCGTGATGTCTCTACGACGACGCGACTCTGCCGTTGGGCTTCGCCCCATTTAGCCACGGCCGCGGACGGGAACGGTAAGAACCGGAACCGGCGACAAACGCACTAGCTTTTCCGCAATGCTACCCAGGAGCAGGTGGGCAAGGCCGGTGCGGCCATGGGTGCTGAGGACCACGAGATCGTGCTCGCCTTTCTTCAGCTCCGCGAGTAGGGCGGACGCAGGTTCACCCGAGACCAAGCGACTGCTGCTGGAGACACCGGCAGGTAGGCTGACCTCCGCCAAAAATTCTGCCATGTCGCGCTGAGCGTTCTCGCGGATCAACTCGCCGATGGGTTTGTGAGCTTCACCGGGGTGCTGAACCATGACTGCGTCGGTCAGATACGTCGGACGGTCCCAGACGTGCACGATGTCGAGCGAGGCGCCGAAGCCGAGCGCTAGCTCTGCTCCGTAGGCCAGGGCCGCCTTCGAATTCTCGGAGTAGTCGATCGGAATCATGATGCGCCGGATGCCCATGCGCCTCACTCTACTCGGTTGCGTGCAGCACTCAAGTCCGCAGCGCTCGTCTCGTCGAGCCTGACTCGCTGGCTCGCTGCGAATTGGCTTCAGCGCGTCGCTTCAGCGCTTCGTTCATGTAGTCGAAGCCACGCGCGACCTGGGTCAACGTACGACCCGAAAAGCGCAGCAAGGCGCCGCTGAAGTTTTCTCCCTGTATGAAGCGCGTTCGGTGCGGATCGAGCGTGGTCAGGCGCAAGAAGTGCTCGCCATCGAACAGACCGGGAAACAGCAGGTGCGCACGCCAGCGAATTTCGAAGTCTTCCTCGAGGCGCAGTAAGGTCGCTTTCAAACGATGGTCTCGCCCCTGCGGTAAGCTGAGCAGGAGCTGCATCGAGCCGCCCACCACACCGTCACTTTCGATCTCGGTGATGAACGGGTTCCACTCCTGGTAGCGCGGAAAGTCCGTCAAAATACCCCATACCTCTGCCGCGGGTGCCGCGATCTCCAGCTCGCTTCGGATTTCCATCTGCCTCGACCTTATATCCGATATGTGACCCAGCGCGCCGCGAGCCCTTGGCTCGGCCGCCTCCCTCTCCTGCCTGGAGTCGGTCTCCTTTCCGACTCGACCCCTTTGAACGCGGTCGGGAAAAGCGCTAACTTTTAGGCTCGCATGAAGCTGCTGCAGGCGGTGCTGGTTGGCGTTGGCCCGTTCGAAAAGCTAGTGCTGCCGTTTGCCGACGAGAGTGGAGAAGCGCGGGCGATGACCGTGATTCACGGTGCGGGTGGCGTTGGTAAAAGCAGCGTGCTCTCGGCCATCGCCAGCACTCGACCCGGGCACTGCGTCGTGCAGCCAACGCGTTGGGATCCGATCGAGTCGGCTCCGCAGCCGTTCGCTGCTTGTGATTGGGTACTGGGGCAAGACGAACCGCTGCGCCCTCATGCGCTTTCGGTGGTGAGCCCCAACGCGCGCTTGAACGTCAACGACGAGCAAGAAGCGTTGCGTCGTCGCGAGCAGGCGCTCTTCGATCGCCTGGCGACCGAGGGCGGTTTTGCGTTCTTGTCGATCCCGAGCACGCGCTGGTTCTCGCGGCAACCGATCGCGCTCAGCGCTCCCGCGCGCACTGTCGCCCGATATGACGTGCGCGCCAGCGCCGCCGCCGATGACGCGACGCGCTCCGATCTAGCGCGCGAAACCAAGCAGGCTTTGGCCTACGCGGCGATCTCGAACGCGCTAGCCGTGCCCAAGCCGCGCGGGGAAAAGTGTTTCGACTTGCTGGACGCCGCGATGCACGGCACGCTCGACGCACTGCTCCAACTGGTCGGGTGCACATATCGGGGCATCGATCCCTTCTCGTTCGAGCCCATGTTTTCGGTACAGGGCGGCCAGCGCGAGTTGCCTTTCGACGCGTTGCCCACCCGAGCCCGGCACCTCGCGGCTTTCGCGGCTCTGTCCGTGCGCACATTGTGGGCAGCTTACCCAGATCACGATCCCAGAGAGTCGGAAGGGGTGATCGCCATCGACGAGGTGGACCTACATCTAGACACGCAGGTTCAGCAGCAGTTGCTGCACGTGTTTCAAGACGCGCTTCCTCGAGTGCAGTGGATTTTGACTACCGCTTCCTCGGTTTTGGCGAGCGCGGCGGACGGTCGCGCCGTGTTGGCGTTGCGCCCGCTCCCGGCAAGCGGCGGCGCAGGTGAGGCAGTTCGCCTATTTGCCGGCGATCAAGCGCGGACCCACTAGCGCACTTCCGTCGCAGGGTGCCCGGCGTTGCCTGGGAGCGAGACCCACAGCGCAATCCAGTCCGCCTACACGTGTTCCCCGCGGCTGAGTATTGGGCGAGGTGTACGGGGTCAGATTTTGTTGGGGGGCCACCCGGCGTGGGCATTTCTGCTGCACTGGGGAAGCGAGCATCGCCAAGGAGAGCTATGGTAGTGTCGGAGTCTCGCGGACGCGCATGCTCGACGACCTCACTGCCGGCCAGGTGCTCGGGCGCTACGAGCTACTCCTCCCCATCGCCAAAGGCGGGATGGCGAGCGTGTGGGCTGCGCGGATGCGCGGTACGCGCGGCTTTCAAAAGATGGTCGCCGTCAAGACCATGCTGCCTGGGCTGGTCGACGACTTGCATTTCGAGCGGATGTTTCTTGACGAGGCATCACTCGCTTCGCAGGTTCGCCATCCACACGTGATCGAAATCCTCGACCTCGGCGAGGTCGACCGGATTCTGTACTTGGTGATGGAGTGGGTGGATGGCGAACCACTCAACATCATCATGAAATACGCGGCGACTCGCGGTGGCATCCCGCTTGCGATCGCGGTCAGCATTACCGCGCAGGCGTGCCGCGGCCTACACGCCGCTCACGAGCTGCGCGACGAAAACGGCACGCTGGTCGGTTTGGTCCATCGGGACGTCTCTCCGCAGAACGTGCTCTTGACCTACGAGGGCGTGGTCAAGGTGGTGGATTTCGGCGTCGCGAAAGCTACGGGCCGTGCGGCGAGCGACACGGAAGCCGGCCAATTGAAGGGCAAGATTGCCTACATGTCGCCCGAGCAGCTGCGTGGCGAGCGCATCGATCGCCGCACGGACGTGTTCGCCATGGGCATCCTGCTGTACATGATGACCACTGGCACCCACCCATTTCGCGGTGATGACCAGAGCCAAACGATTCGCCGCATCAGTGATGACGAGCCGGTTACTCCCCCGAGCGCGATCGTTCCCGGCTATCCCGCGGGGCTCGAAGCCGTCGTGCTCCAGTCGCTCGCCAAAGATGCATCCAAACGCTATCCGACAGCGAACGACATGCTGATCGGCCTGACGCGCGCGCTGCCCGCGTCGATGCGCCCGAGCACGGACGAAGAAGTCGCTGAGTTTCTGCGCGCGCTGTTGCCCGATCGCTTGGAGAAGCGAAAGAGTCTCATCAAAGGTGCGCTGGAGGCAGCTGATCGACGTGAGGCCGGAAAGTCTTCGCCGCGCTTGCCGGAAGATTCCCCGGACGAAGCCCCCACCGTGCTCGAAGGCCTCGTTTCTAGCCGCGAAGTGACGCCAAGCGCCGAGAGTCAGCAATCGCTGCCGGGCGCCAGCAACCGCGAGCCGCTGCCCGTGGCCCGGGACAGCCGGCGAGTGCCAGAGCGCAACCGGATGCGCACCGCGCTTTCGGCCGCGCTGATCGCAGCGCTCGGCATCATCGTTGCGCTATTGATCAGCCGTCGCCCTGGGCCAGCAGTTGCGGCCATCGATGCTCCGCCCGCGTTGCCGGCTCTAGCCGTGGTGCGCGATCCAGCGCCGACCGCGGACGAACCCGCCGTCAAACCGATGGAACCGTTGCCGCCGATGCCGCAGGTAGAGTCAGCAGCGCCGGTCAAGTCAGCCGCGCCGCCCAAGCGCGTGCTGATACCACCACCGAAGAAGCCGGATCCACCGACTACCAAACCCGCGTCGAGCGGAACCGCGTTCGTGTCTCCGGTCCGCACACCCGGCTTCTGAGCCGCGCTCGGAACGGGCCCCCGAGCCGCGCTCAGAATCTTCCGACCAACGTCGCGCCACCTGCGTTCGCGCCTACGGCTCCCGGCGCAATGCCAACGCTCGCGCGCGTATTCTGACGACCTCCCAGGACGACCAAGGTTGCCCCTACGCCGAGGCCGACTGCGCCAACGACGAGCGTGACGTTGCCGAGTGTCGTATACAAACTGCCGCGATCGATCGTGCTTTGCGCGCTGTCTGGGCATTGCATGCGATCGGCACCGCATTGCTTGTCCAGATCGTTGATCGTCGTGTGTCGCAGGTAAAACATTGCGCCAGACGCAATCAAACTGGCGATGCCCGCGCCGCCGACGACGAAGCCCGCTGTGCGCATGGTTTGTGGCTGCTGCGGCGGCGGTGGGGGAGGTGGCGGCGGAGCCTTGATTGGCTCGAGCTCGAGTTTCACCTCGATCGTCGCGGTTTGTTGCTCGGCGACGCGGAATGACTCCTTGAACGGCAGATATCCGGCAGCTGCGCCCTCGACCACGTGCGGCCCTGGATCGACGGGCAACGGACTGTTGAGCACCGAATCACCGAGTGACACTCCGTCGAGTGAAATGGTCGCGGAGTCTGCGCCTTCGCCGCGCTTCACGACCACGCGCGGGATACGAGCTTTCAGCGACTCGAGCCGTGCGTCCACCTCTTGCCGGACCTGATCGGCTTTTTGGGTTTGCGCGTCCGAGCCAGCCAACTCGTAATCTCCGAGCGCGGCTACGAGCAGACCCAAGCGTTCTTCGCACAGCGCGATGTTGAAGCGAACCTGCGGCGTGGGCTTCACGGCCGCGACCTCTTTCAAGAGTGCGAGCGCACCCGCCCAGTCACCCCCGGTCTGCAGCGCGAGGGCCTGCGCGAACTGCTCGCGCGCGCGTTTGAGTCCGTCGCTATCACTGCTCGGGCCCTGTGCCCAAGCCGCCACCGGCGCGACGCACACTCCGCACAACGATCCCAGCACCAAGCCGGAACCGACTAGCCAACGCTTGAGTAACCTAAGCTGCATCCAACGTTTCCGCGAGTGACTGCGGCCGAGCCGCAACACGAGAGTGTACTGCCCGTGTCCGTGCCACACAAACGGCTGAATTTTCTAGCCGGCATTCGCGCTTTTGGAGCGCTTTTGCCGGGCCTCAGCTGCCGGCGGTCCGCGCCTGGCCGACGGTCCGGATTTTGCGCCCTTCAATTGCCGGTGCGTACGGTGAGAACGGCACACGGCGCGCGGCGGACGACTTTCTCGGCCACACTGCCCATCAGTGCATGGGCCAGTCCGGTGCGGCCATGTGTCCCCAACACCAGCAGATCGTAGCCGCCGCTCGCCGCATGCTCGACGATGGTCATGGCTGGGTCGCCCAACTCGCAATAGCTGCGCGAAATCTGAATGCCCTCGGCCTGGACTTGGCTTTCGAACTGCCCCAGGTGCTCGCGTGCGTTGTTGCCGAGCCACTCCAAAAAGGGCTGTTCGGTCGTGCCGACGCCGGTGATCAGCGCTTCGGGCGCGAGCATCGCGGGCGGGGTCCAAACATGCAGCAGGTCGATGCTGGCCGCGAACTTCAGCGCAAAATCTTGCGCTTGTGCGAGCACAAGCTTGCCCGACGGCGAGAGATCGATCGGGACTAGAATCTTGCGCAGCATCAGCATGGGCCTGCTCCTTTTCGTGAGTGACGGCTGGATCCGACCACGATCGCCGGTTCAGCGCCAACTCGAACTACTCGAATCGGCCCGGTGATTGGTCGGGGCGAATGTCGTTGGGGGGTTTTGACGCTACGCCCGATGCTCCTGAAGTAGTGCCAGAAAGCCCTTTCGTTAGGACACGACTTCCGGCAGGATTTTTCCCGTATGGCCAAACGCCCTCACGTGCTTGGAGTGGTTCTCGCTGGTGGCGAAGGAAAGCGGCTCTGGCCGTTGACCCGCGATCGCGCAAAGCCCGCGGTTCCCTTCGGAGCCAATTATCGCATCATCGACTTCGCGCTCAGCAATCTGGTGAACGGCCGCTATCTGCGGATTGCGGTGCTCACTCAGTACAAGAGCCACAGCCTCGATCGGCACATCGCCCAGACCTGGCGCATGTCGCCGCTGTTCAACAATTTCGTGATGACGGTGCCAGCGCAGATGCGCCTTGGCCCGCGTTGGTTCGAGGGATCCGCGGACGCGATCTTTCAGAACATGAACCTGATCAGCGACGAGAAGCCGGACTACATCTGCGTGTTCGGCGCGGATCACATCTACCGCATGGATCCGGAGCAGATCATCGACGCCCACATTCAATCGGGCGCGAGCGTCACGGTGGCCGCGATTCGCGTGCCCATCGAGGAGGCCTCGCGTTTCGGCGTGATCGTGCCCGGTGCCAACAACAAGATCGCTCGCTTCACCGAGAAGCCGCAAAACGCCGTCGGGCTGCCGGATGACCCGAAACACGTGTACGCCTCCATGGGCAACTACGTGTTCAACACCAAGGCGCTGATCGAGGCGGTGCACGCCGACGCCGCGAACAAGGACAGCGCGCACGACATGGGCGGCAACATCATCACCTCCTTGGTCGATGCTGGGCAGGCCGCGGTGTACGACTTTCACTCGAACAAGGTGCCCGGCGCGACCGAACGCGACGCGGGCTACTGGCGAGACGTCGGAACCCTCGACGCGTATTACGAAGCGCAGATGGACCTGATCAGCGTCCACCCGATCTTCAACTTGTACAACGCCGAGTGGCCGATTCACTCGTCCTTGGGTTCGCTGCCGCCAGCGAAATTCGTGTTCGACGAAGATCTGCGTCGCGGCATGGCCATCGATTCGATGGTCGCAGCCGGCGTGATCGTGTCCGGCGCCGCGGTTCGCCGCTCCATCCTCTCTCCCGGTGTATCCATTCATTCGCGCGCAAATGTGGAAGACTCGGTGCTGATGCACGGTGTCGACGTGGGACGCGGCGCGATCATTCGTCGTGCGATCCTGGACAAGAACATCAAGGTTCCGCCAGGCGCGCGCATCGGTGTCGATCCGAAAGAGGACCGCGCGCGCGGCTATACCATCAGCGACAACGGCATTGTCGTCCTAGGCAAAGACGACATTGTCCGCGTCTGATCTGCGAGAGAACTCCCGAAACATGAAGATTGCGCTGTTGAGCCGCGAGTACCCGCCGGAGGTGTACGGCGGAGCCGGCGTGCACGTGGAATATTTGGCGCGCGGACTCGCGCCGTTGGTGGACCTCTCCGTGCATTGCTTCGGCGCGCCGCGCACTGCGCCCGAGGTCGCCGGCGTCTACCAACCATGGCCCGCGTTAGACGGGGACGCGCCAGAGCTCGCCGCGCTGCGAACGCTCTCGGTCGATCTATTGATGGCCAAGGCCGTGCGCGGTACCGAGCTCGTGCACACGCATACCTGGTACGCGAACTTCGCTGGCCACTTGGCGAAGTTGATGTACGGCGTGCCGCACGTGATGACCTCACACAGCTTGGAGCCGTTGCGTCCCTGGAAGGCTGAGCAACTGGGCGGCGGCTACGCGCTGTCCAGCTATTGCGAGAAGACCTCGATTGAAGCAGCCGACGCCGTGATCGCGGTCTCCGCGGGCATGCGCAAGGACATTCTGACCGCCTACCCGGCGGTCGATCCCGCGCGCGTCCACGTCATCTACAATGGCATCGATCCGGCACAATTTCAGCCCGATCCCAAGACGGACGTGCTCGAACGCGAGGGCATCGACGCGAGCCGCCCGTACGTGGTGTTCGTGGGGCGCGTGACGCGTCAAAAGGGCATCGTCCATTTGCTCGAGGCGGCGCGCCATTTTGCACCCGAGGTGCAGCTCGTCCTTTGCGCAGGTGAGCCCGACACCAAGGAAATCGGCGCTGAGGTGCGCACGCTGGTGGCCGAGCTCGAGCAATCACGCGGCCCCGTGCACTGGATCGAGAAGATGATGCCGCGTCCGGAGCTGATTCAGGTCTTGAGTCACGCGCGCGCATTCGTCTGTCCTTCGATTTACGAACCGTTCGGAATCGTGAACCTGGAAGCGATGGCCTGCGGTGCGCCCGTGGTCGCCTCTGCAGTCGGCGGTATTCCCGAGGTCGTCGAAGACGGCAAGACTGGCTACCTGGTCCACTTCGAAAGCGACGGCACGCCGCTCGGCGCGCCCAAAGATCGCGACGCTTTTGCGCGTGCCTTCGCGGCCCGAGTCAACGAACTAGTCGCCGACCCCGCGCGCGCCAAAAGCTTCGGCAAAGCCGGCCGCGCGCGCGTCGAAGCCCTCTTCAGCTGGTCCGCGATCGCCCAACAAACCGCCGATCTGTACCGTAGCCTCCGCCGCTGAACTTTCTTTGCGCCACCCTGAGAGCTGGAAGAGGGGGGCGCTCATGAACCAGCAGCGCACCTCGCAGCCGCGCCCTTGTTCCCGGCTCGGTGCGTGCGCGCTGAGCTCGTTCGAGCACGCGCTCAGGGCTCTGCGCGTCTGAACGTTCCCAGAGTTGAACCGCCGAGCCGCAGAGGCCACAGAGATCTGAGAGAGAGGAGATTGGGTTTGCTCTCCTCGGCGATTTGCGTCGTGACAACGTGCGCTTCGACGTTGATTGGGAATCAAAAGATCTCCCTCAGATCTCTGTGGCCTCTGCGGCTCGGCGGTTAGTCCCTCTCCTTCGTCCGCGACGCCGAAGGCTGCGACGGGCTCGGCCGTGTCGCGTGACCATCAACCCAATCACCCAAGCGCCGCTAATTGCTGACCCACCTACGTGGCAGCACCCTGGGAGCGGGTTGTCGCGACTCTGCCTCAACGTGCCAATTTGCCTCCGCGAAAACGCCGTAAGACGAGCGCGATCCCAGCAATTCGGGCGCTGCTCTGACCAAACGTCGCTGGGCCCGAGTCATGCATTGCTCGAGGGGTGAATTGGCTTAGTCACGCTTGGAACCGATTGCGGAGTGCCGGTGCTGGTGTTCGGCGCCGGCGCGTTCCGCGTTGGTTGAGCGTGGTGCTCGGGTGCATCGCTGGGGTGGAGCTGATTTATCTGATCGGCGCGAACCTGTTTTTGAATCTTGGTTGGTTGCCTCTGGCGTTTTCGGGAACGAACGACGTGAACGCCACCATCTCCGGAGGGTGGAGTGTCATTCCCGGGCGCGTGCACGTCAGAGATTTGCGCTTCATCTTTCACGACCACAACGTGCAGTTTTCGCTGGATATGCGGCGCGCGTCGCTGGTCGTGCACCTGAGCGAGCTGCCGCGGAAAGTCTTCCACGCATCACACTTGCGCGGCGAAGGCGCGGTGTACCGAATGCGACAGCGCATCGATCCATGGAAGACGCACGACCCGGACGTTGGCACCTACCCGCCGATTCCGGAGTATGCGACGCCGGCGGTGTTCGAGGCGCGAGTCCCCGAGCCGGAGCTGAGTGACGCGGAATACAACCTATGGACGGTGCACATCGACGACGTGGACGCGCGTGTTTCGGAGGTCTGGGTGCAGGCCTTTCGCTATCGCGGCGCAGGCCGCGTGCGCGGCCAATTTCAGCTGAAACCAGCGCGCAATTTGTGGGTCGGTCCGGCGCTGCTCGAGCTCGAACCCGGGCTGCTCACGGCGGGCGCGTACCACGTCGCCGAGGGCATCCACGGCCAGATCGACTGCATCGTGCACCCGTTCGATGTGCGCGTGGCGAAGGGTTTCGGCCCGCTGCGTTACATCTCGGCGCGCGTGCGTTTGGACTCGCCGACGTTCGACCCACAGGCGTTCGCATTGTTCGCGAGCGAGGGAGGGCCGCGTGTGTCATCGCTCAGTGGCTCTCTGCACCTAGACGTGCAAACGCGCCACGGCCTGTTCACGCGCGAGAGCCGAGTCGATATCGTGCAGCGCAACTTCGAGGCACGCGCGGCTCAGGGCGAGCTCGACGCCGAACAGCTCGAAGTGCACGCCGGCTTGGACGAACACGGTCACAGTCAAGCCACGCTGCTGATCGAGCGTGGCACGCTGCGAGAATCGATTGCGCCCGGTCGTCCGCCGCGTATCGAGCACTTGTCGGCCAGCGTGGTCAGCGAAAATAGCGATACTTCGCAGCCCTTTCAGTTCTTCGAGGCGCGCCTGAACGAGGCGCAGCTCGGGGTCGGGGACGCCAATTGGCTCAATCGCTGGCTAAAGGACGCGCACTTTACGTTGACGGGCGGCGCGCTCTCGGTGCTCGCCCGCGCGCGCTACGCAGACTCCATGCTCGACGCTGATGCGATGCTCGAAACCGACGGGCTCTCGGCGAGATTGGACAAAAAGCAGGTGCACTATGCTGGTGCGCTCGCCGTGCAGCTCGAACGCGCGGACCCCGAGCACGCGACCGGAAAGCTGAACGCAGATCTCAGCGGACGAGCGCTCAGGGTAACCCTCGGGGGCCATGCCGATGAACTGCGCTTGGCCGGATTCCAAGCGCACGTGCGTGCTCATCGCGACGAGCACGGCAACGCGCTCGATGGGCAGGCGAAACTTTGGAACTTCAGCGCCGCGAATGGAGATTTTCGAATGCAGGCGCCCGGTGTCATCGCGCTGGCGCGCTCCGAGCAGCGGGGCAACGGCAGCCAACTGACGCATTTCAAAGCAGAAATTCCGGTGCTTCACGCCGAAGGACGCGGCGCGCGGTTAACGACTGCCGCGCTGGCCCGTGGCACGTTCGCTCAACAAAAAAATACCGCGGAACAGAGTCTGGAACTCTGGGCTAGTTTGCTGAAACCGCACGCTCTCGTCGGCTCGCAACCGGTGAAGCGCGCGACCACTCCGCACGTGGAACTGCATGCCGCTCTGCACACCGATGCTCGGGGCGCGTTGAGCGGAAAGCTCGGGCTCGCGCCCGCGGCTTGGGTCGTCGAGGCCGGCAACATGCGGTTCTCGGGGAATTCGGCGTTGGATGCTGAATTGGCCGCGCTGGATCTCGCGCGGCACAGCGGCGAGTTGAGCGCGCACCTGAGCTCGACTGGCGTGACCGTCGGCGACACCACGCAAAACGCGAACTGCCCCTGGTCGCGCGTCGACTCGCTGCAAATGGATGGCGTCGCGAAGCTGCTGGCGCGCGGGTCGACGTCGCTCTCGGTGAACGGAAAATTGCGACAAACCGAGCTGAATTGGGGCGATTTTATGACTCGTGGTGACCTTGCTGTCAACGCACACTTCGAGCAAGGGGTCTTGGAAAGCGAGGTTGACGGCCGCGTCGATCTCAGGCTGGAGCATGGCAGTTTTCAGAGCGGCGGTGGTGGCAGCAAAGGCTGGGCAGCGCAGATCCCCGCGCTCGAAGTGAGCGCGAACTTCACTCGCAGAGCAGGCAAGCTCGCGGGCACTGCGCACGTGGACACCGCGTCGGCGCACGGTCGCATCGGCGCAACTCGCGTGAACGCCGATCTCGCCGCGGACTTCGTGCTCGATCACTTGGACTTGAACGCGAGCACGATGCACGGCTCGGGTGCGGTGCACGTGCGCAACGCGTCGTTGCCGAACGCGCCCGAGCCGATCACGAATTGGTGGGCGGACGTGAAGCTCGATTCGCTGTTCGCGCACGCGCAGACGAACCTGGAGCTGGGCGGAATGTTCCGCGCGAATCTGCGAGATGCCGCGCCCGGGCTTGCGGTGCTTTCGTCGCAGGGCGAACTACCCAAATGGGTTGCGACCGCCTTTCCACTGCGTGAGCTGTCCGTCACGGGCTCATTGGCGCGTCGCTGTCGGTTGACCGATATTCGCCTGGTGCAAATGGCGGGTGGCCCCGCGGTCGCGCGAGGCCGACTGCAGAGCGTTCCCGACGGCTTTCAAGGAGCGCTGCTGGTGCGCTTGGCCGCCTTCGAAGCCATGTCCGCAGGGATTGATTTCGACGCCCAACACACCCACGTCGGCTTGTTTCACGGCGATGACTGGCTCTCGCGCTTCAATCACAGCTTCGATCTACAAGCGGAGAACGCGGTCAACTTGGCGTGCCCGCCTGACCCGAATACCTGCACGGAGCCGGCGGTCAGCGTCGCGGCGAGTGATCCGCAGTAGCCTTGGTTAAAATGGCGTGCGTTGCCCGCGGCGGCAGCGGCTGGGTGGATTTCCAGACTCAGTCGCGGTGGGCTTCGCTAGAGTGCCGGGCAAAATGACTCGACCGCAAGCATCCACGCCGCCTCGTCTACGCAGGCGAGCGTTCGCGGTGGTGGGCCTGTTGTTGGGGCTCGCGCCCCAAAGCGCTAGCGCTGAATCGCCGATTGTGCCTGGACCGCGCGCGGCGGCGGTTCCCGCCCCTGCGCAGACGACCGAGCCGAGTGAGTCGGCACCATTGCTCGCCTACGTCGCGGGGGCGATCGGGTTGTCCGGGCTTTCGGTGGCTGCGGTTACGGGCTTCTTGGCCATGAATCAGCAGGGCGTGGTCGAGGACCACTGCAGTCCGACAGTGCGTTTGTGTGATGGCCAGGGCAGGCAAGCGAGTGAAACTGGGCGCACGCTGCGCGATATCAGTACTGCGGCAGCGATTGTCGGCGGCATCGGAGTTGGGTTGAGCGCGTACCTGTTTTTGACTGCGCCGACTCGGCAGACCCAAGTCGCGCTATCGGTGTCCGTCGACGGCTCGAGCCCCAAAGCCGCTCTAGTGGCTCATTTCTGAAATGCGCACGTTGCTTCGAAGCAAGCCGGTGAAAGGGCTGGCAGGCGTGTGCCTGATCGGCGGTCTCTCGTGTCTGAAGGGCTGCGCGCTTTCGTTCGAGGATTACCCGCTTGGCGATCTGTGCGCGGCTAGTGATGACGCAGGGTTCGAGGCGAGCACGGCGCCCGATCCCGCGTTGCGTGGCTGCGCGGGTATGGCCGCGAAAGAGGATTCGAATCGAGATCCTGCTGGCGCGGGCGGCGTGGACGGTGCCGAGTGAGCGAACGGTTTCGGGAAGCGCTGCAGAAGTTGATGTTTGCGCTATTTCTAGCGTCGCTCGCTGCGAGTAGCGCGTGTGCGATCGTGCCGCAAAATCGCCGTCAATACTTGGCCGACCCGACGATGCCGGCTCAAGATGACGCCCTCGAGCGTCGCGCCACGCGCAAGTTCCACACCTCGCGCGAAGGCGCAGCTGGCGCGGACGGAAAGCCCGCAGGGGGCGGCTGTAGCTGTGGCAACTAGCGGCCAGCGCTGGGCCGCGTGCCTCTTGGCGTGCGGCTGTCTCTGCATCGCGAGCGACGGTCACGCCGAATCTACGAGCGACGCGGCGATCCTCGGGTCAGCCAATCAGGGCGCGCGCATCGACGAGTTTCGCCTGCGCATGACCAGCTATTATCAAGATGGTCACGGCTATCAATCACAAGCGGGCACAATCGCCGGTCCGGGCAGTGAACGCGCCCTGATCGTGCAACCGATGATGCTCGTCGGCATTCGTCAGAGTCCACGCATTCACCATGAAGTGGTGATCCCGATCGATATAGTGAGCGCCGCGTCCGTCAACGCGCTCGACGTCGTGTCGCACGCCTCCGCCGTGAACGAAGCCATCGGCGTCGAACTCACGAGTCGCTTCGATTTGACGGATGACGATCAATTGACGTCGAACCTCACCTGGCACGAGGAAGAACCGTTCGGCTCTGGCTCGTTTGGTCTCGGCTACAGTCGCGCACTCGCCGACGACAACGCGGTGCTCGGCATCTCGGGACAAGCCACCTTCGATCGCTTCGACTACCTGCAGCCCAATGGCGACCGCTATGGGCGCCGCAATCGAACCGCACTCAACGGCAATCTGAGTTTCCTGCAGCTTTTGTCACCGACCACGGTGTTCGATGCCGCGTACGGGCTCACCTTCCAACAGGGCCTGCTGGAAACGAGCTACAACTCGGTGCCCATGGAAGGCGGGCTGAGCCGCATCAAGGAGCTGTTCCCGCACACGCGCACTCGGCACGCTGTTCAAGCGCGTGTCGCGCAGCATTTGCCGGACAGCCACACCACCTTGCGCGCCGCGTATCGCTTCTACACGGATACGTTTCAACTCCGCGCGCACACCACCGAATTCGAGCTCCACCAATACCTGTTCCCGCGGCTGATCGCGCGCGGTTCGTTCCGCTACTACACACAGACCGGGGTGGATTTCTTCAGTACCGCCTTTCCGTTGCTGGCAAACTCGCTGCAGCCACGCACGGCGGACTCGGATTTGGCTAAATTCCACGCTCAAGAGTATGGCGTGAAGCTGCTCTGGCTGGCCCGCGGACAGAGCTCGCTGGACATCAGTTGGTTTCACTACTTTCGTGACAATGGTCTCGATGCGAACATCTTCTCGTTCGGCTACGGTGGCGGTTTCTGATGCGCTATTTCCTTTGTCTCGCGTTGTGCGTCGTTGGCTGTGCCTCGGGGAGTGCGGCTTCACCCCGCGCAGCGTCGTTGCCTGCCGTCGAGCTCACCCGCAGTGACGGCCAAGCGGAGCCGCTGCGAGCGGCGCTCGCCGGCTCCGTGACGGTGATCGATCTGTGGGCCACGTGGTGTACCGCGTGTGAACAGGAACGGCCCAAGCTCGAGCGCCTGCGAGCCGCCTATGGCGCGCGGGGCCTGCACGTGATCGGTTTGAACGTCGGGGAATCTGCGAGCGTCGTCAGCGCGTACTTGGGCGAAAAGCGCGTTTCGTATCCGGTCTACCTCGACCCAGACTTTCACTTGGCTGACGCACTCGGTGAACGGCGGCTGCCGACGATCTTGGTCGTCGAGCGCGATGGCCGCATCGTGCATCGCTCGCCCTCGCTCAACGCCGAGACCTTGGCTCTGATCAAGTCCAAGTTGAGTCTCAATCAATGACACGTTAAGAACTCGCCCCCATGAAGCGCCTGTTTTTGTGCCTCGGTCTGTCCCTCGTTGCCTGTGGTGGTTCGCCTGCTGCTCCGCCTGCGGAGCCGAAGCCGGCTGCGCCGTCCGCGGAAGAAAAGAGCAGCGAGCCGGCGCCGAGCGCCGAAGCAAAGCCGAGCGCCGCCGCCGAGCCCATCACGGTGCCGACCGGTTGCAAAAAAGAGGGCCGCTTTTGCCTACCGGATCAGAAGTTCAGCAAGCGCATGTGCAATAGCGGTTCGCCCTCGCTCGCGCTGTACTTGTTTGGCAACGGCTTTGGTTACACGCGCGGTTATCTCACGCGCAAGACCCAAGCCTGGAACGCAGCGGGCGGCGCGTCCGACAACTCGTTCCTCGAGTTCGACGAAGAGGTGTTGCTGCTCGTCGAGCGTGGTGGGGACGCGGGAGGCATGCAGGTCAGCGGTGCAGGCGGCGGCTACGAGGCGCTGCGTTGGAACGGCCTGTGCGTGACGCTCGCCAAAGAAGAGGTCACGCTCGACAAGCCACCGTCTCCAAAAGCCGCCAAGGTCGAGTGGCGCTTCCTCGACGACAACGTGCAAACCGCGCTGCGCGAAGATTCGACGATCAATGCGGCGGTTACCAAGCGCCGCCAAGAGTGCAAGGGAGCCGTCAGCGGTGACGTGAGCATGGGCTGCGTCAAAGCCGACGACAAGCTCACGCAAGTGCTGGTGGATTACTTACGAAAAGGCGGCAAAGTGCCGGTGCCGAGCAAACTGCCGGACTGAGTTCGGAGCCACCCGCGGTTCAGCGTTTCTCCGGATTGAGCCACACATTCCCTAGCTGCCAGGTGTCCAGCCCCTCGAACTCGGGGCTGCGCGCCCCGGCGACTCGCACTTCGCCGACGATGCCGAGCGACAGCGTGCGCGTCGCGTCCAACACCGAGCTCGGGTTCTTGGGGGGGCGGCGCGCGAGCGCGGGATCGACCGCGCCCAGCAGGGCCTGTACGGATTGCGTGAGATCATTGTTGGCCGCGCGCACGAAGTCCAGGAGCAAGCCGTAGCGACGTGAGCGGCGCGCTTCGACCCAGGTGGCTCGCGCTACCGGCGTGGCTCGCACTTCGTTGCCACTCGAGCTCAAGAGCGGTTCGAGTGCGCGAGCGAGTTCGACCAGGTGCGGCGCGTCGTCGCTGACCAAGAGCGACGTCGGTCCGCCGCCCCAACGCACGCTCTCGCCCGCGCCGCTGACAGCGCGCACCCCGAAGCGTGCGAGTGCGGCGCTGGGCAACGCAGCGGCGAGTTGGGTCGCAATGCCCGGCGCGCCCCATTGTTTGGCGTCGAGTCCGGTGCGCAGCACAATCCAGCCAAAAATAGGCCCTTCGAGCGCAATTGCCCCGGCCTTGGGACGATACAGCCCATTGCCCAACCAGCCGACATCGACCTGCCCGGTTTCGAAGGCGCGCAGGGCATCGGCCAAATCCGCAGCGCGGCTGAGTTCGATGCGCTCGAGGAACGAAGCTCCTCGCGCCGCATTTTCGTTGCGCGTCAGGCCGAGTGTTCCGCTCGCGAAGCTGGCCTTGAAGGCACCCGTGCCGTCCGGCGCTTGCGGTGAAAAGCCACGCGGCACGAGCGCCGTCAATGGGCTCGCGAGCGCGCGAGCCAGCGCATCCGGATTCGCGTCTGGCACGACGAATGAAAAGCGATCCTTGGGATCCACGCTCGGTGCTCGGAACCCGCCGAGCACCGCGGCACCGCCCAAGCTTTGCGCTCGTTTGAACGAAAACACGGCGTCGGCCGCCAACAGCGCTTTGCCGCGCGCGCTGATCAGCTCCGGGCGCAGCATGATGCGCGCGCCAGTGGCGCTGCGTTCCGGCATTGCGGCCAGTGTTGGGTAGGGCTTCCCGCTCGGATCCAAAGCGTAGAGCGGGTCGGCGATTGCCGCTCCGAACAACGCCGACAGCGGATCGTCCAACGAGTGGGGATCGAGTCCGCCGAAATACAGCGGCAAACGTAAGCGCAGCGCGCCTGCCGTGGGCGTGCGACCAAGCGCGCTGGCCGCGCTGGTCGCAGCGACGGCGGCCAGGAACGAGCGTCGACCCAGGCGATTCACCGGATCAGCCAAATCCCGTCGCCGGTGGCCAGCGCGAGCGGCGCCATCGCGCGACCGTCACTCGGACAGATGGCCAGCGCATCGATGCCGCTCGGCACCGGGACACGTAGCCGTTCGCGCAGCTGGCCGTTGTCCGTCAGCGTGCGCACCAGCAGTTGATCGGCGCGTCGATCGAGGCTCGTCGAAGAGCTGACGATCTCGGGCAGGCCATCCTCGTCCAAGTCGCCGACTGCGATCTGCGCGCCCACGTTCGGTACTATTACCTCAGGGTGAAGTGAGTCCAGCGCGCGCGCGAAGTCCGCACCGACCGGGCGCGCGACGCGCAGCGTGTGAACTTGCCCGCTGCGGTCGGTCAAGGCGCGGCTATCGAAAGCGTCGACCGTCGTGCCAAAGTCCACCTCGGGCGTGGGGCTCGAACCGGGGCAGGCTCGAGCTTTGCCCTCGTAGCCAATGCCGCTGCGGCGCGTGCATCCTGCACCCGGCCAAGGCATCAGCGCGTGCCACTTGTGCACGACTTGCAAGCTACCCGACAAGTCGAGCGTATCGGCGCGATCGCTCAGTCCCACCCAAAGGCGTCCCGGCTCTGCAACCACCGAGGTCGCGATGGGTTCACGCAATGGGCTTGGGGCAATCGTCGAGTTATCGGCCCAATTCAGGCTCGCGCGGGCGGCAAAGCGACCGTGCTCGAGTCGGCCGACCTGGACGCGGCGGCGACCGACCGTGGCAATTTCGCTCGAGCCGTCCCCGCGCAAATCGCCGCACGCAAGGGCCAAAATATCGTGTTCGGCAGTTTGAGCTTTGTCTACCCGCGACACCACCAATGGGATCGCCGGAAAAAGTGCGCGGAGCTCTGGATCGAGTGGCGTCGTCGTGAACGTGTGCGCCTTCAAGCGAAGTCCAGGGCTTTTCACTCGTTGCCAGAAGCGACCGGCGCCAGCGAACACGTCGGCGCCGATGTCCAACCGATCCCGATACAGCGACACCGTGAGATAGATCAACCCGCGCGCGGTGCTGGCCGCGTGCTGAGCTTGCACGAGCGAGAGTGGTTCTTTGCTCGCGTGAGCTGTGCCACCAAGCTTGGCCGCTACGAGCTGCGCTAGGCGTTCGTTCACCGCGCTCGGCACGCTGACGCGATCATCACCCGTTGCAGTTGCTGCGACGACCAGCGGTGATTCGGCTTGTCCCGAAAGTGAGTCGGCAAGGCGGCACGCACTGCGCCCGATCGCCGTCGATTCGCGATCGCAGTTGGCATTCGCTGCTGGCTTCGGTGGTTCTGGCTCGGCTTGCGCATGGCTCGTCGAGAGCGTTGCAAGGAGCGCGAGCACACCGATTCGGAGGCGGGACATCGAAGAAAGGTGAGGTTAGCGCGGGTCGAGTGCGTGCGGGTCGTACTCGATGTTTTGTCGGCAAAAATGGCCTGTGTTGCGCGCTTGTCGGGCAATCGGCCGGTCGTTCGCGAAGGTCTCACCGAGGTTTCGCCGAAATGTGTGGCTTCTATGATATCCGGTGGAACGACTTGCTACTCCGTCGCTCCCCCCATTCCCTGGTCGCACTGGTGCTCGGCGCGGTTGCTCTGCTCGGCAAGCCCTCGCGGGCTTCGGCACAGTGCGTAGACGAGGCGCTGAAGCAGCAACTGATCGGTGAGCGCGCGTATCGCGGCGTCGTTCCACGCTTGATCAAGAAGTCACTGCGTCACGAACTGTCGCTCATGGGCGGCTGGTACGCGGGCGACATCACCGACGGCGCGCCGACCTGGGGCGGCGCCTATACCTTCCACTTCACGGAAGACCTGGGGCTCGAAGCGAGCTACCTGCGCACGCGCGAGCACTACGAGATCTTGGACGCGATCGTCGACCGCCAGCAGAACTTGGTCGGCATCACCGGGTCCCCGAACGAGACCATGCAGTTTTTCATGGGCCACCTGGTCTGGTCCATGGCCTACGGCAAGGTGCGTTGGATGGGCGGCGGCATTAGCCGCTACGACTTCTATCTGTCGGTCGGCGGTGGCGCGACCGTCCAGCCCTCCGTGACCGGTCTCACCGGTGCTTTTGGGCCGGGCATGAAGTTCTACCTGACCGAGTGGCTCGCGCTCCGCTGGGACGTGCGCGACAACATCCACCAGCAGAAACGCGTGCAACTCGGTCTGGAAAAGATCGTGAACGACATCACCGTCACCGGCGGGCTGAGTCTGTTCATTCCGTTTCACTCTTGAGAGCCTGTCCCAGTGGGTCTGGTCGTCGGCGGCCGATCTCTCGTGCCTGTCGGCCACCTCGCCGTCCGTCGTGCTCGGCCTAGCCCTGCTAGGCCTCCGCGCGCCGGGCGACGATCTGGCTCGACATCCACTTCGGTCTCGGCCACCTCCTCGGGCGGCCCACTGGGACAGGCTCTCGCTTTGCGCCGGCGGCGATTTGGACTACGGGGGCTGAGCAGCGCCCTTTGCGCGCGCCCCCGAGGAACACATGAAAAAGCTCGTTTTGGTCCGTCACGGTTTGAGTCAGTGGAACAATGAGAACCGTTTTACGGGCTGGGTCGATGTCCCGCTGAGCGAGGCGGGGATGGAAGAAGCCCGGAACGCCGGCAAGCTAATGAAGGAAGCCGGCTTGGAGTTCGACGTGGCCTACACGTCGGTGCTCAAGCGCGCGATCAAGACGCTCTGGCTGGCGCTCGAAGAGTTGGACATGATGTGGATCCCGGTGCACCGCACCTGGCGCTTGAACGAGCGCATGTATGGTGGCTTGCAGGGTCTGAACAAGGCCGAGACCGTTGCCAAGCACGGTGAAGCTCAGGTGCTCACCTGGCGCCGCAGCTACGACGTGCCGCCGCCGGTGATGGAGAAGACCCACCAATACTGGCCGGGTAACGATCGCCGCTACGCCAAGCTCGCTCCGGGTGAGCTGCCCGCGACGGAGTGTCTGAAAGACACCGTCGCGCGCTTCCTGCCGTTCTGGGAGAGCGACATCGCGCCGGCCATCAAGCGCGGCGAACGCGTGCTCGTCACCGCGCACGGCAACAGCTTGCGCGCGTTGGTGAAGTACCTCGACAACGTGAGCGACAGCGACATCGTCGAGCTGAACATCCCGACCGGCATCCCGCTCGTGTACGAACTCGACGACAACCTGAAGCCGATCAAGCCGCGCTACTACCTGGGTGACCCCGCGGCTGCCGAAGCTGCCGCCAAAGCGGTCGCCAATCAGATCAAGGCCAAGTGACACTCGCCGGAACGCGTGTACCGAACGGTGCGCGAGTTCCGAAATAGCCGATAATTGTCGCAAATAGCGGCCGCTATCGACGCGCCCGTGTGCTTCTTTCCGGCACGGGCGCGTGATAGCGTCGAGAGCGCCATGCGCATTCGCTACGCGATCCTCGGGGCCCCGCTACTGATGCTGTCCTTCGTGGCCTTGGCGCAACCCAAGCGCGCCGCCAAAGAGCCGGAAGAGAAAGTCACGCCGGCCAAAGCAGACAAGGCGGACAAGGCCGAGCCCAAGTCGGAATCGTCTTCAGGTGCGAATGACGATCTCGGTGGTCCGCCGCCACCCAAAGCCGCCGGTACGAGCGAAGCGACCAAGCCCTCACCGCTGAACCCCGAGGCCAACGAATTTGCCGACGGTGGCACTCAGGCTCCGCCCGCCGAGTACGACAAACTGCTCGGCGACATTGCCGCTTTGCGCAGCCGAGTGTCTGCGCTCACTACTACGCTGTTCGCCAGCAAGGTGCGCGTCGTCGTCGAGACACGCGGCACCGACGCGCGAGTTTCGAACTTCACCGTCACTTTGGATGACGGCGTGGTGTTCACCGCACCCGAGCGCTTCTCTGCCGAAGACGAGCGCACGGTGTACGAACACTCCGTGGCACCTGGGCACCACGTGCTGGGCGTGGACATCGAGCGCTTCGACACTCGCAACAAGGAATACCGCACTTGGCAGAGCTCGCGCTTCTCGGTGGTCGTCCCCGAGAGTAAGTTGGTCGACGCGCACTTGGTCATCCAAGACAGCTCCGATATGGGCAAAGATTTCCCCGATGATCAGGACGGTGAGTACGATCTTCGGGTTCGGCTGCGCGCGCGGGTCGTCAAATGAGGCGCTTTCGGTTTCACGGCGCGTTGCTCGGCGCGCTGCTCGTTTCTAGCGCGCCGGCGTACGCACAAAAGGCGCCTGTTGCCGCGCCCACACCCGCTGCAGCAACCCCGAGCGCTGCGGACGCCGTCCCCGAGACGCCCGCCAAAGCAGCGCCCGTCGATTCGACTGACACGCGGGGCACGTCGATGCGCGCGTATCAAGCCGCGCTCGACAAGCAAAAGCTCGCTGCCAGTGTGCCGCTCAGCCTCGCGCGCATTCGCGACGAACTCGGGCCGATCGAAGAGAAGATCTCTTCCGGGCGCCGCGACGAAGCCATCGGCGATCTGGTGTACATCGTCGAATCACCGCGTTTCGATCCGTTCAAGAACTCGGACGAGGGGCGCGCGGCGATCTATTGGCTCGGAGACGCGCTCGGCCGAGGGGGCGCCTATCAACCAGCGCGTGGTTACCTGACTCAGTTGCTGTCGGGCCCTCCGAGCGACATTTGGTATCGCCGCGCCGTGCACAGCTTGGTCGACTTTGGACTCGAGAGTGACGAGCCCGAGCTGATGCTCGGCGATCTGAAAAACGTCGGCCCCGGCGCACCCGACGAAGTGACCGGTGACGTCGCATACCTGACCGGTCGCGTCGCCGAGCTGCAGAAGAAGCCGGACGATGCAGTGCGCGCCTACGGCACCGTGTCGCCAAAATCTCGCTTTTGGGCGCAAGCCACGTATCTCTCGGGGGTGATTGCGGTCGAGCGCAAAGACTTCAAACAAGGCGAAGCTTTGTTCTGCAAAGTCGCCGATCCCAAACAAACCCCGAAGAAAGCCGCTCTCTTCGGCGGTTCGGACTTCTTCCGCGTGCGCGACTTGGCGCGCCTCGGCCTGGGTCGCGTCGCGCACGAGCAATATCGCTTCGACGACGCGCGCTACTATTACTACTTGGTTCCGCACGACTCGGACAATTTGCCCGAAGCATTGTACGAAACCGCGACCACTCGTTACGAAGCCAAAGACTACGACGGCGCGCGCGAAGCGATCGACGACCTCAAGCGCTTGAAGCTCGAACACAGCTATCAGGACGAGACCTACATCCTCGATGCGTACATCGATCTCGCCACCTGCCGCTTCCCCCAGGCGGACGCCAAGCTGAACGCCTTCCTCAAACGCTACGACCCCGTGCGCGATGCCGCGCGCCAGCTCAGCACGGATGACATCGCCATTCAGAAGCTCGTCGGAGCCGTTCGCACCAACGTCGATCCCGCCAGCGCAGGCCTTGGCGTCTCGGAAGACACCGCGCGTTCCCTTGGCGCACTGGTCCGCATGGACGCCGCTTACGGTCGCGCCGCAAGACGCCTCGCCGAACTCGATCATCAACAGAGCGGCTTGCGTCGCGCGATGGGCGACCTCGACAACGCGACTCAGCGCTTGGCATCACCGAAGTCGCTGCGCCCCCAATCGAGCGAAGCTTTGGGTCAAACCGACCTCGACAAAGTCGAACGCATCGAAAGCCAAATCACCGAACTCAAACGCCTCCTGCGCGAAGCCGAACGCGCCCCCAACGGCAAATCCGCCGAACTCGACGGCCTGAAAAAAGAGCTCGAAACGCTGCAAATCCGCGCCCGCGCCGCGCGCGCCGCCCTACCGCCCAAGGCCGCTGCCATCGGCCAAAAAGGCGACGACCTCCCAGGCCTCCTCGCCACCGATCGC
This sequence comes from Polyangiaceae bacterium, assembly GCA_035634635.1. Classification (GTDB taxonomy): domain Bacteria; phylum Myxococcota_A; class Polyangia; order Polyangiales; family Polyangiaceae; genus PMG-095. The sequence goes on from DASQCO010000119.1 coordinate 49,824, forward strand.
GAACGCGCGACGCAGCTCTACAACGACGCCCAAAAACTGCGCGTCGCCGTCGAGGCCCAAGAACTCTCGCTCGCCAAAGACACCCTCACCCGCCTCGATCGCCGGCTCTCGCGCCTACTACGCCGCGCCCGCCTCGGCCGCATCGAAACCGTCCTCGGCAAAAAGCGCTCCCTCGAAGTCGAAGTAGAAGCCCTCTCCCAAGGCCTCTTACCTCAAACCATCATCGACTCCCTAGACGCCGCCCGCTACCTCGGCGACGACGAAGAGTACTGGCCCTTCGAAGGCGAAGACTGGTCCGACGAGTACGTCGGAGGGGAGAACCTCAAGTAAGCGAGGAAGAGAGAGAAGAGGGGAAGATGGATTGATGGTCACGCGCTACGGAGCGACCGTCACAGCCTTCGGCGTCGCGGTTCGGGACGACGTCGATGCCCCCATTCGCGGTCGCCACAGTGCTCGTCGACGGTCTCACCAAAACCCGCTCAACAGTAGCCGCTCGGGAATTCGTGAGCGCATGCTGGCGTGGAGCTCGGGCAATTCGGACCAGTGAAGGCCGGGCTTCGTGTGATGCGCGGTGTGTAGGCCTAGATTGCAGGTGAGCCAGTTGAACAACCAGTGCTCGCGATTCACGCTGGCGTGGAGGTGTTCGGTGGCGCTGTGCCCGGCGTGGTGCTCGTAGGTGGCGTAGCAGGTATGGAGCAGCGTGAGCAGGCCCGGCACGAAGAACGCGAGCAAGTAGTTCACTGGGTCGAGGTAAAAGCCGAGAGCCATGAACGCGTAACAGGGCACCTTCATGAGCAAGAACCGGCGTAGCACCCGAGGGTGACGCAGGCCGACGCGATACACGTCTACCTGGTGATGGAGGAAGGTGTGCAGCGTGTACTCCAGTCGGCCCATTTGAGTACCATCGGCGCGGGTCCAATGCGACTCGTCAGGGTTCTCCTGAGGCGGCTGGCTGAGGTAGTTTTCGTGATGCCCCAGGTTGTGGTGCAAAACCCAAGTGTACGGACCGACACCGGTTTGCACGGCCAGGATCACGTCGTATGTGCGGTTGAGTAGCCGCGAGCGGAATACGTTGACGTGCTGATGATGGTGATTGAAAGCGGCGACAGCCGTGCTCAGTGCGACAATCAACGGCATGACGAGTAGCGCCAACCAAGCCGGAGCCCAAAGGTAGACGCCGACATGCAACGCGAAGGAACCAAGGACGAACGTGAGCGGCCGCCAGTCCGCGGAGAAACGAAGTAAGCGGCGGGACGAACCCTGATTCATGCGCGCCCCCCATACCCCGACCCCGGTCGGATTGCTGGAAAGATCGTACGCTGCCGAGCGTGAAAGTGAGCGCAAAGCCGCGCGGTTGGGATTTTGGGGGGCACGACGGTCCCTGAGCCTTCGATAAGCACAGTACCCAACGGCATTTCCGAGGATCTTGCGGCAACGACCCAGGCGGTTCCGTTGGGCAGGTGGTTCGTCGCTGAGTTTGGCGCGGACATCACCCGCGTTTCAGAAACAAAGCGTGTGCACCCCGTTCGTCGTGATCGTCCCCGTCAGATCATTCGATTCCTGGCAACTCGTGGGCGGTGTCGCTGTGCCGGTCAGAGTGTATGCGAGCTGAGTGAATGCGGCGCCCGGGGCGCATTGGCCGCCGCCGCCGGTGGAGGCTAGGAAGCTGTTGCCGGTGCAGTCTGAGGAGTTGGTCGAGAGTTTGAGCAGAACGTTGTCGCAGTTGCCACCGTAGCCCTCGCACGAGCATTTGCACACTCGATTGTCCGTGAATCCGTCGTAGACGAGTCGCTTGCTCGGAAAGTTCGCGGGACAGGTCTGGTCTCCGTCTGCGAGCAGACTTGCGCCGTTGGCCACCGGCACGCACACGTTGCCTGCGCCGCATCCGGCTCCGGTGATGTTGGTTGAGCAGAACTTGTTGTCGTTTTGCCATTGGGCAGGCGAAAGGGTCGCTTTTCCCGGTGTGCAGTTGGACTTCGCTTTTGGCGTCCACGACATGCTGTTGTAGGTCGCGCTCAGCGTGAGTGGCGTGCACGTCGCGGTGAGTTGGGGGAGGGTGTAGCTTGCGACCACCGTCCCTTGGGTCGTGCAGGCGTCGGAAGCGGCGTAGTTGTAGAGGTTGAGTTGTACGGGGGCACAGTCCGTCGTGCTTGGAGTGCAGGTACAGCCGGTGCAGCCGGTGCCTGTGTTCAAGCTGCTGTGTATCGTGACCGGAGTGCCGAGAAACGACGCGGGGCACGTGGCTTGTGCGTCGATCGGCACGCCATAGGCGAATGTCGTCGAGGGCACGCACACTGCGCGCGTGGGCGTGCAATCGGAGTCGGCGCAGTCGATCTGGCCGTCGCAATCGTCGTCTTTGTCGTTGAAGCAATCTTCGGGCTTTCCCGAGCAGGTCACGGAGCAAGCGCCCATCATGCAGCTGACCGCCGAGTTCGGCACGGCGCAGGACTTGTCACACGCGCCGCAGTTCTCCGGGTCCGACGCGGTGTCGACGCAGGTCCCGCCGCAATTGGTTGGCTTGGCGGCGCCGCATGCGCTCGCGCATTTGCCGTCCGTGCACAGCGGCTTCGAGCTTGGACAAGCGTTGTCGCACGAACCACAGCGCGTCGGTGTCCGCAGATCGGTCTCGCAGAATTCGTCCTCTGAAGCCGAACAATGACCGAAGCCGTCTTCGCAGGAAGCCGGCGGAATTAGGCATTTTCCAGCGGAACAGTGGGCGGGTGCACTCGCGCGGACGTGCGGCTGAGCGGCGCACTCGACGTCGGAGGTGCACATCGTGCTGCCGGTTGCGCCGCTGCTCGCGTTCATCCCGCCTGCTCCGCCCGCGCCGCCGCGGTTGGCCGTCCCGGCTGTGACCGCTGCGCCGCCCGTGCTCTGGCGCGCTCCGCCGACCGCTGTTCCGCCAGAGCCCATTCCGCCGCTATCAGTTCCGAATTCGCGGTGCGGCACGTGACTACCGCAGGCAAGCGGAAACAATGCGATCAAACCCCAGACGAACGTTCCGCCCTGCATCTCCGTTTTCAAGTGCCACGAATCCCCGTCCCGCGTCAACGTCCCGCGTCAACGTCCCGCGTTGGGAACCGCGTCGCGCTTCGAGGTGCGACGCGGGATCATGAGCGCCCCCTCTCCCTCACTCTTCAAGCATACGGCAATGCGGCTCGCCTCCGCCGACCCCAACGTCGCACGATCCACGTGATTGAAAATGCTGGCAATACGATCAACATGAACACCGGTACCAAGAATCCGATCAGCCTAATTCCGCCGCTGATCATGTCCGTGCTCAGACTCAACGCATCGCTCCATGCACGCCGAATCGTGCCGGAAAAGTCGCTGCCCGCGACGGCGATTTGCGGCACTGCCGTCACCAAATGCACGGTCAGCGTCGAGAACGCGCTCTCCTTGTCCAAGAGCCGTGCGCGACCCTCCATGCGCTCGATCTCGACGCGCACCTCGGCGAGAGCTTTCTGCACTTCCATGGCGTCTTTGATCGTGCCCGCGCGTTTCAGGAGCTCGAGGTATTGCTGTTCGAGCTGCTTTTGACTCGCGGTGCGCGCTGCCAAGTCGACGTATTCGTCCGTGACGTCGTCGCTGGTGATGCGTTCGGAACCGACGCCGCGCCCGAGCTGTTTGATCTGAGCGATGGTGCTCATGAGTTCGGCTTGGGGGACGCGAACCGCGACTGTGACGTTGACGTCGATGGCAGAGCCGTTGTCGGTGTTGCGGATGGCGCTGACCACGTAGCCGCCGTGTTGTTCGGCGAGTTGCTCGATGGTGGTTTGGGTCGTGCCCGGGGACTTCACTTCGAGCTCTAGTTCGGCTTGGCGGATGATTTTGCGATTCGTGACGCCGGGCTTTTGCGACACTGGGCCAGCCGAGGCGGCCACCCCGGGAGCTGCGGCGGGTGCAGTGACGCCGGCAGCGGTGGCGTCGCTGGCGGGGACGGGCGGCGCTTCCCGGCTTTTGCAGGCCACGAAGAGGCTGGCCGCGAGCAAAAATGCGACTGTGCCCATGCGTCGTTGGTGGGTCATGGCCAAAGAACGCGGGCCGCGCTTTCGAGCTTACAGTGGGCGTATCGCCGTCCGCGAAAAGCGCGTATGTCCGGAGGAGCGTGGAGTTTTGGCAGTACCTTCGGCGAGTTCGGCGGCTGTTCGGCTTGCTGGTCGTTGCTTGGGCGTGTTCGGGGTGCCTGCCCGCGCGGATCATTTATTTCAATCGGCCGACGCTGGCGAGCATCAACAATTTCGAAGCGCGCAGCGTGCGACCGTCGAGCGCGCCTCAGCCGCTTCCGCGCAGCGATCGCGAAGTTCGGTTCCGGCTCGAAGGAACAGAGCACGCTGAGTTCGAATCGCTCGAGGCACTGCTCGCACAGAGCAAGACGCGCGCGTTTCTGGTGATTCACCAAGATCAGCTGGTTTATGAGCGGTATTTCGCGGGTGTGTCCGCGGGCACGCTCTTGCCCGGCTTCTCGATGAGCAAAACCTACGCTGCTGCGTTGATCGGACGCGCGCTGAATCAAGGGCTGTTGAATTCCCTCGAACGCTCGCTCACCGATTACATCCCGGAGCTCGCATCGCACCCGGGGTATCGAGAGGTCACGCTCGACCAGCTCTTGCGCATGACCTCGGGCATTGATTTCAACGAAGAGTCGATCGCCGGCGCGAAGCTCTATTACAGCACCGATCTACGCGACCAGATGTACTCGTACGACGTGAAGTGGCGCCCGGGCAGCCACTACTTGTACGGTAGCGTGAACATTCAGCTGCTCTGGGATGTGCTGCACCGCAGTCTCGGTGGTGAGACCGTTGCGCATTACTTTCAGCGCGCGCTCTGGCAGCCGCTCGGAGCGGATCAACCGGCGTCTTGGTCGCTCGACAGTGACTCGAGCGGGATCGAGAAGTTCTTTGGCGGGTTCAACGCGACGGCTCGCGATCACGCGCGTTTGGGGCTTTTATTTTTGCACGGCGGTGCGCTCAATGGTGAGCAGATCTTGCCGCGTGCTTGGGTGGAGCGCGCGCTGACGCCGGATCCGATCGCGGGCTGGGTGCACACGACCGATGGCTGGGTGCGACGCGGCGCTTATCAGTGGTTCCTGACGCGCGATGGGCGCGGCTACTTCGCCAAGGGCTACAACGGTCAGTACGTATTCGTCGTTCCGGCCCACCATGCGGTTTTCGTTCGCTTTGGTGAAGGCTATGCGGACGTCGATTGGCCAGCGTTGTTTTTGCGCCTGGCCGACACGTTCCGAGATTGATTCGGACTGAAAACGGGCGCGTTCGCCGGTTGGCTCCAGACGGCGTCGAGCGAGTGCCGGTGTAGGATTCGTGCGGACGTTGCCTCGGGCGCACTCGAGCGGCTATCGTCGTGGGTCGGGGCCTCCGGCTCTTCGACCGATGACGCGCAACATCCATCGTCAGGGCTTCCGAGGCGTGTTCCGCTGCTCCGCTGCGGTGCTGTTCCTTTCGTTTGCGTCGGCGTCTGCCTTCGCTTTGGAGTCGGGCGAGCCGCCGACCATGGCCGGCGAGAGCGCGCACATCAAACCCGCCGGCGAGCGCGCGATTGGTACGCAAGAGCGACCGACAATCAAGAAGAAGGCCGCCGAGCAAGCCCGTGAGCAACGTGGCTACCGCGTCAGCTTGCAGATCCCCGAAGCGCTGCGCAAAACGCTGTCACAAAAGATCGATCGCCGCATTCAGCGCAACCTGATCCAGGAAAAGAAGCTGCGCGTCGAGGCGATGGCGCTGCTCACGAAGTTCATCGACGAGTCGCCCGATGGCTCCAACGAAATGCCGGAAGCCCTGCTGCGCATGGGTGAGCTCGAATGGGAGGACGCGCGCGACACCTTCCTGGACAGCTTCCAAAAATGGGAGGCGCTGCCGCCCGAGCAACGCGCGGAGAAGGAGCCGCCGACGCCCAACTACGCCAAAGCGCGGGCGCGCTTTTTGAAGGTGTTGAAGGGCTACAAGTCCTTCAATCAATACGATTTGGCGCTGTATGTGGACGGCTTTTTGGCGAATGAAGAAGCCAAATTCGACGAGTCGCTCTCGCGCTTCAACAAGATCATCGAGTGGTTTCCGAATAGCCGCTTCATCCCGGACGCGCACATGGTGCGCGCCGAGTACGAGTTCACCAAGGACGCGCCGAACTACGAGACCGCGTTCAACGAGTACGAACAAGTACTGAAATACAAGAACAGCGAGCTCTATGACTTGGCCATGTTCAAGAGCGCTTGGACGCTCTGGCGCTTGGGCAAGCCGGAGGAAGCGGCCAAGCGTTTCTTGATCGTGTTTCAGGCGACCGATACTCAGAACGCCAAGGTCTCGGGTAAGCGCAAAGACGAACTCGACGAATTGCAGAACGAAGCGCTCAAGAACTTGGTCGCGGTGTTCGTCGAAGACGAGAACAACCGCGCCGAGGACATGTACCGCTTCTTGACCAAAGCGGGCGGCGACAAATTCGCAGGCAAGATCGTGCGCGCCTTGGCGGACGCTTTCTACGACCAAGCGCAGTACGAGCGCGGCATCGAGGCGTACCGCTTGTTGCTCAAGCTCGAGCCGACGAGCCCCGAAGCCTACAAATTTCAGCTTCAGATCGCGCAGGGCCACTCCACCCTCGAAAATTGGGCGGCGCTCGAGCAGGACTACAAGCTGAGCGTGACTGACTACGTGGCGCCCGAGACGGTTGGGGGTAAACCGAAAACGCCGCCTTCTGCATGGGTGCGCGCGCAAAAGGCGGATGAGCTCGCGGCTGCGGAAAAGGCGACCGAGAAGCAGCTTCGTGAAGATGCGGTTGGGCTGCACGCGAAAGCGCAAGCCGACAAAGTGAGCAAGGCCGAGTTTCAAGGCGCGGCCAACCTGTACAAGGTTTACCTGAGCCGTTTCGGTGCGCGTCCCGAGGCGTACGAGGTCAACTACAACCTGGCCGAGATTTACTTCTATCGGCTCGAGAACGCGACCGGCGCTGCCGAGGCGTACATGGCCGCGGTGCGTTTGAATCCGAAAGGACAATATTCACGCACCGCGCTGTACAACGCGCTGGCGGCCCTCGAGGTCGCCCGCGCCGCCGAGTTCGACGCTGCCAAGGCAGCCGGGAAGAAGCCCGAAGAATCGCCCACGGATAAGCAGCTCACCGAGGCGATGGAGCTCTACATCAAGAATTACCCGGACGATAAGCAGATCCCAGAGCTGCTCTTTCGCCAAGGTAAGCTGTACTACGATTACCAAGTGTACGACCCCGCGGTGCGGCAGTGGGGGCTCTTGCTGGAGAAGTACCCGAACAGCAAGTACGCGGTCGGCGCAGGCGAGCTCATCCTCGACTCGTTCAACAAGAGCAAGGACTACGGCAACATCGAGACTTGGGCGCGGCGCTTGAAGACTGCGCCTGCGTTTCAAGCTCCTGCACAACAGAGTCGTCTGAATGCGCTGATCGTCGTGGCTGTGTTCAAGCAGGGCGAGCAGCTGAGCGAGCGGGGCGACCACGCGAAGTCGGCGGCGGCGTATTTGCGCGCGGCCTCGGAATTCCCGAAAGAGCCGCGTGCCGCGCAGGCAGCGGTCAACGCCGAGGTGGAGGCGAAACGTGCCGGCGATCTAGAGACGATGTCTGCGGCCGCTGCCGTGTTGATCAAAGATCACCCGCAGCGTGAAGAAGCCGCGCAAGGCGTATGGATCGCCGCGACTACGTTTCAAGAGGTCGGCCTGTTCAGCAAAGCGGCCGACTATCACGCGACCATCGCCGACAATTGGCCGAAGAGTGAGCATCACAAGGACGCCGCATACAACGCGGTGCTTCTGCGCACGACAGTGGGCGAGCACGACAAGGCCATCGAAAGCGGGCAGAAGTTCCGCAAGTATTACCCGCGCGACGAGTCCGCTGACGAAGTCATCTTCTTGATGGGCAAGGCCCACGAAAAAGCGGGCAAGAAGAAAGAAGCAGAAGCGCTCTACGATCAATATTCGAAGAACGCGCGCAGCGTGAACGGTCAGATCGAGGCGCTGGTTCGCTTGGCCGGCGTAAAGGCCGACGACGAGCGTGGTGCTTCGGCGGCGCTCGACCGCGCGATTCACATCTACACCCAGCGCAAGAATCAGCTCAGCGACCGCGGTAAGTACTACGCGGCAAAGGCGCGCTACATGCAGGGCGAAGCCGTGCTCGCCAAGTACGAGGCAGTGAAGATCGAGGGTGACGTCAAACAGCTCAAGCAGCGGCTGAAGCAAAAGAGCGAGCTGCTGAAGAAAGCTGCGGAGACCTTCCTCGGTACGGCCGAAATGGGCGTCGCCGAGTGGACGACAGCCGCGTTGTACCAAATCGGCTTCACCTACGAGTCTTTCTCGAAAGCGCTGCTCAATTCGCCCCCGCCGGACAAGCTGAGCGACCAAGAGAAAGAGATGTACAAGCAATCGATCGACGAGTTCGTCGTGCCGATCGAAGAGCGCAGCTTGGAAGCGTACGAGAGCGGTTGGCAGAAGGCGATCGAGCTCGGCATCTTCAATTCTTGGACCGCGAAGATGCGGGAGGCGCTCGGGCGCTTGAACTCCGAGTTGTATCCGCCACTCAAAGAAACCGGGTTCAAGCTGCGCTCGCGCGGCAACACAGCCATGCCTGCGTTGATTGACGGTACCCGCCGCACGCAAGCGGGGCAGAGTGAGAAGTTCTTGATTTCCGGCGGGTCGAACGGCGCAAAGCCGGGCAAAGCCGACAAGCCGGGCGCGAATGACAAGGCCGAGGCGGCGCCGGCAAAGGCGGGTAAGAAATGAATCGCTCGCTGACCGCGGTCGCGTTCATCGCGCTGGCAAGCTGGCTCGTCGCGTGCGGCTCGAGCCAGAAGAAGGTCGAAACTCCGGCGCAGCCACCGGCCAACCCGCAGTCCGTCGGCAAGATGGTGCAAGGGGTGCAAACCGCAAAAGACGCGAGCGGCAAGGACCGCGCGATTCAACTGTTGCGCGATGCCGTCACGGGCGACCCGTCACTCTGGGAAGCGCACTACAATTTGGGCGTGTTGCTCGCCGATAAAGGCGATCTCAACGCGGCCGAGCGTGAACTCTCACAGAGCGCCAAGCTCGCGCCGAACGCCGAAGATGTGGCGGTTGCATTGGCCGAGGTGCGGCGGCGGCAAGGGGACGCGAGCGGCGCAATCGATGCGCTCGCGCCGTTCGTGAAGCAATATCCCGACGCCAAAGTCGCGCCCATCGCGCTCGTCGCGGCATTGCGCGAAGGCGGCAAAGTGAAGGAAGCGATCGAACAGGGGCAGCGCGTGCTCGTTTATCACTCGAGCGACCCGTACGCGCTGAGTGAGCTTGCGCTGTCCAACGTCGAGCTCGACGAGATCGATACCGCGGAGCTCTTGATCGAGGAAGCGCTCAAGGCTGACGACAAGTCTGCCGTCGCCGAACGCACTGCGGGGCTGATCTCGCTGCGCAAGGGCGACGATGCGGTCGCGTTCAAGCATTTCCAGCGCGCGAGCGAGCTCGATCCGAAAGACACGACTGCGCGCCTCAACGCTGGGACCGTGCTCCTGCAGGCGGGCGTCTACGACAAGGCGGCGCAGGAGTTTCGAGCGGTGCTGGCGGTCGAACCAGAGAGCACGGATGCCATGTTGGGCTTGGCGGCCGCGCGGCGTGGACAGAGCAAGAAGGACGACCAATCCGGATTTCTCGAGGCCGAGAAGCTGCTCAAAGGCGTGCTCGAGCATGAGCCGAAGAACGTCGACGCGACCTTCAACTTGGCGATTCTGTACTCGGACTATCTAAAGCGTCCGAGTGAGGCGACTCCGCTCTTGCAGCGGTTTCTCGACGACGCGCCCAAGAATCATCCGGGGCGTCCCGAGGCAGAGCGGCTGATTTCCGGCGTACAGGCCGCCAAAAAGTAAAAGCGCGCCGCTCCATCGCCGATCGAGGGAGCGGGCAAGCGATTGAAACACGGCCGGAATCCGCTCCGTCCATTCTCATAAACCTTGCAATCCCAGCCCCGATGTTGACAACGTCGCGGCCGATGCCTGGTCCGAAATCCAAACTTCCGGCGATATTGGCGCTGGTGGCCGCGCTGCTCGGCCTGCTCTTCGCGTCCAATTCGACGCTCGACTACGCAAAGCACCTCGATCGCCGGCTGCACGACGTGCACTGCAGCTTCATTCCGGGCGCGCCGGCGACTGATAAGGCAGAAGCCTGTCGCGTCGCGATGTACAGCCCGTACTCGGCCTTGCTCAAAGAGCAGTACTGGGGTGGCATTCCGATTTCGCTCTTTGCGCTAGGCGCGTTCGCGTTCTACGCCGCGTTCGCGGTCTATCTGCTGGTCTACGGTTCGCGCGCGCCCAAGCGGGCGCTGCGTTTCTTCGGCGCGGTCAGTCTGGGGCCGCTCTTGGTATCCCTGGTCATGTTCACGATTTCGGTGACCAAGCTCGGCACCGTGTGCAAGACCTGCGCGGGGATCTACATCTCCTCAATCATGCTGGCCGTGGCCGGAGTGATGGCGTTTCTGTCCAGCAAAGAGGAAGTTCCTGGTGAACCGCGCGCGGTGATCGGCCCGGCCTTGCCGCTGATCTGGCTGGTTGCGCTGGGCGGCATCGCGCTGATGCCAGCGTTGGTTTACGGCGCCAGCGCGCCCGACGAACGCCCGTACCTGACGAAATGCGGCGAGCTGAAGGTACCCAAAATCAAGAACGACGAGTTCGTGAAAGTGACGACCTCTCGTCCGATTCAGCCCACGCTCTTGTTCGAAGATCCATTGTGCCCGACCTGCAAGGCGTTTCACGAACGGTTGGTCGGCGAGAACGTGCTCGAGAAGCTGGATATCGATCTCGTACTTTTCCCGCTCGACAAGGAATGCAATTGGATGCTCGATCAGGCCTTGCATCCAGGCGCGTGCATCGTGTCCAAAGCGGTGTTGTGTGGCGGCGCGCAAGCCCGCGCGGTGTTGGAGTGGGCGTATGAAGAGCAAGAGTATCTGACGCGCGCGGGCAAGCAGGGGCCGAACGTCCTGCGCGCCGCGATCAAGCAGCGCTGGGGTGACGTCATGCTCAAGTGCGTCGACGATCGCAAGACCGAGACCCGCCTGAACAATCACCTGCACTACGCTTCCGACAACAACATCCCGGTTTCGACGCCGCAGATGTACCTCGGCACCCGTCGCGTGTGCGACGAGGATACCGACTTGGGCTTGCGTTTCACGCTCGGCCAATTGGCTCCCGAGGTGCTCAAATGACTCAGCCGTTCAACCCGCCGCCGGATGCCCGGGCAGCATCCAAGGTTCCTGCTGCCGGCATTGCTGGTTTGGCGAGCGGTGCAGTGTTCGCGCTCGGCGCGGTGCTGGCCGTGCGCTTGTGGGTGTCGGGCGCGGCAGAGCGCTTGACCACGCCGGAAGCGGAGAAGCCCAAGGTCGCCGTCGCCGATCAATCCGAAGTCGACTATTGCACGCCGCAATTCAAACAGGTCCTCGAACGCGTCCTGCATTCTTGTGGTCTCGGCGGCGAGTCGCGGCGCGGCTGCCAACCCGCGGACGTGAAGACCTTTGCTTCGATCAGCGATGAAGACTTCAACGCGCTGTTCACGCCGTTGAAGGATCGCGGGGCGGTCGTGATGTTCGACGAAGGCGAAGACACGCTCGACGATTCCGCGAAGAAGCTGCTCGAAGACAAGTGGTTCGCGCGCCGTGGCGCGCGCTACTTCTTCGTCGTTGCGCGTGCTTCGAAGACCGGAAACCAAGCCAAGAATCGCGCGCTGTCGCACCGGCGCGCGAACTCGGTCATGTTTCACTTGAAGGAGGTCGCCAATGATCCCGAAATCGAGTCGAAAGTCGGCCTTTTGTGGCTGGGGAACGAGTTCGCGCAGTTGTCCAAGGACTACTGCTCGTGGCCCAACTCGCGCGGCGACCTCAAGTGTGACGAAGAAGCCATCAACCGGAGCGCGTTCGTATCATGGGTAGACTGTCGACTCTGAGTGTTGCGTTCATCCTCGCGCTGCCGCTGCTGAGCGCGTGCGATACGGTGTCCCAGAAAGACGCGCCGATGGCTACGAACGAGCGCAGCCAGGCGATCACGCAAAAGGGGCCGGCGACGACGCTGAGCTCACCGGCTACCATCGCCGTCAAGGCGACCGAGCCTGTCGCACCCAAGAAGCCGCGCTCGCTGTGTGCGGGCAAGCTCGCGGAAGCGGGCCACGCAGTGCCGAAAAAACACGTATCGCGAGCTTCGGCCAAGGGCGCAGCGGAGCTGCCCGAGTCGCTGCCAGTTGGCAGCGGTAAGTGGACCTGGATCAATTTTTGGGCGGCATGGTGCGCGCCCTGTAAAGAAGAGATCCCGCGCCTGCTCGGCTTCGAGCAAAAGCTGCAAGCATCCGGCGCGGCCTTCCGGTTGTCATTCGTGTCGCTCGACGATGACGAACGACAGTTGCACGACTTCTTGGACGGTCAGCCCAGCTCCGGGTTGCATGCCAGCTACTGGCTCAAAGAGGGTAGCGAGCGTGAAGATTGGCTCAAGGCAGCCGGGCAGAACCCGGACGCGCCGCTGCCATTCCACTTGCTGGTCGACCCCAAGGGCAAGATCCGCTGCGCGATTCAGGGCGCGGTGGAGGATGGTGATTACGCGGAAATTTCCGGTCTCGTCTCAGCCCACTGAGCGCGCCGGAGACTGGAATCCCGTCCCACATTTCTGGGAATTCGTCCCACATTTCTGGAAATCCATCCCACATTTTCTGGTAGCGGTTTCACAAGCGTGCCGCTTCTAGGCTCGAATTGCGGTTGAAGCGCGTGGGTCCGCCTTTCTTCGTGCTCGCCAGCGAGGACTTGTCTACGCTGCGAGTGACATGGCTGGACGCACTGACATCGCCGAAGTTGCTCGGCACGCTCGGGTCTCGAAGAGCACCGTATCCCGGGTCATCAATGGTGGATATGCCAGCGCCGAGGTCAAGGCCCGCGTTGCCAAGGTAATCGCGAAGCTCGGGTACACTCCGTGGACCACCGCGCGCAACTTCTCGCTCGGTCGCGCGGGGTGTTTCGGCCTAGTCATGGAATCCAGCCAGAGCGAGTGGATCACTCAGATCTTGGGTGGCATCGAAGAGGAGCTGACCGCAAAGCACATCTCCTTGCTCGTCGGCAGCTTGGTGCTCAAAGGCACCTACGATGCGACGACGGTGCTGTCCTGGATTCGCGAACGCCGCGTGGACGGTTTGATCTTCGCGCGCCCCGGTCGCCGTGAACGGATCGTGGTCGAAGCGGCTCGCAAAGCCAAAGTCTCTTTGGCGCTGATCACGCCGGACGAGAGCTTCAAGTCGGGAGCGGTATTGCGCAGCAACAACGTCGAGGCCGGTCGTGAGATCGCCGACCATTTGTACGAGCTCGGGCATCGCCGAATCGCCTTTTTGGGTGGTCCCAAAGAGTCGCTCGATAGTCAGCAACGCTTCGAGGGCCTGGAAAGTGGCTTGAAAGCCAAAAAAGTGAAGCTGTTGCCGAGCAACGTCACGTTCGCGCCGCGCTACCACGCGGAAGAAGGCAAGGCCTACGCGGAGCGCTGGTTGAAGATTGCGCGCAACCGCGCGCCAACCGCGGTGGTGCTCGCCAACGACATCATGGCGCTCGGTTTCATGCGCACTCTGCACGCGCAAAGCGTGGGAATACCGAGTGAGGTGTCCGTGGTCGGCTTCGACGACATTCCCGCAGCGAGCTTGTTCTGGCCCGGGCTGACCACGGTGCGCCAGCAGATGCGCGTGATGGGCGCCGCGGCCTGCCGCACGCTGCTCACCGCGTTGCTCGAAGAACAACCCGAACGATCGGTGCTCGATTTCCCGATGGACCTGGTCGTTCGCCAGAGCACCGGGCCTGCGCCGCGCGCCGCGCTGCCGTGACTGCGCCGTTCACCGGCCCGACACTCGAGTTGCCGGGGCAGCTCAAACGAGGCCTGCAAGCGGGGCACCCCTGGGTCTATCGCGATCACGTTCCGCGTGGGTTTCAGGCTGCATCGGGCACGTGGGTCAAAGTCCGCTGCGGTGGCTACTCGGCCTTCGCGTTGTGGGACGAGAGCTCCAAGATCGCCCTGCGCATGTTTTCGGAGCGGGCCGTCCCCGACGCGGAATGGGTGCGTGAACGCGTTGCGGCCGCGCTCGAGCTCAGACGCGCACTGCTCGATGAGCAAACGTCCGCTTACCGTTTGCTGTACGGGGAAGGGGACGGCGTTCCGGGCCTGACCGTCGATGTGTACGGACCGTTCGCCGTGATCGTCACGTACGCAGACTCTCTCGACGCGATCGTGCCCTGGGTCGTGCGCGCGTTGGTCGAGCTTTTGAAATTGCACGGCGTTGTTCGACGCGCGCGCGTACGTGACGGCGAACCGCCGAAGTTGGAAGCGCTTCACGGGCGTTTACCTCCGCGCGATCTGATCATCGCCGAGCACGGTCTGCGCATGCACGTGGACTTGTTTTCGGGGCAAAAGACCGGGCTATTTTTGGATCATCGCGAGAACCGCCGTTTCCTCGGCGGTCTGTGCGCGGGGAAACGCGTGCTGAATTTGTTCTCGTACACCGGCGCGTTTTCGCTGTACGCAGCACGCGCTGGGGCATCCAGTGTTACGAGCGTCGATCTTTCGCAGCCGGCAGCGCGCGCCGCTCGTGCGAACTTCGAGTTGAACGGAATCGATCCCGAGCAACACGAGTTCCTGGCGGAGGACGTGTTCGAATTCCTGGAAGCGGCGCGACGAGCTGGCAAAACCTATGACGTCGTCATCTGCGATCCGCCGAGCTTCGCCAATTCGCGCGAGCAGCAGAAAGGTGCCCTGCGCGCCTACGTCAGTGTGAACAGCGCGGGTCTGCGAGTGCTTGCGCCAAACGGCCTATACGCAGCAGCGAGCTGCACCGCGCAGGTGAGCAGCGACGCTTTCCGTCAGGTGTTGGCCGAGGCAGCGGTCAACGCCAAACGTCGGTTACAGATTATTAACGATGCCGGTCACGCCGCGGATCACCCGATTTTTGCCGGTCATCCGGAGGGGCGATACCTGAAGTTCATGCTCGCGCGCGCGCTGCCGATAGCATGAGTCTACGCCCAGGCGCGGCGCGTGTCGTTGAAGGTCGAAACCAAGTCGTGTGCGCCACTCTGACGCGCAACCTGGATGGCCTGGTCGATGTAGCCGATGGCTTCATTGTCGCGATGACGTCCGTGGGCGACGTGGGCCAACGCAGATAGGACACGCGCGCGATCGGTCCCGCTCGGCCCAGCGACGTCCAGGGCTTCACGCAAGACGCCCTCGGCGTCCGCGAAATTGCCCGCGCGCGTCAGCGAGGCGCCCAGCTTGCGGCCGAAGATCAGCACGGCGCGCAGCGGATCGTCCAGCTCACCGCGTGAGATCTCTTGCCGCGCGATTTCCAAGCCCCGCCGCAAAGCCAGCACCTCGGTGGCGGCGTCGCCGCGCGCGGTGGCGCGATCCGCAACTTGCTCGAGCAAGAGCAGCGCTTGGAACGAATCTCCCGCGTAGTAGGCGTGCTGCGCGCGGGCCTCGATCGGCGCGCTGATGCGTTCGCAAGCGCGTAAGGCCTTGGCGTGCAACTCCTTGCGAGCCGTCGCGGGGATGCCGGAAAGGACGATCTCGCGCAACAATGGATGCGAGGTCGACACGCGCCCGGCCTCGAGTTCGACCATGCCGGCGCGCTGCAAGTCCGAAAGCAGACCCTCCAAGTTGTCCGTCTTGGGCAGCAACTCGAGCAGCGTGTCCGGTCGCATCTCGTCGCCGACCACTGACAATGCCTGCAGAGTGCGCCGCGCATTGGGCTCGAGTGTGTCCACTCGCAAGGCGATCAAGTCAGCGAGCCGACTGGGCGGATCGCTGCCGCCTTCCTGCGCGTAACGCAGGACCTGCTCGATATACATCGGCAAGACGCCCTTGGCGTCTTCCGCCACGGAGCGCGGTCCGCTGCGACCTGGGCGCAGCAGTCGCGATACGGCGGGCGGTGGCAAACCACCCAAAATACGAGCCGCCGCGTCCGCTCCCCAGCCGGCGTCGAAGCCCGGGATGTGTGTCGCGATCAGCAGCGCGGAGCACGCAGGCGGTTCACCCACGACGTCCGCAAACGCGTTCCGACTCGGGCCATCGATGCGATAAACGTCGTCGATCGCGAGCACCACGCGCTGCTTGCCGGCGCGCCGAGATGCGGTCATCAACGCCCAGCGCAGCGCTTCAGCCAACGCGTGACGGCGCTCCGCGGGGGAGCGAACGTCCTGGCGTGTCGGCGCGCCAGAGAATACTTCCGTCAACCCCGAGGTCGCGTCCGCGTTGGCGCCGTCGAAGCGCCGATCATCGACTGCGTCGGGGCCGAGTTGAGAGAGCTTTCGAATCGCTTCGCGCAGCGCGTGATAAGCGACCTCCGCGTAAAACGGATCGGGCCCAGTGAGTACGGTCAGATCACCTTCGGCGCGGGCGCGGCCGAGTAGCTCACGCAACAAGCGCGTTTTGCCGGCGCCGGGTTCACCGACCAGGCGCGCCCCAACCAAACTGCCGCGCACTCTCTGCCTGCGATCTTCGAGCCAGTTCAGATCTTCGTCACGCGCAACGAGCGGCAGCGGTAGCTGCGGCAGGGTTGGGTTTTCGGGGATGCCGCTGCGCAGCGGCAGGCGCGCGCCGCACTCGAGGCAGAACTTGGCCATTGGCACCAGCGAGCCACACGAGGCGCAGGTGATGCCGCCCAAGAGCGAGTTCGGCGGCATGGTCGCACGCTGCTCTGGGCGCACGCTCTCCGCCAAGATCAGCGCGCTCTTCAACGCATCGGCAAACTCGGCCGCGTCCTGGTAGCGCTTCTTCGCGTCTTTCGCGAGCGCCTTGAGCACGACGTCCACGAGAGGCTCGGGGATGTTGCGCTCCGGGGCGACCTGGCGCGGATCGGGCACGGGGATCGTGAGGTGCATCATCACGACCTGCGTCGGGCTATCCGCTTCGAACGGGAGACGCCCAGTCAGCAACTGGAACAGCACGACGCCGACCGAGTACAAGTCACTGCGACCGTCGATCGCGTCACCGCGACCTTGTTCGGGCGCCATGTAATCGGGCGTACCGCACACGATGCCTGGGCTGGTCACGCTCGGGGTCTGCGCGTCCGCGCGCAGCTTGGCCAAGCCGAAGTCGACCACCTTCACGAAGTCCCCACCGCGCCGGAGCGGCTCGAGGATCACATTTTCCGGCTTGAGGTCGCGATGCACGATCCCGAGCTCGTGGGCTTCACTGAGCGCGGCCAATGCTTGCCGCAGTACCTCGACGATGCGCGAGAAAGGCAGCGGCCCTTCTTCGTAGGCGACGCGAGCCAGGTCCTTGCCGCGCAAGAACTCCATCACCAAGTACGGTTGCCCGTCGTCGGTACGGCCGAAGTCGAACACGGCGATCGAGTTCGGGTGATTCAGCTGGCTCGCTGCGCGCGCTTCGGTCATGAACCTGAGCGCCGAATTTTCGTCGGAGAGCAGGTGCGGGTGGATGATCTTGACCGCGACCGTGCGCCCGAGCGCGGCCTGCTCGGCGCGATAGACACGCCCCATGCCGCCGACGCTGATCAGATCCAAGATGTAGTAACCACCGGGCAGCGACTTACCGACGAACTTGTCGTCGGTCGTCGAGCCCATGGTTCCTACGGGGAAGCCACACGCTGGGCAGTATTGATGCTCCGCGTTGCAGGTTGACCCACAGTGCGGGCAAATTCGACTAGAGGCTTGTGCTGCTGACAACCAATGACTCCGGAGGTGGCTTGCGCCCTGCGCTCGCGACCCGGCCGAAACGACGTAACAGGCCCACCATTCTAAGCCCGCGTCGCGTCTGCAAACCAGCTTTGTCCCGCCTGGATCGCGAAATCGCCCAGGTTGGCTCGCGGACCTGGCGGAAATTGGAGGTTCAGCCAAACGCCGGCCCCGTTCAGCCTTTGGCTCGGCCGGTCCGCGCTAGGTTCACCCGCATTTTTCGGGTGTGCGACGAATCCCGACCTTTCGGCAGGCTTCCCCGCATCAGGACCGCGGCAACACTTTCGAGCAAAAAGCTCCCGGGAACTGCCCGACTTTTCTACGACTGCGCTAGCCTTTGCACGCATGGTTCCCGCGCGTGTCCGGCTGGGTGATCTCCTAGTCGAGGCTCAGATTGTCAGCCGTGCTCAGCTCGAAGAAATCTTGATCGCCCAGAAGCGCGATGGGCGACGTCTCGGCACGATGCTCGTCGACGCCGGGCTCGTTACCGAGACGCAGGTGACGCAGATCTTGAGTCAGCAACTCAGCGTCCCGTGGGTCTCGCTGTACCACATCGACTTCTCGCGCCAGCTGCTGAACCTGGTGTCGTACGAGCTCGCCGAAAAATATTGTCTCGTACCGATCTTCGTGCGCCGCGTTCGTGCCCTCGGCGAGACGCTGTACGTGGCGATGGATGACCCGAGTGACGAAAACGCCCAGCGCGAAGTCGGGCAGTGGGCGGGACTCCCGGTACGCGCGATGATCGCGCCACCGTCGGATATTCGCTCGGCCATTCGCGTTTACTATGGCGTAGGCAAAGACACTGCGTCGCTTTCGGAAGCGGTGGCCGAGGTGGACGCCGAGAACGCCGCGGGCGCTCGCTCGCAGCGGGGCGCGCAACTTGCGCCCGCCGCGCCTTCGATGACAGCCGTGAGCGTGGCGAGACCACCGCCGCCCTCGCAAGCCGCGTCGGTCCGTCCCCAGCCAAGTCAGAACCACGAAGTCGCTGAGATTCGCCCGATCACCGAGCCGCCCGATTCGAGCCCGCAGATCGAAGCTCGCGAGATCTCGATGCCAACGCCCAAACGAGGCGGCGGACGCATGGTGACCCTGACCTTGCTCGATGGCACCAAGGTCAACCTGCCCGCGCGCGAGCCCGCGTCACCCCAACCACCACCCAAGGTTCCGTCGTTGGTCCCGCCGCCGCCCGGAAATGATCTGACGGCACGGGATCTGGTTGCCGCGCTGCGTGCCGTTTCCCATGGCGCGGACGCAACGGAGGTCTTTGGTAGCGCCGTGCGGTGGGAGGCGGTCTTCTCTGCGCTGCTCTCGCTGTTGCTAAAGAAGCAGTTGATCGCCGATTGGGAATTCGTCGACGAGTACAAGAAGCAATAGCTCGGCGTCTCGCGTCACCACTTGAGTGAGCTGCGCTGCGCTCGGAGCCAAGCTGACGGCTGGGGTTCGCTCGCAGTATTCGGAGCGCGTGCTGGGGATTGGCGATCGTCGAGCACGCGCGCCGCAGTCGCCGCTGCCGCGCACAGCAGCCACCGCGCCTCGTCATCGATGGCTGGTTGGGCCAATAGCTCCGTGAGGTGCGCGCCAAGGAACCCGATGTCGTAGTTGCCAGCAACGAAGTCGGGGTGGCGGAGCACGCGGCTCAAGAACGCGAGGTTGGTGCGGATGCCGCCGATCGCGTATTCACCGAGCGCGCGGCGCATGCGAGCGAGCGCTTGGGCTCGGTCTTCGCCCCAGACCGAGAGCTTGGACAGGAGCGGATCGTATTTCGAGCTCACTTGCGCGCCTTCGAAAATCCCAGAGTCATCACGGACACCGGGTCCGCTCGCCGCGCGCAACAGATCGATCCGACCCGGGCTAGGTAGAAAGCCAGCGCTCGGATCTTCGGCATACAAACGCACCTCGATGGCCGCCCCGCGTCGCGTGGCTCGTTCGAAGGAGAGCGGCTTCTCGTCCGCAATCAACAGCATTTCTTTGACCAAATCGAGGCCGGTCACGAGCTCGGTGATTGGGTGCTCGACTTGGAGCCGCGTGTTCATCTCCAAGAAGTAGAAGTTGCCGTCGGGAGCGAGCAGAAACTCGAAGGTTCCAGCGGAAAAATAGCCGATTGCGGCGGCTCCGCGCACGCTGACCTCGGCCATTGTCGCGAGCGTTTCCGCGCTCAGCACGGGGCAGGGCGTTTCTTCGATCACCTTTTGGTGTCGTCGCTGGATCGAGCAGTCGCGTTCGAACAGCGACACGATCTTTCCGTGCTGGTCGCCAAGGATCTGGATCTCGACGTGGCGCGCGTTCTCGATCGCTTTTTCGATGTAGACCGCGTCGCTGCCGAAGGCACTCTTGGCTTCACTGCGCGTGCGTTCGAGGGCTGGGCCGAGCTCGGCTTCGTCACGCACCAGACGCATGCCTTTGCCGCCGCCGCCATCAGTGGCCTTGACCAGCACCGGATAGCCGACGCGCTGCGCGGTCGCGCTCGCCTCGAGCAAGGTTCGCGCGTCTCCGCCGGGGATCAGCGGCACGCCCGAGGCTTCCATTCGCGCACGCGCGCGCTGCTTGGAGCCCATGGCCGCGATCGCACTCGAGGGGGGCCCAACGAAGCACAGCCCTGCGCTGCGGCAAGCGGCGGCAAACTCGGCATTCTCCGACAAGAACCCGTAGCCTGGATGGAGCGCGTCGCAACCTGCGGCCCGAGCAACGCCAATCAGCTCATTGGAGTCCAAGTATCCGAGTGGTGAACGCAGCTCGATGGCACGGTCCGCGCAGCGTGTGTGCAAGGAGAGGCGATCCTCTGCCGTGAATACAGCCACCGATTCGAGCTCTAGCTCACGCAGGGTGCGCGCGATGCGTACGGAAATTTCGCCGCGGTTTGCGATCAGTACGCGCTTCATCGAGGGCGCGTCCGAGCATGCCCGAAATACCGCCCTGCGGCGAGCGGGAGAAAATCGCTGCTCAAGCCTGGTACGAGAAGCGTCGGCTCGAGACGGGCGCCTCTAGATCCCCCACGGATTCGGGACTCCCGCTGCGGCTGAGCGTGCGGACGACGCGTGCGGGCACGCCTGCGGCCAATGTATTCGGTGGGATGTCCCTGGTGACCACGGACGCCGCCGCGACGATCGCGCCAGCGCCGATGCTGACCCCTGGCAACACCACGACGCGCGAGGCCAACCACGCGCCATCACCGATCTCGATCATGCCAAATTTGCGAACGCCCGAGCGCATCTCTTCGGGCCCGACTCGATGATCTACGGTGAGCAGCACGACGTCATGTCCGATGCTCACTCGGTTTCCGATCTGCACCGGTGCGCCGATGTCGCAGTGAAGCGCGCCGCTGATCAGCGTGTGAACGCCGATCGAAATTTGCTCGCACGGTTTGCCCTCGCCCGTGATGCGCATTGGCCCCTGAACGAGCGAAGCTCGGCCGATCTTGACGCCCGCCTGGCGCAGCAAGGCGGTGCGCGTGCGGCTGAAGGACTGCACCGGAAATCCTTGCGCGATTTGCGCCAAAATGCGGCGCGACAGCAGCGGTTCGATCTCTTCGAAAGCTACCCGCTTCAGGTGTGGCCAGAAAGCGCGAGGGGGGTTCATCGTGACTCCAAGGGGCTAGGGTTGCGGCGAAAACGCTCACTGCCTTCCTCAGCGCTGCAAATACTCAGCCAGGGCAGAGGCGAACGCGCTGCGGGGCGATGCGCGCGATCTCGGACGCCCCGCGTCGCGCTGGCCTGAGGCACGGTGCCACGGTGAGACATTGTGGGAAGAACATCACACGTGCCACTCGGCTAGGCAAGGGACGGCCGTGCGGTCGATAACGTTTTTGCGCGCTTCGAATCTCACTTCAATTCCTTCTCTCAGCCAACTGCGGTTCGATGTCGAGGCTCGAAACATTGGAAGGATCACAGGATCGTTGCTTGCGCACAACATTCGATCGGCCTGTGCAGCGATTAGCAGTTTGGCCAAGAGCCATTGCGAACTTTGGTTGGCGGCAATGTTTCGTCGAGCGGACAAATGCACGCGACTCCGAGCAACGACGATAAGCGACACCGCGGCGCGACCGTGAGGAGACTCGAGTTGCGCGCTAGACAGGTCCGAACGTTAATGATGCATTTATGATCTAGCGGCGGTGACTGCGATGCAGGTGATTGCAGGAGAATGTGCGAGATTTCCGCCGTTTTCATCGGCGTCGGCCATCGATAGCAAGGAAGGAGCATGTTATCGTCGGGCTTATCTTGGGCTCATATCGTCATTTCATTGCATTGTCGTTTGCTGGTCTGTGCGCAGTCAGTGGCTGTGGCAACTTGATCGGCCTCGGTGAATACAGTGTCGCGAACGACGACAGTTCAGGCGGCCTTGCAGGGAAGACCAGCGCCACCGGCGGAAGTGATCCCGAGACAGGCGTTGGCGGTGCTGGCACCACGGGCGGCACCGGGTCCGAAATCGGCAACGCAGGAGAGGGCGGCACTTGGGACGGAAGCGCGGGCACGGCGGGCGAAGGCGGTGCGGCGGAATCCGGTGGCGGCAGCGGCACAGCTGGGACTGCCAGCGGTGGAACGAGCGGCAGCGGGGCAGCGGGCGGAAGTAGCGGATCAGCTGGCGGCGGTGGCGGACCGCCTTCCTGCCCCATCGGTTGCGATGACGCGAACGATTGTACCAGCGACAGCTGTGTAATGGGCACGTGCATGCACAGCTTGCTCGCCGTAGGTGCGGCTTGCGGAGTTGCGCGGAGTTGTGACGCGCAAGGTTTGTGCGTGCGTTGTCGTGACACGGCGGGGGGAACTGCACAGGATGCGGGCTGCTCGCCGGCCGCACCAATTTGCCTCGGTACGGGGCTGGATGCCGCGTGCGCCGGTTGCGTTTCTGCCTCGGACTGCAATGACGGGAACGATTGCACGACCGAGACCTGCTCCGCGGGCAAGTGCGGTTTCGCTACAGTCGCCGCGGGCGACGCATGCGCTACAGGCGTCTGCAATGGCACCGCTTCCGCCGAAAAATGCGTGGCTTGCGCGGACACCGCTGCGGGCGGAGCAAAGGACGCAGGTTGCACCAACCCGAAGCCCGTCTGCGATCCGAGCGGCACACCAACCTGCTACGAGTGCAACGTCGATACTGACTGTGCGTCGGACAACGTGAGTTGCACCGTCGAGAAGTGCACGAATCACGTTTGTTCGCACGTGGCGACCGACAGCCTCTGCAGTCCGAGTGGCAACATCTGCAAACCATCCAAGTGCGACGCGGTCGCGGGGTGCAAGCAGGTTGACATCAGTACGCAAGCTACGCTGATCGACGCCGACACCGTTGGAAACGGCAGCTTCGAGCTAGGCAGCAAACCTGCTACCGGCTGGAGTGAGGTTGGCAAATACTGGCTCACGAGAGATTGCGTAGCCACCTCTTGCATTCCCGGAAGCAACTCGACCGTGATGAAGGCGAGCGCGGGCAAAGTGCTCGCTTGGTTGGGCGGCGTCCCGGATGCGGGTGTTGGCGAACTGAGCCAGACGCTCACTCTTCCCGCGGGGACGCAGACCCTGCACATCCAGGCGGACACCAGTTTCCAGACACAAAAAAACATCGCTGCGAACGCCGACAGCTTTCAGCTTCGGTTGATGGATGCTGCATACGTTCAGATCGGCAGTCCGTTGGTGACCAAGTCAGCGGTGGACATTCCGGCGACCGGCGCTCGGCCCTGGGCAGCGAACGGCATCGACGTGACCCCCGACGTTTCTGCTTATGCCGGCAAGATAGTGACGCTGTCGTTCTGGTCCAGTTGCGATACGGGCGCGGGCTCGATTACCGACTTCTACGTCGACAACGTGCGCGTTACGGCCACGATCTGCAAATAACCCTGTGCCGCAGGAGGCTTCTAATTCGCACTAGCCACTCGGCCGGCACAATTGCCGAGCCCGCGCGGCAGGGCGCTGCTATACGCCGCCCCGTGCGCGGGCCGGAAGAGATCATCAGTGTTTCCGAGCTGGATCGGCGATTACGCCGATCGGTGGAAGACGCATCTGCGCGGGTTTGGGTGGAAGGCGAGGTGAGCTCACTCAAGCGTGCGCCGAGCGGGCACGTCT
>DASQCO010000120.1:0-20022 GCA_035634635.1 Polyangiaceae bacterium
GCTGAAGGAGGACCGCACGTGCACCGGAACTCCGTATTTCATCGCTACTTCGACGGAACGGATCTGAAGCACCTTGGCCCCCAAGGACGCGAGCTCGAGCATCTCTTCGTAGCTGATGCGGTCGATCTTGCGCGCCGAGGGACAGATGTTCGGATCGGTCGTGTAGACCCCGTCCACGTCCGTGTAAATTTCGCAGACATCGGCCTTGATGGCCGCGGCGATGGCGACGGCCGTCGTGTCCGAGCCACCGCGCCCGAGCGTGGTGATGCTGCCGTCGGGATCGATGCCCTGAAAGCCGGCGACCACCGCGATGCTGCCGCTCTGCACCGCTTGCAAGAGCTTGGAACCTTCAATGCTCTGGATGCGCGCCTTGGTGTACGCGGCGTCCGTGCTGATGCGCACTTGATGGCCGAGGAAGCTGCGCGCTTTGCCACCGAGCTGCTGAATGGTCATCGCGACCAGCGCCGCGCTCACTTGCTCACCGGTCGAGGCGAGTGAGTCGAGCTCGCGCATGTCCGGCGTGGGCGAGATCTGATGAGCCAGCGCGAGCAAGCGGTTGGTCTCACCGGACATCGCGCTCACGATCAGCACGACTTGGTTGCCCTCCCGCTGACACTTCAGCGCGAGTTCGGACACGTTTCGCATCCGATCCAGATTGCCGACCGACGTACCACCGAATTTTTGAACGACGAGAGCCACGGGGTTTCGCCTGGTAGCCCCCACGACCGGGGGAGTCAAGCGCGAGAAGCGGTGATAACGTCCCCCGCCGGGATGTCGCCGCTTGCGCACTATGTGCTGGAAACGCTCGTCACTTTGCTGGCGATTGCGGCGCTTTCGGTGCTCGTCCTGCTCGGCGCCCGGCGCGCCGGGATGGGACGCAGTGCCGGCCCGCTGGAGCTGGTCGGGCGGCTGCCCCTCGATGGCCGACGCGCCGTCTACCTCGTGCGCGTGGGCGCAACCATCTACGTGGTCGGCGCGAGCGAGGCGGGCATCGCCAAGTTGGGTGAAGTGAGCGACGGCTCAATCGAACTCCCCTCGGCCGCGAACCAAAACGAGACATTCCGGGAGGTCCTGAGCCGTGCGTTCGGAAAAAAGGCCTAAGGCGCGCAACCCCGTTCACAGCGCGCTGCTGTGCGGACCATTGGGGCTGCTCGTGCTCCTCCGACCGACCCTCGCTGAAGCTGCGCCCGCCGCGAACGCAATGGACGAAGCCTTCATGCGCCCGATGACCCTGGTCGTCGTGTTGGCGCTCGCGGCGCTGTTGCCGTTCGCGTTCATGACTCTGACCGCGTTCGTCAAAATCTCCACCGTCCTTCAAATCGTGCGCGGGGCGATCGGCGCTCAAAACATCCCGTCGAGCACCGTGATCATGGCGCTCGCCGGCGCGCTCACCTTGCTCGCCATGGCGCCCGTCGGCACGCGCGTCGAAGCGCGCGCGCGTCCACTGTTCGAACCCGGTGCCGAGCGCGACACGAGCACCTGGGTGATCGCCCTCACCGAAGCCACGCGCGAACCGATTCGCGATTTTTTGCGCGCCAACGCGTCCGCGCGAGAGAAGGCGAGATTTTACGAGATCGCGCGCGCCGCGCGGCCGCCCGCGGAGCGCGAAAGCGTGGGCAAAGACGACTTCGTGATCTTGGTGCCGGCCTTCGTCGTCAGTGAGCTGATCGCTGCGTTTGCGCTCGGATTTGCGCTCTATTTGCCGTTCTTGGTCATCGATCTGGTCGTCTCGAACGTGCTGCTCGCTCTCGGCATGCAGATGATGAATCCGACGCAGGTCAGCTTGCCCTTCAAGCTGCTGTTGTTCGTCGCGATCGACGGCTGGGGGCAGCTCGCGCAAGCGCTGGTCACCGGTTACCGCAGCGGATAGCAACGCACCTAGGCGTCGTCGCATCACGCCACAGCATTTCGATTAGGGGTTGGCGCTGGGGCAAAGCGCCTCGAAGGCGTCGCTCATTCTCTGCACTAGCAGCGCGATTTTGCGCCATCTCGGGCGGCCCGAGTCCTGCAATGGGCTCGACATGGGTCGTCTGATCTTGGTCGCCAATCGCTTGCCTGTGTCGGTCGACTTGAGCGACGGGCACGTGAATGTTCAGGACAGCGCGGGCGGTTTGGCGACGGGCATGCGCGGCCTGAGCAAGCAAGAGCAGACGTCGTGGATTGGTTGGCCCGGCGGCATGCCCGATAACGACGAACAGCGCGCTGAGCTCGAGCGCAAGCTGAGCGAGCACTCTGCCAGACCGGTGTACCTGTCCACGCAAGAAGCCGAGCGCTTCTACGAGGGTATGTCGAACAGCGTGATTTGGCCGTTATTTCACTACTTGGTCGATCGGCTCCCGTTGTTCGTGCAGAACTTCGCCGAGTACCGCGCCGTGAACGAGCGCTTTGCGGACGTCGTGTGCGCCCAAGCGACCGAAGACGATTCGATCTGGATCCACGACTATCACCTGTTGCTCTTGCCTCAACTGTTGCGCGAGCGCTTGCCGCGAGCGCGCATCGGCTTCTTTCTGCACATCCCGTTTCCGTCTTCGGAAATCTTCCGACTGCTGCCGCATCGAGAAGAGTTGTTGAACGGCATGCTCGGCGCGAGCGTGATCGGGTTTCACACCTTCGCCTATGCGCGGCACTTCTCGAACGCCTTGCTCGGTAACTTGGGTATCGAACCCGAGCTCGACCGCGTGGACGTGGATGGGCGCAACGTCTCGATCGGCGTGTTCCCAATGGGTATCGACGTCGCCGCGTTCGAGCGCTTGGCCGCAGACCCCGAGTTGCCGGAGCGCATCTCCGCACTGCGCCGCGCCCAAAACGTCGAACAGCTGATCTTGGGCGTCGATCGCCTCGACTACACCAAAGGGATCCCGCGCAAGTTGCTGGCGATGGAGCGATTGCTCGAACGCAGCCCGCAATATCGGGGCAAAGTTCGGCTCTTGCAGATCGCGGTGCCCTCGCGCGAAAATGTCGCTGAGTACAAGAGTTTGCGCGCAGACGTCGAAGGCCTCGTCGGTCGCATCAACGGCTCCAGCGGCTCACTCCACGATGCGCCCATCCACTACCTGTATCAACCCGTCGCTCAAACCGAGCTCGTCGCGAGCTATCGCGCCGCCGAGATCATGGCGGTCACCCCTTTGCGCGATGGCATGAACCTCGTCGCCAAAGAGTACGTCGCATCGCGCATCGACGGCGATGGCGTGCTCGTGTTGAGCGAACTGGCCGGCGCAGCGAGCGAACTCGGCGAAGCATTGACCGTCAATCCGTACGACGTCGAAAGCCTGGCCTCCACCTTGGATCGCGCATTGACGATGCCCGAGACCGAGCGACGCGAGCGCATGGCCGCGCTTCGCGACAAGGTTCGCGCGCGCCCCGTTCAGCTCTGGGCTCGGCAGTTCGTCAGCACGCTCGAGTCGGACCAGCGCAGCGCGGAACCTCGTGATTTGCGCAGCAATTCAGCCCAGCTCGACGCTTTGGCTCGAGAGCTCGCAACAAGGACCGAAGTGCTATTGGCGCTGGATTACGACGGCACATTGGTCAAAATCACCGGCAATCCGGAGCGCGCGCGCCCGGATGGCGCCCTGCGCGAGCTCTTGGCCGTGCTCGCGGCAATGCGCGGGGTCGAAGTGTGCATCGTCAGTGGGCGAACGATGTCTTCGCTGGCGGCTTGGTTCAATGAGCTCCCGCTCGCCTTGGTCGCCGAACACGGTGTGTGGTCGAAGAAAGCCAACGAGCCCGATTGGAAGTGCCACATCGACCCGAGCGCACTCGGTTGGCTGCCGGAAGCAAAGAACATTCTGCAAACGTACGTGGAGCGCGCTCCGGGTGCGTTCGTGGAAGAAAAGACGGCAGGCCTTTCGTGGCACTACCGGCTCGTCGATCCTTACCTCGGCCTTGCGCTCGCCCGCGAGCTGCGCGTGCACTTGGTCCGCTATTTCGCGCAAGCGCCGGTGTCCGTCTTGGCCGGTCGCAAGGTGATCGAGCTGCGTCCCCACGGCATCGACAAAGGCTCTGCGATTCGGGATTCACTGGGTTTGCTGCGCCAGAACGTGAGCGTGGCCGCCGCGGGCGATGATCGCACAGACGAAGATTTGTTCGCGGTCCTGCCCGAAGGTTCGCTCAGCCTATGCGCGGGCACGCTGGCAACCCGCGCCGGCTATCGAGTCAGCGGCCCGGACCAGGTGCGACGTTTTCTGCGGATCTTTGCGGAGGCACGCAAAGCAGGAAACGGCTGACTCATTCGCGGCAACCGAGCGATTGATTCGTGGACCTGATGGGGATCCATGAAAAATCACGATGAGCGTCAGTCGATGTACCGCCGTATCATCGACTGATGGGGCAGCCGCTATTTCGCCGATCTTTATTCAGGTTCGCCAGTGCAACCGCGTGCCTGACTCTGTTTGGGTGCGGGGGCTCGAGCACTCCCAGTTCAACCGCGAAGGCGGCAAGCGCAGGTTCGGCTGGCATTTCGTCCACGGTCGTGGCTGGCTCCACTTCGCAATCACTCCCCAACGCGGGCGGCGCAGGCGGGAGCGTCAGTGTCGATCCCACAGGCGGCGGAGGGGCTGCCAGCTCGGCGACCTCTGGTGGCTCCGCCAGTACGCGCGACGGGATCGACTTTTCTCACGGGACTCGGCTGGTGTTCCCTCAACGCAACTATGAGGGAGCGAACATTGGAACCGACAGCTTCGAAGCGATGAACGCAAACGACCCCATCGACCTGGTCGTCGACGCGCCGTTGGTCGACGCGCCCACCTACGCGCGGCAGTTCGAAGTAAGCTTTGGGCCAAGCTGGATCGCCGTGGGCCATTGCTACGAGCGCAAGGCGAAGTTCGCGCCCGCCTCCGTCGATGTAGTCCCTGACACGGGTGGAACCGGCGCTCACCTCGCGATAGAGCTGGTAGACGGGCACTACCGCCTGACGCACGATGGGCCAGGTACGCACGACGTGCACGTCACCGGCACGCTGCACGTCGAAGCGACCGACCTAGCACAAGTGTGCGAGCCCAGATTTCCCAAGACGGCGGTGGATATTCCCGTCACGCTCACGTCGCACATCAAGATTCAGCATCTGGGTTCCGTCGCGGGCGAGCCTGGCTTCGGTTGCGGCTCATCCCCGGTGATGTTGTCCGGTCGCAGCTTCGGTCACCTGTGGCTCAGCCTTTTGAACGACGCAGGCCAGCCGATATCCGGTAAGAACGTCTATTCCGAGAATGCAGTGGACGTCGTCGTCGAGACGGAAAAGGCCGCAGAGATCGTGGAGGCAGGCAGTGGGTTCGCTCTCTACGGTTTGATCGTCACCGGCGAGCCGCAGAAGGTTCGGCTGAGCACGTCTTACGGAACATTGTTCACCTATCAGCTGGCGAACACGGCGATGATTGACGATTGGGACGTGAAGTTTTGGTCGAGAGACAGCCAAGACGCCAAATCGGCAACATACCCCCTGGTGGTGGACAGCATGCCAGCAGTCACACCCGGTAAGGAGCTCGGAGCGACCGCCACGCTCAAGATCGGCGGCTCTCCACTTTGCGGAGCAACCCTCGCGAGCGACTTCATGACGAGCCTGCCAACACCGAACGCGTGCAAAGTGCAGTTAGAGAACAACAACTACGACGGAGGCGCCCCTGGCTTTTTGGCAACATTCGTCGACCCGGCCGGAACCTGCGAGGTCGATCTGTCGGTCCCTGGTGCCAACGGCGAACGCGGGCTGAAGAAGCACCTTTCGGCGATCTTGGCGCCGGCGAAATAGTTGCGGCCCCGCTCCGGCCGGAGGCCGGACGCTTGGGGGCGCCCGCGGCGCAGCGGAGCGAGCACGCGGGCCGTGATGCGACGTCACTCGATCGGGGCAACCCCGATCACTCCAAGAATCAAACCGGACCCGGGGTAAGGCTCCCCGGGGTAAGGCTCCCGGGGTAAGGCTCCCGGGGTAAGGCTCCCGGGGTGCGGTCACTTGCGGGCACTGGCTCTTAGCGTCGGCCGTCGAGGGGATCGATTGCGGGTGCCGCGGGCTGAGCTGCGACGGGTTTGGGGGTCGTGGTCACGGCCTTTGCTTTGGCCTTGGTTTTTGGCGTGACCGCGCTCGGCGCGGGTGACGGCGCGCTTGCCGTGGGGGCTGCGGTCGCAGATGGCGCGGGCAATTGAGGTTCAATTGCGGGCGGCGACGCGGGCGCGCTCGGTGCGGGGGCGGCCGCGACGGGCGTGACCGAAGGATGTTCCGGGACCGACTCGAGTGCCGGAGTTTTGTGCGTGAGGAAGAGCACTGCGCCGCCGAGCAACGCGCCCAGGGCGCACAATGCGACGACCAGCGGAGCGCGCGATTTTTTGGCTTCCGTCGAAGCGCCGAAGTTGGTGTTCGTGCCGGAACCGGGGCGTGACGACGCGGCCACTGCAGCGCCGGGCGCGCTCGAAATGCCCACGGCGCCGAGCACGCGCGAGATGCGCTCTGCCGAGCGTTGCGCGGCGGGCTGTCCGAAGGGTGCTAGCGCGTAAGCGAGCTCGGCCACGTTGTTGAAGCGCCGCTCGCGGTTCTTCTCCAAGCAGCGCAGCACCGCGTGCTGGAGGCCCTGCGGCAGATCCGGACGTAGTTCACGGATCGGACGTGGTGGGTCCTGCAGGATCATGCCGCACAATTGGGGCATGGTCTCCGCCTCGAACGGGACTCGACCGGTCAAGCTTTCGTACAAGATCACGCCCAGTGCCCAGATGTCCGTGCGCAGATCCACATCGCGCGACGAGCTCATCTGCTCGGGAGACATGTACAGCGGTGAGCCCATGACCGTGCTGGTCTTGGTCATGCCGAACTCGGGTGCGACGCCGGGCACCGTCACCTTGGAGATGCCGAAGTCCAAAACTTTGATGCAAGGGCTGCCATCAACCCGACGGGTGACGAACAGATTTGCGGGCTTGAGATCGCGGTGCACGATGCCGAGCGCGTGCGCTTCAGCGATTGCCTCACACGCCTGCAACAAGAACTCGATCGCGTCCGCCATGGGCATGGCGCCGTTGCGACGCACCCAACCAGCGAGATCCTCGCCGTGCAGGTACTCCATCACCATATACGGAGAGCCGCTTTCGAGCGTGCCCACGTCCGACACGCGTGCGACGTGCTCGCTCTTGATCTTGACCGCGGCACGCGCCTCGCGCGCGAAACGTTCCACTGCCTCTGGATTGATGAGCGCCTCCGGAAGCAGGAACTTGAGCGCGACGCGCTCGTCCAGCTGCAAATGTGTCGCAGCCACGACGATGCCCATGCCGCCCCGGCCGAGCACACGCTCGATGCGGAACTTTCCGGCCAAAATCTGGCCTTCGTGAACCTCGGTCGACATTCTCGTGCGGGTCTCGCTGCAGGATCCCACTTAGCAGAGCGGCGCGCCGCCTGATAGGGTCCCCCGGAGGCATACGGTGAGCGTCGACCCAATCCACCTCGCGGACATCCCCTTTTTCGCCGAACTCAGCGAGGAGCAGCGCGCGCTTTTAGCCCAAAGGCTCGATACGGTTCACGAGCCTGCCGGCAAATCCATGTGGGTGTACGGTGACCCCGGCGACGCGGCATATATCGTGCGCAAAGGCGCCGTAGAAATTTACTCCAAGAACGATACCGGCGAACGCCTCGTGCTGGAGACCGCCCGCGTCGGCGACTTCTTCGGTGAGATTTCGCTGCTCGACGGTGGTCCGCGCACCGCGTCCGCCGTCGTGATTGAGGATCTGGAAGCAATCTTGGTCGATCGCGGGGATCTCGAAGAGTTCCTGCGCGTGCGCCCGGAGGCCGCCATCAAATTACTCGCGGCCAGCGGGCGGCGCATTCGTGAGACCGCTAAGCTGCTCCGTCACAGTGTGTCGCGCGACATCAACGAAGAAGTCGAGGACAAGCGCACCCGGGTGCTGAAGATTGCGGATTGGATTTCCGAATTCAGCGGCAGTCTGGAATTCCTGTTCATCCACCTGGGCCTTTTCTTCCTGTGGATCGTGCTCAACGTGGGACCCCTTGCGCACCTCTCGTTCGGCAACTTCGACCCGTTTCCCTTCGGCCTACTCACGATGGTGGTCTCGCTCGAAGCCATCATTTTGTCGGTGTTCGTGCTGCTCAGTCAAAATCGCCAAGTGGCGCGCGACCGGGTGCGCAATGACATCGAGTACCACGTGAATCTGAAGGCGGAGCTCGAGATCGGCCATTTGCACGAGAAGGTCGATCACTTTCACCAAGAGGTGATGCGTCGCCTTTCCGTGCTCGAGAAGGCTTCGATAGCTCCGCCGCGGCCGTGAGCTGCTCGACGGCCGCGGCACACGACGTTCAAGCGCGGCGGCGACGGCGCAGTGCGACCGCCGCGAGCGCCGCTGCCAGCGTGACGGCACCGAAGGGCGTTCCCGAGTGCCCGACGCTGCAGCCTCCGCTGGCGGTCCTTGAAGGCTCGCTCGGTTGATCGCCGTTCGACGCACCGGGGCTACCCGCGACGCCAGCGCGACCTGCAGCATTGCTGCCACTTGGGGTCCCGGAACCGCCCGCTGTACCGGTAGAACCCGTTGGTACGGTGCCGCTGTCGACGTCCGCGTTGTAGCTGGCCAAGAGATCGCCGATGGCGTCCGCGTTGTTTTCGACCACTTTTCCGGCTCCGCTCTCGCCGGTGCGAACGATCGAAAGGTTCGGCGGCAGCTCGTTCAGCGGCTGGGGCCAAACGCCCAAATTAGCGCTGCCGACACCGCGAATCACGCCGCCCTGCGGCAGCTCGATGCGCCAGGGCGCTTCACTGAAATCCACGCGCGGGTTGCATTCGATCACGCGGTTTGCCGTGTGCACGTTGCTCACGGCGGGCACATCTGGGTTGAACGCGAACAACGGATCGAGCGTCATCTCGTCCGCCGAGAGCGTGGTGTACATGCGGGTGAGTTGCGGATGCGCATCCACCAAACCTTGAACCAGCTTTACCGGCGCGATCACGCTCTTCTCGAGTGCGGCGATGTAGCTGGATGGCGAGAACTGAATTTGGCTGGAGTAGCAGTTCGGGCACAGTTTGAAGTCGTCGAATGACACCGAGTCGGGCAGCGTGACCGCTGCGCGCGTCGCATCCCAGAAGCCGTCCCAACCACTATATTGACCGTAGGCCTGATTGAAGAAGTCCGAGAAGGATGAATAGAGCCGACCTTTGAAATAGGTCCAATTCGATTCGTCGCTCGTCGTCCAGATCGCGTCCTTGAGCGTTGCGGCATCGCCAGCAAACTCCGTGACGAAGCCCTGACCGCCCGCGTCATTCGCGGCGTCAATCACCACGGAGTTGTAGTTGCTGGCCGCGTTGAACCAATTGATGCGCGCTTCGTTCAGCTTCAGCGACAAATAGTTTGCGGGCACCGCGCGGTTCTTTCCGAGCACCCAAGTCAAGACGCCCATGTCGTCGTTGGCGGCGACGGCGGTGAGCTTCACCGGAATCGAGGCTTGGGTGCCCTGATAAGTGAGCACGATTGGGCGAATCGACCCCGTATCCGCACCCTTGGTCAGCTTCAACGCCAGCAGGTACATGCCTGATTTGAGGTACGGACCGAGCTTGTCGGGACCGATGCTGGGCACGTCGAACCCGTTGTCTTTCAGCCAGGCCACCGCAACGTCCGCCGGCTCCGCCGTGCTCTTGTCGAGCGAAATCACGGTCCATTCGAACGCGCCGACGACGCCCGACGCTTCCACGGTCACTCCGCCGTCAGCGGCAGGGACGTTCGCCGTGGGGCCGACCGCTAATGTACCGCCCGGGGTGGCCGAGCCAGAGCTGTTGCGGGTCTGAGCACAGTTGCCTTCGGTAGTCGTGGTCAGGCTGTAGCTCGGATTCGTACGCGCTTGCAGACGCTGAAACGCAAGCTCGGAGGCGACGCCAATATCCGAATCAGTCTTTGGTACCGACGAGATCGGCAAGAGCCAAGAAAAGTTCTTCGACGGCCCTTGATATTTGATTTGAATCACCGCGGTGACGGTGCCGTCCCCGTTGTCGGCGAAGATGATGCCTTCGGCGGCTTGGTTGACGGGCTGGGATTGATTGCAGAAGAAGCCACCGCAAGCGAGCGCGGAACTCGGCAACCAGGCGCTCGCCGCCCAGACCGAGATCCCGAGAATGCTGCTTCGAATCAGACTAGGCATGATGACTCCTCAAATCCATGATCCCAGACACGGTGATCATGTCTAGGCGTGTTTTGGCACGGGTTGGCACAGCTTTGAGCTGTTTTTCTGGCCCTCGTCGGAATAAAGCAAAGCCGGTGCCAAGGCGGCAGAGCGCCGCGCTTCGAGGATGAATCTGAGTTGAAATCATGCGCGCGCAGGTCGTGGGTCCAACTTCGAGTGGTGGTACGAATCGTGCTCACCAGGAAGCAGTGTCGAGTCCGGCGCAACTCCTAATCGCCATCGCGGCCCTGCTCGGGTGCGCATGCAGCTCGGACGTTCGAGCCGTGGGGGGCAACGGAGGCGGCGCTGGGGGGTCCAATCCACAGGGTCAGGTCGAGCTTGGCATCCCGTCAGGCCCTGATTCGTTGGACTTCGCCCCGCTCGACGACGGTGCGGTGCTGCCGCTCGAAACCTTTGGCCAAGGCGGAACCCACGTATTGCTCGGGGTCCGCTGCGTGGGTTTTGGTCAGCGCGCGTTCGTGTCGCTGCGCGTGCGGAACCTGGCCGACGGGACTGAGTTAGTTGCGCCTGCTCCCGCCCGCCCACAACTCCTGTTTTGCAGCGGCGACATCTGTGATCTCGTGCCGATTACGATGATGATGGGGGGGATTGCCGCAAACGATGCGGATCGTGACGGGCTCGCGATCGAAATTTTCGCCGAAGTCCATAACGCGGCTGGGGTGACGGGCAGCGCGTCCGCGCAGGCCACGCTCAGCACTGCTGATCTTTAATTTGGGAGGGCCTGCCTTTGTTTAGAATGCACACATCGCTTCGTTCGATCTCGGCGCTGCTAACGCTCGCTTGTTCGATGCTGATCGCCTGCGACGATCAGGACGGCTTGCCGGCGGCGAGTGACGACAAACCGCTGGCATGGTCCTGGGTCGCGAAGAGCGACAGCGCCGCGTTACTCAGCGTGAACGGGACGTCGGCGAGCGATGTCTGGATCGCGGGTGCAGATGACGGCACGGGACCGGTGGTGCTCCATTTCGACGGGCAGGCTTGGCAGCGTCGCGACACGGGCGCCAAAGGCGATCTGTGGTGGGTGAACGCGGCACCTGACGGAACCGTCTATTTTGCAGGCGCGAGCGCGCTCATGCTCCGCTATCGCGACGGCGCGTTCGAGCGTTTGAAAACGCCGGGGCTCGGCAAGGACGTGCTCTACGGTGTGTGGGCAGCCGGACCGGACGAGCTGTATGCCGTCGGCACCGCGGCCGGCCGCAACGGCTTCTTGTGGCACTACGACGGCTCGGAATTCCAAAGCGTGCCCTTGCCGGACACGCTGCCCGTCGACGAAAACCGCGATCAACCCGGGCTGTTCAAGGTCTGGGGCAGCTCGAAGGACTCGGTTTGGGTGGCCGGCGCGAACGGCACGCTACTCCACGGCAACGCGCGCGACGGCTTCACTCTGGTCCGAAAGGGCGGCAGCGAGATCTTGTTCACCGTGAGCGCGCGTGACGATCACGTGCTGGCTGTAGGAGGTACATCGAGTGGTCTATTGCTCGATGGTCGCGGGGTGACGCTTCAGGATCGCACCCCGCCGTCGACGCCGTTGCTTCAAGGCGCTTGGATCGACAACCGTGACCGAGCCTGGGCGGTCGGCGTTGGCGGCACCGTGCTGCGCAGTGGCGTGAACGGCTTCGAGGTGCAAGACACCGGCCTCGACTTCGCTGCCAACGACTCGCTGCATTCGGTGTGGGTCGATCCATCAGGCGGTGTTTGGGCCGTCGGTGGGGACGTGCTGACGCCGAATCTCGCGCACGGCATCGCACTGCATGGCGGTGCCCCGGTGCCCGAGATCGATCTGACTGCACCGACGCCGCCGGTTGCGACTTGTCCCGACGCGCAAATCGACCCAACGCCGAAGGCTTCGATTGCGCGCCGCTGGGACGAGCAAATGCTCGGCGCAATTCGCCGGGATTTGCCCCGCCCAGGCGTGCACGCGAGGAACCTCTTCCACACTTCGATCGCGTTTTGGGACGCCTATGCCAGCTACGATGGTTCCCTCTCCGGATACCTGACCGTCGAGCATCACAACGCTGACGACGTGGACGCGGCACGCGAAGAGGCCATCTCGTATGCCGCCTACCGAGTGCTCAGCCATCGCTATGCGAGCGCCGTGGGCGGTGCAGTCTCGCAGGCTTGCTTCGACGCGTTCATGCACAAGCTCGGCTACGACCCGCACAACACCGCCAGCAGCGGCGACACGCCGCGCGCCGTCGGCAATCGCATCGGCCAAGCCGTGATCGACGCGTTTGCCGACGATGGCGCGAACGAAGCCAACAACTACGCCGACCCCGCTGCGTTCGAACCCGACTCCACGAACATGATCGTGGAGCATCCCGGCTCGCATGCGGACAATCCACTGCTCTGGCAACGCCTGGTGCTCGCCAAGGCCGAAACTCAAAACGGCATTCCCACGGGCGCCGGGGCGCAGGTGTACATCGGCGGGCAATGGGGACTGGTCACGCCCTTTGCGCTGACGCGCTCGGAAAAGAACCAGCCCTACCTCGACATCGGTCAATTGCCGGCCGCATTCGACGATGATCTGGTCGATGCCGCGATGGACGTCTTGCGTAAATCCTCACAGCTCGACGTCGATGACGACGCGCTGATCGACATTTCTCCAGCCGCCATGGGCAACAATCCCCTGGGCACGAACGACGGGCATGGACGCACCGTGAACCCGATCACGGGCAAACCCTACAAGCAGCATCTGATCCGGCGCAGCGATTTCGGACGCGTGCTAGCCGAGTTCTGGGCAGATGGCCCGAACTCGGAAACACCGCCCGGGCATTGGAACGTGATCGCGAACCACGTCGCCGATGATCCCGCGTTCGAGGGGCACCTATTCGGCACTGGGCCTGCCCTCGACGCACTGAGCTGGGACGTGCGCGTCTACCTCGCCATCAACGGCGCCCTACACGACGCTGCCATCGCTGCGTGGGAGCTGAAACGAAAGTACGTCTCTGCCCGACCGATCACGCTCCTTCGCTACATGGCAGAGCACGGCCAGCGCAGCGATCCAAAGGCAGCCTCCTACGACCCGCAAGGGCTACCGCTGATCGACGGCTTGAGCGAGCTCATCACCCCCACGAGCTCCGCCCCCGGCGAACGGCACGAGCACCTGGCTCGCTACGTGGGCGAGGTTGCGGTGCGTTCTTGGCGTGGCGAGCCGGGCAACCACGTGACCGACATCGCGGGCGTAGGTTGGATCCGCGGTGTCGATTGGATCCCCTACCAGCGCCGCACCTTCGTCACTCCCGCATTTCCGGGCTACGTCTCTGGCCACAGCACGTTCAGTCGTGCGGCCGCGACGGTGCTCGCCGGGCTCACGGGTTCCGAATTCTTCCCGGGTGGTTTCGGCAGCTACTCGTGTGACCCGGGCTATCTGTTCTTCGAGCTTGGCCCTTCTGCGAAAGTCAGTCTGGAGTGGGCCAGCTACTACGACGCAGCGGACCAAGCAGGCCAATCGCGCATCTGGGGCGGGATCCATATCCGCTTCGACGATTTCGACGGGCGCCGCATCGGAGCGCGCGTGGGGCAAAGCGCGCTCGACCGGGCACAGACTCTCTTTTCTCCATCGTTGAAGTAGCTACTCGACCGACGTAAATACGAATGCGCCGGGCGCGTGTCACTCACGCGTCCGGCGCATTTGCTTTGTTCGGAGGAACTAGGCTGGAGGTTGGAGGCTCACATGCAGTACAGGTAGCCGCAGGTGTTCGGCTGGGTGCTGCACTTGGAAACCAGCTTGGTTACCTTGCCGGTGGTCGTCACGCAGACACTATTGAGGAGGCTGTTGGTGGGGTCGTAAACGCGGTTCATCGGGTAGCTCGGCGCGCTGCCTGCCGTCGTGGTCGAGGTGCTGGTGTTGTCGCCGTCGGCCGGGTCGATCGCGAGGCAGGTGCGACCAGCAGGGCATTGCGCTTGCGTGGTCGTGAAGGCGATGTACGGGTTCTGACCGCAGTTGCCTTGTCCATAGAAGCAGAGCGCGTTCTGCATGGCTTGCGCTTGCGCCGTCGTCAGCGGGTTACCGTTCTTATCGTCGACTTGATAAACGTAGTGCGGGCCGCAGTTGCCGGAGCCGAGGCTCAGCGGGCCGCCCACGAGGGTGAGCTTGTGGTCAGGGGGCAGCTGGCTTGGGCTATTCTGGCGCAGGTTCGTGATCAGGTTCGTCTGGCGACCGAACGAGGCTTGCAAGTCCGAATTGAAGACCGTCGGGTTGAACACGTTTTGATCGGCGGTCGCATTTGCATTTTGCTGACCGAGCATCGCGACCGTGTTGGCGCAGCCATTCTGGCAGGCCGCGAGACCGGCCGCGCTGAGCACGACCTGACCGCCCGACATCGTGAGGTCGGTGTTAGGCGCCCAACGACCGAGTTCGGTCGCCATCGCGACGGCTAGCGCCGCCTTGGTCGGGTTCAAACCGCTGTTCTGGTTGCAGGTTGCGTACGCGCCCGACTTCATGTTCCAACCGATCATCACAGGGCGAGCCGAAGCATTCGGTGCAGAAGCACAGAAGCCGAACTGGATCGATTGGTTCGGTTGAATCGCGGTGTTGTAGTTCACGGGCGTGACGGTGATGACGCCGGTCTTCCCCGGAAAGTTCGCGCTGTAGCTGCTGGTGATGGTGCTACCTTTGAGATCGATGGCCGCTTGCCAGTTCGTCGTCGACGCCGTGAGGCCGTTCGTCAGCGTGACCACCGCGCAGTAGCCATTGCCCCAGTCCGACTGGATTTGCAGCGCGCCGTTACCAGTCAGAGCGTCTGTCTGCGCGCCGACCTGTTCGCCGCTATCACCCGTGCTCACAGCACAGGCATTCGCGACCAGGGCCAGCCCCGCAAATAGAACGTTTCTCAGATTGCTCACGATTTCTTTGATCCTCTCCGCGCTGCTACTGGACATGCCTGGTGCATCCGCCGTTCCATGGCATGGCAGAAACCGCCTCGTTGACGGACACCGCAGAATTAGCGGCAAGGGAACAGTTGGGGCTGGAACGCGCACATCGGGCGCTCGGGTCGCGCCCGAGTTCGTGGCGCTGTGCAACTTGCACAACTTGATCCGAGCGAGTTGTGCAAGTGCTTCAGTCCACGGTTCACGGGTTTCAAAGTTCGCCCACCGGCCGCTTGACCGGCCGAGCCACGTCGCGCGGGCGGCTCGTTGTCGGATTTACGACCTAAGGGGAATAACCCTCCATTCCAGGGGTTCTCCGCGGTGCCGGGCGTACCGGCACCTTTAGGACACCACCAGTTGACAGCGATCATGCCCCCGCTAGGATGCCGCGGCCTTAGGCCGGAAACATTACTGGCTGGGGTGTTTTTACGCATTTTCCCCGAAAAATTCGGGGGTTTTTGAACGGAGGTCGGATGGCTACCGACGTCATGATCCAGGCGAATGGCCTGACCAAGCGATTCGGGGTCGTACGCGCCCTCGACAAAGTGAATTTCGAAGTAAAGCGCGGCGAAGTCGTGGGCTTCCTGGGGCCGAACGGCGCTGGCAAGTCGACCACGATGCGCATCCTCACGTGCTTCATCTCACCGAGCACTGGGTCGGCGACGGTGAACTCGCACGACGTGTTCGACAACCCGCTCGAGGTGCGTCGGTCCATCGGCTACCTGCCGCAGCGCGCTCCGCTGTACACGGACATGACCGTCTGGGAGTACTTGAAGTTCGCGGCGGAAATTCGCGGACTCGACGACAGCACCTTCAAGAAGCGCCTGAAAAAGGTGGTCGAAGTGTGCGGCCTCGCCCAATCGCTGGGCAAGGACATCTCCACGCTGTCCCACGGCTATCGCCAGCGCGTCGGCCTGGGGCAGGCGCTGATTCACGATCCGCCAATCTTGATCTTGGATGAGCCGACCAGCGATCTCGATCCAAACGAGAAGGCGGAAGTGCTCCGCTACATCAAAGAGATCGGCAAAGATCGCACGATCTTGCTGTCGACGCACAACTTGGGCGAGGTCGAGGAAGCCTGCGCGCGCGCGATCATCGTGAGCAAGGGGCGCGTCGTTGCTGACGGCCCGCTCGACGACATCCGCGGCAAGACAGGCCGCGTGCGCTATGTGGTCACCATCGACGAACAGCGCGCAGAAGCCGGAAACAAGCCGCCCGCGGCCGCGCAAGCGCAAGAAGCGCTGCAACGGCTGGGCGGAGTGAAGACGGTGCGCGAGCTGCCCACCGACGAGAAGGCGCACAAGTTCGAGCTGAGTGGCGCGCAAGACTCGGACATTCGCGCCGAAATCTACCGACTCGCCGTCGCCAAGGGTTGGACCTTGCTCGAGCTCCGCCGCGACGCGCAGAGCCTCGACGCCGTGTTCCGCGATCTGACGCGCGGTGACGAGAAGCTCGACCGCGGCGCCAACTGGTCCGCCGCGGACGCCGCTGACGAAGAGGAAGAGGACGATAAGTCCAGCGACGACGAAGACGACGACTCGGACGAAGACGATGAGGAAGAAGAAGCAGCGGACGCGCAGTCCAAGGGAAAGAGCTGAGCCATGTCTCCGATGATGATCATCGCCAAGCGCGAATTTCGCTCCTATTTCGACTCTCCGATTGCGTACATCGTGATCTGCCTGAGCTTCTTTGCGCTCGGGCTGATGTTCTTCTTTCTCAACGGTGGTTTCTGGCAGCTCGACCGCGCGTCGGTCTCGCGCTTGTTCGAGTCCACGCCGATGGGCCTGTCCTTCTTGGTCGTGCCCGTGGTGACGATGCGCCTGCTCGCCGAAGAGCGCCGCAGCGGCACCTTGGAAATGTTGATCACCCTGCCGGTCAAAGACAGTGACGTCGTGATCGGCAAGTACCTGGGCGCTCTCGGCCTGGTCTTGGTGCTGGTCTTGTCCACGCTGGCTTACCCGCTGGTGATGTTCAAATTCCCATGGAATTTGGGCCCGCTCGACGGCGGCCCGGTGGGCAGCGGCTATCTCGGCATGGTGCTGTTCAGCGGTGCGGCCGTGGCCATTGGTCTCTTGATCAGCGCGCTGACCGAGAGCCAAGCGGTCGCCTTCTTCATCACCTTCTTCGTTCTGGGCGCGCTGTGGCTGTTCGGCGATCTCGCCGGCAAGGCCTCAGCCTCAGGTTACCCGGGGTTTGCAGCCGTCCTCAACTACGTGAGCTTCCAATCGCGCCTGAACAACTTCTGGCGTGGTCTCGTCGACTCGCGCGACGTGATTTTCTTCCTCTCGGTTACCGTCCTCTCGCTGATGGTGGCCTTCCGGGCGCTCGAGCGCCGAAAGTGGGCATGAGCCATGGCTAGCCAAGAACATCGCCGCAAAGCGGCCGCACAAACTGGCCTATACGTCCTCGTCATCGCCGCGATCGCGGTGGTGGCCAACCTGCTCGGCGCCAAGGCTTACAAGCGCTGGGACACCACTCAGGCCGAGCGCTACACCTTGTCGGCGGGCAGCGGACGCCTGATCCGCGGCTTGAACAGCCCGGTACAGATCGATGCCTACGTGAAGACGGGCTTGCCCCAGCTCGACGCGTTCGTGAAAGACCTGACCGACCTGCTCAAGGAGTACGAGCGAGCTGGCGGCGGCAAGTTCAAGTTCACGATCATCGAGCCGAACACGGACGAGCTGCGCGCACAGGCCAAGGAAGCCGGCCTGACCGAGACGCCGTTCGGTGAAGCCAACCAGACGGGTGAAGATCAAGCCTCGATCACCCAGGGCTACATGGGCCTCGTGCTCAAGTACGGCAGCGAAAAAGCGGTCATTCCCCAGATCATGCAGGCCGAAGGCCTGGAGTTCTGGATCACCAACAAGATCCGCGAAATTCGCGACAAGGCCGAGAACATCAAGCATCGCATCGGCGTCGTCACCGGTAAGGACGAGTTCAAGCTGAATGACGCGAACCTGGTGCCGAAGCAGGGTCGGGGCGGCCAGGGCGGCCCGAACATGCAGGGCATCATCGAGCAGGCCTTCCCCTTCTACAAGATCGAGGAAGTGGACCTGAAGGGCGGCGAGAACGCGATCGACAAGGATCTCGTCGGTCTGATCATCACGCAGCCGCAGAAGGACTACGACGAGAAGGAGCTGCGTCGCATCGACGAGTTCTTGATGCTCGGTGGCAAAGCCTTGGTCGTCTATGCCTCGGCCGTCACGATGAAGGCCAACGACGCGACGATGAGCGCGTCCTTGAACTTGCACGGCTTGGACAAGTTGCTCCCAGGCTACGGCATCAAGATGAGCAAGGACGCCGTGTTCGATCACGGCGCGCAGTTCCGCATCGGCGTGCCGTTGCAGGGCGGTGGCTTCACGTACATTCGCCACCCGGGCATCGCTCACGTGGTCGCGGATTCGCGGCTCGACGGCGAGAACGACAAGACGCTCGATACCTCGTTCGCTGGCTTCTTCCGCATGGAAGAGGCGATCTTCCCGTTCGCGTCCAGCCTCACGCTCGACAAGTCGAAGCAACCGGCAGACGTGAAAGTCGCGGCCGTTGCGCGCACCACGCCGGCAACCAGCGTGGCCACCTCGGATACCGTCGACATGAAGCTGCGCGAGAACTGGGAACCGAAGCCCCCGCTCGATCAGCGCATCATCGCCGCGATTGCGGTGGGCAAGCTGAAGAGCGCGTTCGCCGGAAACCCGTCGGATGCGATCAAGCCGCCGGAACGCGCACCGGCCGAGTCGCGCGTGCTGGTGATCTCGTCCAGCGAGTTCTTGACCAACCCGTTCGCCTACGCGGGCAACGGTCCGGACCTCGGTGGTCAGTTCCAAATGTTCGGCGCCGTGGGTGGTGACCCGCAGCTGCTGATGTTTGCGCAGCCGTACACCAAGTACCTGACCAGCACGATCCTCTCGTTCAAGAACACGCTCGACTGGATGGCGGGTGACTCGGATCTGGTCGCTGCCAGCGCCAAGCTGATCGGCGATCCGGCCCTCACCTACTCCAACATCGGAAAGCCCAAGTTCAAGGCGGGCGATGATCCGGCCGAGGCCAAGCGCAAGGACGAGGAGTACCGCAGCGCACGCAAGTCGATGCAGACCAACGTGCAGTGGACCCTTACCTTTGGCGTGCCTTTGTTGTTCGCGGCCTTCGGGCTCTTGCGTTGGCAGCAACGCAAGTCACAGCGCGACCAGCTGAAGATCTGAAAGCGAAACGAGAGAAGTACCAATGGCACTCAGCACGGAAAACAAACTGTACGTCTCGCTCGCTGTGCTCGCCGTCCTGGCCGGAGCGCTGTTCCTGCAGAACAAGAAAGAGAAGGAAGAATCCGCGTCCTACACCCTCAGCGGGCAGGCCGCGGCGCTTCCGAAGCTCGAGCTCACGGATGACGACATCAAGAAGATCGACAAGATCACGCTCAGCAAGCCCGCCTCGGGCGACGCCGGAGCGGCGGTCGACGTCGAACTGACCAAGAGCGGTGAGGATTGGAAAATCTCCAAGCCAATCGATGCCACGGCCAATCAAGCCAACGTCAAGTCGCTGCTCGATAACCTGAAGTCACTGAAAGCAACCGAGCTGATCGACGGCACGAAGACCAACTACGCCAAGTTCGGTGTCTCGGATGACAAGGCGCTCCACGCCGTGTTCTCGAAGGGCAACGGCGTAGCGCTCGACTTGTACTTTGGTGACAGCGGCGGTCGCGGGCAAATGACGCGCATCGGCGGAAAAGACGGCGTGTACGCGACCAAGGGCTATTCCAGCTTCTTGTAC
Organism: Polyangiaceae bacterium; assembly: GCA_035634635.1. Classification (GTDB taxonomy): domain Bacteria; phylum Myxococcota_A; class Polyangia; order Polyangiales; family Polyangiaceae; genus PMG-095. Next base: position 19,781 of record DASQCO010000120.1, read on the forward strand.
TCGCGCGACGTCAAAGGCTGGCGCGACATGGCGATCATGAAGTTCGAGGACACGGACGTCACGAACGTGTCGATCGAGAACGCGAACGGCGCTTTCGCCTTCACCTACGACAAGGGCAAGACGACCAAGAACGAGTTCAAGAAGGGTAAGGACGGAGCGGCCGAGCCAATCAAGAACTACGACGAATCCAAGTTGGTCGACCTGCTCCGCGCGTACAAGGCGCTCAACGCCGACAACTTCGC
>DASQCO010000121.1:0-274320 GCA_035634635.1 Polyangiaceae bacterium
CTACGGTGGCCAGCAGATGAAGTCGCTGATGGCAAACTACGATTCGACAGGCAAAAAGAGCGACTGCTGGCAGCACTCCGCGACCAAGATGCCCGAAGGCCAATGGGCCTGCATGCAGTGGTACTTCGACGGTAAGACCAATACCCAGAAGTTCTGGCTGAACGGCACCGCCATCGCCGACCTGACGGTGGAGGGCGAAGGCTCAGGCTGCGTGAACAACGAGCTCAACGGCAAGTGGTACTTCCCGCAGGATTTCAGCAAGGCCTACGTCGGCTGGGAGAGCTACCAAAAAGACGACGCACGTGAGGTCTGGATCGACGACGTCGCCATCAGCAACCAACCGGTGGCTTGTCCCAGCCCCTAGTCCGGTAACTTCTCCCCGAGCGCGCGGTCGACGCTCGGGAACTGGCCGGTGAGCCGCTCAGAATTGCCTGGGCGGCGCGATCGTCTTCGGGGCTTGCTCGCTCCACGGATCGCTGGCTCGCCAGGCGCTACCCCAAGCGGCCGGGCTGACTCCGAGCCAGTCGCGGAAGGCGCGGGTGAGGTGCGGGGCATCGGCAAAACCCGTCTCGCTCGCAGCCTCGCCGACCGCGCAGCCAGCCTCGAGTAAGCGGCGCGCCGCCTGCAGACGCAAAAGCCGACGATAGCGGTGCGGAGGAACGCCGAGCGCGCGCTCGAAGCAGCGCGCCAGATGGCACTTCGACATCTGGAGTTCGTTCGCCAGTTCATCGAGCGAGAGCGACTCGGCGAAGCTCTCGCGCACACGCTTGACGGCGCGACGGACGCCAGGGTGAGACGCACTGCGCCGCACGGGCGGCGCAGTGCCGTGATTTGCTGCACGCAAAAGCGATACGGTAAGCGCTCGATAAGCTTGTAAAATCAGGTCCGGCTCAGCGCTTCCTTGGAACAGCGCTTGGAGCCCGGCAAACTCCGCCGCGAGCGACGGCGTGCTCAGCTGAGTCAGCGTCCACTGCAGCGGGCCACACAAACCGCAGTCCCGCGCCACGCTTTCCAGCGCGCTCCGACGCCAGAAGATGGTGAAGGTCGCGCTCGGCCGGTCGGTGGGCGTGATGGTTTGTACTTCGTCGGCTTCAGCGAGCAATATGTCGCCCGAGCGGAAGGGCTGCTCAGTGCCGCGAATCCAAACGCGCCCGCACTCGCTATCGTCCTCCCCGAGCACCAACGAAGCGCTGAACATGTCGGAGAGTTGAGTACGTTCGCGCTCGCAACCAATCAGCGACCAAAACTCGACGTCGACCAGGCTACTCACCCGGTGAACCGCGAGTAAGTCGGGAATTCCATTGCCGGCCAGCTCGAAACACGTGGCGAAGTCTTGCGGCGCTCGAAGCTTCGGCCGTACCCTTTCCGTGAGGTAGGAGCGAGTGGCCAGGTGAACCGCAACGGGAACCCGAGATCCTCGGAGGGACCCATCCCCCGAGTCTTGCTCGTCGGGCTCGACGGTGGTGGCGCCGAGCAAGCGCTGAAGGCCGATCCCCGGATCGAGATACGCGTCGCTAATTCCTTGATGAACGGTTGGGAAGAGCTGCCGCGCATGCGGCCCGACGCCATCGTCGTGGCGTTCCAACGCACGGGCCCCGATGACATCACCGAGGTGAAGCGCCTGCTCACCGCCTACCGCGCGCCGCTGATCGTCGTGTCTGGCCCCGTCGACGAGCAACGTGTGACTGCCCTGATCAAAGCCGGCGCAGGTGGCTACTTGCTGACGCAGGACGTGTTCCGTCTGCCGGACGCGATTCGCGAGTTGCTTCGAGGCGGGGTGCCGATGTCGCGCTCCGTCTCCCAGCTCGTGCTCGACCGAGCGCGGCGCAGCTCGGCGAGCATGGCGGCCGTTCGCGAGGGCGGACCGACGGCGGAGGAGCTGATCACCAAGCGGCAACTCGAGATCCTGAAGCTGCTCGCTCACGGGCACAGCTACGAGGATATTGGACTGGCGCTCAGCCTCAGTATCAACACCGTCCGCTCGCACGTGCGCACGATTTACGAGCGGTTGGGTGCTAGCACCAAGGTCGAAGCCGTGATTGCTGCCATCGAGCTGCGCTTGCTGGACCGCAACACGATCCGGTAAGCCCCGATTCTTCCCTGCCCTGTTCTGCATTCTAGCTACAGATTCGCCTACTGCCGTTCTGGCCGCTATCGCATGACCATGCGGCCCGGCCGCGCGTCTCGACACACGCTCGACACGAAGCGCCGACAAAACGCCGAACGAACGCTCGGAATGCAAGCTTCGCTGTCGCATTCCAGTGGGCGCGATCACGCTCGCTGCTAAGGCGTAGTCCAGTTGCCTGGGTGCGCGCTAAACTCGCGGCAATGCTCTGTCCGCATTGCCATCAGAACGCTCCGATCCTGTACAAGGGCGTGTTCGCGTTCTGTTCGGCTTGCGATAAACCGCGCGCGCCGTTCTCGGGTAAGGCGCTGGCATTCGCTGGACAGCCCTCCAAGCTCGGTGGGCGCTTGGGGCGCGCGCTCGGCGCGTTGGTGTTGATCTTCGGCTCGCTGTTGGCGGCAGCGTTGATGCTGTTCTTTCAACTGCTGTGGCCAGCGAACAACGTTGGCTATGCGCTCGGCTCACCGATTGCGTTGGTCTCGATCGTGGTCGGGACGTTACTGATGATTGCGAGCAGTCGCTTGGGACGCGCCGGTGCGGAAGCAGAGCGGCAAGCGAGAGTCGAAGCCGTATATGCATTGGCCGTGAATCGCAGCGGCATGCTGACTGCGGCGGACACTGCGCGCAGCTTGCAGCTCCCGCCGGCAACTGCGGATGCATTGCTGAGTGAACTCGCCAAGACGCAGCCGGAGTACGTCTCGCTCGAATTCGACGATCAAGGCCAGCCGTTCTATTTATTTTTGGGGGGTGGCACGCGCCCGCACCCGTTCGGCGCCAAGTATCGGGTCGGTGCGGAAGGGCGCGTGCGCGTGGCGGACGTGCTGGGTGTCGACGGTGAACGTCAAACGCTAGACGAGCAGGCTACTTACCGACACAAATAGCGTACGCTAGCCGGCGACTCGAGGAGGTTTTTCATGTCACTCGTTCTGTACCATCACCCGTTCTCTCGCGCCGCGACCGTGCTGTGGATGCTCGAAGAAGTTGGCGTCGACCACGAACTTCGGTTCGTGGACTTGCTTGCGGGTGCGCACAAAGCACCGGAAGTACTCGCGCTCAATCCGATGGGCAAGCTGCCGATTTTGACCGACGGCGACCAAGTGGTCACCGAGGTAGCCGCAATTGGCCTGTACTTGGCCGATCGCTACGCACTCGGTCGTCTCGCACCGAATGTCGATGACCCCAAGCGCGGCACCTACTTGCGCTGGTCTTTCTTCGCGCCGTCCGTGATTGAACCCGGTGCGATGGCCAAGATGAACAACTGGGAGGCCAAGCCGAGCCAAGCCGGCTGGGGGACGCACGAGGCGATGCTGCAGGCCATCGAAGCCGCAATCGCCGATCGCCAGTACTTGCTCGGCGATACGTTTTCGATGGCGGACGTGATCTTTGGCGGAACCCTGCGCTACATGCTTCGGTTCAAAATGCTCGAGCCGCGCCCGACTTTCACGGCTTACGCCGAGCGTCTAGCGGCTCGGCCCACGCTGCAACGCGCGGAGGCGCGCAACAACGCGATCATCCAAGAGCGCGGGCTCGCACGCTGAAAAGAGCCGACGGCGCTGGCGCTTACCGCGACCGTTTCGATGGCCAAGCGAGCAGCGCGGTCTCGGCGATCTCTTGCAAGCGTTTGCGCGACGCTCCGTCCCTTGCGTGCAGGGACATGCCCTGCACGACCGCCATGTAGAATGAAGCGAGCGCGGAGGCGTTCGCTTCTGCAGGCACATCTCCATTGGCGATGCCCTGCTCGATGCGCTCTTTGAGCGCCCGTTCCCAGCCCGCGCGACAGGCCGCCAGCTTGTGCTGAACCGGTGCCGCTTCCTCACTACAGCTGACCGCGGCCAGCACCACCATGCAGCCGCGCGGAAAATGCGGGTTGCTCAAGTTCTGTGCGCTGATCTCGAGGAACCGGGCCACCGCTTCGCGCGCGGTCTTGGCGTTTCCCATCAGCGAATCCGTGTCAGCTCCGCCACGCGAGATGTAGCGATCGACGGTCTCCAGGAAGAGCGCCTGCTTGTCACCAAACGCCGCGTACAAGCTCGGCGGAGTGATCCCCATTGCCGACGTGAGCTGTGACAACGACGTGGCTTCGTAGCCGTGCTCCCAGAACAGCAACATCGCGCGGTCGAGCGCTGCTTCGCGATCGAACGAGCGCGGGCGGCCACGGGGCTTCGCGTCACTTTTCATAGCAATCGATACATAATCCCATTGACGCCCCCACGCAACGCCTTACAAAGGGCTCAGGCATTACATAGTGATCGCTAAATAACTGGAGTAAGCATGACGAATTTCGCAAAGAATCTGAACGGTAAGACGGCTTTGGTGACGGGTGGCTCTCGCGGCATCGGCGCGGCCACCGCGCGCGCCCTGGCCTCCGCGGGCGCGGACGTGGCCATCAGCTACGCGAATTCAAAAGAGAAGGCCGAGAGCGTGGTGCAAGACCTGAAAGCGCTCGGAGTGCGCGCGGCCGCGTTCCAAGCCGATCAGGGTGACGACGCGCAAAGCGCGGCGCTCGTGAACCGAGTCATCGACTATTTTGGTCGTCTCGATATTCTGGTCAACAACGCGGGCGTGGCGGCGTTCGGTGACATTGCGGACGCGAGCGCCGATCAGTCTGCGCTCGCGCGGCAATGGGCCGTGAACGTGAACGGCGTCGCGGCCACGACTCGCGCTGCAGCGCGCGTGATGAACGAAGGAGGGCGAATCATCAGCGTGAGTTCGACGGTCGGTAAGCGCGTGCCGTTCGTCGGGTTGGCTGACTATGCAGCGGGCAAAGCCGCGTTGATTGCCTATACGCGAGGCTGGGCACGCGACTTGGGTGCCAAGAAGATCACCGTCAATGCGGTTTCTCCGGGTCCAATCGACACCGATATGAATCCAGCCAGCGGTCCTTATGGTGAGTACGTAAAGACGGCTACCGCACTCGGACGTTATGGCCAGCCTGAAGAGGTGGCCGCGGCAGTGCTTTTTCTCGCGAGTCCTGAGGCTTCCTACGTGACGGGCGTCACCTTGGATGTGGATGGCGGGCAATCCGCCTGAGCCAAGTTGTGCCAGGGGCGCCGAAGGCGCGACAGCGCGCGCACACCTACGCCGCTCAGCAGTACAGATATCGTATTGCTGAGCGGCCGCGATTCGTGCGGAACAACCCATGACTGCGAGGTGCGATGCGGGAGCGCGAGCGCCCCCTCTTCAATATTCCTTTTGGTATAGCGTTTGCTCAATCCGCACCCATGAACAAAACCTTGGGGATTTTGGCGGCGACCTTGTTGATTGCGTGCGGGTCGAACGTCAATGGCGGAGAAGGCGGAGCGGGTGGTGCGGCCGGCCAGGCGGGTTCGTCGGGCTCCGGCGGAGCGGGCGGATTCGCCGGAGATCCCGATCCCGGAGGCGATGCGGGCAGCGACGGGGAAACGCGCTTCGGCTTGAATGACGTTTCGATTCTCTTCCCGGTACCTGAAGCGAGCGGTGATGGGTTGTATCGAGCAACCGACATGGGTGGTTATGGCGAGCTGTTGCCGCTGAGCGTATTTCAAACCGTGGGTCCGATTGCGCGCAAAGGCTGTGTGAACTCGGGTGTCGCTGGTTGCGAGAAAACCGAGGAAGTCGCGACCACGCATCCGCGATTGCGCGTGGTCGCGGTGCGCATCGACCCGTGCTTCCCCGCGCTCGGCGGGAGCACTTGCAGAAGCCAAGTGCGCTTCGTGATGCAACCGATCGACAAGGGCAGCTTCGACGACGATGCCTTGCACGTGTTCTACGATTTGCCGAAAGAAGAGTTCGATACGCTGGTGCGTGAACTCGGAAAGATCTCGCGCTCGGTGCAGAAGGACCTGCCGCTCGGTGTGCATCCGCTGTTGGGTCAGCAGGGCACTCAAGGCGCTTACGCGAAAGCGCTGAAAACGGCGTTGTTCTCGCACATCGGTGCCAGCCGCATCAGTCGTGTGACAGCCCTGGAGATGACGTTCATTGCTGGCGGCTGGTCGTTCCGGGGTTTCGAGTTCGACCACGGCGCGAGTCCGACGCCGATTGGCATCGTAGGCAGCACGGAGCAAAAGCAAGGCATCCAGGGGTTCGGCAGCATCACTCCGCCGACGCCGGTGTTTCCGGAAGATGCGCCGTTTTCTTTGTTCTGGGATGCCGACCAACTCGAGCAGGCTTCGGACGGAGAGCGCCAAGCGGCTTACGATGACGCTCTAGTGATCGAAAATCCGACCAAGAAGACCGTCGATCAGGAAAGCTGCGCGGCCTGTCACACGGCGCTGCCGATGCGCATCATGGCGGAAAAGACCTTCGATCTGAAGAGCACCGGAAATGCCAACGCTTTCACGTCAAGCTTCGACCTCGCGCGCACGAGCAAACCTCAATTGAGTGAGCAACAAAACATGCTGCACGCCTTCAGCTATCACGGCGTCGATGCCGGCATCAGCCAGCGCACGATCAACGAGAGCGCAGCCGTGGCGGAGTACCTGAACGGCAGCAACTAGTTCCCCAAGAACGGCCCGCAGGGGATGGAATCGCGCCGAATCGCGAAGCCCATGGTGCTGCCATCCTCTGCGTAGAACACGGACTTGAAGCCCGCTTGGCAGGTGCTCTCACTCGTGACGGTGAAGCCCTCATTGTTCAAGTTGGGCATCGACGAAGGCCGCTCGAAGCCACGACGAATGTAAAACTTGCCGCGCGTGATCGAGCCGGCATGAGTGTCGATATCGAGCATGTTGCTGCGTCCTTGACACGTGTCGTCACACACCGCCCACAGGTAGCCGACGTCGCGATCGAACGAGAGGTCCATGACGCCGGTGTGGCCGCTCTCGATGGTGGCCACACGCGTGAACGCGCCGCTCGTGTGATCGAGCGCGAAGGCGTAAATCACGCCATTTTGCTCCATGCCCACGAAGAAGATGCCGTCCCCGTGGTTCGCGTAGTTCGCAGGGACGTACGCCTGCTGTTTGCTCTCGTCGATGAAGCCGTTCGCGACGAGATAGCTGTCAGGCACCCAGGCGATGGCTTCCAAGCCCAAGTTGCTGCCGACCTTGGGTAGATCGGCGGTGAGGTTCCACTCGCGAGTCGCTGTGAGTGTCGAGTTTGCCGCGCTGTCTTCGAACAAAAGCACGCTGAGGCGACTTGTTCCGCTCACTTGATTGTCGCGCTCAGTGCTCACGTACAAACCGGTGCTGCCGAGTGCGCCCTTGGTCACGCCTTCAGAATCAGGCGAGCCCTGCCCGTCGGGGAAATGCAGCGCTTTGCCCGAGCTCCAGCCGTTGCTCGTGTCGGACGACCAAGTCGTGCCGTTCCACAGCAAGCGATATAACTTAGAGGGTTGATTTTGGACCGCCCATAAGACGGCGGGAGTGGCGCCTTGTGCGGGGTCATAGTGCACGCCGCTCAAGTCACTGGCGTAGGTGTTGACGGGGTCGACAGTGACGACTTGATTGCCACCTGGCCAGGGGGAGAAGCCGGCGTTGCCACCGAAGCTTGGGGTGCCGGCGGTCGATGTGCCGCCATCGGAGGTTGTGTTGCCGGCGCTGCCACCACTATTTGCGAGACCTGCGGTGCCACCGGTGGCGGAAGGAGATCCACCGGGTGCGGAGCCGCCATTCGCGCTGGTGCCACCTACACCGCCGCTCGTCGGCGTGCCGCCATTCGATGATCCAGCGAAGGGTGCGGTTGCGATGCCCGCGCTGGAACCGCTCGTGCCGGCTGCCGATTGCATCGCGTTCGAGTCGCTCGCCGACCCACACGCAGACAGCAGCTCAGGGACGAGCGGTGCGGCGAGCAGCACCATTACCGAACAGCGAGGGATCGCGAATCGAGCCAAGGCCAGTACGATACGCCGAGTTCGCCCGATTGACGTGATCCGCGTCCTCCTGCACGCTCATTTCTCCATGGCGCGCACGATTCGACAAGCAGCGGTGACTCACCCGTCCTTGAAAGCATTTGCGAAGGCAGCAGAAAACTACGTCGAGCAAAGCTTCTCGCACTTTCCAAGCTACGGCTCCAGCACGGGTCGCCACGAATTCGATGCTCAGCTCGAACGCCCGACCCTCGCACTCCATCGCGCCCACGAAAAGCTCCTCCGCGAAACGCTCACCGCGATCGAAGACTTACCCGAAGTCGACTTCAGCGGCGACGCTTGGCTCGATCGCCGCGCATTGCTCGCAGAGCTACGCACCGAGCTCTGGTCGAGCGAACGCGGCACCTATCGAACCAACCCCGAGCGCTGGGCCGCCGGAGCGCTCGACAGCGTTCACGGACTCGTCGTCAAACACGCCGATGATTTGCGCCCCGCAGCGCACGCCATCCTATCGCGACTGCAAAAGCTCCCCGCGTATTTGACGAGCAGCGCGGAGATGATCGACGCGCCGATCCCGGTGTGGACGAACATGGCCGAGCAAAGCTGCGCCGGCGCACCCAGCTTGCTCGACGCAATCTCGGAACCGCTCAAACTCACAAAACGAGCAACGCCCGCAAAGATCGACGCACTGATCGCCAAAGGCAAAGCCGCTTTCGAGGCTTATTCTGCGCAGATTCAGCGCAAAAAACCGGGCCCCGCAGACGGCTTTGCCGTCGGCCGAGAGCGCTTCGAAGCCCTGATCCGCGAGCGCCTCGGTTGGGACCTCGGTGTCCGCGAAGCGCAGGCACTCGGGCAAACACTGGTCACACGCATCGAAGCGGAGATGGCCGTCGAAGCGCGCAAACTCGGACGCGGCTCACCCCGCGCAATCCTCGAGCGCGCAGCCACTCAGTGGAAGCCCGCACGCCCGAGCCTATTCGAAGAATACGAATTCGAAACGCGACGAGTCCGCGACGCCTTCCGCAAAGCCAACGTAGTCAGCTTGCCCAAAGGTGAACGCCTCCTGGTCAAACTCGTGCCCGAATTCCTGCGCCACCAATTCCCAACCGCGGCGTACACCCAACCGGGTTGCTACGACCCCGACCAAACCGGCATCTTCTGGGTCAACGACCTCAGCCTACTCCACGACAAACCCGCCGAAAAAGCCGCCGAAATCCGCCAACATTACGGCGTCCCCCTCACCTGCGCGCACGAAGCGTACATCGGCCATCACCTCCAGTTCTGCACCGCCAACCGCCACCCCAGCAAACTGCGCCGCCTCTTCGCCCACTCCGTCTTCTACGAAGGCTGGACCCTGTGGTGCGAACAAATGGCGATCGACACCGGCGTCGTGAGCGATCCCCACGCCCGCCTCAACCAACTCAACGACGCCCTCTGGCGCGCCCACCGCATCATCATCGACTGCGGCCTCCACACCGGCGAACTCAGCTACGAAGCCGCCGTCAAACACCTCATCAAACACATGGGCTTCACCCGCAGCCGCGCCCAAGCCGACGTCAACTGGTACACCATGATGCCCACCGTCCCCATGAGCTACCTCCTCGGTAAACTCGAAGTCATGCGCCTGAAGACCCGCAAAGTCGACGGCGAAGGCTGGACATTGAAACACTTCAACGACTGGGCGCTCTCCCACGGCACCCTGCCCTGGCGCTGGATCGAGCAGAGCGGGGTCTGACCCCAGCGGTGCGGACGCCAACAAAGTGCCGCGAATTTAGGGGCTATTCACGCCGCTTGCCCGAGCGCGCGTGGCGTGCGAGAAACCGTCCCTCACACGACCAAAGCACCCCTAGCTCAGCTGGATAGAGCGACGGCCTCCGGAGCCGTAGGTCAGTGGTTCGAATCCACTGGGGTGCGCTGAGATTATGCCCGATTCGTGGTCGGGGATGGGACGGCGCGATCTGCTGCTACTTGTGCTGCTACCTGAATGCGTTCAGGGCCTCGCGCGCTCGTACCCCGAAAGGGAGACCGATGACGCGCAGCACGGGCGGGCGCCGGCTCTGGGCGCCACCCGGACCGCTTGAAGCGGAGGTGGCGAGGCTGGACGCAAGTGAAGGTACCGGACGCCGTGCCCTGGAGCGCCGCCCTGGCCGAACGCGGCTGCGCCGGAGGTTCGAGGCGCTGTCTGTCCCAATGCTTCAAACCATGCGGTCGGCACGGCAAGGTTTGCGGTCGGAGTGCCGCACAATGGATGCTAGGCAAGGGCAGCAAATTATCATGGACCTCGTCGAAGACTTCATAGGCCGCTACCGGCGTGAGTATGACTTCTACGATCAGGCCGCTCGTCTTGCAGCGCAACAACTCGAACTGCGGCTTCAGACCGCCGGAGTTCGAGCGATGGTCACGTTTCGAGCGAAGTCCGCAGCCCGACTTGAGCCCAAAGTGCGCGCCCGAGCACGACGGAAGAACTACACAAAAATCGAGTCCATCTACGACGACATTCCCGACCTGGCTGGTGTACGCGTCGCATTGTACTTCCCGGCTGAACGTGAGCAGGTCGATTTGATCATTGACGAGCTGTTTGCGCTAGCGCAGACGAAAGCGTTTCCCGATGGTTCGGCTGCTGCCTATCCGAAAATATTCTCGGGATACAAAGCAACCCACTATCGCGGTAGCCTCCGCGAGACAACGCTGCCTGATGCGCAGAAACGGTACGCGGAAGCGCGCATTGAAATTCAGGTCGGCTCCGTGCTCATGCACGCTTGGGCGGAGGTCGAGCACGATCTCGTTTACAAGCCATTCCAGGGAGCGCTTTCGGAGGATGAATACGCCATTCTTGATGAACTCAATGGAATGATTCTCGCTGGAGAAATCGCACTCGAACGGCTTCAACGCGCAGGGAACGTCCGTGTCGCAGCGGCTGGACGTAAGTTTGAAAATCACTACGAGTTGGCGGCTCACTTGTTGAACAAACTGCACGCTTTAGCAGACCCGAGCACGTTGAAAACGGGGCTTGGTCGCGTTGACTTGTTGTACGACTTGCTCGCAGCAATTTCGCAAGCGACGCCCGAAGGAGTAGCCCGTTACCTGCCAGGGCTGCATTCGGACCTTGAGAAACGCCCCATCGCCGAGCAGATTGTCGATCTCGTTCTTTCTGAAAACGCCACAGAACGGTACCGCATCTACGAGGAATTGCGTGCAACTCGGCCGAATCCCGATCTTCTACGGGTTGCGCCCGAATCGTCAGATACAGATGTCCACTCCGCAATGGGCCTATTTCTCAGGGAGTGGATCGAGTTTGAGCAAGCGGTCAGGCTGGCCGCAAACGTCGCGGTGTCTTCGATCGCGCAGCAGGTCTCCTTCGTGCAGCTCATCGACTCGCTGCAATTAGATCCCCAAACGCGGTCAATGTACCATTCGCTGCGTCGAATGCGAAACGAACTCGTACACGGTCACAACATTCCTGACCCCGAACGCTTGCGCGAAGCCGCGGGCGAGCTCCGAGCGATCCGTGCGAAAGTGAGCAGGCCGTAGTGCATCCGCGAAGGCACCGCTCGCGGAGTTTCTGAAAACGCGATCCAAACGACACGCCACCCGAACGCGATAGCATTGGGCATGGGTACCGCGCCGGCTGAACGAATCCTGGAGTCCGCCTAAGTACATGGCAACGGCTCGCCTCAACGTCCAGAAACGGCCCGAACCGGCGGCCTCGGTCACCAGAAGTTGCCGTCGGGATGCAGCACAAATATCTTAGGCGCGCGAGACGGATCCGCGGACGCGCAAGCCTCTAGCGAAAGCCGACAATTCACAATGTCCAAGCCCAAGTTCGAACAATTGGTCGCCGCAAATCCTTCTGAAGCGGCTTGGCTCCACTTCGGACGTCTCTCAAGCCAGACTCTTTGTCGGCGCTTGATCCAAGCCCGTTGGCCAGATCTCGACGACACTCGACTCGGGATCAAGGCTGACGGCCTCGCGTCGGCCGTGCGAAGCGCAATCGGTTATTGGCAAACGGCGACGCCGACGCTCAATGCCAAGGTCCTAACGAGGTACTATGCTCTGCTTCAAGTCTCGATTGCCGAGCAGGTCTCGTCGTCGGATCCGGCGGAAGATTTGAACTCGGTTCAGAGACACACTGAGCAGGGTCACGGATTCGCTGCACTGCAGTCAGTCGACGGCGAATTCCCTCACAATTACTATGTCGCATGCATGCAGTCGGGTCACTTTCCCGCTTACTTGGCGGCGCGCGGTCTGGGGGTTTCTACGATCGCATTCGAACGCCGCCCACGGTCGTGGGAGAAGCTCGGCCCTGCTGACAGGGCCAAGCTAATTTCGCTTTCAGACCTCCTGCTGCGTGTACCGGAGGTGCAAGGGATCGCCGAGGAATGCCTAGGCAGATCAGCGCTATCCTTTCAGGTCGGTCACGCAAACAAGAACCACGAAGAATTCTCGTTTGGCGCTCGACCCAAGCCAGCTGTTGGGGAACGGAAGATCACGTATGGTGCACTCTATGTCGACCCTGACAAGGTTTCAGTAGACCAGCTGAATTCGCTTGGGCTGCCATTCAAGAATTTTGAGATTGAGACCGACAAGCCCAGCGACACCCGCTACTACGTCGGCGAGCTAGAGCACCCTGCCGCGGACTTGTGGTGGGATCACTTTCCTCACCACAAGTCTGACTACTGTGGAACAGCGACCATCGCGCCATTCTGGGGAATCACGGACGTATTTGCGCTCCATCTCGCTACGATGTACGCGCTCAGCATAGTTGTTAGGTACCTTCCGTCAATCTGGCATAGAGTTGAGTACGGTGACCTCGACCACGTACGCGCACTAATCGAGCATTACCTTTCGGTCTTAGACAACATAGGACCCGCACTCGCTGTCGAGCGTATTACGGGTACCAAAGTCATCGTGGCTACACCGGGTTCGCTCACAGCACCAATCTGACGGCGGGCCCCGAGTGGTGTTGCCGTTAGATTTGTCCGTCGCGACTTAGCAGGGCGAAGGCGGTTGTGTTAGCCGTAAGGGGAACCGATGACCGAATCAAAAAAGTCAGAAGCGTTCGCGCTTGGGGATGCGCAGTTCGCGGTCTGCCAACGAGTCGAGGATTTTCTTGGGACAAGTGTACGCCCGATTCTTCAGCGTGCAGAACCGCCGGGGCCCGAGCTCGACACTTACCATGGCGCCATCATCCGCGTGCACGGTTGGCTGCGATCCGTTGCCAAGCTGAACCACCCCGGCGACTTCCAACCTGTTCTCGCCGCAAGCCGCGCCATCTTCGAGGTGGCGATTGATCTTTCATTACTCAATCGGGATCCGACTCAGACCTGCGCGAAGCTCTTGGCCTGGGAGGACTCCGCAAAGCTACACAGCGCTGAGCGTCTAAAGTCGTTTTGTGACGCGCATCCGAACCAGGGTCCTCCGGCTGGAACGCAAGCGATCCTTGCGTTTCTTGCGCAGCGCCCCCGCGTACTTGCGCTTCGGTCCCTGCACTGGAGCCATCAGAGCCATCCTCCGCGCTGGACCGGGCGAAACTTGGGGCAAGACGCCGACAGCGCTGACCGCCTATCGCCGTCCGGCTTCGCGGAGTACTACAACGCGCGCTACCCACAGATCTGTTGGAATGTGCATGGGAGCGGACTCGCTGGCGTAAGGGGAATCTCGGAAGAAAACTTTCCTGGGTTGACGATGTTTGGGTTTGCAGAGTCGGCAAACTTTGCGCTCATTGCCGCGCGCGAAGCCTTGGCGCTCGTGGGTAAGTGGGACCCGGTGTCCCAGGTGCGCTTCGAGCATCTCGAAAAAGAACTCTCAGCGATCCGCGTCGCTGTTTGGACCTCCCATAGCTCCAAATGATGAAGCACGAGCGATTGCAAGAGCTCCAACTGACTGCGCATCCCTAGAAGACCTCACGTCGAAATGTCGGAAGCCCAAGGCTACTTTCGAATAGTGTCGTACTGGGCAATTGCGTTCATGACGGGAATCGCATTGCACAACCCCCCGGGCGCAGTGCGGTACACGCTTTTCTTCACCGCTGCGCTCGGGCTGTCGGCGATTCTCGGCCACAAGGCATATGGCTATCGAGCAATTCATTTCGCGTGTGCATCGTGTCGCACACGCCACCGCGCAGCCTTCCGCCCGCTTTTTGATAGTCATGGCATTGCTGCATGCCCGACCTGCGGCGCATGGCTTCAACTGAGAACCAGAGGGCCGCGAGATCGAGAGGCCTACGTGAAAGACTACATGACCGCTCGCGACTTCGACGCGCTTGCAGCCGAGCGTATCCGTTGCCTAGAGCTTCTCGCCTCCAGATGGGATGGGGAGCCCGCCGAGCTGAAGCGCCTCCGTGGCGAAGCGAGGTCTCGCCAGCGAGACGACGAGCTTCTCGGTACCGCCCTTCAATTGCTTGGATTCGCCCTCGTTGTCGCCCTGATCGTGGTAGCCGTTTGGGCACTCGTCAGTGCAATCAAGTGGACGTGGGGCCATCCACTATTCTAGCCAGCTCGGCCGCCATCACCTTCTTCCAAGTAGCGTCGCGGAGCGCCGCTCGGAAATTGTAGCGGCCTGTCACCCAGTCATGCCGGAGCGCTTTTTCGCCTACGGCTGATCGGCTGATTCCAAATCGCTGGGCGAGTGCACGGATGGTCGGGAACGATCGCTCCTCAGAGCCGTCCTCGCGCACGCGAACAACCTCGCCGAACACGTAAAGTTTCTCGATGGCGTGCCAATCGCGCTTCATGATCACGACCCCGTGTGCATTGTAGCCTGGAAACACGCCCGGAAGGGCATTCGGGCCAGACGTGGCCAGGGACGAGTTGACGACACGAGCCGGACAAGGGCCGGATAGCCGCGCCCCGCAGTGTGTGCGCGCCGGACGCAGCCAGGGACGAGTTGACGACACGCGCCGGGCAAGGACCGGACAGTTCTGGTACAGGCGTCGCCATCATGCATGTCTACCCCAGACACCAGGGCCTTTCCTTTCATTCGTGGTTGGAACGAATCGTCAGCATCGTCAGTCGATAGAAGAATCCAGCAGTAACGACGCCTGGCTGAGTAGCTGACGATGGTCTTGTTGATCGTCAGCTATCGTCAGTCATCGTCAGGGATCTGGAACACTCTGACGATCGCTCTCGCGATGTCGTCAGCGCCACAAACAAGCATCAATTGGGCTCTTTTCGTATCTTTTTAGCGTTCGAGCTGACGATCATGACGACGATTCCCCCCGCTCGGTGTTTTTCGGCGACACGAGCTCCACACGCCATGGGACTCCCCTGTCGCCGTGCTTCCCACGTCGGAGCACGAACCCGCCGGACATCACTTTTCCGGTGAGGTTCCGGATCCGGTATGAGAGCTTTTTGCTGGTTGGAAGCTTGCCCTCCGACGCCGGGCAAACGGTGCAAAGTGCCGCCTTGAGCGCCTCCTTATGGGGGTGCTGCCCGATCTCTACTCGGGCGAGGTTCTCGAGCAAGTCGCGCAGCGTTGTCGGCGCATGACCGATGTACGCGTACCACGCCTGTAGCAACGTCGCGTCGTCGGTCCGTTCCTCGTTTGCGCTGTCTCGTAGGTCGTCTTGGGTGACCGCGACGTCGGGTTGTCCCGCCCAAATCAGCGCACCCCGCACGACTCGCGACCATTCTTCATACGAACCCATCGCCCGCATGGCGACCTTCGGGCACTCCGCGACGAAGTAGGCGCGAAGCACGGTGAGAGCAGCACTGAGAAACTCTGCCCGGCGAGCAAGTGCATGGCGCAAGAGCGCCGGATGGCGAAAGTTACCGCGTTGCTCGGGGCGCTCGACGCCGGGCTCAAGTCGAACCTGAAGCGAGCGGCGCACCAAGTCCTCGCTGATCAACGCGTTGTTGGCCGTGACGGCGAACACCGAGTGAAAGCGCTGCGTAGTTTCTTCATTCCCCCCAAGTGCCCGTTCCTGAAACTCGGTGCCGGTAAGCACCGCGTCGAGCGCGTCCGATTGGAGTGTCCCCGTCACGTTGTCGATGAGCACGAGCGGCAAAGCCGCCAACGCCAACGAGAGCATGGCTTTCTTCCACTCTTCCGGGCTCTCCGGCTTCGTGCGCCGCGGGGCAGGTTTCCCGAGCACGATGACGGCGAGCAAGTCCGCGAGCAACGTCTTCCCCGAACCCTTGTCACTCGCGTCGATGAGCAGAAGCGGAACGGGGCCTTCGATTGCCGCGCGTCCGACGACCGAGAGCAGCGTCGCGAGCCACGCGGTTTGGTGCAAGCGTCTTTCCAGGAAAGGGAAATCCACGAGCAAGTCGAGCAAGCTATCGATCGCCTGCCGAGCGTCATCCTTCGATGGCGAGTCAAGCACCCGAACCGTACAGCTGGGCTCGTATAGAAGGCCCGTTCTCGAGTCATAACCAGGGTTGGTGCATAGGGAGCCGTCGACGCGGAGGATGGGCCATCGCGAGATTCCGTGGAGAACGGGGATACCTGGCCAATGCCCGCGGGCCATCAGCGTTGGGGCGATGTTCTTCGGCGGGCTCGCCTTCACGTACGTGCCTCCGTCTGTGCTCCGCTCGAACTGCGCAACCATCGTAAGAAGCTCGTGAACGCGAGGAAGCGGAAGTGTTCGTATGCGCGCGACGCCCTCGGCGCTCACCACGCGCTCCCTGTCTTGCTCGGTCGTCGCGCTCTGCACCACATCCACCAAGGCGCCTGCGCGTTGAAACACTCGGGACCGTCTGAAATCCGCAAGCGCTTGGATGTACTCGTCGACGATGCGCTCCAGGTCGGTACCGCTTCGAATCGCACGCTCGGGCCCGCTTGTTCTCGCTTCAGATGCTTGCGTTTCCGGAACCTCAACGAGCGTCGAGTAGCCGCTTCCGTCACTCATGCTGCCCCGCTTTCTAGGCACCCCGCCCAATCCTTGGCGGCGGTTGGGGTCCAGCGCCGGACGCGTGTGGCCCCCGCGGCGCGGAGATCGCGAGCAACGGCCGCGACATTTCTTTCGCCCGCGGCGTCAGCGTCGAACGCGATTCGGACGGCGCGCCCCTTTGCGAGTACGGCCCATTCCTTCCGCCAGGCGCCAACTCCGGGAATCCCGAGCGGAAGGATCAAAATCCGGTCACGCCGAGCGAGTACCCGGAGCGCGAGCACGTCAATGGCGCCCTCAACGAACGTCACATCGCGCTCCGCCGTGTCGGGTCCAAGCTGCTCTGCGCCGAACGGGTAGAACGGTCTACGCCTGGGCGGGAGCACATACTTCTTCTTGGGTTCGTCGTCGTCGACCCTTCGACGTTGCAGGACGTCGATCGATGCGTCGAGTCCTCGCCACGGGATGATCAACCGGTGGAACGGGAAGATGAGGCCCTGCCCCTTCCTCACGAGTCCCGCGAGCTCGAGGGTCGCGGGCTCGAAGTCGCGGAGCAAAGCTTGAACGAGCGCGTCTTGCTTTCCTGGAGCTGGAAGCGCAGACACGCGGGCCTGCCACGCAGCAACGACCAGCTTTCGTCGTTCGAGGTACTCGAGCACGTCTCGCTCCTTCTCGAGCGAGCAAAGCTCGAGAAGTCGTGCGGCGACAGCGCTGTACGACGCGGCATCCAACGTTGAGCGCTCGGGGTTGGGCGCGGGCTCGTAGCGCCGGACAGGCTCGCTTCCGGCGATTCTGGCCGCCTCTGCGAGTACCTGGCGGAACTGGGTCTTGACGTCGAGTTCGCGTACTCGCGCGATCAGCGCAAGGGCATCGCCGGAGACTTGGCAGGTGAAGCAGTGGGTCCGCACGGTACCGTCCGGGCCGAGCGTCACCGAACACGAAGCGTGCTTCTCGGCGTGCCACGGGCAGAGCACGAGAAGCCCACGGGCTTGCGGCTTAGCGCCCTTCAATAGACCAAGGGCAGCGCATAGCTTCCGCACGTCGACGAGCGTGTGACGAAGCCGGTGAGCGTCATCACGACCGTGGGCGATCATCCGTCGCTCCGCTGGCGGAGGAACTGGGCGAGCGATGTGCGCGGGATGCGGTGCAGCGAGCCCTTGCCCGCGCCAGCGGTGCGCACCGACGTGAGCTTCCCGTGGCTCAGGTACCTGTGAACCTGCCTCGAGGAGATCTTCAGGAACTTGGCGACTTCGTGGATCGTGCTGAGAGCGGCGAGCTCGGAAGTCAGGTTGTCGGCCCAATCGGGACCGAAGGTTTTGGGACCAGTCTTCTTTCGATTTTTAGACACCACGACGGAACTCCACTTGCTGGGGAGCACCGCGCGCCGTGGGACAGTCCGAAACTACGTATGCGAGTGGGCAGGGCTTCGCGTCATCCCTGCGCTCTTCGCGCCAGTTCTTTCACGCCTCAATGAGCGGGCTGGACGCCTCGTCACACTATCCGTGGCTATGTACTCGGTTTGGCTCTGGGCTTGCTTTTCCTTGGAATGATCAACGAACGGGCGTGAGGAGTCGCTTTGCTGCGCGTGCGCGGGCGGGGTGCGGTCCACGCTCAGGCGAGCGCCCAAAGCACGGAGCACCAAAAGGTGCGCCGCAGTCCGGGCACGGGATTTGGCGAGGAAACCCTTTGAAGACGGCAGCGTCTGGCGTCCCGACGTCCTCGAGGTTGTGGCAGGTGATTGTGATTCGCGCCTGACCAATCTCCGCTGCCCACTGGTAGCCGCCGAAGCCGGAATCACCGCCGGATCTCATGACAGCGATTAGACGCGTCTTGCCAGCAACGTCAAGGGAATTGACGGGGTTGGACACCAGCACGCGCGGGCTGGTGGAAGCGAAAGGCTACGTCGAGTAGCAGGTTAGAGACCAAGATGCTTTCCGGGTCCTACAGCGAAACACCAACAATCGAGCTCTGGGGTCGCACGCTGCGTTGGCTCGAACGTCTGCGTGCGCTTTCGGATCGACCTCTCTACGACGCAAATTTCGATTACGCGACCGCTTGGGAGGTGAGCGACCACGCGCTCGCCGTCCTCGGATGCTGTGATTCGATGCGCGATTGGCTCCGCAAGTCCGACAAGTCCCTGGTCGACGACGTGAAGAAGCTCTACGCATCCGCGAACCTTCGGGCGTGCCGAGACATCGTGAACACGACCAAGCACCTCCGTATAGACGACCGCCACTACGCGGTTGCACCACTTCGGGAAGCCGTCATTCAAATGATCGGCGAGGAGCGGCAGCGGCAGGGGGCAACAGTGATGTGGCCCGAAGAATTCCTGAGGGTGACCGAGCCCTTGATTGCGGCGGCCGGTCACCCAGCGCGGCTGCTTGTCATATTCCATGGCAAGGAAGCGCCGCCGCTAGACCTGCTCGAATTCGTTGAGGCTTGCGTCGCCGAAATCGGCGCATTCGTTGAGGCCCGGGATCTCGTCCCGAAGAACGAGGGCCAGCGGATCTCGTACGGTTACCCACGGGGATGGAAGAAACAGTAGACCGTCGCCACCGCGCCACGGTCACGCCCCTGCTTGTCGCGATCGGCGTTCACGCGCCTGCAGACTGGAGACGGCTTCGATCACGCGTTCGAGCTGCTTGGTGATTTGCATGGCGGCTTCGACGGTGCGCGCACTCTTCGGGATGCCTCGGACCACGTTCACATAGTAGCGCTCCGCGATCTGCACGCTGTGGCCGAGCTGCCGAGCCGATCGGTAGGCACTCGCACTGCCGAAGATGCCGGGAGCATTGGTGAGGTAGCAGCCGCACGTTTTTCGGAACGCCTGCCATGTCGAGCCGGCGGGAGCGCCGTACGTCGGCGTCTTACCGTCGTCGTTTCTCCTTGTCGTGAGGCGCTTTAGCGCCGCTTTGCCCTCGGATTCGGTGAGGGCGAACACCTTCCCGCGCCCGCCGCTCTGGAGCTTCTTCGCAGCCAGCAATCGGCGCAGGCCCGGTGAGACTTCGAGGCCGATGAGTCCTGTTCGTTTCGTTGCGCTCCCGCCCTGCGGCATGATTTCACCAACGGCTTTGCCGTTGTCGTCGAGCGCGTCGAGGTCGATGTCCGAGTAGTCGAGCGCGAGCAGATGCGAGATGCGAAGCCCGGTGATCAACGCCGTGGCTATGACCGGAGCGATCGGTTCGTACTTCCGTGTCGTGCCCTTGGCGTGCTCGCCCGCGTGTTCTGCGCGTGTCTCTGCGAAGGTTTCAGCGTCATGTTTCAACGCCGCGTTCAGGAGCTGCTGAAGTTCTTGCGGCTTCAGGTACTCGATGCGTGTCGGCGGCGCCTTGAGCTTCCGAAAGCCGTCGTCGATGTCATCCGAGGAGAGCTTCGGGAGAAATCCAAGGCGGCGGAGGTATCTAAGCACAGCCCCGATCGATCGAAGCTCTCGATTCACAGTGTACGCCGAGCGCATCGTCTTCGCGGTCGCGCGCTCGCCGCGACGTCCGCCAGCTTTGGAGACTCGTTTCGGCTCTTTCACGAGCACCGCGCTGAACGCTACGAGCTTCCCTTTGTCGAGGTCGTCGGCGCTCTCCAGCCCCGCCTTCGTAGCCCAAGCCAAAAACTTGTTTGTAGCCGATCGGTACAGCGTGACCGTCTTCGCCGATAGCTGGGGATGGTCGTCAAAGTAGTTCTTCACGGCGCTGGCCAACCCGGTCCCCGTCGCGCGAGGAGCGCCGCCCATGAGCTCCAGCTTACGCAGGGCGAGCCCTTTCGCTTTCCTCGCTGCCCAGTCCTCCCTGAGCTCGATCGAGTCGAGTGCCGGGTCCAGCGTCTCCCAGACCTTCTTCCCGAGGTCGGGGTCAACATAACGCGCACGCCACCCGATCCGAGCTTTCTCATTTGGTCGAATCAGGGTGACGCCGCGATGCGCCTTCCCCTTTCGCCGCTTCCGAACCGACTCGTTGCTGCTACCACTGCTGCTACTGGCCACCCGTCCTATCGTGTCATATCCCGGCACTAGTCGGCAATGCTTGTCGAAGCCATTTTCCCTTGTTTCATGCGACATCCTTCGCCGCTCGGCTTGAAACGCCTTCGTCCCAAATGCGTCGCGAATGGCCTCCGGAGCCGTAGGTCGTAGGTCAGTGGTTCGAATCCATTGTTTGTTTGCCGATGGGGATATGGCGACTAGGACACCTTGAGCGCCGTCACGGCGTTCAGCCATTTTCCGTCTCGAAAAACGAGCGGCGGGCCACAGGCTTGGCCACTGGGACTTGCGCCGCGTCGCGCGACTTCCTCTGCCAGCGTCTCCTGCCAGGTTGGTTCGTCGCTGTCGATCCAGATCGGGCCTGTCTCGAACATTTGAAAGATCGGGACGCCAAGGCAACGCTGCCCCAATGCCGGGGCCAGCCACGGAAGAAGCAACAGCGATGCGTGAGCAAGCACCGGCCCAGACAGATCCCGAAGCGCCGGGCTCGCCACTGAGGGCGAAGAATCTTGATCCCGCACGGTGATCGGCGCAGTGCTCCACGATTGCAAGAGGTCATCGTATTCGGCGCGGTCGAACTGGAAGCGCAGGCCGCCGTCTTCTGGATCGCGCAAGACCCCATATAGCTCTGGCGCAATCGAGACTGCCGTGTGTTTCGTTGGTAGCTCGCGTTCGTGCACGACGTCCGGTGCGTCGACCCAGTCCGAGCTGCTCGAGACGCGTGCGCGCGTGCCTCTGATCCAATTGGCCTGTTCGAGGGCGCGACGCAGCCGTTTGTCTCTAGTAATGCCAAGGCTGATGGTTTGCGTTCGTAGGAGGCACGGGCCCGGCTCGACTTGGTGCTCTGCCAACTCCAGCTCGAGACCAAACCAAACCTCGCCGGGCAGCTCCAAGATGCCGAATGGACCGGGCTGGGCTGCGCAACTGTGGCGCGCGAACTGCGCGTCTCCGGCGAATCCAGCGGACATCTCGAACGGGCCGCCGGGCCACGCGGCGCCGTTCAACATCTCGAGCGGAGCGGGGCCAACCTGCAGATCGTAGCCGTTCTCGGAAGCCACGACGCGCAGCGGGCCTTTCCCGCGCAGCGCCCACACGCCCGCACCGAGAACGAAGTCATCGCCAGCGATCTCTTCCAAACTACGGCGCTTCGAGAACCCGAACATGACACCGACTGTAAATCAGCGGCACGGCAGTTCGCAATCTGATGAGGCGAGCGTCTGCGCGCGCTCTTGCTGGTCGAAGCCCATCGAGCGAGGGGCCGCCGGGCGACGTCCAAGGGTGGATGCGGTGGCTCCTCACGGCCTGTGAAGCGCGCCGAAGAAGGTGCGCTCAGGTAAAGTCGAGTGCGAGCGCGCAGCGATTACGGGGCGATCTCAAAACACCCCGCCGAAGAAAATAGCCCGCGCGGCGTTTACTTGGTTGACGGTGGACTGGGAAGCGTCAATTGATGCGGGCAAGCAGCGACCCCGCGACGGGGCCGCGGAATGCTCCCCCGCGCTGCAGGAGGTCCCGCTTGGGCTTCAACCGAATGCGATCCCCTTCGACTTCAATCCCCAAACGATCCGGCGAGCACCGCAGTAGCGGTTCCGCTTCCGGCGCAGCGCACGGTGCGCGGCGCTGCCTTGTGATCCTGTTTGCCGCTCTCGGGCTGGTCCACTGTGGCAGCGGCTCGCGCGACTTGTTCGGCAGCTCCCGGGCGGATACGGGCGGCGCGGAAGGCAACACGATCGAGTCCGGTGCAGGCACCGGCGGCGTGCCAATGGTGTGCAGCAGCGGAGTGGCCTGCGGCACTGAGTGCGTCGATACGCAGAGCAACGCCTCCCACTGCGGCGACTGCGTGACCAAGTGTCCGCTCGCGGCAGCTTGCGTCGGCGGCGCTTGCGTGTGCCCGACTGGGCAGCAACTCTGCGCCACTGACTGCGCAAATTTGAACACTGACGCGGCACACTGTGGCTCGTGCGACCGGGCTTGCCCACTGGCCGCAAGCTGTAGCGCCGGGCAGTGCATGTGTCCGCAAAACATGGAGCTCTGCGGCGATGCCTGCGCCGACACGACTAGCGACGCAGCTCACTGCGGGGCTTGCGACCGCGCTTGTCCCAAGGGTGGAACTTGCGTGGAAGGCGCGTGCATGTGTCCTCCTGCACGCGCAACCCGATGCGGCAACGAGTGCACGGATCTGCAAAGCGCCGTTGCTCACTGTGGTGACTGCGGAACGGCCTGCATCAACAATCAGATCTGCGCGGAGGGCAGCTGCACTTGCGAGGCCGGACAAACTGACTGCAACGCCAGCGCGAACCAGCCCGGCTGTGCGGATCTCAGCACCTCCCCGGTGCACTGCGGCGACTGCGACACAGCCTGTATCAATAACCAGATCTGCGCGGACGGCCACTGCTCCTGCGCAGCCGGCCAAGCCGATTGCAACGGCAGCACTATCAAACCCGGCTGTGCGGACCTCACGAGCACCGCCGCTCACTGCGGCAGCTGCGATGTGCAGTGCCCCGGAAATGAGCCGTGCATCGACTCGAAATGCGGCTGTCCGATGGGGCAGACGTTGTGCGACGCCAAGTGCGCAGATTTGTCGTCCGATCCCATGAACTGCAGTGCTTGCGGCAAACGGTGCCCGAGCGGCAATCTCTGCGACAATGGCCAATGCTTGAAGTCGCCTTGCGATCTTCTGTGCACCGACCCGGAACAAGTTTCGCTCCAAGTCGGCGGCTTTCGCGTCGACCCAGTTGGCACTAAGGAGCGCTGCCTGGAGGTGAAGGGTTACGCTCCGACCAAGACCAAGGCGCGCATCGTGTGCTGGAACTTCGATCCGAACCGCAGCCTGAAGGTGAACGGGCAGGCTGTGCCATGTTTGGTCGACGCCGGCTTCATGCTCGACAAGAGCCGAGCCGGCGGTTATTGCGTCCAGGTCGGCGACGGTGGGACCGTCAGCGCGGGGCTTCTGTTACCGACTGAATGACCGCACTTGGTTGCTGCGATGCGGCGCAGCAGTTGGACCCTCCGCCGCGCGCGGCGCGTTTGGCGCCGACGCGATGGCCAGCGCGCGCCAGCGCCGCGTTGCGGCGCACGTCGGTGCGAACGCGCTCGGCGTGGTACGCGCCATCGACCTCGATGACCAGCCGCTGTGCGGGTGCGTAGAAAGTCTGCGATGAAACGACCGAGCAAAGGCACTTGGCGACGAATGACGACGCCCAGGCGGCCACGGATGTGAGCCCAAAGAAGCTCTCGACTGCGTGTAAACATTTCCCCGCGCGGGCTCGATCTTCACTGGCCCGAGGTGAGCCCCCGCCGTAGACTGTTGTGTGACTTGTCACCTTGCTCGTGGGGTTTTCTTAGGCGTGCTTTTGGTCGCGAGTGCAGCGTGCGACTCTCAATCTTCCGACGCGCCCGGCAGCGCTGGGGCAACTCAGAGCGGCCGGGCGACAAGTACTGGCGGCAAGAGTGCGAGCGGCGGCGCGGCGACTGGCGGGACCACGGCCGGAACCGGCGGCGTGACGAATACCGCCGGCAGGAGTGCTAGTGGTGCGGCGGCTGGCGGGACCACGGCCGGAACGGGCGGCGCGCACGCAGGTGGTTCTGGGGGAACTCCCAGTGGCGGCAACGTGGGCTCCAACGACTCCGGGGGTCAGGGCGTCGGCGGGACGCAAGGCAATCCGTTTTGCACGGTCCATACGGGCGACACTCCCTGCGAGAAGGACGCCTCATGCCTCAACGATTTCGGTCAATACTGCGGCTGCGGCCCGGACGGCTGGACCTGCGGAAATATCTGAGGCGATCGACGACTGCTCTGCGGAAATTGCAGCCGAGAGGCGCGCATTAGTATTGCGCTTCGAAGTATGGCTTCGGAGCTACTGCGACGCGCCAAGAGCGCCGAGGCAAACGTATCCTTCGCCCATTCGAGCGGGTGAACGCGGTGGGCGGCGTTTCGCGAGCCTTTCGGATGAACACCTTAGACCGTAGACCTTCACCGCTTCCACAATCGTCCGATCGACCACCGACGTCCGCGATGGAAGCCCCTGTCACGCGACGAGTTAGCCCGCCCGCTGAAGTACCCGATCAATCTCAATGGGACGCGAACTACGGATCCTTGCGATCTACTAGCTCTACTTCCACAGCCCCAAGAGCTCTGGTCGTCGCGGCACGGAGGTGCTAACCGAGAGCGATTATGGCGGGCTTTCGCGTTCGAACATGGGCCTCGAGTTTGCTAATCATCGTCGTGACCTCCAGTGGGCACGGCGCGCCTTCGCCTGCGCCGGCTTCGCCGCCTGCCGCTCGCAAAAAGCCGACGCAAGTTTACCAGGGAGAGCTCGACGGCAAGCACGTGTGGCTCGAACTCACGCGCGGCCCCAAAGACGCTTCGGGCCAGCTCGGTGCATCGCTGCGGAGCGCAAGTTCCTCGGTGTCTCTCGAACTGCCGGAAGCCGAGAGTAGTCCGGAACCGCCGAGCGTCATCCCCCAGAATTTCTCGGCCAGTGATTGTCGGCTGACGGTGGCAGACACTCACCCTGAAGGTTTACAGGCGGCGTGCCTCGACTCGATGCAAGGGCCGGACTTCCTGGTAGAGGACCTGCCTGAGCTCGTTTTGGGCGCGGATTCGCATGCCAACGGCAAACCCTTCTGGCTTCGCGCCGTGGACCCAAAGCAGGCAGACGCGCTCGCGACCTTTGGTCCACTGCTGCAGCGGGGGCAGCCGCAAGCTCCCAAAGCCTGCAGCCACTCGGTGCGCATCGATCGAGCGCTACGCACGGGTGATCGCACTTTTCTCGGCTATTGGACCTGGGATGTTTGCGCTGCTGCGTTGCTCAGCGCCACGCGCGCGGGTAAGGCAGAACCAGGCAAACCAGCCTGGCGTGAAACGGCCTGGCTCGGCGTCGTCAGCGCGGACGGCAGCAGCGTGACGCAGGTAGCACTCGGTCAGCGCAAGTTCGCCAATGAGACGCTCGAGCTGTTCGACCTCGGACGCTCGAACACGCTGAACATCATCCGCGTCGTAAGGGACGGCCAGGACGCTTACCCCACTGGGTACAAGCGAGAGACCGAAACACGCCTGTATGCCGCGCCCGACCGCGGCGCGCTGACGCTCGCTTTGGGTCCGCTTTCGGGCACCGAGAGCTCGGGGAATTGTTGGGGCTCGGACGTCACCAATGACCTGTTACCCATTGCCGCCGGCTCGACCCCCGACGCCCTGACCGTCCGCACCTCGCAGACCGATCGCCACTTCCACGCCGACTCGTGCGACAGCAGCGTGCGCACCACCAACCGCAGCTATCGCTTCAACCCAAAGACGAACAAGTTCGACAGCAAGTAGCGCTCGACTCTGGCCGCACCACATAGCCTCGCCTGGTCAACCGTCGCTTCGCTGGCCCTGGTGAGGTCCCGAGCCCCTTACATTGCGTTCCGCGCGCCGCTCAAATACAAAGTTTGCCAGACGAGAGAGCGATGGGCCGGCAGATTTTCTTGGTCGCGACACTGGAGGACGAGCGCGCATTTCTCGATTTCCTGAGAACGACAGCTCCATTGCGCATCTCCGAGGGCTTCGCACCGACCATTCCCGAACTGTGGATCGACAACTTCGCGGGCGAGTTCAAAGGGCATATCAGCTATCGGATCTGGAACACCGTTTTCGCGTGGGAGCCAACTTATGAGCGGGTCGGTCCTCGCGCGCACGACCCTGCGTGCATTGGCTGGTCCTACATTTCGAACGCTGGTAGTGCCCCCGTGCTGGAGTTCGACCGGAGCTCCCCGAAGCGCCCAGGTAGACTGTATTGGGCGAGAGATTTCTCTGCACCGGATGGCTTGCACTATGACGCAGTGGCCTTCTCCAGATGGGTTGATCGCGCCTTTAACTGGGTGCGCAAGTATGGGCGCAAGCAAAGGCAGCGTGATGACTTCGGCGCCTACTGGCTACCGGTAGCGTTACGAGAAGCCGAGGCGAGCAGGCACTAGCCCGGCCGGTGGCCCACTTCGGCTTGCAACGGGCGAGGCGCTCGCTTCGCTCGGATCGCGGTCTGCCGCGTTGCTTTTCCGGCTGCCGACGTTCGAGGCTGGCGCTAAAGCGGCACTTCCAAAACCTGGGGGTTGATTTGGACAATGGGTGTCCAGCGCAGCGGGGGCGAAGCTGAGCCTCAGCACCAAGTCATCCGGGATGTCGGGGGGCACCGTGGGGCTATAGAGGGGATGACACGCCAGGAGCGCGACGGCGCGCGCAGATCCGAACCGTGAAAGCAAAGAACAGACTCTCATTGGCTGATCGTTTCGAGCTTGAACTAACGCGAGCCGGACTCGGCCTTCGAAACGTAGGAGTTTCGCCACACTCGAATTCGAGGCGGTCAAATCGTAACGGTGCGCGCGCCGCGATCTCACCTTAGCTGCGCTCGCTCGGGCTCGCGAGGCATGAGCCAGTGCCTGCCGATGCTCCATCCAAGGAACCGCCGGGCGCCCGACGCATGCAAGCCACCCGCTTCAAAACGCTCGCCGCGCGCGGCGAGATTCAAACCGCTGAGCACCGGTCGAAAGCGCTCGGCGAAGTCTCCCGCCTGAGCTGTGAGGTGAGCATGGCTCCAGCTGATAAACTGCTCGACTTCGGCCTCCGAGCAGAGCGACAGGTAGAAGATCAGGTGGCGCCAGGCGTAGGCGGTATTCTTCTGCATGCGCAAGCGGACTTGCCAGGCTGTGCGGGTGATTTGCTGGCGGCGGCAGATCCAGCGGAAGCATTGCTGGGCAAGCTCCGCCAGGCGGGGGCGGAGGATCTCGTCGACACCAGCGCCGGCAAAGAGTGCGGCGAGGTTGTGAGTGGTTAGGATTTGGGCCTGCTCGATCACGGTGCCGTTCGCCGCGACGGAGCGCCCCACCTTGTCGCCCTTGCCGGCTAGGGCCTGGCATATGGCAGCGAAACCGGGCGATATCGCGGCACCGTATTGCTGCTTGGTGACGTCACTCAGTCGCAAGATCGCGGCGTAGTCGAGGCCGTAGTAGCGCTCGTACAGCGACCCTTGCAGCAGGCTAGCTGCGAGCTGTGCTGCTCGCAGGTACTGCTCCGAGAAAGCGCCCATGAAGATGTCGGCGGCTAGCTCCTCGACCAACGGCAACTTGCTGCCTGCCGTGAACGAGAGGGCGCGCAATTCCTTGATAAGCTTGTTCGGCAGAATGGTGTGAGGGAACGCCGCGATCGCTAGGGCGCCCGCGTCCTTGAGGACTCGTCCGGCGGCCGTGGCCGCCGCGGTGTCCCCGCCCATCCAAGGCTTGAGCGCGGTGACCCAGGGCAGCTCGCCAAATTTGGTCTGCGATTCGAGGTTCAGGAGCAGCAGCGAGCGCCGCTTGCGAAACGCGGAGTAAACGCTCGAATACAAGCGCCGCAGCTCGGCGTCTTCGATCGAGGCGGTCCTGGTCGACGCCGTGATCGGAGGCAGCAGTCGGGCCATCGACTCGGTTGAGGTCACAACACCCTCGTTAACCAGCCGCTCCAGTGGCGCCTCCAGGCAGCGCTTGGCACGGGCAGCCAGCTCGATCGGCACGATGGCTCCGTCCGTGCATTGAGCCTTGCGAGCCTCCTCGCCCGAGAGCGTGCCGAGCAGCGAACTAAGCTCGGGGATACCTTCGTCCTGTGGCTGCGTCGCCAGCCTTTCCGCCAGGATTGCCGCGACGAGGTGATGCAGCGGCCGCTCCGCTTCCTGCCGCTGCGAGTTGCGCAGGGCAGCGTGCGTGGCGCTACCGGGTGCCCCGTAGGCCGAGACGTAGCAGGCGAGAACTCGCCGGACCTCAGCCACGTCGCGTGGCTCAAGCTTGGTTGGGTCGAGAGCCGCCACCGCCAGCAACCTGCGCAAGCGCGCGAAGTGCTCCTTTGGCTTCTCCGGCTTCGCGCACAGCCGGTGATGATTGCGGAGCTTCGTGTACTCCTCGAGAATCGCCTTCGCGCGCGACGAGAAGTCCGCAGCGGCTCGACGGCATGGCCAGCCGCCCTCCACAACCTGAGTGCCCGGCGCGGATGGCGCCAAACGCGGCGAGTCGCCATCGACCGTCTCCAGGAAAAGCGAGACAGTTCGGTCATAGAGCGGCGCCCAGATCAGGATCGCCTCGTTCATGCGCAGCACGTCGAGCTGTGCCTTGCGCTTCGCCAATCGGCCGCGCACCTCGCCCGCCGTCTCGACTGATACATCTGCGCTCAGCCGAGAGGCCGTCGCGCTTGGGACGGGATAGAACCGCAATCGGTCGAAGAATGGGGTCAGGGCCGTCAGGAGTTGCTCGGCTGCTTCTGGTTGCCCTCGGCGCAACAGCCACGCATTCGCCATAAGCGCCGCTTCTTCGGGCACCATCACGCGGTAGCGGCCACTCTCGAGCATCTCGCACAGGTTGGAGCGCCCCTCATCGCTCAAGTAGTAGGCGTTGAGGGCCGCACGCTCCGAGACAGCCGAGCCGCGATCAACGCCGCTGAGCTTCGCGACCTCGTGCGGCTGCAGATCTCCGCCGGCTGCAAAACCTCCGGTCGCAAAACCACCATGTGCCACGCCGAGCGTCACCCACGCTGGCGTGTCTCGAACGGGAGTCCGCGAGCCAATCTGCAAAGAACCATCGAGCATGCCGGCGAGCACGCTTCGCCAATCGTTAGCGCGACGCTCGGCGGTTTCGCCGCGGCTGCTCAGGGCGCGCCACAGCTGGCCCAGCGCGTAGCCGATGTTGACGCCCGTCTTCCCTTGTTCGTCCGTCATGCCCTAGACCTGGAGGCAGGATTCGAACCCGCGCCCTGCCGGTCCAGAGCCGGCTGCTCTCCGCTGAGCTTCTCCAGGATTGGGGGCACCGTATCACGTGGCCCGCGCGCGGGTCAGCGTTTCGATACGACCGCAGCTCCGCCTCGGAGACGTCGCGTCCTTTGACGCGCGTGAAAGCAGAAACTGTTGCGCGACAAGGCGGCCGTTGGACCCTCGAACTGCGGCACGCAATAGCCGCCGCGTTCCAGCGCCGCATCGCGGCGCGCGTCGGCGTAAGCCGTTCCGAATGATATCCGGCACCGACCTCGATCACGAGGCGGTGCCGAGGCGGCTCCGGCCCAGCCCTTGATCGGAAGTGGGCGTTAGAGGATGCTCGCCTCCATGAAATTTGGGGCGTTCACCTTGGCGTTGGTATCGGTCGTCGCTTATGCAGGCTCGGGCTGGGCGGCAACTCCCGAACGGCACACGGGCTTTCAAATGGCGCTGCGCACAGGCGTCAGTTTTCCATTCGGGGAGGCCGTTCAGGACGAGAAACTCAACGACGTGTCGTCCGTTCGAGTGCCGCTCGTAGTCGACATTGGCGCCAAGCTGATCCCTAAGTTGTTTGTGGGCGGCTACTTCGGTTTCGGCCTCGGGGGTGCTTCCGGCGCGCTCAGGAAATGGTGCAACAGTGACGGCGAAAGTTGCTCCTCGCTGGATTTTCGTTTTGGTGTCGAGGCGCAGTATCACTTTCAGCCGGGCGGAGCGGTCAATCCGTGGCTCGGCTACGGCTTCGGCTATGAATCGCTAACCGTATCGAGGGACACCGGTCGGAGCAGTGGATCGCTGGACTTGGGGGGCTTGGAATTTGCGCACCTCATGGGCGGCGCCGACTTCCGAATCAGCAGATTATTCGGCGTCGGTCCGTTCATCGATCTCTCGCTCGGTAAGTTCAGCAAAGTCACGAACGACACCAGTTTCAGCTCCACCTCGGGGGAAGCTCCGCATGCGACGCACGGCTGGCTCATGTTAGGCGCGCGCTTCGTTTTATTGCCTTGAGCAAAGAAGAAAAAGCAAAGAGCTCCGGAGCCCCGAGCCGACTCCGGGCAGTCTTGTCTTGCATACACAATTCGGGTCTACTATAGCGGACACCGCCATGACCATCGACGCCTGTAGTTAGTCGGCCGGGTGTCCCCGAGGAGGGGCGCGCGCGTCGACTTCACCCACAAGGGTTGTATCGATGAAGCATTGGCGCCGTGCCTTTGGGCAGGCTGCGTCCGATAAGGTTTGGAGGAGCGACGCAATGACCGAAAGAGCGGAGAAGAACCTGCTGAAACGAGAGCGGGACCTCGTGCTGGCGTGGCCCGCACCCGAAGTAAAGGCCTACTTCGCGGAAGGGGAAGAGTCTCTCAAGGCGATGCTCAAGCAAGCTCCTTCCCCCGCAAACGGCAGGAAGTGCGCGTCACACTTCGCCAATCTTCAGGATCTGCTGACCAATGAGGGGCTGTCTCTTCTATTCAATGAGTCGCCCTCCGGCTGGCAACGACTCCACGAAGCTCAACGTTTGAGGCTTTGGGAAGCGCGGATCCAAGAACACGCTTTCCAGCTCGACAAA
The DNA here is from genome assembly GCA_035634635.1 of Polyangiaceae bacterium. Classification (GTDB taxonomy): domain Bacteria; phylum Myxococcota_A; class Polyangia; order Polyangiales; family Polyangiaceae; genus PMG-095. The sequence continues at coordinate 31,010 of DASQCO010000121.1, forward strand.
ACACCGGACCGCTTTCGGCGAGCGCTCTCGGTCGGCTCGTTTCCGGCCAGCCTATTGAGTCTTCACCTCGGCGCTCGGGACACCGCCGAAGCGATCATGGGCCGATTGGTCGCAGAGAGTCATGACTCGCACTGCAACTATTGGCGTGCGAGCACTCCATCCCTGGCGTTCATGGCTCGTCTCTTCGAACTCTTGAGCGGAACGAAACTCGACATCGTCTGGGGCAAGCTATTGCCCATGGGACGCTATGAGGAGCTACTTTTGCCGGACCTCGACGGCGAGCGCTACGCATCGGCGCTCGATTGGGCATGCACCGAGCACATTGCTCAGACCCGGATGACCCAAAAGCAGTTCCTACCATTCGTTACCCATGGCTTTGCTCCCTTACCGATCGAGCTGGTGATGTGCCTGCGCTACCGTCGCGCGTCAGGTTTCGAGTGCGCGACCTTGGGACATCCGCTGCTGCAATCACCCTTGGCAACGCTCGATCCGCCAGGGTTCGTCGAGACACCATGCAAGGCACTGACCTTGCTCGCGCAAAGCATGCCTCATGTGCGTGCCTATCTGGAGAGCTAGCGCTGAGCAATCGTCGCATTTCCGAAAAATGAGGCGAAGACGTGATGAATGTTCAGCGAGCATCGAACGAGATCGAGTCCGAAACTTCGGAGCGCGAGTAGCGGCCCTTCCCCTGATGCGCCAGCGCCATGGCCACTCGAGGGCGCGCGGTGCGATCATACTGGCTCCGCCATTCGTCCGGCGTTGGGGGCCCAGTGCCCACCCCGGCGGGTGTCACGAAGCGCAAGGAGCAGCCCATTTCCAGCGAGATGCCACCGCCCGACGGGCCGACTCGACCTCGACGGCCTAGCTGCGTGACAATGGGCCAGTGGATACGGTCGCCCAGCAAATCTTGCTGATGTGCGTAGAAGCTGTGTGCGTGGCCGCCACGTTGATGGCGCTACTGCGCGCCCGCTACGTGCTCGGCTTGGCTCCCACTTACATGGTCCTCGGTGTGATGTTCCATCTCGCCGGTTTCCTGGCTGGGTCGCTGTACGTGCGCGTGTCGCCGACGTTGGCGATGAGCCCCGGCTCGGTGGTGCTGTTCCCGGCCAACATCTTGGTCGTGCTGTTCGCGTACGTGCACGGTGACGCCTATGAGGCGCGCAAAGTCATCTACGGTCTCTTCGCTGCCAACGTCGTCACGGTGCTGCTCGGCACGCTGATTGCGCAGCACTTGCCGAGCGTGATCGCGATCAACCCTTTGGACCTGTCGCCCCGGGTGTTCGTGGGTAGCCCGCGTATCGCGCTCGTCGGGGCGAGCGCGCTGTGGGCGGACACGGTGCTGATCGTGGTCCTGTACGAGTGGCTGCGGCGCCGTCTGGTTGGAATTCGTTTCTTGCCCATCTGGCTGTCGATGGTGCTCGTGCTCGCCTTCGATACGGTGCTGTTCGCCACCGGTAGTTTCGTCGAGACGCCCGCCTACACTTCCATTTTGCTGTCAGGCTTGCTCGGCAAGTCGGCGGTCGGCAGCTTTTATGCGCTGGTGCTGTTCGGATACATCCGGCTCTTCAAGGAGAACTTGCCCAACACCGAGCACTATCGCGCGCTCGGTGACGTATTCCAGGTGCTTCTCTATCGAGAGCGCTACGAGACTCTGCGCTTGCAGACACAGCGCGATGCGCTGACCGAAGTGAACAATCGCGGCTACTTCGAGGAGGCGTTGCCGGGTGCGCTCCTGCAAGCGAAGAAGAGCGGTCAACCGCTGACACTCTTGATGGTAGACGTCGACTACTTCAAGCGCATCAATGACCGCGCCGGGCACGTCGAGGGAGATCGCACATTACGCGCCGTGGCTGCGGCGCTGACTCGCGCCGTGCGCGGCTCGGACTCGGTGTGCCGCTACGGTGGCGAAGAATTCGCGATTCTGCTCCCTGACACCTCGATTGCTCAGGGCGAAGCACTGGCGCGACGCATCTTGACCACCACGGCCCGCGAGGTGCTCTGGGGCGTGGGCGAGCCCAAGCTCGAACCCGTCACGGTTACGGTGGGTGTCGCTACCTCCGACGAGACGAGCTCGGCCGACGCCCTGATCCGCTTGGCCGACGAACGCCTCTACAGGGGCAAGCACGCCGGTCGCAACTGCGTCGTCGGAGAAAAGATCAGCACACCGTCGGAGAGCATGCCACCACCGCGACCGTGAGCCCCTTGACTCACCGCTTTTGGAGCGCGCGCTGGTCCATCAAACGGGGCTCGATGCAGCGGTTTCGTCACCAGTGATGATCATCGAACGGGCTCGGCTCGTTCTGCAGCGCTTCGACCACACTTTTCAAGGTGACCGTGGTGCCTCGCTTGGGGGTCCATTGTTCGGACGCCTGTACCGTAGCCACGCCGGCTTCGATCGTAAACACTGCGATGTGGTAGTGATAGCCGATGCCGCCGTGCTCATAGCAGAGCACCCAAACGACCGGCGACCGCGTGAGCACGGCGGCAAGGACGAAGCGACGCGTCGGCGGCGGTGAATCGCCCATAAATACATCTGTCGCCTGAAAGGGCTCTCCGACATCCGCCATCGGTTCCTCGATCCGACGCTCGAGTTCGTCACGCACGGCGCGGTCTACCGCTTGGATCGAGCTCACGGACTTCAGCTCGCCGCTCGGCGCTTCCGCGGAAATCGCTGGCGGCGGGGCTTGCGAGGACTGCGGCGCTTGCCTGCCGATACTCGCGCTCGGCTGTGCATCGGCGGATGAGGAATGCCGAGATTTGCAGGCGGCGAGCAGCAGCACGAAACTGATCAGCAGCGGTGCGTTACGCGGTGCAAGGGACATGAGTTGAAGACAGTACACCGACTCGCTTGGAGCTCCGAGCTGCAAGGGGCTTGAAAATTAGCCCTCCGGACTCGGCTGGAATCGCGAGGTCGTCCCCGTTCGACGGTCGCTGATGGTGACCGACAGAGACTTGACGTTGCCTCGCGCCCACTCGGTGAACTCGTCCGCATCGAACTCGGTTGAGGGCAGGATGGTCGGGTCGAGGCACAGACTCAGCTCCGTGCCACGGTCTTTCGTCTGCCCAACGATCTTGAGACTGTCGATTGGGACTCCTCGCTCGTAGCGTTGCGACCACTCGGCGTCATCAACGAAGATCCGCAGAGTGTCCGCGAGCGCCCGCCGCAGCTCACCCACGCTCACGTCTTCGTCCCACAGGAAATAGGGGCGCCCGTTCGGATCATTCAAGTCGACGGTGAGTGGGCGCATGCCGAAACGATAGCACTTCCGTGTCTCGACGATGGAGACGTCAGGAGCGCTCCCAAACGAAACTTCGGCGATTGGATTGGGTTACCCAGCGCGTCGCAGGTGGCTGTGTGAGAAATCAGCTTTTCGGCGGCCCCGCGCGGCAACCTCGCTACAACCGACGCGCAGCCCTACCCGATCGACCGGCTCCGCGAGACGCGCCATTGGACCCCGCCGCGCGCGGCGTTCTTTAACCTCCGGCGTGAGCATCTGGTGCAAGCTGACCGAGCGCTCTGGCGGGCGGGCTAGCACGCTCCCAGACGTCATCCCGCGAGGCTGAGCGCGGTGCCATGCGTGATGGCGAGTCGCGCGCCCTCGTACAACAGGAGCCACGCTGTGCGAGTGTCCTCGACGAGAGCTTGGGGATCTCCGGGGGCAAGTCGTTCGAGATTGTCGATCTGGGCCGCCAGGTCGTCAGTTAGGCCGCTCGTCGGGCAACTGATTCCAAGTCGCGAACTGAGCGTTTGCAATTCGCGCAAGAGGCGCGGCGCCGAACCGATCCACAACGCCGGCTCGACGTCGTTGATCCATTCGCGATGAGTTGTCTCGAGCGGCGACGGAAAATCCAACGGCAAGAAAGCGACGCGATAGGGATTGAATGCGATGAGCTCGAGGTGTGACAAGGTCGGCTCGAGTTCGGCGACGTCCACCAGACAACTCGCCGAGTGATGGTCTAGTGAGGAGCGGCCAAATTTGGGTCCGACGTAGGCATTCGGAGGCTCCTCGGGATCGACGTATCGGCCGAGGCCTTGGCTTAACAGTGCGTCGTTGATTGCACGCACGAAGCTATCAGCGGCCGCCTGACCATTCTCGGTGTAGCTGGAGTGGACGCTGAGGAAGAAACCGACAGACATAGCAACCCTCGCCCACCCAACTTACCGACGTTCAGCTGCGAGCACCAGGGGGAGCGCAGCGACCGACAAGCCCGTCAGTTGCAATGCATTGTTGGGCGGCGCCTGGGTGGTCAAGTGTCCGTCATCCGTTGGTGCGCACCTTCGCCCCGACCGTCGGTGTCGGTTCGACTCGGTCGTTAACGTCTGTCAGGACAGCGGTCCTCAAAGACGGCCTGATTGAGCGAGATGGGCTGGTCGCTGGTGTGAAGATCCTCGTCCCGCGTCAGCTCGATAATGTCGACGTTCGGGGGCAGGCGCCGGCGCTCGATGAAGCCGCGCTCGAACTCGAAGGCATCGAGTTTATGGTAGCGCCAGATGATCGCGGGCCGGGCGCCATCGAACGGATCGAATTTTTGATTCAGGTAGGCCCGCTCCTCGGCACACAGTTCGCGAACGCGGCCGCGATTGTTTACCAATACATATGGAAACCCTGGTTCGTCCGGACGAAGTGATCGGTCCCACCAACGAAGGTAGAGATAGGGTCCGCCGAGTAGAACGACCACGACGAGCACGCCGATGACGAGAGCTTGGGGCATGTTCATTAGTTTCGGATTGCATCCGTCCGCACGGTGAATTCGTCCCGCCCAATTTGTATTTGAGCTGGGGAGATTTGCAAGAAAGGCGATGGGGATGAGAGGAAGACACGTCACGCGAGCAACCCTTCGAATCCACTGGGATGCGCAACTGAAGCGATGGGGAGTTCGTCACTCTCGACGTCGGGTGTGGCAGAGGGATCGGCGCAGCTTGCCTTGCAAGAAACAGAAACTCCATGAATCGATTCTTTCCAAATTCGTAGACCCACTCGTCGTGCTCTGAAAAAGCAGATTGGGGCACTGGAGCCAGGCATAGTCATTTCATCATCGAGTCTTGCGACCGCGCTCGCACAGGAACCCGACGCGGAAGCAGCCAGTAGCTGAGGTTGATCGTGACCCATCGGCGCGATAGTTTCGGGACCTCATGATTATCGGCCTCGACGATGAAATGCTCACCGAAGGCCGTAACCGGCGAGTGAGTAGCTCGCGTACCCGCAGCCACGTATTCATCTGCTATTCACACAAGGACGTCGCGTGGCGCGACCGGCTTCGGGCCCATCTGGAACTACTCGAGGGCACTGGCGTTATCGCGGTTTGGGACGACACTCGCATCAAACCTGGCACGCCTTGGGAGAAGGAGATCAGGGAAAGCCTCTCCCGGACGAGGGTTGCTGTGCTGTTGGTGTCGGCAGACTTTCTGGCGTCTTCGTTTATTCAGACGAAGGAGATCCCCGCCTTGCTCGCTGCGGAGCGCGACGGCGCGACTGTGATTCCTATCATTGTGGCGCCGTGCCTAATCGACAACTTCCCCGAGATTACTCGCCTACAATCGGCAAACTCGATGGATCGCTCGCTCGTATCGCTTTCGCCGGCGGAGCAGGAGAAGGTATTCGTCGACGTCGCAAAACGCATCGAGCATCTGATTAGCGTACCGATCGCCCCGCAGGGCTTTCGCGTTCTTGCCCCGTGGCTGAGCGCACTGATCGCAGCGCTGATCTCAACCTGGTTGGTATCGACCCACGAGGCCACGCTGAATGACGAAGTGCTCGTCGCAACCCAGGTAGTTCCGGTCCTTCGCGAGCTCGTCCGGTGTGCCGATGATCTGAACACTGCTTCAGCTCACTACCCCATGTACAATCCTCGCAGCAAGGCTGAGTTCCACGCGCAAGTGACCGAGCTCAACGGCTACATAGACGCATTCAACACCGCCTCAGCGGCGTTCAAAGCTCAGCGCTCGAATTTCTCTAGCGTTCTTGCTGAGGTTGAGAACGATAACGAACTCACACAGTCGATCAACAAAGTTCTGCTCGATTCGTCGCGCTTCAGCCAAGACGGCACGATTTGCGAACCGTTCGGCACCATATCCGGCATCGAGCGCCGCTGCCCGCTCCCGGACTCAAGCGGACGGTGCACGCTCAGAAACGGTTGCCCCGGCACCTCAGGCGAAATCATCTGCAACAATTTAAGCGGGGACTATGAGTTCGACACAAATCACAATCGGGTAACCCTCACGATCGATCGTGGGACGCCGGAGGGGCCGGAACAGTACGTTGGTGGCTGGCAGGATTCTCACTTGGTGCTCCGCTCGCAGCGGACTGGCAGGCAACTCGTGATCGCACACAGGCTCGCCCCGAGCTGCATGCTCTAGAATCGTCGTGCGCCGTAGTGCGATCAAGTCGTGACCTGAATCTCCCTTGGCTGGTGCGGTTACTTCGTCGGCGCCGGTGCAGTAGTGGCCGCCGCTCGCTGCTACCGGATCCGCGAACGAAGGTGGCAAAAAACTAGTCTCCAGCCACGAAGAAACTCTACCTTCGCCCACGGACTTTACGACGAGCGCCGCCACACGCGAAAGTCGAAGTCGTAGGGGCAACCCAATAAGATGAACCGTCCATCGGTCGAGAACGTTGCAGCGACCCAGTCGCCCGAGAAGTTCTGGTAGGTGGTCGAAAGCTCGATCGTGCTTCCGGACGTCACCTCGAGGGCAAGGCGGTTCTGGTCGAGTTTCAGGTCGCGTCCATCCGGTGAGGTCAGCAGTGGGTTTCCACCGTGAAGACCGATGATCGTGTAGACGACGCCTTGATACTGTGCCGAGTGCGTGTCCGGGTCGTAGATGTCGTATTCTGCAACGTCGTCGGTGGAGACACTCGCGGTCTCACCCAGTGTGAGTAGGTGAACCGCTTCATAAGAGATCACCAGTGACCGATTCGAGATCGGCACCGAGAAACCGATGAGGCGCTCGCAAAACGAAGGGACGGTAACCGGTACCCAACTTATCAAGGACGTGTTCGTCATCAGCGGAGCGCGCTCATTTCCCGTCCGCGCAACGTAACGCTGTTGAGTTGCGGCGGCATCAGGAAACCAGACGCGCCATTAGACCCTCTTATGATTCCACACAACGACGAGGTTTCGGGATCTGAGAGGGCCGGCGAGGGCGGGGATCGCGGCGTGACTCCACCGGTGGAGTCGGCGTACGCGTGCGTCGCGGCGCGCGCGGGACCTTCGTGGTGCGAGTGTCGTTTCGGAGCGCCGCTGCGGAGGCGTTGGCTCGACGGGGATGTCTCGGACAGCGTCGTGCGGCTTCGCAAGTGGTGCGCGCATGCGTGGGATGCTTGGTGAGCGCGCCGAGGGTGAGCGCGGCCACTTACTCGGTCCGCCCCTGCGGTGAGTTGGTTGGAGTACGACGCGAGGAGTCGCCTCAGATCGTTCGCGAACGTCCGTAGCGCGACTGTCCGCTTCAACAGCCATGTTGGGCGGCGCTCACGTCGTCGTCATTCAGAGAGCGGTCCTACCAGTTGTACCAAACGACAATGCGCACGCCCTTGCCGCCGAAGCGATAGTCCGAGGCTAGTCGCTTGCCTATATCGAAGACCACCGCCCAATCACCCTCGTCCAACTCGGAGACCTCAGCGGTGTGTTCGGCGAGTTCGTCCCACGTGGCGTGGGTGTACCCCCCGAGTTCACCTGGTCCAAACTCGCGCTCGTGTGACGCATGTCGGTCGAGATCGCAACGTAGTTCGGGAGAGGGATCGCGCGGAATTCCGCGACCAGCCGCAACGGCGACAACTGGGGTCACTGAAGACGTCAGCCCTTTGGATAGACCGAAGAGGCGCTCCGAGACCGCATCCGCGACATCAAGAAGAGGACCGAGTCTGACAACGCCAGCCCACGCGGGTTCATACTGCTCGCCGCCTCGTCGCACCTCAAGCCAACCCTCTAACCAGTATGCCATCCGTCAACGCTCGCCCGTCCAACGTACCACTCTGTTACGCCACCTGCTTCAACGGCTTGTTGGGCGGCGCCCGCGACTTTGCGATCGAACTGTTCGCCTAGTCTGCGACGAGAAACCAATTGTCGGTGAGTCTCTTGCTGAAAGACCACCCGTCGGCGCCATGCCCCTTGTCCAGATGACGCGCTGCCTCGGCGCTAAAGACGCGCATAAAGCCAGTGTGACCTGCATAACCGTGAGTGACGGCGAGAAAGTGAACGCCGACGACCTCGAGGTAGTCCGGGCGCAGCGGTTGTGATCGAGCTACCTGTTCGCACTCGACTTGCCGATCGAACCAGCTCTGCCTCGCGGGCCACCTTTGCCTCCCCGCGGGCCAGTCGAGCCCTGTGAGCCGCCTTTCGAACCACCTGCGCCAGCGGCGCCGCCCTTCGCGCCAGTCCCGCCAGCTGTTCCGGCGGCGCCCCCCTTCGCACTCGTTGAGCCCGCACTTCCTGCAGCCCCACCCTTCGCACCCGTTGAGCCCCCGGCGCCGCCCTTCGCACCCGTTGAGCCCGCGGCGCCGCCTTTCGCACCGGTCGCACCAGCCGTGCCCGCACCGGCTGCGCCGCCCATCGCGGTACTCGCGCCCGCTGCACCGCCCTTGCCGCTCGAGCCGGCAGTCGAGCCCTGCGTGCCGCCGGTCGCTACCGGATTTGAATCGCTGCTGCCGCAGCCCACACCCAGAAAGCCAATCACCAACGCAGACACCGGAACGTAGGACTTATTCATGATTTTCTACCCGCCTTCAGATCCAACGAACTAGTACAGCCGGCCGCACGAACCGCGCCACAACCCATGTCGCGGGTGAATCCGATATTCCCGCGGCGCCCCTTTTTGATCTCGAACCCAGTCGTTTTCGCGAGCCAACCGCCCGCGCTGACCAACGGTGGAGTCTGGACCTCAGAGCAGGGGCGTCAGCGCGGCGCGGAAATGGTCGATGTGGCCCCACATTTCTGCTGGGGCCGCGTCTCTCCACGCCTGCAGGTACTCACCGGCCGTGATTGGAGTTCGGTCCCAAATATTTAGGTATCGAACGCAGGCCCAGGCCGCGCCCTCATCCGCTTCAAAACGGTCAAGTAGCTGAGTGGCGACGATCACGAGCGCGGCACGGATCCGAGTGCCGTCGGAGCCATCCAACCAATCGAAACCCTGGATCCAAGAGCGGGCATCCGCAGCCCACGACGAGAACGCCGTGCCCGGAGGCAGGCGGTGCTCCGGCTCGTTCAGTCGCTCGCTCCGGAAGGTCAAGAACGGCAGCGCGGTCCCCTCCGGCAGACTCTGCAACCCAAGCTGCTGGAGCGCGTAGAGCGACGCGGCCTCGCAGAGCGACTCCTCGATCCAACGAAATGGGGCCGAGTCCCGGCGATGGTTGCAGAGCAGGTGACAGAACTCGTGAGCAAACTGAAACGTCAGCTGATCCCACGGAGGTCCTTCGGTAGAGAGCAAGATCTCCGCCCTCCGCTCGATTGTGAGCTGCCACGCGACGAAGGGACCTTCATCACTGTTACTCACGTTGATGTCGGGAAGCTTCGAGGTCAGCGCTGGGGCAAATGCGGCCATCACGGAGCGGAGCACGCCTTCGACCTCCGCGTCCGATGCCGGGGCGAAGACGTTCGGGTCAATGCGGAGGGCTGGCAGCGCAATCATGCTCGTCCGAGTATTCCAACGGCGGCTGCGCGCTTCAAGCGCCTGGCATCTGATTTCCATTCACTCTCACCCGGTTTCCCCTAGCTGAACACGATGTTCACGGCAGCACATCGTCGGTCTCGAAGAGGCGAGTCCGGGAGCGGCGTGAGCCAGCGAAAGCGAAAAGGGAGTCAGCATGTCATTCAAACGCGTCTACACCATGGGTTTTGGCGGCATTGTCCTTCTACATCTCGTGGCCTGCGGTAGCCGGGCCGCAGACGAGCGAGCCAACTTGCTCGACTCGAACCAACAAGACGAACGAGTGAATTCGAATGTGGTCAAGTCTGAGGAGAGTCCGTCAGCCAATGAAGCGGTGAACTGCCGGAATGAGAGCGGCGGGATCAATTTGCAAGCCATCAAATGGCTGAACAAGCTAGAAAAGCCTCCTGTTTACGTGCCGAGCGAGAAGGATGGGCTGCCCTATTACGCGGTGACGGCCAAAGCAACGGACGTGCAGATGCTCCCGGACTGCCTACCGAAGACGCGGGTGCTCGCCTTTGGTGGACAGGTCAAGCAAGCGGGCAAGGAGGGGTCGTTCGAATATTACGGCAGCCCCGGGCCGACGTTCGAGATGACGCGTGGACAGAAGGCACGTGTCGAGTGGTTCAACGAAATCGAGGGCAAGCATCTCTTTTCCCTCGGTACAACGCCGCACCCGATCGAAAACGCCGAAACCGACGTCCCATTCGTCACGCACGTCCACGGCCTCGAGGTGTCATCGAAGTCCGATGGCTTCCCCAACGCCTGGTTCACCCACAGCGGGAAGCATGGGCCCGACTGGGACGGAAACGTCTACGAGTATCCGAATTCGCAACCGGCCACCGCGCTTTGGTATCACGACCACACCATCGGCATGACTCGCTACAATGTGTATGCGGGCCTGGCAGGTGCGTATTTGATCCGCGATCCGAACACCGAGCCCAAGGGCTTGGTGCAAGACGAAGACACGCAAGAGATGCCGTTGGTGCTCCAAGACAGGTCATTCAAGACCGACGGGTCACTCAACTACACGAGCAGCGGCAACGTGAATGTCGTGAACGGCCACGTTTGGCCGGACATGGTAGTCAAGCCCACCCGTTATCGCTTCCGCGCCTTGAACGCCTCGAATAGTCGGCCCTTCAATCTCTCGCTCACGTCCAACCAACCCTTCACGGTGATCGGCTCCGACGGTGGTTACCTCGCCGCGCCCATCAGCGTGACCACGTTGTCGCTCATGAATGGCGAGCGCGCCGACATCTTGATCGACTTCGCGACGATCAAGCCGGATCAGGACTCGCACGTCTTCCTGAACGACGGGGCGGGCGGCCAATTCGTGCGCTTCACCATCGCAGGCGACGGGTCCACCCTGCCCGAGCCAGCGCCCTTGCCCAAGGAACTGAACAAAGACCTAACCCCCACGACCCACCGCACCGGCGGGAGCTCGGACTATGCCAAGCGAACCGTCACACTGCAGATGGCGAACGACGGCACTTACCTCTTGAATGGGCAGTCGTGGCATGGCGATCTCAGCGAGATCCCACAAGTCGGCGCGACGGAGGACTGGGAGTTCGTCAACCTCACGGGTGGGACTCACCCGATGCACCTGCATCTCGTCCAGTTCAGGATCATCGACCGCCAAATGTTCAACAAGACCGGATACCAGACGGCATGGACCGCACAAAACGGGACCCTGCCGCTGAAGACCGATAGGCACACGGTGTCGATCGACGCAGATGCCTATGTGACGGGCAACGCCACCGATCCCCTTCCGGCGGAAGCCGGTTGGAAAGACACCGTGGCCGTGCCCCCCAATCAAGTCACTCGCGTCCGCGTCCGTTGGGCTCCGCAAGACGCGAAAAACCCGGTACCTGGCCAGAATCCGTTCGACTTCGATCCCGCGGCGGGCCCTGGCTATGTCTGGCATTGTCACATGCTCGAGCATGAAGACAACGACATGATGCGGCCGCTCAAGCTCACCTACGACGATCCGAAGAGCACGCCGACAACCGTTCTCACCAGCGACAAGCCGGAGAATTAGTAATGAACAGGGGGTGTCGCGGCGTCCTGGCCGTTGCGACACCTCCGCTCATGCGCTCGAGTCTGGCGCGATCACCGTCGGGTCTGAGCTCGGCTCAATTCATTGGTGGTGGGGGGATCTGGCCAACGCAAAATTCCGCGGTCGCGCGCGGTGGGCGCTGGCATGTGCCGTCGGTGCAGTAGTTTGGGCCGCATTGAATCCACGCGCTGCAGGCCGCGCCGAGGGGTCGGATAGGAGCGCATTTGAAGTCGTCGAAGTCGCAGTAGTTCCCGCTCGTGCATTCGTCGCTGCCATTGCAGGGGCCACCGCTTTCGGATTGCGCCACGCACTGGTTCGATTCCCAGCTGCAAAAGAGACCTTCGCTCGTAAAGCACGTGTCCTCGTTCCCCGTGCCGAAGCAAGGACCGCCGTCGTCGCCGGTGCAGGTGGCGCTGCAGGCCTGGCCCAGACCGGGGTGGGCAGAGACCAGCGGCGGATTCGCGATGCACACGCCGGGTTCGATGAATCGCTCGGCTCTTGCATCATACTTGCGATCGCAGGTGAGGGGCGCGTCGGGAGTCGTGGCACACCCGTGGTTCGAGTCGCACTCTCCGCCGAGCGGCACCGAGCCTTTGAAAACCCAAGCGCAGGCGTCGGTCAAGTAGCCGCCGGCGCGGTCGACTGGACAGCCGTCGCTGACCTGTCCGATCGAGTCGAGACAGCGTTGGGCAGCTTCCGTGTCGAGCTTGGCGCCAAGAAAAGTCTGCACCGTGAAGTATTGGGAGATGCGTTGTTTATGGAACGCCTTGCAGCCCTGCTCTGAATAGGTGAAGTTCGCATCGACGCAGCAAGTCTCCAAGATATCGCACACTCGTTGCGTTGCTTTTTCGGCGAGCTGCTGAGCCTCCGAGGCTGTATCTTCGCGTGGCGCTGCGGTCGAATCGATCACGCAGCCGCTGAGCCCAAGGCCAGCGTACGCGAGCAACACCGCGCATGAATATCTACCCGCCATTCGTGTCATCCAGGTAATCCTTACATCACGCGCGCGGCACGCAATGCGTTCAGCGAAGTCTCGCACCTGTGTATGCCGAGCCCCGCGACGCGGATGTCATAGTGATTCATTTGCCACACGGGTGAATAATATTTGCGACCCGAACCCCAGCGGCGCCCGTTCGCTCGCTAGCCGAAACGCGGCGCACCGTGTAGAACTGCGTAGAGGGAAAATGCGAAAACCAATCCAATTGCGGGTCGCGTGGCTACTGAGCGTTGGCTTCTGGGCGTGCGCGGGGGCGCCGCCGCCCACAGCGTCCCAACCCGTAGCAGCGCCGCCCGCAGCAGCGCCGCCCGCAGCGAGCGTGACGAAACCGGAGAGCCCGCCTGAGTCCGAATCCCCTGCCCCCGCGGTCGCAACGCTCACGAGCAGTGAGCTCGGTGCGCCACTCCCAGCCAGCGCAGCCAGCGAGGCCTCCGCGGCGGACAGCAGTCGCCCTTCGCGTTCACCGATCGACGTCCTCACCAGCACGGACACGGCGTTCGTGATCAACTACGCGGGCTCGGCGCCCATCGAAAGCGCGCGCCGCACCTGCGGCGAAAAATCAGCTGGCGATCCCGACGCGCAAGCCCAGTGCTTGAGTGACGCACGCGCGACGTTCAAGGCGGACGTGATTCGTTTCCGCAAAGACGGGTCGCGGTGGTCGTGGACCGTGTACAAGCGCGAGGGGAACCGCCTCGACGAAGTCACCTCGGGCCGCGTCGAGCTCATCGAGAGTTCGCCGAGCAGCGTCAAAGTCAAATTCATCACTGACAAAGGCATGCGCCCGCTGTTCAAGAACAAGCGTGAGGCCGTGCTCACCGTACCGAACGATTACAGCTTTGAACTCAACGACGCAGACTGGGGCAAGCTCGTGTACGAAGCAAAAGTCGGGCTGGTCGGGAGCTGAGGCTTTTCGCGCGACGTGACGTGACAGCACAGCACCGGCCCGCGTGCTGCGAACGGTGTTCGCGCACGGCGAAGGCGATCGAGCAGCAAATTTAACTGTGCTGCGGCACTACCGCTGCGCTCGTGGCGGCCCTACGAAGTCGGTGGCGGGAATACCGCCGAGCAGGTCGACCCTCTGGATTGACGCTCGGCGGCGGCGATCTCACGGGCGAACACGCGCCCGGTAAGGAGTTCCATGAACGCGGTGAGGCTTCGAGTCCCTTGGCGAGATCTAGTGGCACTCTCTCCCTGGGAAACGCTGTGGGAAGTCACGCTCAGTCTGCCGTGGCTCGGGGCTTCGCTTTGCGCGTACCACCGAGCAAGCAGCGCAGCAGCGCACGGCAATCATCAGCTAGGCGGCACGTACATCCTTCGATGGCTCTTCGTCGGCGCGGCGCTGTCGTTCTTCTTTTTTCTCACCGGGCTGCGGCAAAGTCACAATGCACAGCACGCCTCGCTCGGTATCGGCCGAATCGCGCATGATTCGCTGCTGTTCGTGCTGAGTGTGGCGATGCTCACGAGCATGCACGCCATCCGAGTCACGCATTTGCACCATCACAAGCACTGTCTCGACGACGTTGACGAGGAGGCCATTCACGCCACCTGGCCACTTTGGAAGGTGGTGCTGTGGGGCCCATATCTGATCGTGCGTTTGCATTTCGCCGGCTTTCGGCTGGGTAAAGCGCGCGACCGCCGGTTCATTGCCGCAGAAGTTGGCTCGCTCCTTTTGGCGATCAGTATCGTGTTCTTCTTCCGTATTCCGATGTTGATGTGGCACATCGCGGCGATGATCTTCGGCGAGTGCTTGACTGGCTTTTTTGCCGTCTGGATCGTGCATCGCGACTGCAGCGCGGACGGTCAGATCGCGCGCACGCAGCGCGGCTGGCTGAAGAATGTCGTCAGCTACAGCATGTTCTATCATTTGGAGCACCACCTCTGGCCCGCAGTGCCCACGTGCCACCTGCGTCGCCTAGCGGAGCGACTCGACGAGGTCGCGCCCGAATTCAGGACGAAGCAGGTGCTGGGTTAGGGATCACGCGCCCCATCGTTTAGAGCTCTGGATTTTCCGTGATACCCAATGCAGCAAGGCGATTGTACAGCGTGCGGCGGCTGACGCCGAGCAAGCGGGCGGCCAAGGCGCGATTGTTCCCGCTGCGCTTGAGCGCCGCCATCAAATGATCCCGCGCGATCTGGCCCTTTTGGCGATCGCTCGAGGGTGCCGAAGACGGGCCGGGGTCCGATGCGACCTCACCCAGCGCGGCGCGAACTTGCGCCTCATCCACCACCGGTGTTTCTGACAGCACCACCAAACGCTCAATCAGATTACGCAGCTCACGCACATTGCCAGGGAACGGGTGCACTCGTAGGGCAGCGATGGCGGCCGCCGACAAGCTCACGCTTAGACCGTGCTCTGCACATACCAGCTGGCGATAGTGTTCCGCGAGAAGAGGGATGTCTTCGGCTCGCTCGCGCAGAGTGGGGACATGCACGGGTACTACGTTGAGCCGATAAAAGAGGTCTTCTCGGAACGTCCCGTCGGCTACTTCACGCCTCAGGTCGCGATGAGTTGCGGCAACGAACCGGACATCGGCCTTGCGTCGAAGGTGCCCACCGAGAACGTCGTACTCGCGCTCCTGTAGCAAGCGCAGCAGCTTGATTTGAACGATTTGACTGACGTCGCCGATTTCATCGAGAAAGAGCGTTCCGGATTCTGCCAGCGCCACCCTGCCGGGCTTGGCAGAAGTGGCGCCGGTGAAGGCGCCCTTTTCGTAGCCGAACAATTCACTCTCGAGCAGGTTGTCGGGCAACGCACCGCAGTGCACGGTGATCAGCGGTGCGGCTTGGCGAGAGCTAGCGCGATGAATCGCGCGCGCAACTAGCTCCTTGCCAGTGCCAGTTTCGCCCGTCACGAGCACGGTTGCGGAGGTATTGGCGGTTCGGCGAACCAGCGAGCGTAGCTTGGTCATCGCCGGCGATTCGCCAATCAGCTCGCGATCGTGGAGCGCGGGCTCGGGTGGCGAGCTCGGCCGACGCGTCGCTTCGATCTTGTGTACGAGTCGGAGCAGGTCGTCTCGCTCGAACGGTTTGGTCAGAAAATCGCAGGCTCCCCGCTTCATCGCCTCGACTGCCGTAGGAATCGTGCCGTGAGCCGTGAGCACCACGACGGGCAGATCTGGCCAGCTCTGATTCAGGTGGGAAACCAGGGCCATGCCGTCCATCCCAGGCATGCGGAGATCGGTAATCACGCAATCGAACGCTTGCCGCGCCAGCACGGCGAGCGCCTCCGCCGCGTGCGAGGCGTGGTACGCGCGTGCGCCTGCCTGCCGGAGTAGACCGGTCAGAACGATCCCAATCGCGGGGTCGTCATCGACCACCAAGAACTCTACCCCGCCCGGCATTTACGCGAGGCATCCTCGCAGCTTGTGAGCGACCGTTCAAGCCCGGCCCGCGAGCACGAAGCCAAGTGCACAGCGCTGTCTGCACACTTCTGCGCAGGGGGCCGCCCGGCCGTCTCGCGCCCGTCATGAGAAAGCAGCGAGAAAGGCGACTTCGCGCGCTGGCATGCGAATTGCGAGGGCTGTTCGATGGTGGACTTCTTGGCGTTCCTGCGGGTTGGTGAGAACGGGTGCGCGCAGCACGTTAAGCTCCCGCGGTGGACGCCGACAGCGTGCTGAGTCTGATCGCAATCGTAGGGCACCTCGCCCTCGGCATCCTGATCGTCTCGCATCGCTCCTCGAGCGGCGTGCGTCGGCCGCTGATCGCGCTTTGCTTCGCACACTTTGCTTGGAACATGGCCGCCATGGCCCATCGTGTGTCGGGGGATCGCGATTGGCATTTCGTCGATGTGGCTTGCTCTGCGTTCGTGCCAGCGTTGATGCTGCACATCACGCTTGCATTCGTCGGTCGTGGACGTGAGCTGCGCGTCTGGCTGCTCATCACCTATCTCGCCTGTGCCGCGCTCTCAATCGGGGGCTTGCTCGCGTTCTTTTTGGAGTCGCTGGCCGTCTGGACTGCGTCTGCACTGTGGTCCGTGATGTTCGTGGCGATCACTTTGCCCGCCGCCCTGCTCTGCACCTGGCTACTCTGGGCACACGCGCGTAGCGCAGGACCTGGGCAGGAACGTTCGCACGTGGCAGCCATGCTGCTCGCGATTGCGCTCGGGTTGGTATTCGGCCTCGCGGACGTCTGGAACGACTTCGTCGTCGACTTACCGCGCCTGAGCAATCTGGGTACGCTGTTGAGTACTGCGGCGGTGGCGGCATCGACCCTGCGTCTCAGGCTGTTGGATGTCGCCTATTCTGCGCGATCGGTGGCCCTATCCGTGCTGGCAGCACTCGTAGCCGTAGGCGCTGCCTTGTTCATCTTCCACTGGCGGGGACCCAGGACATCGCTGATCGCGGTCGGGTTGAGCTCTCCGTTTCTGATCTCGGCCGCGTTCCTGAGGTTGGGTCTCAGCGGCGCCAGCGAGCGCTCGGCGCGCGCACGGCAGATGGCCTTTTTGGGCCAAGCCTCGGCGCAAATGTCGCATGACCTGCGGAATCCACTGGCCGCCTTGAAGGGCGCTATCCAATACTTGGAGGCCGACCTCGAGCATCGAAGCGATCTCGCCGACCACCTCGATTACTTGCGGCTGATGGCTGATCAAGTGGGGCGTATCGAGCGCAGCGTCGAGCGCTACAGTCACATGGCATGCACTCAGGCCCACACGGCCCCCGAGGCATTGAATCAGATCGTGGAGCGAGTCAGCGCACTGCAGCCATTCGCCGCGACGGGCATCGCCATCGAAACCCATTTGGACGCACGTGTGCCGCCGCTGCTACTCGATGCAGAGCTGCTTTTCCCCGCCCTCCACAGTGTCGTGCAAAATGCGCTCGAGGCGAGCGCGGCCGGCGGCGTCATCACACTTCGCACTCAGTTGGTCGGTGACCGCGTCGAGCTCAGTGTCGAGGACGTTGGCTGCGGCATGGATGCACGGCAATGCGAGCGCTCGATGGACGAATTTTTTACCACCAAAGCCACGGGCAGCGGTCTCGGTCTCGCCTTTGCCAAGCGTGTGGCGGAGGCACACGCGGGCACGTTGCGCATCAGAAGCAAGCTCAACCAAGGGACGAGCGTCGTGTTCGACTTGCCCGCGAAGCCGCCCACGCCGCTCCGGCAATCACCGTAAACGGCGGCCCTAGGTCAGGAAGCAGTCCGCCCACGACGGCGCAGCCCGACTACGACGAGACACGAGCCCAGCAGCGCAATGAACCAGGACGAGTGGATGGGAGCCGTGCTCAACGAGCAACCGCCGGACGCTTTGAGGTGGCTCGATGAGCTGCCACCCGTAGCGGGAATCGCGGGGTCGCTGCCGCCTAGACCGGCGGTACCGCCTGAATTGGTACCCGCATCACCGCCTGCACCCGCGTCGGAAGCGGGGGCTTCTTGTGCTTGTCCGGCGGAGCCGCCCTCGCCACCGCTCGCAACGGGCGGGCACTCGCCAGCGGGGACGAGCTCGGTCTGAGAGCAGCCGAGGCTCCAGTCAGTGCCTGATTGATCGGCCTGACTCGGGAATGAGCCGCAGTCGGCACCGCCTTCGAAGCTGCCGTCGTTGGCGAAGCAGGGAGACACATCGACCTTGAACGTGCGCTCGATCCACGGCACGAACGACGCGAGCCGCAGATAGACTCCCGGGCTTTCGCACTCTACCCCGGAGCCCGCGCTCAAGAGAGCAAACACGCGCAGGGTACCGTCCGACGCACGCACGAAAGCCGGACTGCCCGAATCACCGTGGCAGCCTGTCGCGTCACGCGAGCCAATCAGCGAGGTGTTCGGGGTAAGGGTCGCGCCAAGCGTGGATTGCAGGATGCGTTTGACGCCCAGCGTATCCAGCGCATCCGCCGCGGTAACACCGAAGCCGACCAACGTCAGCGGTGCGCCGGGATTGATGGCCTGCGCTTGACACGGCGCCGCGATCGGAACGATCGGTACGTCGTCGACGGGTTCGGCCAGAATGCAGCCACCGAGATCGTGCTCGCTGGTCTCGCTGTCGAACTCCGGATGCGCGATACACTTCGAAACGGCAACCGTTCTGGCTGGCGTGTGCGCGTCCTCCCCGAGGTGGATTTCGGAAATTGGGGCCGAGCCGCTTTGCAGGCAATGCGCTGCCGTGAGGATCAACCGCGGGTTGACCAATACCCCCGTGCAGCCGAGGTCGACCACGCTGGGCCACTGACAGGTGGTCGCGGCGCTGGCAGACGTCAGTGCGTCCTTTCGCTCTTCCACCGGCAAGCCGCCGCCGCTGCCGCAGGCACACGCTAGCAAGAGCGCAACCGGCACCAGGCGGGTTTGCTTCACCACAGCACCTCGGTTGGCGCGTGGAAGTCTGCGTCGCGTTGGCCGTTGCCGAGCTGACCCCAAAGGTTGGCACCCCAGCACAGCACGTGACCGTTGCGAGTCAACGCGCAGGCAAAGTCGAAACCGGTCGCGACGCTAGCGATCGAGCTCAAGCCCGCAACCGGCGTGGGCGCCGGATGTTCGTCAGCATCCGGATTGCCGGTTCCGAGCTGTGCGTGTTCGTTGCTGCCCCAGCACTTGACGTTGCCATCGGCGCCCAGTGCACAAGCAGCGGCATTGATTGATGGCTGCGCCAGGCCTTCGCTGCCAGCAACCGAGTTGGGAGGCCACACTGGCCCTGGCCCACTAGCGCCAGTATTTGCGCTCTGGTTGGCGCCCCAGCAATGAACCTTCTGCCCGCTAACACCGCAGCCGAGATCGAGCGACAAACGCAGATCTCGCACGTCAGCCAACTCAGGCACGGCGCGCGGCGACTCGATTGCACGGCCCGTGTCTGCTTCAGGGCCGATCAGTAAGTCGACGTTGTCGCCCCAGCACGAAACGCCACCGCCTGGCAGCGTGGCGCAAGTTGCGGTGTAGCCAACCGTTAGCGCGTTGGCATACAGCCCCGGGATGGGCGTCAGCACTGGGACGGGCGGAACGTCCGAACCGAGCCCGGTATTGCCGTACGCGCCGTTGCCGACGCACGCGACTTCGCCGTCCGAGCTGAGCGTGCAAAACACATCTCGACCCAAACCAATGTCGGTGATCTTGGGGTTGGGCACGAGCAAAGGCAATGGGTAGGCCTCGTCGTCGGGCCAAGCTCCTGGGCCAGCCCCAAAGTCGGCGTTGCGTCCCCAACACGACAGTTGCCCGGAAGCGAAGGCGCACGAGGTTTGCGCGCCGAGCCGCAGTTTGTCCGCTTTGCCCTGCAAGCGGACCGCCGTCGGACGCGACTCCGAATCGGTGTGGTCCGCACCGACCTGGCCGTATGTATTTGCGCCCCAACAGCGAACCGTGCCGTCATCCAGCCGCGCACAAGCATGCGTACTGCCAACGGCAAGCTCGCGCGCGCAGGGCGAGCGGTCACAGGCCGTGGGGTCCGGTGCAGCGTCTCCGCCGCAGCCAACCGCCAGAACCTGAATGATCGCGAGCGCACCGAGCTCACAGAGCCGACGCAGCCGCTGGGACGTCTTCGAATGATGAATGAAACGCATGGTTATCCTGCGCCAGGCACCAGCCTGGCCTCCTCTAGCTCGATGATCACCGGACTGCCAACCTTCGAGTCACCACACCACTTCTGCGGGGGTGTGGAACGCCTCGTCCGTTTGGCCGCGGCCGAGTTGGCCTAACTTGTTCGCGCCCCAGCACAGCACATGCCCCGTGCGGGTCAAGGCACAGGCGAAATCGAATCCGACCGCGAGGCTCGTGATGGAGCTCAGCCCTGCAACGAGCGTGGGGGTCGGATGCACGTTTCCGTCGGCTTGGCCGGTGCCGAGCTGAGCGTAGTCATTGCCGCCCCAGCACTTCACGTTGCCGTCGGCATCGAGCGCGCAAGCAGTGACGTTTACCGATGGCTGGTCGAGGCCGTTGCTGCCAGCGACTGCGTTGGGGGGCCAAATGGGTCCTAGCCCGACTACCCCAGCGTTTGCGCTTTCGTTGCTGCCCCAACAGCCAATCTGCTGCTCAGTTGTCACCCCGCAAGCAAGGCCGAGCGACAGGTTGATGTTTCGTAGACGCGCCAGCTCTGGCACCGGCCGCGGTGTCTGGATGGCCCGCCCAGTATCGGCTTCGGGACCAATCAATAAATCGATGTTGTCACCCCAGCACGAGACCCCGCCGCTTTGCAGCTTCGCGCAGCTCGCACGGTCGCCAACGCTCAGCGCGCTTGCGCGCAAATTCGGCAGAGGCGTCAGCGTGGGGATGTGAGGAGCGTCTGCACCTAGCCCGGTGTTTCCGAAAGAGTTGTCGCCCGCGCACGCGACTTCACCCTCCGCACTGAGCGTGCAAAACACGCTTTGACCGAGGCCGATGTCGACCAGCCCTGGCCGCGGTACGGGCACCGGCACTGGGTACGCACCCTTGTCCGCCCAGATCCCTGGCCCGAGGCCAAAATCGGCATTCAGGCCCCAACAAGACAAGTTACCGGATGTAAAGGCACACGAGGTTTGCGCGCCGACCCGCAGCTTGTCAGCTCGGGCCGTCAGGCGCACGGCCACCGGCCGCGTCACTGCCTCGGCGTTGTCCACACCTGCTTGCCCATACCTATTTGCGCCCCAACAGCGCACCGTGCCGTCGTCGAGTCGAGCACAGGCCTGACTGGTACCTGCAGCGAGCTCGACAACGCACGGTGAGCGATCACACAAGGAAGCGTCCGGAGAAGCGTCGGCGGGCGGCGAGTCAATGACCGCACGCCCGCCGCAGCTGCACATAAAAACGAGGAGAACCACGACTGCGCCGACCCGATGGAGCCGGCGCAGTTGTTGGGACGTGGTTAGTTCATGGCTTAACCGCATTCGTTACCGTAAGATCGCCATCGGCTTTATCGCCACCTCCAAAGCCCGAATTCAACAAAGAGGCTGTGAAGGTGTGCTGACCGTCTTTGGCAACCGGCTGGGTTTCGTCTTTACTATCTTCGCTGTCGTTCGTGCTGCAGCTCGTGCCCTCGAAGAGCTCGGTATGCAGCGAGGAGACTAGACTGAAATCAGTCTGCAGGTCGATGTGGAGCTTGACCTCCAACCGAACCTCACCGCCCACGCATTTGCTGTAGAACCTGTCCGCAGTCGGGTTCGCGAGATCCATGTCGACCGAATCGGCGATTGGCAAGTCTCCCTGTTCGCTGCCGATGGTCTCGTCGTCGACGATGTGGAAGTTGCCAGTGATGTTCACGCGACGGAAGTGATCGGGCGGCGGCAAGAGGAAGATGTTCGTGAGGCTGGTAGCGGCAGGTGAGATGGTCACGTTCTTGTGGCCGCTCCACAACCCGTCCGCGAGCAGCTTGGAAGCGGTCGCCTCGTAAGCACCGGAAGGAACCGCTTGGAAGCTGAATGTACCAGCGAGATCCGTCACCGCGTCGAGCCCGGCGAAGACCACGTTGGCGCCGGGAGCAACGGTGCCATCGGCGAACTTCACCGTGCCGTTCAAGTTACCCGCGTCCGCGCTCGGTGCCCAGCGATAAACACGCTGGATGTCCGATTGACGATAGATCATGTCCTCATTGGTCGGGTAAACGTCCCAGAACATCAGATTGTCCGGGCTGACGGAGACGCCGTCTCCCACGTTCGACGTTTCGCGCCAGCTGGCGTCGTCTTTCGCACTCGGCGCGCAGTTGTCCGTCGCGAAACAATTGACGATTTGATTAGCTGCGTCGTCCGGCGCGTCGGTGAACAGCGTACCGAGCCAACCCGCTTTGTCATAGGCTTGGTTGTAGATGCTGTCGTACAGCACCCCTGCCGCGCCCTCGCGGTTCGCAGCCGAGTAGAAGTACAAGCCGTCCGGCGTGTCGGATTTCAGCACTGCGCCGAAATCGCGCGTTTCCACGGTGCCACCTTCCAGGGTAATGCCAGCCCCTTTGAAGGCAGTCCAAATGTAGCCCGAGCACATCGTGCCATTGGTGCCCTGCGCCCAGCCCGCGCTGGCCGGCGCACTCGACGCCCCCGTCTGAGCCATCTGACTATAGGCAAAGAAGCGGTAGTGTCCTTGCTTGGCCATGGTTTCCGCGAAAGTCGCAGCGGCTACCAGCGGCGTGCGTGCAGCGGTGCCCGCGGCGGGATCGGCCTTCAAGATGCGAGGATGCGCGAGCCCCGTGTCACCTTCGCACTTCACGGCGTTGGCGTTGAAGCTCGAGACGTCCCACGACCTTCCGTCCGGATCGACCATCTTTTCACCGTTGAAGGCGTGCTGAACGGTTTCCGTGATCGTGCCTGGCCAACCAAACTTGAGCACGTTCTCCTCGAAGCCATCGGTCGCGTCACCAGTAATTCCAGGATCGTGTGGACTATTGATGATGCGCTCTTCGGCTGCGGTGGAGTGACGAATCGTCGAATTGTAGCGGATCATCAGGCCGGAGTGCGAGAACACCTGCGGCGGGTTGACCGACTTCAACAACGTACCGACGATGCCGCACGCGTGCGACAGCACGGCATCACCCTTGAGCGCGTTGGCGATCGTGGCACCTTGCACGCGCACTTCGGGGTTGTCGTTCAGGTCGGACGCGGCTTGGCAACTCACCCCCGGGCGCGGCGCTGCGTCTCCAGGCGTGCACTCGTCGCCGAGCGGCGGCGTGGGCGGGGCAAAGAACGCGGTGTCCAGGCTCGGCATGGCCGAAATCTTGCCGGATTGCACGAGGTTGTCGATCTGCTCTTCCGTGATCAGATCAGGGTTCGGCACCAAGTGCTGAGAGATGATTTGTTTGATCAGCGCTAGCGCGTTCGGGTTGGTGACCGTCGTGCGCGGGGCCGCTGCGGCTACGTCGAAATACACGCTGAGCGATGCCTTGCTCGTCGTCGTGCTGCTGCCGGAAGCGTGTACGCCTACCCGGCAAACACCGGATAGAGTGGACGCCGGCATGCTGAACGGCACCGTCAGGCTGGAGCGCGCAGGCACGTCGATGCTCACCGTCGTGGTGGCACCTTGGGTCGGCTCAGCCGTGTCGTTGCAAGGCTGAAGCTCCAGCTTCTGTGAGCCGAAATGAACCGGCACGTCCTCGAGATTTTGGATCGTGTAGCTGCCGGTCAAGTTGAGGCCGCCAGCGTCCTTCGCTAGCTTCGGGTCGTAGCTGACCGGCGGCATCAACGTGCCACGGCGCTTGTTGAAGCCGTACATGTTGAAGACCGTCACCGATCGTTTCACGACGCGATCCGCCTGGCCTGCGCGTACGACGCGCACACTGGCGTGGAAAATGGAGTACTCGGTGTCGCGGCTGAGCTTCGACGAGTAGTCGTGCGAGATGAAAGAATCACCGGGGGTGGTCGGCGAGCCGTCGCCGAAGTCCCAGATGAAGGTCGAGCCCGCACCGAGCAGCGACTCGTTGGCGATCTTGAAGTTGACCGTGTTCTCGTGAAAGCGGTTTGCGTTCACGCGCACTACCGGCAGGACCGGAGCGGTACTGCAATCGTTCACCTGCACGATTACGTCGCGGGTGCTCGTGTAGCCGCCTAGAACTTGTGCCGTCACGCTGATGTGCCGCGGCCCGGGTTTGCCCGTCAATTGGACGTACTGGTCGTTCCCGGGATTGCCGTTGATGCCAACCCCGAGCGGCGCACTCGAGCCAGCCGCGTCCGCTTCCACGTGCACGAGCACCGAATCGTTCGCGCAGAGCGAGGTTTTGTCAGTCGTCACGTCGGTGATCAGCAGGGTCGGCAGCGGCACGAATTGCAAATGCGCGTCCGCGCGCACTTCTACGGCGTTCGCGAAGATTGCGCCGACGTGCGGTTGAGGCGTAGCTGCCAACGTAATGGTCGCCGAAGGCGCGATCAGCGTACCCACGAACGTGCTCTCCAGCACGACGGCCGCAGTGCCGAAGTAACCCAAGAGCAGATTCGCCTTGGCGCCACCCGCGTCTACCATCGTGCCCTTGTGGAGCAAGGTGGTGCGAACGTAGATGTTGACTGGCCCGTTGCTCTTGTCGATCACCAGCTTGGCGTTCGGCTCGGTGGTCAACGAGTTGAAATAGTAGGTACCCGAAGACAGCCGCAGCGTTGCGTCACGCTTGATCGACGAGTCTTGATAGGCACCGGGGGGGAGCGTGCGCTCCTGCGAAGGCTCGAGGTTCGCGTTCCCTAGGTTGCTCGAGGGAAACGTGACGGTGCGACGAATGGTCGTCGTTGGCACCGGGCCACGCAGCTTTTGACCGGTAACCGAGGCTCCAAGCTGCAAGCCCCAAGCGCCGACGCTGTGCAGGTCGCCATTGATGGTTGCGTTGGCGTCCAGGTTGCTCGGCCCTCCCGACCAAGTCTGGCCGACGCCCGTGTTTGTGCCGAAATGCACACCGACACTGCCCAGGCCGGCCACTGCCGCGAACGAGTTGTCAGGCTTGACGACGGTTGCGCGGTTGCCGGTCGTCAGGCTCGACGAACCAGAAATCGCGATTTCTGCGGCAGGAATATTCTGCGGAACAGTGAACGACAGCGTCAGCGCGGTGGGCGGCACGGGCAGTGCCGACTGCACGACAGATACCGGTCGCGCGACGTCAACGGCTTCCTTTCCTTCCCCGCGCTCGCTCGTGCTGCCGCAGCCAGAGACGAGCACACAACAACTCACAAGCGCACAACTCCCCGAAATTTTTTTGAACATACGCATCGGTTTCCATCCCCGGTGATTCGACTGAGCAACAGTCGTTTTGCGAACTACTTATCTGTGCGAGACGCTTCGAGTCAACCCAATTCAGAAATCGTCTTTGAGAATTCTCATTCATCGATGACGAAATATCGGAGTCTGAACACCGCACAAGGAGCGCTGTTCGAACGATTCACCCGCCGGGTTGGAGTGGCTGATGTGGCGTCGCAAGATGTTCAAAAGGCCCTCGCTACACTCGAGCCCAAGCTCGACGCTTCACCACACTTTCGCTTGCGCGAAACTCGCTCCAACGATCGATGAGTTCAGTCAGCCGCTTCTCCGTGTCACTCGACAGACTGTTCCTCCCCCCACTAAGCAAGACCCGCGCCTGAGTGCCGGTTTTCGACGGTGCTCGCAAGATCGGCGCAAATACGGGCGCAGCGCGCAGGCGAACGCGCGCAACGGGTGTACACCGCTGCACACTCTTGTGCAGCGGTGTACATGCTTGCAAAGCCTGCATCTTCCAGCCCTTCATCGCGGCTAACTCCCACGGGTTAGCCCCCCACGGCTGTAGCCCCCAATCGCTCGGACGAAAATTGGCCCAGCTGAGCACACAGACAACGAGTGAACTGTGGCGCGCTGTTGCGGCGCCGTCGGATTACGACACCGTCTGTTCTCTCCGAAGGGTGAGTCGCGCACGCCCGACACTGACGCGGACCCGAACGCGACAGATCAGAGATCGAATCTGCCTGCGGCTTCAGGCTGATAGACAATGCTCTCGACTCGCAGGCGCCGCTGTCCGCGAGGGGTCTGCCACGTCACAGCGGCGCCCTCGCAGCTGCCGAGTAGTGCGGTCCCCAAAGGCGCGAGCACGGAAACACGCCCCGACTCGATCGCGGCCATCGAAGGAAAGACGAGGGTCAACGTGCGCCTTTCTCCGCTATCAACGTCCACGACCTCGACCTCCGAATTCATCGTCACGATCGTCGGCGGGACTTCGTCGGGCTTTACCACCACGGCGCGTTCGAGCTCGCGCTCCAAGAGCGTCAGCGTCCGCGGCGGCTTCAGATGAAGACGCAGACGCTCGAAGAGAGCATCGAGGCGGCGCAGGTCGAATTCGGTCATGGTCAGCGGGTTGCTCAGTGACATCTTCTCGTCTCCTCATTCAATGCCGGCCCACGGCCGACGATGTTTGCGCGCAGGCCAATTTCCGGCCTAAATGCGCAAGAATTGCGCGTTCGGCCACAGCCTCAGCGCGCGCTGATAGTCGGTGACTCGTGTGAACGGAGCGGCTCTCTGCAAGAAGAGAAGGCGCGCTCCGTTAGGAGCGTGCGGCAGTTCTCATGGACAACAGTCGAACGGACGCAACACCCCAATTGCGTAGTTGCAACGTTGTCAGACTGCGAAGCGACATTTCTTACATCTAGCACAGCCTCACATGCGCGCCAGTCACCGGCCACGTGCCGGAGGACAATTAATGTCCGTGCCGCCGCCCCCAGGTAACGTGTCAGCGTACCCCGGGTCCGCCAGTCCACCGTTACTTTCGGCGCGCGCTTACTGCGCACTTGGCCCCCATAAAAAATTTGATCACGATTGGATTGGATTTGCACAGCGCGCAGGGCTCGACGGTGTGAGAAATCAGCTTATTTCGGCCGCGCCGTGAGCGAGGCGAAATTGATGATTGATTTAGCGAGCCCCGTGCAACTGTGACGGCATGCGAAGGCTCGCCGTTCTGCGCTCAGCGTCACTCTCGCTATTGGTCGCCAGCATCACGCTGCTCGCGGGCGAAGCCCAAGCAACGATCGTGGTCAACGGCAAAGCCGTGCCCGCTTGGCCCGACCTGCAGCCGAGTGAACCACCGTCGCAGATTGGCTTCGACCAAGTCGGCGCGTCGGCAGCAATGCTTTTTCCGCACCCGAGTGGAGTCGTGCACGGTTTGACCATCTTGGTCGACTTCAGCGATCAGGAGGGCGCCTATTCGAAGACCGAAATCGACGCTTGGTTAAACACCAAAGGCTACAACCAATTCGGCCTCACTGGCTCGGTTCGTGACTACTACTTGAAGCAATCCAACGGAAAAGTGGACTACCAAAACGAAGTCCACGGCTTCTACCGCGCGAAAAAACCAAAGAGCTACTACCAAGGCGGTGACGCCTACGAACGCGCCGACGAACTCTGGGCAGAAGTCAGCGCCGCCCTAGACACCGAAATCGACTACTCACAATTCGACAACGACAAAGACGGCAAAACCGAAGCCATCAGCCTGCTCTACGCCGGCAGCGAAGGCACCTTCGGCATCGGACTCTGGCCGCACGCGAGTACCTCGAACGATAAACGAGATGGCGTGCGCCTGAGCCGCTACATGATGACCGCCATGAACGACAAGCCAACGAACTACGTGTTCGCGCACGAGAGCGGCCACATGCTCTTCGGCTGGCCCGACCTGTACGGCGTAGGCGACTACTGCATCATGGCCAACCGCGGAGCCGACACCAACCCCGTCGGCATCGACGACGTCCTGCGCGCCGACCAAGGTTGGATCGATGTAGTCGACATCCAAAGCACGACTAACGCACGGTATCAGGCAACCCCCAACGGCGCGGCCTACCGCTACGTGAACCCAGCGCGGACCACGGAGTACTACCTGTGGTCGAACGTCCAAAACGTCGCTGAGTGGAAGCCGCTTGCGGCGGGCGGGCTGCTGATTTGGCACTTCGACAAGTCAATCTCGGGCAACAATCCGCCCGCAAAGCTACAGCTCGCGGTCGTGCAAGGCGGAGGCACTCGGGTATTGTCAGCGACGACTTGGCCGAGTCCTGGTAGCGCCAAGACGGACTTCTTCCGCAAGGACGTCAACGCGGAACTCGGGGCGATGACGACGCCTGCGAGTACGTGGAATGACGGATCTGCGTCGGGTCTGCGGATTTACGACATTGGGGCGTCTGGGCCGATGATCGAGTTTTCAGTTGGAGTTGGGGCGATCACTCCTGGGGGTGGAGCGGGGAGCGGCGGTTTGGGTGGGACGGCGAGTGGTGGAGCGGGTGGCGTTGTTGGGAGTGGTGGGTCTGTGAGCGCGGGCGGGAGCGGCGCGGGTGTTCCTGCCGGTGGCGTCGCGAGCGGCGTTGGCGTTGGCGGCGCGAGTGGCAGCGGCACTGGCGGCGCCACAGTTGCCGCTGGGGGCGCGGCTGTTGCGGGTGCTAGTAGTGTCGCGGGTTCATCTTCCAGCTCACATTCGGGAACGGCTGGGATGAGCGAAGCTGCGCCCTCGAGCGGCGCGAGTGATGACGGTGGTTGCTCTTGTTCCACGGTGACTCGGCGGAAGAGCGGGAGCGCCGTCGCTTTGGTCCTCGCGGCGCTCGCTCTCGCGGTGAGCCGTCGGCGTCGCCGCACTGTGCGCGCCGGTCAGGGCTGATCGCCTCATTGCTCTCGACGTCGGGTGTGGTCGCGGCCCTGAACAGCTTGCTCGCTGCGAGCGCGGACGGAGTGATGGTACGACGAACGCTCGAAGCGCTAATGCTCGCTGTCTCCGCTCTCGATCTTGCGAAGGACCGTCGCGATGGTCGCGGCGTCAACGTGGGCTGCTTTCATCAGTCTCTTGGCTCGCCCAACGTCATCGGAATCGACAGCATCCAAAAACTCGTCAACCTTGTCGATGGCCGCCAATTTCTCGAGGACCAACGTGCCTTCAAAGTTCGCGCTCATCGCTCTCCTGATGCTATCGCAAACTCGAGGTATCTAGGAAACGCTTCCCGCGCGTGCCGAGTGGGTTCGTTGCGAGAGCCGTCGGACACGTCCAACATTCCCGAGGCATAAGGCTCGATCGGCGCGAACAGCTCGCCGGGGGTGGGTTGGCTACTCATCCGAGATCTCCAGCACTATCCTCAGCGAACCGAAATCTGTAAAGAAAGATGGGCGCATTCATCCCCCGAGGAGCTGCGCGCGCTTCAGCGACGCACTGGCGCGACCGCCGTTTCGCTTTTAGGCTTGTGGGGATGCTCTGGAAGCACTTGCTGGGTTGCGCTGTGTTACTTGGAGTCACGGCCGCAAACGCGGACACGCTTACACCGAACGCGCCAGCATCTGAAGAGCGCGCCGCGAGCGCGCCGACTTACTGGGTATTGATGGTCACGGGCGAAAAAAATGGCGCCCCTTGGATGGACACCACGACACCCGCTACGCTGGGTGGGATCGTGAAGGATACCGGTCCATGGACTTGCACCTACGCCGCCACGAGCCGGGGCTCGGACGTCGATTCTGGATTCGAGCAGATGGAGCTCACCTGCGCGGCTGGAGACGCCGAAGTGTTTCTAGACGCACGCTGTAACTTCCGAACCAAAGCCAAGGCAGGCAAAGTGCCCGGCAGAAAATGGAAGCGCGGCACATTGCAAACCTTGAATTTGCGCCGCAAGGGTGATGCCACGAGCACCATGACGGTGAGCCTGCGCTGCGACGTGGACGCCGCGTTCGAAGCCCCTTAAACCCGCTGACGGCGTTGACCGCACAACGGTTTTGAGCTGCGGCGATTTTGCAAGCTAGCGAGCAGTGTCCTCGATTGCCCGAGCGAGATCCGCGGCGAGGTCGCGGCCACGGTTGAATCCACGCGCCTCGATGAGCGTGAGGGCGTGGCGAACGCTTTCGAGATCGTCGTCGGACGCTTCTGCCAGGAGCGCACGCAGATCGTCGAAGTCTTGTGGACGATGTCGGTCATCGCGAGCCAAGACCTTCATCGCGATTAGGTGGGCGCGCGTAGCGACGCGAACTGTTACATCCTCAAGCACTGCTAGCCTCTCGGCTGCAGCCACGATCTCGGGCTCGATGCCGGAGGATGCAAAGAGCAAATCGAGGTAAACTGACCGCTCGCTCTCTCGAGTCAGTCGCACCGTCGCAATTCGGCCTGTTTTTTCCTGTTCGAGCAGCATCGCTACGACGTAGCCGCGGCTCTGAAGGTGGAACACGAGTTGCTCCGCGGCGTCATCGGCATCAGCAGAAATCGCGACGTCGACGTCCCGAGTCGCGCGAGGCTCCGCGCGCGCGGAAACTGCAAAGCCACCAATGAGCGCACACTGCGCTTCGGCAGCCTCGAGCTCTGCAAAAATGCGCCCGAGCGCACGCTCGACGGGGTTCAGCGACGGGGCCACGTCGCCGGGATCCCTACGCCGTCGCCGAACTCTGCACCGGTACGTCGCGCGTACCAGGCGCCGATGCGCTCTTCCAGCGCCTCGTCGGAGATGTCGGGCGATTCCCGACGAAGGCGTTGGCGAAGCATTCGTTCCGCGACTTCAACCAGCGAAAATGCGATGCGCATTTTTTCGGTCGGCGTCTCGCGGCTCGGCTCTGACATGATTCGAAGGGTACCATACCGATGAAAGCGAGAGGCTGCTTGGCTCTCTTTCCAAGGCTGATTGTGCTCGATTTCAGCCCGATCGACCCATCGTCCGGCGCCTTGGCATGCCTGGGCGCGAGCACGACCGGCCGCAGACCGACGCTCCACGCAAGGAGCGCGCTCCAGACGGCCTCCAGAGCTGTAGGTCATTGGTTCGAGTCCACGGGGTGCGCGACTAGAGCGATGGGATTGGGGGAAGTTCGTCGCTCTCGACGTTGGGTGTGGTCGAGCGTTCGTCAGAGTTCTGCAGAACTGGCTTCAGAGGGTTTGGTTAGCGGGCGCGGACGTCCGAGCGCGGCGCGTAGCTCCGAGCACGGTCTCTCTCCATGCGCTATGCTGCGCACACCGGAGGGTAGCAGTGGCCATCACGTTTCGAGTCGACGACGTCGTTCAAGCAACAGACTTGCCGCCCACTCACACGTTCGCGGAGCACCTGGGCGCCGTGCTCGCGTTCGGGGGTGATGGCGAGAAGCGTGTCTTGAAAAGCACGGAGTGCGCAGCGCCGCTACTCGGGGCCGTTCACGTAGCGTTCGCCGAGCATCGACCGCTCGTGCTCTCGCCGGATGCCGTTTGGCTGACGATCTTGGGTGGTTTGGCGCTGCACGTGAGGCTCAATGCGGAAACACTGCGACCACGTTTGGTGCGGCACTCGGGCAAACGTGAGCTGAAGGTCACGCTGACCGAGTCTCTCGAGCGCAACCCAGCCGCCATCCGCAACGCAGTGGCTGGCTTCCGAGCAGCGATCGCGGAACAGATCGGCCAGGGGCCGGCCGCGCTGCTCAGCTGCGATTTCTCGACCACCACCGAAGTCGAACGCGCCGCCAGCGAGATCTTGCTGATGGACACGTACTCGCCCTATTTCGACTTCACGCTCGCGTGCGTTTGCGGCATCCCTGAGCTCACCTTGCTCGGCGAGCCCAGGGACTGGCGGGAGATGCGCGAACGCGTCGACGTACTGGCTGAGCTAGACCTCGGCTGGTGGACGTCATCGCTAGCGCCGATTCTGGAAAAGCTCGCGGACGCCAGCGAAGGTAGGCCCGATGCCAAATTCTTCGGCGACATTTACAAGCCGCAAGACGCTTACGGCAGCGAGATCATCATTGGCTGGAGCGCCCGGTTTTATCCCTACGTCGGAAGAGGGGGCCGTTTTGAAACACGAAACCCGCTTCTCGAGCTTCCCCTCGACTACCGTCCATCGAAGCGAGAGAAACAGAGTCGCTGGTATGACGGAGTCGGCATCCGCACGGACGATGTACCAGCAGGCCTCGGTACCAGCGTCATGGTGGTCGATGATGCAATCACAGGTCGGCAATACTCGCTCGAGGTGCGAGGCGGCCTAGTCGGGATCGAGGTCGACGCGCAGGGACGACTCGCGCCCTGCGCCGGCTGGACCGTCAACTACGCGAACGCGAACATTGGAGCGCTGATCGAAACGCTCCGCAAGCGGTCCGATTTCGTCGCTGAACCGCCCGAGGCACGTATCGAGTGGATGGCATTTTCAACGAGCGAACGACTGGAGCTCGCCGACGCGTTCGGTGAGGCTCGCCTATTCGTCGGCAAACGCGAATGGCGCCTGCGCGCGCCGAGCCAGGCTCAGTTCATCGACGTCAAACTGCCAGTAACCGGCTACCTCGCCTCGGCATGCCGCATCATCGACCTGCCCGACGATAGTTGCATCTGCTACCTCGATGTCACAGGTCGCCCGTGGTTAGTCCGACTGCGGAACTCCGAGCTGGAGCCGCTCCCTGAGCCACCGCCCATCGATCCCGTCACTGGCCTCCCGACAAATGATCGCGTGAAGCTGCCGGGAGAGTCGTCCCACCGAACCCGCCAAACTCCGCATGACATCGCAGTGGTCGGTGAGTCTCTGGCAGAATTGCTCTCTTGCGCACTAGCAAGCGACGGCGAGCTGCCACCTCCCGTCACGACCCTCGCCGCCAAGTACGCCGATCCTGCCTCCTGGCAACGCCTCGCGCGTCCAGAATGAGCGCTCGAAAGCGCGCGAGGCAGCCGTAGATCGGTGATTTGCGTGCTACGCTCCAGCCCGATGTCCGGGGAGGTTGCCGCCAACTTTGAGTCTTTCCGACGGCGCGGGGTTCGTCGATACCTTGCAGTCACCGTCATCGCGGGCAGCGGCGTGCTGGGTGCGTGCTCTGCTCAAAGTGCCTCTGCTCCTTCGCAGACGAGCGGAACCAACGCGGGCGGTGCCGCTGGAGCGCGAGTCGCCGTGGGTGGCAATGCGTCGGGCAGCGGTGGCAATGCGTCGGGTAGCGGTGGCAATGCATCGGGTAGCGGTGGCAATGCATCAGGTAGCGGTGGCAGGTCATCGGTTGGTGGCTCGTCTGTCGGGGGAGCTGGAGCCGGCGGGACCGCCACGGCAATGGGCGGTGCAGCAGGCTCGGGCGGCCACAAACCGGGATGCCCCGCGTCCTTTGCGGAAGCGTTCCCCTTTCCGGTTTCCGGTCCAACTCCCCTGTGCACGGAGCAGGGCGCGACCTGCGAACTGCTGATCGGTTGCTCGAGCGGCGCGCAGCTGCTGAGCGTGACTTGCAAGAACAGCCGCTGGGAAGTGGACGCACTCAGCTGCAGCAAGCCCTATGACTTTTGTCCCGGAATGCCTGGCCAGAATGGCAGCAACGTACCCGGCGTCTATTGCAAGGATAAGAAATGGTCGGTCATAGACACGCGCGGGCAGACCATTCAGCCGAAACCATGCCCCGCACAGCCACCCGCTGAAGCGTCGATCTGCGACCAAGGCGGTGGCGACACGTTGGTCTACGATCATTGCGGCTACCTCTGCCCAAGCGATCCGACGAAATGGACCGTATTCGCCTGCGCTAACCCGCCAAACTACTTGGGGCACGTAGCTTGGTTTTCCGACGCAGCCTGCGACTAGCGGCGCCCAGCTTGGTGGGAATTTGGGACGCTTCGCGGCGTATCATGAGCGAAAGCGGCGATTGTCAGACGGCGCGCGTCACTAGCGGGGAACAAATTCAGTGAATATCAAGCTCAGGGCGGGAAATATTGGGGCAACTTCGGCTTTTCTGGTGCTGACGCTGGTGAGCGCGTGTGGAGGCGGCAACGCGGGCTCGGAAAGTGCGACCAATGGCGGGGCTGACGGCTCGCCTGAGCTTCCCTTGGCCGACGCCGGACCGCAGCAGCAATCCAGCCAGCTCGACGTGTTGTTCGTCATCGACAACTCCGCCAGCATGGATGACAAGACGGCAGTCCTCGTCCAATCAGTGCCCGGGTTCATTGCGCGGCTCGTCAACCCACCCTGCGTGGACGACTCGGGGATCCCCACGGCAATGCAGCCCGCTTCAGGCACGGAGCCCTGCAAGACTGGTAGGCGCGAGCGCTCACCCGTTCGGGATATGCACGTGGGCGTCATTACGAGCAGCATCGGCAACCACGGCGGGAGTTTCTGCACCACGCCTGCGACGGATGTGGTTGATCCCCACCTCGACGATCAAGCCGAGTTGATTCCGAGCAAACGAACCGGGGTGCCAAGCTATCTCGATTCTGGCTTTGCATCCTGGGATGCATCCGGGCTCGCGGGCGATTCCGAGACCGTCGTCACCGAGCAGGTGCAGGCGATGATCGCCGCCGTCGGGCACAGCGGCTGCGCCTTGGAAGCGCCGCTCGAGGCCATGTATCGCTTTCTGGTCGACCCCGAACCGCCCATCTCCATTGAGCGCGACGTATATCGCCTGTCGGTATCGACGGGCGTCAACGAAGAGCTCCTCGCGCAACGCGCCGCATTCCTGCGCCCGAGTTCGGCCCTTGCGATCGTGCTCATGAGCGACGAAAACGACTGCTCGATCCGCGACGACGGCGTCGGTTGGTTCGTGGGCTCGACAAGTGCGATGCCGAAGGCAAGCGTGGAATGTGCGTCCGATCCCAACGACCCATGCTGTCGTTCGTGTGCGACGGTGGGCGGCTTCGAAGACTGTCCTGCATTGGAAAACGACGCCAACTGCGCGGGGGTGATGGGGAATACATACAACACCTGGGACGATCTGAACGACTCATGGAACCTGCGCTGCTTCGCGCAGAAGCGTCGTTTCGGGTTCGACCTATTGAATCCACTTTGGCGCTACAGCGTCGGCCTGACCAATCCCATGATTTACGACCGCGCCGGCAAGCTGGTGCAAAACCCGCTTCTCGCGCAGCGCTCGGCAAGCTTGGTCAGCGTCTCAGTGTTGGTGGGCGCGCCCTGGCAGGATCTGGCAACGGCAGAGAGCTCGAGCGCGGATACGCTCACTTTCCTGAGTGCTTCGGAGCTGGAGGACGAACAGCGTTGGCCGCTGCTCGTCGGTGATCCAAAGAGTAACGTCGAGCCCAGCGATCCCCTGATGGTGGAGTCAATCGATCCGCGAACTGGCACGAGCCCCGTAACCGGCGCCACGCTCGTCCCGGCGGACTCGACCGATCCGCTCGCCAATCCAAGTAACGGTCACGAACAAAACTTACCCAACCGTAACGACCTCCAGTTTGCGTGCATCTTCGCGCTGCCGACTGAACGCGATTGCACGAAGGAGGACTCCAGCTGCCAGTGCACGCCAGACCGGAACGGTAGCGCCGCAGGCATAGTCGCGAACAACAGCCCGCTGTGCCAACCGCCGAGCGGTGGTCCCGCGAGCACGACTCAATTCTTCGGCCAAGCCAACCCAGGGACGCGTGAGTTGCTGTTCGCGCGCACCCTCGGAGCACGTGCGGCTCCAGCCTCGATTTGTCCCAAACAATCGAGCGGAGACGGACCGAGCTTCGGCTATCTGCCCGCGCTGGACGCGCTCGTGAATCGCATCGCCATCACGCTCGAGTAGCCACGAGCCATGCGCCGGTTTTTGGTCTATCGTCGCGCTGTTTGAGCGACGCGAAATCGAGACAACCCGGGGCAAGCCCGTGCTGAGCCGTGCGGCCCTCGATCGTTCGCTTGGCCGCCGATTGCTGATCGGATGCGCGCTGGCGCTCCTCCTCGTCGGCCACCTCCACTACGCGAACATCACGATCGACGACGCGTTCATTTCCTTTCGCTATGCGGAAAATCTCGCGCGGGGGAATGGTCTCGTGTTCAATATGGGCGAGCGAGTCGAGGGCTATTCGAACTTCCTTTGGACCGCGTTGTTGGCCATCCCTGTTTGGCTTCGCGTCGATCGGTACGAGCTCGGGCTGCTCGTCGTGGCGAAAGTGGTTGGCGTGCTGCTCAGCGTGGGAACCGTGCTGATCGTGACCCGCACTGCTGCGTTGGAACGAAGTCCAGAACAGCGGACGCGTGTGCCGACTGCGGCACTGTACCTGGCAGCGCTCGCCCCGTTCTCGATGTGGGGCGTTGGCGGCCTCGAGACAGCGCTGGTCACGCTGTTGGTCGCGTTGAGCGTCCATCTTCATTTCCGCGAGGACGCAGAACTGTGCCGAGAGCGACCCGTTATCGCCTGGTCTTACTTGACCTTACTACTCGCAGCCATCACACGCCCGGAACCCGTCGTGCTGTTCGTGCCATTGGCGGTTGCTCGCTTGGTGCGCCAAACTCGCTGCCGCGACCAGGCGAGGTTCACGCGGGCGCTATTCGAACTCGGGTTGTTTGCTGTGCCCTATGCAGCGTTCCTGAGCTTCCGCTATGCGTATTACGGGCAGTGGTTGCCCAACACCTATTTCGCCAAGCTCGGGGGCGACACAGGCGCGGTGGTGCGTGGAGAGCGTTACGTCGAGACGGCTTCCGAGCACATGCACTGGCTTGGCTTGGCCATCGCTTGCGGCTCACTCGTTTTGTTGGCACGCCGCTTCAGCTATCGGTTCTGCATTCTGCTGTTGCTGACCCTCCTTCAGATCGCCGTCGTTCAGTACGAGGGAGGAGATTGGATGCCTGGCTGCCGGCTGCTCGTGCCCACCTTGCCACTGATCGCGTTGCTCGTGTCCGAGGCTTGGCTGTCGATCGGGCTGATTTCGCGTGCCCATTTGGCGCCGAAGGGCGAAGCCCCCCGCTGGCTGATCCGGTCGGAGTGGCTGACTGCCTGGCGAAATGTCGCTTGGAATTCGACGCGTCGGCGCTGGAATCTAGTGCTCGGGCGCGCTCTGCGCATCGGCGCCTATGCGGGGTTGCTCGCGGCTTGCACAGCAAGCTCCATCGGCAGCGCGGACACTATTCCGATGATCTCGGAGCTGTCGGGGTTTCGCGGCATCCACTTGAGCCACTCACGTTATTTCGAAATTGCACGTTGGATGCGGCGTGAGCTGCCCGAGCCAGGTCTACTGGCACTCGGTGAGGCGGGCATCATCCCCTACTACACGAAGCTACCGGTTTTGGATCTGCACGGACTCATGGACCCGCACGTCGCCCGCCTGCGCGGCGGGCTGCATCGCAAGTATGACGGGGACTACGTCTTCCGACGGGAGCCCAAGTACGTGTTCTTGCTCGTGCAGCGCACGGCCGACGGCAAGCTGACCTCCGCTCACGTGTATGCCAAAGCGCTACTGGAAGATCCGCGCTTCAACGAACGATATCGCCCGCTCCGCGACTTCGGCTTTGCCATCTTGTACGCGCGAAAGCCGAACTGAAAGCGCCCGCAGCGATGTCTGGGTCTGTGCCAAGTTGGGCCGACACCCAGCTCGCCTCGCGCAGCGGTAGCGCCCAGAATTGCCCGCATTTGCGCCAATTCGGTGCAGACAGCGGGATTGGCGCGGAGGTTGCTAAGTTCGCGGTCATGAAACTCCGTACGCGCCTCGATGTATTCAGCACCGCGCTCCTGTCGGCATTGGGCGCCACCCAGCTCATGGCCTGCGGCGGGACTGCAATCGTTACCGGTGCGGGCTCGGGTGGTTCCGGCAGCATCAGCGGCGAGAGCACGGGCGGCGAGAGCATGGCGGCTGGCTCTGGGCAGGGCGGCGCGAGCGCGGCGGGTGGCTCTGGGCAGGGCGGCGCTGGCATCGGTGGCACGCCCAGCACCGGCGGTGCGGGCCCCGTCAGCAATCCGTACCCGTGCAAGAACCCCAAGGCTCTGGGCAACGGCGTGATCCAATGTGAAAGCGGCTTCGTTCATCGACAGTCCGTGCAGACGTGCACCTCGCAGGTACCGCGGCCAGATCCGGTCGCGAATCCAGCCATGGTCGGCGAGTGCAAAGTCGACGCGGACTGCAAAGAGAAGCCGTATGGCTGGTGCACAACGAGCTTCGGTGATGTGATCGGGACTTATTGCAATTACGGCTGCATCAACGATAGCGACTGTGGGGACAATCGGCTCTGCGAATGCGCTGAACCGGTTGGGCGCTGCGTGCAACAGGCTGGCTGCCTGTCAGATGCCGACTGCGAAAGCGGCTTCTTGTGCAAGGCCTACGACCAATCGGGCGGCTGCGGCATGACCGCCTACACCTGTCAAACCGCGTCCGACACCTGCGGCAGCGACGCGGACTGCGCCCGGCCCACCAGCACCGAGTATTGCCAATTCGATACCATGAAGCATTCTTTTCAATGCCTTCCCCTCGGCTGCGTGATTGGTCGCCCATTCCTCGTAGAAGGCGAGCAGCGACTCGCGCGTAGCGCCGCGCGTGCTGATTGGAGCGAGCTTTTGCTGCTGCCAGACGTCGCTGAGATAGACAGCGCGCTGCGCGCTCGCTTGGCCGAGGACTGGACGCGGATTGGCCTGATGGAACACGCTTCGATTGCGGCGTTTGCGCGCTTCACGCTGCAACTCATGAGCCTCGGCGCCCCCGCATCACTGATCGAGCGCGCTACGGCGGCGATGGCCGACGAGACCAAGCACGCCAAAGCCTGCTTCGCCGTCGCGGGCCGGTATGCTGGCTCGCCGCTCGGCCCAGCGCGGCTAGCCGTCGAGCGCAGCTTGGACGAATCATCGTTGGAAGAGATCGTGCTGAACGCGATCCGCGAAGGCTGCGTGGGCGAAACCGTGGCTGCCATCGAAGCGCGCGAGGCTGCCGAGCACGCGCAGGACCCGGCCGTGCGGGCATTGCTACTCGAGGTCAGCGAAGACGAAACGCGGCACGCCGAGCTCGCGTATCGCTTCGTCGAGTGGGCGCTCGCGCAAGGCGGCCCCGCGCTGGAACGCGCGGTAGAGCGCGAGTTCGCGGCCCTCGCCGCAGAGACGCCGCGCGCCTACCGCGCGCTGGATGACAGCGAGCGCATCCTGCTTCGCCAGGGCATTGTTCCCGACGCGCTGCGCCAGGCGATCCGGGGACAAGCTGTCGCAGAGGTGATCTTGCCTTGTGCCCGCTTGCTCACCGCTGCGCGGCGGCAACGCCGCATCCCAGCGCAGGTCGAGCTCGGCTGATTTCTCACTCGGCCGCTCGCGTCGCTCACGTGCCCCCCAACCAATGCGCGGCTCGAGAGGTGCTCGCGTCTGCCATTTTTGCAACATCGCATTCGCAACAACATCGCCGGCGTTGATGGGGGTGTTTGACGCTGGCGAGTTTGGTCCGGTACCTTCGATTAGCCCCGTCACGAGCGGCAAATCGAGACCGAATGAGCAACGCGGGCGGCGATAATGAATCCGAGGTTGCGCGGTT
This sequence comes from Polyangiaceae bacterium, assembly GCA_035634635.1. Lineage (GTDB taxonomy): Bacteria > Myxococcota_A > Polyangia > Polyangiales > Polyangiaceae > PMG-095. The sequence goes on from DASQCO010000121.1 coordinate 70,140, forward strand.
GTCGCGTCTGGACGCGGCGCTTCGCGAGATCAATCAGACGCTCGTGCGCGCAACCGATCGAACCGACTTGTTCAACCGGATGTGTCGATTGTTGATCGAGCGCGCCGGCTTTCATATCGCTTGGATCGGCTGGGCCGACCCCGAGACGGGCCTTTTCAAGCCAGCAGCGCATTTCGGTGCGCAGCCGAAGCTATTGGACCGAGGCAGTGCCCACGCAGATAGTCGCGCGCACGAGCAGGGGCCAACGCTCTCCGCCTTTCGCAGCGGCGAGCCAGTCGTGATCGAAGACCTGGCAAAAGACGCCTCCGTAGCCGCATGGCGTGACCTCGTGAGCGAAGCGGAACTCTGTTCCGCCGCCGCGTTCCCGATCCGCGAGCGCGGCAAAGTGGTCGGGACACTCACGGTGTACTCGGCCCGCCCAGTTTGGTTTCGAGAACACGATGTCACGTTGCTGGCCGATGCTGCCAATGGGATTTCTTTCGTCCTCGATCGATTGCGGCTCGACGACGAGCGGACTCGCGCTTTGGGTAGACTCGAGCGCGAGCGAGATTTCTCCGACGCCGTGATCAATACTTTGCCTGGGGTGCTCTATCTCTACGACTTGAGCGGCCAATTTCTGCGCTGGAATCGCAGCTTCGAGACAGTCACCGAGTACAGCGCAGAGGAGATTTCGAGGATGCACCCGCTCGACTTCTTCGCGGGGGCGGACGTGGAGCTAGTTCGGGCGCGAATCGCAGAAGTGTTCAACCAGGGACAATCCAGCGTGGAGGCGGGGTTCGTTTCGAAGACCGGACGGGTGACGCCGTTTTTCTTCACGGGGATCGCCACGAAGATTGAAGACAAGCAGTGCTTGATCGGGGTAGGCATCGACATCTCCGAGCGCAAGCGCGCCGAAGCCGACCTTCGTCTTCGTACCGAAGAGCAGCTGGCGACGCAGCGCGAGCTCGCTGAAAGCGAGGCGCTGCTGCGTATCGCCGGTCGCGCGGCGCGCGTGGGCGGTTGGACCGTGACACTGCCCGATCGAGCGGTGCGCTGGTCCGACGAGATGCGCGAGCTACTCGATGTAGCGAGCGGTTACCAGCCTACGCTCGACCAGGCGTACGCATTCTACGAGCCGCAATCGCGCGCGATCGTGGCCATCAAGTTCGAGGAGTGCGAACGTGAGGGGCGGCCATTCGATCTCGAACTCGAGATGGACACGGCGGCGGGCAGGCGCATCTCGGTGCGCGTCGTGGCGGAGGCTCATCGCAACCACGAGGGTCGAATCGTTCGCGTTCAGGGCGCGCTTCAGGACATCAGCGAACAGGTGCGCCTCGCGGAGCAGTTTCGGCAAGCGCAGAAAATGGAGGCGATTGGACAGCTCGCGGGGGGCGTCGCTCACGACTTCAACAACCTGTTGAGCGTCATCCTGAGCTATTCGTCGATCGTCAGCGATCAACTCGAGCACGATAATCCAACGCGGAACGACATCGCGGAGATCCAACGCGCAGCGGAACGCGCCGCCGATCTCACACGACAGCTTCTCGCCTTTAGCCGGCAGCAGGTGCTGCAACCGCGCGTGTTCGTGCTGAGCGAGACGGTTGCGGGCATGCAGCGCATGTTGAGCCGCCTGCTCGGTGAACACATCGAGCTGTCCTTTTTCATGCGCGGAGCCAGCGGGAAGATCTTCGCGGATCCGACTCAAGTGGAGCAGGTCGTGATGAACCTGGCGGTGAACGCGCGCGACGCGATGCCCGAAGGGGGTAAGCTAACGATTGAAATCGCAGATGCCGAGCTGGACACCGCATATGCCTCCGAGCGCGTCGGCGTCGAACCTGGCGATTACGTGTTACTGGCCGTCTCTGACAATGGGATCGGCATGGACGCGAAGACCAAAGAACGCATCTTCGACCCCTTTTTCACCACCAAGGACAAGGCAAAGGGCACCGGACTCGGACTCGCGACCGTGTTCGGCATCGTGAAGCAAAGCCGGGGGCACATCTGGGTCTATTCGGAAGTGGGTCGGGGCAGCACATTTCGCGTCTACTTTCCCCGAACCGAGCAAGTTCCCGAGGATGTCTCGCGAACGACCGCAGTGCCGCTCGTGTTGCAAGGGACCGAGACTGTGCTGCTCGTCGAGGACGAAGCTCAGCTGCGGCAAGTGACGCGCGCCATCCTCGAGCGTAATGGCTATCGAGTGATCGATGCTTGCAATGGCGAGGAAGCGCTCGTCGTGTGCGCGACGAGTTCGGAAGAAATCGTGCTTCTGATTACCGACGTGGTAATGCCGCGCATGAACGGCGAGCAACTCGCCAACCAATTGCTCGCGCTGCGACCCGCGCTCAAAGTCTTGTTCATTTCCGGCTACACGGAGCACTCCATCGTGCACCACGGCGTGCTCGAGGAAGGCATCGAGTTTCTTCCGAAACCGCTCACTCCAGCGGCCCTTTTGCGGAAAGTCCGCGAAGTGCTGGACGCCCCTGCCGGCGGCCGTGCTTGAACGAGCCTCGCGGCGCTGCAGCACAGAGCAACCTCGCTGCTACGCCTTAGCGCGCCATTCGCTATGGAACGGTGGCGACCGCCCACCGCGTCGACGCTCGAAGGGCTTGTTCGAGCTCGTTCTGGCGCCGACCATAGCGAAAACGCTCGGCGCGTTCCCGAGCCCGGTCGAGCGCGCTTCGGTCGTGAAACAGGCAAGCCCGGTAAAGCTCGACGTCGGTGGCGACGAGCTCCATCGGCCCTCGTCGCGCGATGCCGCTCGCGGCTTCCAAATCCGAGCGAGATCCGAGGTGGTCGTCCAAGCAATGACGGACCCAAGCGCGACAAAGCAGACCGTGCACCAGGCCTTCCTGTGTGCTCGCCTTCGGCGGGTGGTCGCAAAGGGCGTCGATCTGCTCGCGGGCTCGCTCGAACTGTTCCCGTGATGGGCCGTCGGCAAGCACGGCGCCATACAGCAGCAGGCGTGCATAGAGCAGAGTCCCCAGCATTTGGTCCGCGGGTCGCCGTTCTCGCACGCCCATGTCGCGAATGAGCGCGGCGCGTTGCTCGACCTCTCGGAACACTTCGTCAAAGAGCTCGAGTTGGCTTGCGTCCGCACGAACTCCCGGACTCTCGGTGCCGTCTTCACTCCGACTCGCGTAGGCGACGAGCGCGGCGCATTCGAGGCCTGCCGACAAGAAAGCCGCGTACTGAAATCCCTGCAATGAAGTGGGCTCGCTTCGAGCGTACCTCCGCTGGAGTTCGAGCGCGGCGCTGAAAACGGCGCGCGCTTCATCGAAATTGCCCTTGGCGGCTAGCGCGCTGGCCAGGGTGCAGCGATTAACGCACCTCCAAAACGGATGACCCTTGTTGTCGGCGAGCTCGACAGCGTGCTGACCCGAGGCGATAGCGATCTCGACAAGGCCGAGCGTGAGCTCGATTCGGCTCACATCGTTCGCGCGACTGACTGCGGTCGCCCAATGCCCGGCGGCGAGGCTCAGTTGTGCGGCGACGCGCGCGGGCTCGAGTGCTTCACCGAGGCGCCCCGCGTGCTCCAAGTTGACCGCAGCATCACGCGTCACCCACGCTTGACCCGCTTCCGGCAAGTCCGGGTGCGGCTTCGTCCACGGATCGACGAAGAAACAGAGGACGGCGTCGAGGTCCGATTGGGTCGCGCCGAGCACGCCGACACTGTAGCCTCCCTCGACGCCAAGTCGCTGAATGCGATCCTTGTACACCGCCGCGCAAGCTTCGGTCAGGTGCCCGCCCAAGCTGCCATGTCTGACCGCTTGATAGAGCGGCGCGAGCCCCTCGAGTCCCTCGGGCCAATACGGGACGCTACGCGCGAGGTGCAGGTAGAGCCGCTCGTGCCCCGCGCGGAAAGCGATCGGGTTTTCCGTACGCAAGCGTTCGGCGAAGTACTCGCGCACGAGTGCGTGCGCGTCGAGTACGCCGACCGTTCGAGGCGGGCGTGTTTCGCGCGGCGCGCCCAGCTCACCCCCCGCGCGAGCGCGATCCGCCTCGGCGAGATCGAAACCGCTCACGGCCTTCACATGGTACGTGACTCGCTGTAGGAGGTGCGCTTGTTCGAGGTTCGAGAGGGCCAGCTGCCAGTCGTCAGAGCTTGCCCCCGTGAGCGCGTCGGTCAATCCGGGAATTGGCGGCTCGCGTCTGAGCGCCTCGAGGCACTCTTCGTCAGCCGGACGATCGAAGAGACCGAGCAGGCGCAAAACCGCAAGTTGGAGCCGGTTCGCGCCGTCACCGCGCTCGAGCCAGCTTTCATACGCGCGCATCACCTGTGCCGCTTGGCCGCCCGGCAATCGAGCATCCGCCGCGCTGAGCTGAACGCGATCTCTGCGCCGAACATCGCCCTGGTGTACGGCGACCAGATAACGCCCCAAGAGATTGAGCGCGAGCGGGTGAGCGTCCAATTCGTCGGCGGCAGCCCGCAAGTCTTCGTCCGACCCGACGACCCCGATGTCTCGTAAGAGCTCGCCCGCTGCGTTGGCATCGAGTCGTTCGAGTTGCCATTCTACGACTCCAGCCGCATGCCAGCCTCGGAGATCTTCGAGTGTGTAGCGCGTCGCGGCGATGCAAAGTCCGCGGCTTTCGGTGGCGAGCATCTCCAACAGCAAACGAAGCTCGCCGTCGCGCAGCTCACCGCCGCGCGCCCCGGGCGGGTGCAACAAAGCGTCGACGCCGTCCAAGATCAGCAGCGTCCGGCGTTCGCCGACGAGGGCCGCGAGCCTGTGTGCTCGAGTACCGGCGGGCAAAGCGGCCGCGTCAATGGCTCCGTCGGAGAAGAACCGTAGCGCACGCTCGAAGAACGCATCGGAAGCGCCGACTGTCTCGCTGTCGCCATGACCCTGAAACGACCAAACGAAGACCCGCTCGGCCCCGAGCCACGCGCGCGACGGCAAGCGCGTGAGCCAGGCGGCCAAAAGTGACGTTTTGCCCAATCCACCCCAGCCCACCAGTGATAGGACCCGAGCGCTGGGGTCGTACCAGGTTTCCTCGAGGCGCTCGATTGCAGTGTCGCGCCCCACGAGGCGCTCGGTGCGCGCCCGGAGCGGGAACAATTGCTGCCGTGCCTCGACGGGGTTCGGCGAGGGGATCCCGGCAACCAGCCGGCGAAGCTCCGTGATGTTCGCGAACTCGTAGTAAAATCGGTCGGTTGCCTTGAGCGCACGACGATGCGCATCCTGGAGGCGACCTTCCTCTCCTTCGTCCGAGTTCCCGACGACTTCAGGGGTGAATAAGAAGACGTACGTGGGCTTGTCGAGCTCGCGAGCCATGTCGTATTCGAGCTGCGTAAACGAACGCCGCGCCGCCCCCGGAGCAGCAGTGAGCGGCGCGTACCCAAACCTGAATCCGACCAAGCAAATCACCGCGTCACAGCGACCGATGAGAGATTTGAGGAGCTCCGTGATCGCTTGGTGCTCGGTCGGGAAGCGCTCCTGAACGATGGGTTCGCATCCGTCCCGGACGAGCACGTCGCTTGCGGCCCGCCGGTATTCCCCGAGCTCGCTCGTGACGGCGCTCAGGAAGATCCGTCGTCGATCGGACACCCCCCGAGGTTACGGTAAAGGCCCGCCCTCTCGATATGGTCCTTTTTGCGGGCTCCGAGCGCGGGCTCGCTACTTGTCTTTGTGTCCGTAGCTACCTTCGGTCACTCGGACGAGCTGGCCTTGCTCGAAATAGACGAACTCCAGGAAGCGGTTCTTTCCGAAATCGTAAACCCACTCGTCAATAACGACTTCGATGGTTTGCTCGACCTCGGACTCACAAGTGCGGCGCCCGTTCTCTTGGACGCAGACTCCAGGCCGGCGCACGCGAACCGTTCGATACTCGATGTGATGGCGCGCGTCGTCCGGTTCTCCACAGAGAGAGCGGACTTGATAGAGCGTGTCGCCGCTCGTCACCAGACGGTCGTTGCATTGCATTCCGTCCGCACGAGCCGGAGTGCTGAGTAGCCCTGCAGCGGCGAGTGCAGCAAGAGCGCAAATGCGGCGTAAATTTGAGCCTCCGTTCATGGCAAACCTCCGAAAACGCGGGGTAGCCGCCCCAATTCGGTCGGCTACGGACGAGCCGTTTTTAGACGGGCTCGTCCGCCTGGATATTCACGAGCCGCCAAGCCGAAGTCTTTTTGTGTCCAGGCGACATCTGTCTCCCTGTCTCCCTGGCCGCTCGAAATGTTAGCCATAAGGCTGGAGCGCGTCTTTGAACTTCAGCCGGAACTTATGGTGTCTCGTTGCTCTGTCACTTGGGCTCGTTGAGAGTTGCGCGGGGTCGACCAAGCATGACCCAAGCGCAGCCACTGCGGGCAGCGGTGGCGGCGCGGGCAACGGTGGCGGCGCGGGCAACGGTGAGTCGGCCGGCGCTGCCGCAGTGGCTGGCACTTTCACTGCCAGCCAAAGGCCGAGCGTAGCCGCAAACGGCGTGCCCATCCCCAGCTTGGACGACGCGGAAGCCGAGCCATGTGGCGCGCTCGACGTCGAACTCGAGAGCTGCTCCGACGGCAGGTGCACGCCTATCACCTGCGACTGTGGCTCGCGAACGATCACCTTCGACGGCTGCTGCTTCGTGAACACGCGCGTCACGCACCTCTCTTGTCCAGCAGCCTGCGCTGCTAGCGATCCGGTGCTCTCCGCCGCGGTCTGCCAAAACTGGGGCATTTGCTCGACCGTCGATGACTGCAAGGCAGAACAAAAGTGCGTGCGGTCACGAGGCGAATCACGCGGCGAGTGCCAGTACGGGCTCGATGGGTCGCTCTGTTACCAAGACGCCGATTGTTTCGACGGTAGATGCGTCGTCGGCAGCGATGGTGCCGGCGTATGCTCGACCGGTTCGAGCGGCAACGGCCACTGCAACGTGGACAGCGATTGCAGGCTACCGAGCCACTGCGTGTTGGACGCGGGCACGTTCGCTGGGTTCTGCAGCGACGGTAGCGACGACGCGCCCTGCCGCGCTGACGCTGATTGCCAATCCCCCGGAGCGTGTCTTTCGTTTGGCGTCTGCTCGCAGCGTGGTACGGGTGCTCCGTGCCGTACACCCGGCGATTGCTGGTCTGGGTTTTGCGCGCGAACCCAATGCCAGACCGGAGAACCTGGCGCGGTCTGTAGTACCGCGAGCGACTGCAAGCTGAAGCACTGCGTGCTCGACCTGTGCACGAACGGCGCGCCCGGAGACACCTGCTACTCCGACACCGATTGCGTCGGGGCCTGCGTGCTGATCAACCCGCCCGGCACTTGCACGAACGGCAAGGTCGGTGAACGTTGCGACGAGCGAGCATCGCCCACTCATTGCGCCGAGGGGTTGCACTGCGAAGCGCGTTCAGGAGGAGCCTCAGTGTGCGTCGCTCCCGGAGCGGTGGGAGCGCCGTGCAGCGCCGATAGCGATTGCCAAAGCCAGAAGTGCGGCGGGGCTCGCGGCTCCCCCGGCGCGTTCTGCACCGAGGGCAAACTCGGGCAGCACTGCCGTCCAGACGCGTCCCAGTGTGACCCAGGGTTACACTGTTTTTCGGATGGGCTCGCGGGGCTCTGCACGGCCGGTAACCTCGGCGATCCATGCGCGCAAGCTGCTGATTGCGAAAGCGGAACCTGCGGTGCAGCAGTGACGGTCACGCAGGCTCAGCACGCCGCCTGCTTCGGCCAACCCGATCTGACGCCCTGTGCTTCGGGTGGCGCGTGCGTTGCGAACACCTGCTTTTCACGCACCTGCGCTGCGGCTACGAACTAACTGACACGAGCGTTGCACGGCTAACCTGGAGCAAAACTCGGCGAGACGCGGCGTGGGACCCTCCGCCGCGACGTTGGATTCGTGCCAAGCTGCGCCCCCCTGACGTGTCCAAACCGACGTCGCTCATGCACGCCCCCACATTTCCAACGGTCCCGAGTAGGCAGACATGAAGAAGGCTCGAGCCGCGGTGCTACTTGCGGTCCACTCCACGATAGCTTGCGGAACGCCGCCGCATCCCCTCAGCAATCCCACTTCGGTAGTGCCTTCGGCGCGCGTCGCCTCGACGCGCGCTAGCGTTCCGGCAGCGGAAACGTGCATGCCTCGTGCGGAGACCAGCGGCGGAGCACTGTTCGCGTTGGAGGCCAGCGAGCGCTCGAAGCGTGTACAGGCTGCGCTGACGCTCAAATACCCGGTACCCGTGGCACAGCCCAAAGGCAAGGCAGCCCCGGACTATCCTGATCCCACGTCCAAGAGAGAATTCGTCTTCAAGCTATTGCCCAAGCGCTGGGGAGCCGAAGGTCCCGTGCCGTGGGAGGAGGTTGCCATGCCCAGCTTGCAGCGCTTCATCGGCCCGATCGCGCTCTATTACACTCAGCTGATGACCGGCGAGCTCGAGTATCCCTGGGTCTCCGGTCTGGTCGTGGCTCGCCAACCCGAAGCTCAGCTCGAGCTGAGCTTCGTGCCGTCACCCAGTTTCAGCGGCAGTACGAGCGTGATTGAGCCATTGCTGCTCGACGCCTGCGCCGGTTCACCCGCTCTTCGCTCGCAGCTCACCTTGGCGTTGCGAGAGATGTATGCGCTCGGCGGCGATCAGCCTGGCGAGAGCACCACCCAGGACGGCTCCTGCACCGTGACTGACTATCACTTGTATGAAGACGTCTGGCGCTACCTCGCCATCGATTTCTCGGTATCTGGGCGGGTTCGCCATGTGTACGAGTTCAACCCCATGAACGACGAGGACTCGCTGCGCCGCCGCAACCTGTGCACCGATCACGCCGCAGAGCCCTGATTCCAGACAGCCAAGTCCCCGTTTGCACGGAGCTCCCAGTGCGCGCCGGGTGATTTTCGGTCACGCGCGGGTCCCTTCGCCGATGGACCTGCTGATGAGACTCTCGACGCTGGTCTTGGTTGGATTGGGCCTGTCCGTAGTTGGTGGTTTCGCGCATCGGTACGCGGCGCGGCACGCGCAAGCGCTCGAACGGCACGCACCTCTGCCTCCACCCGCGGCCCCATTGCCGGCGATCTCGCCACCAGACCCCCCGCGCTACGTGTCCGTGGACCCGCTGCCGGTACCGAGCGATCAACCCATCTTCGTGTTGCGCGGGGCGGATCCGCGGAAAAAAGCGGTTGGGGTCGTGCTGCACGGCTGGTGTGGGCACGGGCAGGGCGTGTTGCAGGCGTTCGCGTACGCGGCCGCGGATGCGGGGCAGTTCTTGGCGCTGCAAGGGGATCACCAGTGCGGCAACGGGCCCTTGCGTGGCTGGACGAACGACACGATCGGGCTTGATCGGCGTATCGACGCCGCGTTCCGTCAGTATGTGGGAGGTGAACCACCGAGCGAGGTCGTGCTGATGGGCGTGTCACAGGGGGTCGAGCGGGCCGTCGATCTTGCGCGGCGATTTCCTACCAAATACAAGCGGCTGATCTTGCTCAGTGGACCAAGCGCGCGGCCAGCCGCGGGTCTAAGCAGCGTGGCCGGCGCTTTCTTTCTGGTGGGTCAGAACGAAAATCAAAGGCCGACGCGCGAGATGGCTGCGCGCTGGAGAAACGCCGGGATCCCCGTGCAATTGCGCATCGTTGCGCATGCCGGGCACGCAGACTTCGGAGCCGACGCCGACCCGCTGATGCGAGAGGCGTTTCGATTTTTGGGGATGGAATGACGCGAATCGAGCGTACCACGGTCACGTTTGGCGAGCTCGGACGATAGACTGATCATGCCGGAGTTCACCTCTCGTTGACCACACACGCTCACCGCGCGCTGCGTCAGTACGTGGCTCATCCGGCAACGCGATCGTCCTTGCGCGCTTATGTCCGTCGTCGCGGTTTCCTCGACGACGCCGACGATCTGGTGCAGACCGTTTTGTGTGATGCACTGGCGGTGCAAGCCGTTCCGGCCGAGGTCGCCGATCTGCCGCGCTTCGTCACCGGCATCGCGCGCCGAAAAGTGGCCGATGAACGCAGGCGACGCGCGCGCTGGAAGCACGCGGACCTACCCGAGCTGGGCGTGAGTATGGCCCCCGAGGCCTCGGACTTGTTGGCGCACATCGATACAGAATTGACCGAGCCCGAGCAGCGCCGCTCGCTCGATTGGCTGCTGCGAGAGCACGCGGGCGACTCGCTGCTCGAGATTGCGCGCGAACACGCGCTCCGTCCCGAAACATTGCGTCAGCGGATCTGCCGTCTGCGCCGGCACTTGCGAGCCGTGTACGTCTGGCCACTGGCGCTGCTCTTGGGGCTCGGCGCGGCCGTCGCATCGTTCGGGCGCGGCCCGACCGCGCGTGTACCTTCGGACGAGAACGCGCACGCGCTTGCAACGTACGAAGGAACTTGGCGCGTGGTCGACTGGGCGCCGCGTCAGTATCCGGCGCAAGGGCTATCCGTCGTCATTCAGCAGCAGACCGCGCGGGTGCAGAACTCCACTGGCAGCCTCGAACGAGATCTGGAAGTTCAATTCCAGAGCGAACAGCGGGTCACACTGCGCGCCGGCAACTCGGTTTGGGACGCGCAGCTCAGCAGCGCCGATGCCGAACACTTGAAGCTCACGACTGCCCGCGGTTTCGTCGAGCTGGAGCGAGTGCGCTGATTCGAACCGAACTCATGCCGCGGATTCGCGCCACATGGGCCCGCTGAGAATCGCTAGAAATTTTCACCCAAGAACAAAGCGTGCCGTCCACCATCGCGCGCAAGTAGTCTTTGCCCGTTTCAGCTATTGTCGGAGCATGTTCACGGGGACGTCTCTGGCTTTGTCGGTTCTGGGCTTGGCGCTCATCACGGGCTGTGGGGGCCGCTCGAATTCGCCACGGGCCGATCACGACGCGGGCGGCAGCTTGGTGGGCAACGGAGGCAATAACGCCGCCTCGAATGACGACGGCGCCGGAGCGGACGCGGGTGGCGTTGCCTCGACAGCGGGCGGCACAACGGGCACTGCTGGTCGCAGCGCTTCAGGTGGCAGCGTCAGTAACGCTGCCCACGCGGGTTCGGCGGGCACTGTCGGCAACGGTGCTGGGATGGCGGGTGTAGACAATTCGGGCGGTTCGGCTGGTGCGTCGGGCAGTGTCGGTACCGCCGGCTCAACCGGTAGTACCGCGGCCCAAGTGACTGCCGCTTGCAAGAATCTCTGCACCGACTGGATTCGCGGTAGCTGCAGCATTTGGGAGTTCGCGCCGGCAACTTGCACGAGCGATTGCTCGAGCGACCTCGGCGTCCAAAACGGCGGGTGCACAGACCTCGGCCTCTCAATGATGTCCTGCATTACGGCCGGGAGTGGCACGAGCAACGACGCCCTCTGCCTCACGCCATTTTCCGTTTCCGTACATTCTTGCCGCGCCCAAGTCGAGGCCTTCCAAGCGTGCACCGCGGGCGGCAGTACCGCTCCTCAGCCGAAGATCTGCATGCGCGCGGGTAACGTGTTTTCGGGTGGTGGCTGTGCCGAAAACAGATTCTGCACCGATAGCGTTTCCTCAGAACTCAAGTGTTCCAATACGCCCGACGGCAAGAGCAGCTGCGAGTGCTGGAACTACAATACGACCACCCAAGCCAAATCGAGCACCACCTTTACGTTCGACGGTCAGTCGGGCGATCTGTGTTTGGACCACATGGACGAATGCCTGGCGTCCAGGGGTGCTCTATAACTCGATTACGGGATGTTCGCGCCGCCGCGCGCGGCTGCGCGGTCGGAATTCATGCGGGCGACCGGCTCAAATAGCGGACTTTCAGGAGGCAGATCGCCGTGCTTGCATCATTGCGGGACCGGTTCCAGAATCGGCGCCCATGAAGCGGGCAGGCATCGGTCTTTCATTTGCAGCGGCACTGGGCCTCATCGCTTGCGCCACGGAGGAGCTCGATCAGCCGCCCCCAGGCGGCACGGCCGGGAGTGGGTCGGGCGGCAGTCACGTTGGCAACGGTGGGCACGGCGGCTCCTCATCCGGCACGCCCGGCGGCCAGGCGAACACGAGCAGCGGTGGCCACACCAACCAGGGCGGCACCACTGGGTCGATCGCAGGCAGCTCGTCCAGCAACGCGGGCATGACCGGTGTCGGCGGTCTCGTCGGTGCAAGTGGCAGCATCGGGCTGGGCGGCTCAGTGGGCAGCGCGGGGAGCGGTGGCTCTTCGCCGGTGTTCGAGAGTGGCACCTGTGCGAGCAGCCCGAGCATGTCGCTCAGCTACCAGCAGGCGAGCAATAACTCGAAACAGATCACCGGCCGCTATCAGTTCATCAACACGACTGATACGCCGATCCCACTCTCGGACTTGAAGATTCGCTACTTCTTCAGCAACGAAGAGACGTCAGGCTGGGCCACTGCGATCTACGACCAAAAGCTCGACGGTGGAACCCTTGGCTACCGAGCGCTCACGGGAACGGCACTTGCGGTGTTGCCCCTCGGCACAACGGTGCCGGGCGCCGACAGCTACATCGAGGTGTCGTTCACCAGCACGTTGACCATCGAGAAGGGCGCGATCGGTACCGTGAGTTGGGATCTGCAGCCACTCAACTACAACCCGCCGGACCAAGTTCAACCCGACGATTACTCCTACAACGCCAAGGCCGTTGCCTTCACAGTTTGGGATCACGTAGTGATCTACCAGGGCAACACCCTGGTTTGGGGTTGCACACCCAAAGAGGCAGGCGGCGGGAGCGGCGGCACTGCGGGTGTGGGTGGTAGCGGCGCGGGTGGCAGCGCAGTGGGCGGCAACGCAGCGGGCGGCAACGCCGGTACCGGCGGAAGCGGCACGAGTGGCGCGGACAACGGTGGTGCGAGCGGCGCGGGGATCGGCGGCACCGCGGGTGCAAATGCCGGCGCAGGTGGCGGCACCAGCAACGGCGGTACCAGTGCTTTTGCCGGCGGAGCCGGCAGCAACCCAGGCGGCGCGAGCGGCACCGGCGGCGCGGGCGGGAATCCGCCGAGCGCTGGTAGCGGTGGCAGCAGCGGGGGGATCGGCGGCACTAGCGCTATCTAGCGTCGCTCCCGTCAGAAATTGGCGGACGCGGTGCTCGTTCGTCCGGGTCGCACGTTCACGGTGACGGACATTCGACCGCGCTCCGGATGAATGAACAGCACGGTGTGTAGGCCGGACGGGAGTTGAACGACACGCGGCGTCCTGCCAAGTGGACGACCGTCGAGAATCAGACTCGAGGGCGGGTTCGAGGTGACATCGAGGGAGCCGGACGGTTCCGCCCCCGCGGACTTCGTGGTCGCGTGCCGAGGCATGCGGTCGAGCGGCTTCTCGAGCGACGCGGTGGCCATCGCCGTAGGCACCCAGGCCTTCGAAGGTCGCGCACTCGCGTTGTCGATCGCGGGGTCCACCGCGGAAACGGCGGTCATCTCGACGCGGGTATAGCCGGGGCTCGGCGCGTCAGCGATGAGCGGCGCCTCGATCGACGCGGAATGCACGCGCATGGCGCTCGTGTGCGGCACCACGCCGCGCAATACCGCAAACGCGGCGGCAGGCGCGAGAACGGCTGGCAGAGCAAGCAACCACGGCACGCCCCGATTCATCGGCAAGCGAGGTGCAGCATCGTCATCATCGGACGTGACGAAAGGCCCTGGCGCCTCGGATTGCGGCATGCGGACGCTGTCGGGCGTGACCTCAGGCGGTTCAGGATGGCTCGCCAGCACCACGCTTTCATCGAGCACCACGCTATCGGCGAGCACCACGCTTTCATCGAGCACCACGCTTTCATCGAGCACCACGCTATCGGCGAGCACCACGCTTTCATCGAGCACCACGCTATCGGCGAGCACCACGCTATCGGCGAGCACCACGCTATCGGCGAGCACCACGCTTTCGCCTGGTTCAATGCTTTCGTCCGGCTTGCCCCGATCGAGTGGTCCGATGCCGACGAGCGTCCGATCGCTACAATCGAAGGGGCGGATCGGACTCGATTCAACGGGGCCCGAACTGCCAATACCGGCCAACGTCTCGTCGTCGCTGTCGAAGCTGTAGGCCGGGAGCTCCCTGATTTCAGAAACGGAAGCTACGTCATCTTCGCCTTCGGCAGGACGATCGTCGAACGACAGAACGAGTGGTTCGCGCTCGACGCTGCATGTCTCCGGAGTCGTCATGGAGTCGTCTCCTCGGTTTGAGCTACGCGGAGGATACTCGATCAGTGCGAAGCGCACGCGCTAGTTCGTCGTGCGCGGGCATTGAGCGTCGTCGCTTTCGATAACAGTGGATGAGCGTTGAGCCGCGGAAGCGTGCGATGGCGTGTATCGCCACACATTTCGATGATTCGGTTACGGGCCTGTTTCGGGAACTTCACGAGCCAATGCTTGGAGAAGACATTTCGCAGGAGTGACTATTGCCAACCGCTAGGACAGACAATGACCGATCCCCCAACTACGGTCACCCGTGCTGCCATTGCGACGCATCCCGCACGAACAGAAGTCGCTGACCACCTTGCTTCGCTTGTTCTCAGCCGCGGTGTCGGCGGGGCGGCGGTCGAAAGAGGAGCGGTGGTCAGCTCTACGAGCAACGACGCACAAACTTTCATGCATCACTAACGAGCATCGGAAAGCGTCTTAGTGAACTCTGAAGGTCGCTTGCACAAACGTACAAGCACGAGAAACGAGCACGGCGCTCGTGGCATAAATAGACCGAGCGATGTAGCGTATCCATGTCGCGACAGGCGCAGGGTTTGGAGTGCTCCACGGCAAGCTTCTGACGGAGGCACGCCGAGCTGATCGAAGATTCTCTGTCGAGGCAAACCGATGCAGGACGGATCAAGTCTTTCGACCGCCAAAACCCTACCCCCGCCCGCTGATCCGCTGGTTGGTCGCGTGATCGCCGGAAAGTTCCTGGTCAATGAGTGGCTGGGCTCGGGCGCAATGGGCATCGTGTATCGAGCCACGCAGCTTGCTCTAGAGAGAACCGTTGCGATCAAGGTCTTGCATCACGAGTTCGCGGCCGATGCCCACTTTGCCGAGCGTTTCGCGCGCGAGGCGAAGGCGGCTTCTCGTCTGGATCACCCCAATTCGATCCACGTGTTCGACTTCGGCCAAGAACCGGACGGTCTCTTGTACTTGGCCATGGAGTTCGTGGAAGGGTTCGACCTTTTCGAATGGCTGGCAGACCACTCCCCGGTCGCGCCGCGCGCGATCGTCGATCTGCTTTCGCAAGTTTTGGCCGCCCTGGCCGTCGCGCATGACATGGGGGTGATTCATCGCGACTTGAAGCCAGAGAACATCATGATCGTGCGCGGCACGAGCGACGAAGGGCGCGAGGTGGACGTAGTCAAGGTCTGTGACTTCGGCATCGCCAAGATCCTGCAACCCGCGACGGAACCGAGCAGTGCGCCGACCGAGCCGCGTCGCAAGCGCTCATCGACCGGGCTGATCGTCGGGACGCCCGCGTACATGTCGCCCGAGCAAGCCCGAGGTGAA
This sequence comes from Polyangiaceae bacterium, assembly GCA_035634635.1. Classification (GTDB taxonomy): domain Bacteria; phylum Myxococcota_A; class Polyangia; order Polyangiales; family Polyangiaceae; genus PMG-095. Next base: position 85,436 of record DASQCO010000121.1, read on the forward strand.
CAGCTCGACGCGCGCAGCGACTTGTACGCGGTCGGCATCGTCCTGTATGAACTCTTGACTGGCAATGTGCCATTCGAAGCCGAGACCCCGCTCGGTTTTGCGTTGAAGCACGTGAGCGAGCCGCCCGCGCGCCCCTCCGCGCGCGTAGCCAGCGTCGATCCCGAGCTAGAGGCTATCTGCCTCCAAGCGCTCAGCAAAAACCCGGCGGACCGCTATCAGAATGCCCGCGAAATGCGGCTGGCATTGCAGCGTTTCGCGAGCAAGCTCGCACCGCTCCCGCTTGCTTCATCGCCCGAAGCGGACTCACCGCCCACACCCCCACCCGCTCGTCACTACGACTCGAGCAAGCCCACGTTGGACGGGATGTCACCTGTCACGCCAGCACCGCGGGTGCGGCGATCCAACGCGTGGCTCGCATTGCTGCTGCTCCCCGTCCTTGGGCTCGTCGCTTTCGCTCGCACACACTTCTTCTCGCCGGACGGCGCAAGAGCAAGCGTCGAGGCAAAACCGATCACACAACCCTCCGCCGCGCTCGCCGTCGCATCGTCCGCGCCGGCACGGTCTGAGCCGGTTCGTTCGAGCACCCCAACCGAATCCTCGGCGATCGTTACACGCCGGAGTGTGCTAGGTAAGCGCCCGCGCAAGGCGGAGCTCTTGGCGCGCACCGCGGGCGTGCCAACCACCGAAGCGGACAACGTCGAAGCTCCGACGACGACTCCAACGGTCGTCCCAGAGCCACCTGCCACGCCGAGTTCGCGCGAACCAGCACCGGTCGAGCCGACTCCGCCACTCGCACCGCTCGTCGTGCCCGCACTGCCTACGCCCGCACCTCCCAGCTACGACTTGGCACTTGCACGCGTCTCGATCAGTCCGGCCAAGAACGTGGTGGGAGCGACGTCAGGCAGCGTGACGCGCGCAGTCAGCGAGGCCGCCGGGCGAATCACCGCGTGTTACAAGTCAGCGCTACCGGCGCTCGGCAGCTCAACGGAAGGCACGGACGTCCTGCATGTGGAGACAGATGGCTCAGGCATCATCACCGACGCTCGACTGAGCGGTCCGGTGCGCGGCAGTGCTGCCGCTTGTATCGCCAACGCAGTTCAGGGGCATCGCGTCGCCAACGTCGATACCGGCAACGCGAGCGCGGACATTCCACTGTCATTCAGGGCCCATTGACGAAGTACGGCGCGTTCCTAGGGATTGGGCTCTCGTTGCTCGCCGCTCCATTCGCCTGTACCGGCAGTCGAGTGGACGAGCCGGAAACGGCGCTACCCGCTCAAGTCCGCGCCGACTACGCCGTGTTCGCGTTGCGTTGTTCGAAGTGCCATTCGCTGGCACGACCGCTGAACAGCGGCATCGACAGCGATGAGTATTGGAAGCTGTACGTCGAGCGCATGCGACGCCAGCCCAGCAGCGGCATCAGCGTCGCGGACACCGTGCCGATTTTGCGATATTTGCACGTATATTCGATCGCCGAGCGCAAACGAAAACAAGAGCAGCGAGAGAAGAACGATGCTCCTCTCGAGCCCCCCGCTGCCGACGCAGGACTCGCACCGCCGACGGCCGGAGCTCGTTAGTGGCAACGGCAAACCGCGCACGCGCGCTCTGCTTCGTGGTCACGCTGGCGGCCCTGTTGGGCTTGGTGGCGGAGCGACCACTGCGTGCCGCCGAGGAATTCAACTTCGCGGGCTCCGCGCAGCTCGACTATCACCTCGTGCCGAGCGGGCCGCGCGCCGAGGGAGTGCCTGGCCCCAATACGACCTTTCAAGGCTTCACGCTGGAAGCCGCACTCAAGGTCGCCGTCGACATTTCCGAGCACCTCTCGGCCAACGTCAAGGTTTGCTACGGCTGCCACGGCTTCGAGGCCGACATGGCTTACTTCGACTATCGCGCGGTCGACGAATTCAATCTGCGCGTGGGGCGCTTCAGCCCCAGCTTCGGCGCGTTCAACCTGCGGCACGACCCAGCAAATCACATGCTGAGCGACAAACCGCTGCCCTACGACATGGGGCGAATGCTGAGAAAGGGCGACTGGAACAACGGCGTATTGCCTTCGCCATTTCCAACGAACGGCGTCGAGCTGAACGGCACCCATTGGATCGGTGCTGTCGCACAATTCGACTACGCCTTGTACGGCGTGACCGGCTTCAAGAACGACGGCGACTCGAACCCAACCGACTTGAACTTTCAAGAGTCCCACTTGCCGTACTACGTGCACAACGCGCCGCGACCAGCGGGCGGAGCGCGCCTGGCACTGACCTTGAAAGGCAGCTCCAACGTCGATCTGACGCTGGGTGCTAGCGGCATGTTCGGCCTCTATGGCTCGAACAGCGATCTCAACTACGTGATCGCCGGCAGCGATTTCACCCTGCGCGTCCAGCGCACGGCATTTCGCCTCGAATATCTGCTGCGCCGTCAGCAGTTCGACACCACGAACCCCGACATCTTCAAGTATGCGATCGCGGCAAACGACGGCGACTTCTTTACCAAACATGGCGCGTACGCCGAGATCGAGCAGCCGCTCACGACCGAGCTCGATTTTACCGGCCGCGTCGACGGCATGCTTCGGCGTGGCAACGTGAGCAACGTTCCCGTCGGAAGTGGCAACGCCGCGCCGACGCAGCAGAGCCCAATGTCGCACCAATCGTACGTCCTTCGAGAGACGCTCGGCCTAGCCTACGCGTTCGAGCGCAACTTCCGCTTGAAGGGCTCGGGCGAAGTTTGGCAATTCAGCTACCCCGACTCACTCGGGCATCAGCTTGCGCTCGGATTTCATCTCGGCGCGGTCGGGAGCTTTTGAGGCATGGCCTGCGCGGCCCGCGTCGATGGCTGGTGGTGGCTCTTGCTCATGGGCGTCGGCTGCTCGTTCGTCGATCCGCAGGTCGGCGCAGTTCAAGCCGTGTGCGGGTTCGACGCCGGTGGTGGCAGCCCAAGCGGGCCAGGCCCGGGTCATTACCAGCGCAGCACGAATCAGACCGGGATGACCCCAATCTGCGAAGCGCACCCAGAGAGCACCTGCAACGATTGCGAAGCCACTCATTGCTGCGCGACACGCAGCGCTTGTTACGGCGATCCCACGTGCGCCTGCGCAGATCTGACCCTCGACGAATGCCTCGAAGCCGCGGAGGCGAACGCTTCCGAGGATCAGCCCGCGTCGACCAGCCATTGTTGGAACAGCTTTTCCGCGAGCGGAACGGTCGAGCGAGCGCGCGTGAACTGCCAACGCGCGTGGTGCCAGAGCGAATGTGAAATCCCGTGAGCTGCACGACCGAACCAGCTCACCGTGCGCCCGCGAGCGCCTCCACCACCAAGTCGCGAAATGCGCTCACTCTCGCCGGCAACGGCCGTGCCGGCGGATGAACGACCCAAACACCGCCGCTCGACACTTTCCACTTGGGGAGCACGGGCACCAACGTGCCGGCGCTGATCTCCGGATCGGCAAGGAATGCGGGCAGAAACGCGATGCCCGCTCCGGCGCGCGTGGCCGCGTGGACGAACGACATGTCATCGCCGCGGACACGGCCTTTCGCGGGAAGGCGCTTGGAGCGCGGCAATTCGAACGGCACCGATTCGGCGCCCTTGTACATCACCCATTCGTGCGTGCGAAGTTCAGGCAGGGTGCGCGGCGTGCCGCGACGAGCGAGGTACGCCGGGGCTGCCACCAAGCGCATGTGGAGCGTGCCCACGCGGCGCGCGACCAGCGACGAATCGCGCAAGCTTGACTTTACCGAGATGCGGACGCCCAGATCGAAGCCCCGGCCGATCAAGTCCACCAAGGTGTTGCTCGAGTGAACTTCGACTTGAACTTGTGGGTAACGCGCGACGAAGCGCGCCACGAGTTCTGCCATCACGGCGGCTCCGAAATCGACCGTGCAGGTCACTCGCAACAAGCCGCTCGGTACCTCTGCCTCCGCGATCGGTTCGAGCGTCGCTGCCAGCGCTTCGACGAGAGGTTCGGCGCGAGCGAGCAGGGCGGTGCCGGCGGGGCTCAAGTTGAGCTGCCGCGTGCTGCGATACACGAGCTGCGCGCGCAGCGACTCCTCCAAGCGGGACAGCGCACGGCTCACGCTCGACTTCGGCGCGCGCAGCTTGCGTGCCGCTCCCGACACGCTCCCAGCGCGAGCGATCGCCACGAAAACCACCAAATCATCCAGCTGCTTGGGCATCGTTCCAATTATGGAACAATGCTAATCCAAAATCACGGACTGTGAACGGGGCGTCGTCGACCGCAAGCTCTTACTCGATGGCAAATCAAAACAACGGAACTCTCCTCGTGACTGGCGCATCGGGTCACCTCGGCCGGCGTGTAGTCGAACTTCTGCTCGCCGATCCAGGGAACGCGGGGCGCAAGCTGATTGCGCTCACGCGCACCCCGGACAAGGTCGCAGACCTGGCCGCCAGAGGTGTCGAGATTCGTGCGGCAAGCTTCGACGACGCGGGGACGCTGCGGAGCGCATTCAGCGGCGCACAACGCGCGCTCATCGTCAGCACCGACGCGCTCGGTCAGCCCGGCCAACGCCTCGAACAACACACGAACGCCGTGCAGGCGGCAAAGGCCAGCGGCGTCGAGCACCTGGTATACACCTCGCTCACGCATAGTGAGCCGAGCTCGCTCGTGACGCTCGCCCCCGATCATTGGGGCACCGAGACCGTGCTGCGCGAATCAGAGGTGCCGTACACCGTGCTGCGCAACAACATGTACACCAACTACTTGTTGATGGGCCTCGGCCATGCGGTAAAGAGCGGCAAACTGGTCAACTCGTTCGGTGCCGGCAAGGTCAGCTACGTCACGCGAGAAGACTGCGCGCGTGCCGCGGCCCTCGCGCTCTCCGGGAACTTTTCTGGGCGCGCCGTGCTGGACATCACCGGACCGAGCGCCATCACCCAAACGGAGCTAGCAGGGACGATCAGTGAGCTCGTCGGAAAGCCAATCGAGTACATCGCGGTCGACGCCGCTACGGCGGTTGCGAATCTCGTGCGCGCTGGCCTACCGACTCCTGTGGCCGAGCTCTTAGTCTCGTTCGAGCGTTCCGGATCTGCTGGACAATTGGCGATCGAGTCCAGCTCGGTACAAGACCTCACGGGCAGCACGCCCAGTTCCGTGAAGCAGTTCTTGAGCGCCCAACGCGCGACCTGGGGCTGAGCGCACCGGCAGCGCGTCAGTGGTCGGACAGGTCTTGCCTACTCTTGCGCACACCAGGTGCGAAAGAGGTGCGCGCGGGCTCGGTTTATCGATCTCGGTGCGGGCGTGAGCAGGGCCAATGCCGTATACTGGTAGGTCGATGCCAGCGTCGTTCCGCGAGTGCCCGTCGTGAGTTCGCAGGCGCGCAGAATCAAGCGGTTGCAGACGGACGCGCTCGCGCTCCTCCGCGCCGGAGAGTCACAGAAGGCCTTGGAGAAGCTCGCGCAACTCGAGCAGCTCGAGCCGCGAGAGCCGGACTGGCCGCGCCGCGCAGCGGAGTGTCACCGACTTTTGGGTGACGCCGAGTCGTACTTGGACGCCTTGGCGCGCGCGGCCAAAGCTTACGTGGCGATGGACTTGGTGGTGAAGGCGATCGCCATCTGTAAGATGATGTTGGCGGTCGATCCCAAGCATCCGGCAGCACTCGCCTGGCTCAATCAGTTGCGCAGCCCTGGCCCGCAGGCGGCTGTTGCACCGCCACCGGCGCCGCCAGCGCGCCGACAAGTCGTCGAGAAGACCGAGCCAACGAGCACTGTGCCTGAAGCGTCAACGGCGGCGCCCCTACCGAGCGCGGCGCGACGTTTGGTTGCCAAAAAGGGGCTGGTTGCCGTGGCCCGCATGGTCGCGCGCCGGGCCCCGAGAGAGTCATCGAAGTCACCGAGCATCCGCGTCGAAGCGCCGGCAGTGCCGCCGCTCACGCGTTCGCAACCCGCGAGTGTAGCTCCGCCGCTCATCGAAGAAGCCGAATCAGTAGCGTCGCAACCACCCGTTGTTTGTGATGCCCCGACCAGCGATGCGCCCATTGAAGATGCGCCCATTGAAGATGCGCCCATTGAAGATGCCTCCGCGGAGGAGAGCCCCGTCGTCTCATCGCCTCCGCTCGCGGTAGAAGCGGACCTGCGGCTGCTCGTGCCAGGCTCTTGCGCGTGGCCGGCTGACAAGCAGACCCCATCGGGGATGTTTCGACTGGCGATCGACAACATCGAACCCAGCGCAGACGAGCAGGCACTCAATCAGGCTCGCGGGATCCTGCCCGCGATACCCCTCTTCGCAGAGATGGATCCGCGCAGCCTCGAAGGTCTCGTGAGGCAGAGCCGGCTGATGCACCTGCAAAGCGGGGAAGTCGTATTCGAGCAAGACGACACGCCTGACTGCTTGTACGTCGTAGTGAACGGCAGCGTTGCCATGTTCGACGAAGCCGCGAACGTCGAACTCTATCGCGTCGGCGAGAATGAATTTTTCGGCGAAGGCGCGCTAATCAGTAACGACCCACAGCCAACGACCGCGCGAGCCGCCGAAGACTGCGATCTGCTCGCGTTCAATCGCGAATCCATGCGCGAGTGCATTGTCGACAATCTAAACGTCGTGCCGGTGCTGCTCAGATTTCTGCGCAGTCGCATGCTCGAGCACCTGGTGCGAACGAGCCCCCTCTTCGCGCACCTCGACACCGCGGAGCGGCGCGCGCTGAGCCGCAAGTTCGAGTTCATCGAAGTGAAAGAAGGCGCGGTCTTGATTCAACAAGGCACGCGCTCACCAGGCCTATTCATACTCCTGTGCGGCGCGGTCGACGTCGTTCGGGTCGATGGCGAGCGCGAACAGTGGTTGGCGACGTTGGAGCGAGGTGGCATGTTCGGCGAGATCTCGTTGCTCGGTCGCTCCGCCGCCGAAGCCGACGTGCGAAGCGTCAGCGCCGGTTTTGCGCTGCTGCTCCCTGCCGCGGCCTTCCGCGACGTGATCATGACTCACCCGCCGCTCCTGGAAGTCCTCTCCGCGATGAGCGAAGAGCGCATCCAAGCCAATGAGCGCCGACTCCGCCCCGAAACGACTCGAGGCGCCCTGCCCGCACAGTGAGCCGCGCCTAGGCCATTAGAGCGCAGCGAGGCCCTGAGAGCTACGCGACGGGCCGCGCGCGCCGCGCCCGCTTACCCCCAATTCTCCCGAGCTTGGGTTTGGGTTGGGTTAGCGGGCGCGGCCGGCGCGCGCGTCGCGTAGCTCGCGTAGCGATCTTGTTGATGCGGAATGCAGGCGGATGGCCCCTCCCCGTCACAACTCGTCGACCCGGAATTCGACCGCCGCCAGGGTTACAACGGTCGCGTCGACGCTTCTCCGGACCTCCAGCAACTCCTGCTGTCGGACTTTGCATCGCCCCCGCTGTACCACCTGGTGAACCTCACTGACCCGGACAACATCGAGATCACCGAACTCGACATGCTGGGACTCACACAGTGGGGTGTTCCGATGTGGTCGCCAGATTCGACGTACCTCGCGATCGATGCCACGGACTACGGCGACGATCCCGCACTCGTCCTGGACGTTCTGGAGTCTCCGCCAACGATACGAAAGCTCGAGTGCTCGCCGGACTCCGTACAGCAACATTGCTCATTTCCGCGCCTATTCCAGCGCTGAACTCGACGGTCCGCTGCTCGGACGCGGAGTGGGCGTTCCAAGGTTGGCTCGGCGCTGGCGTTCGAGGTATCCATCCTTTATGCGAGCGAGCGTGGGGGGTGGGCGGAAGAAAACGGCGGGGGTCGGGTCAATGCTCGGGCGAGCAGTGTGGTGTTGGTGCTTGGTGCCGGCGCTTGCTTCGAACGCTTGCGGCAAAGTCTCATCACCGCACGACGACTTCGTCGATAGGAGTGGTTCCGCTGGCGCGACACTGACAGCCGGGAGCACTTCGGAGTCTGCGGGCTCTGCGAGCGTCGCGGGGAATGCCAGCACCGCCGGTACATCAAGCGGAGGAAGCGGCGGCAGCGGGGGCGATTCGGACGCGGGCGGCGCTGGGCCCGATGAGATCCTGGCCGCGCTGGACACCGATGACGCCACCATCAATCGCCTCGCGGGGCGCGAGCTTTTGGAGCTGGGACTCAAAGTCGGCTACGCGGAGGGCTACGCGCAGTGCACGTGTCTACCCCTCCCCTCTTGGCACCTCGACGCCAAAGGACTCGATGGCTGCGCCCGAGCCGAGTCGGGCTTCGAGAAACTGTTCGACCCAACCGGTTTACGATGCATCCTCGAAGAGTCGCGCAGGGTCCCCGACCTCGAAGAGGCGGTGCGCTGCCGAATCCGGCAATTGCGAGCACGCGGCCGCGCGTATCAGCAATGCCCAGACGGACCGGGTGGGCCCAATCGCCCCGCAGAACTCGTGCCTTCGTGCGGAAGCGACGAAGCGATCATGGTGCTCAACGGCAACACCTGTTTCGGCGCCATCTTGTGCGCGGACGGCACGTTTCAATTCACGGGTCGCTGCGACTATCACTTGGATTGCGCGGACGGCCACGACGAACGCGGCTGCCACGACGTCGTCTGCGGCGACAAACTCGTCGATTGGGGACAGATCTGCGATCCTGAAGTGTGTCCCGTCACCTCGACGCCATTCTGCCCACCTGACGATCCGAGGAGCTTCCTCTGTGACGACGGCACCCAAGTGCCCGTCAGCGCCGTATGCAACGATGTCGATGACTGCGCCACGGGCCGTGACGAGCAATACTGCTACCGCTAGCCACTCCCGAGCACGGACAAGAGCGCTTCCGCCGGGTGACGCGGCGTGAAGCCCAGCGTGCGATCGACCTGATGCCGGCAAGAGTGGCCCGTGGCGAGCACGCGCTCGCGGTCCGTGTTGGGGTCGAGCTTCTTCTTCCAGGACAATTCGAAGATCCCCAGTGAGTCGTCGAGGTGCCGCGCTTCGTGACCGTACACGCCGCACATGCCGCAACAGCCGGCTTTGACGATCTCCAAGGGCACGCCCAAGTTTTCGAAGACTTTGGCCCACAGCGCGGGCGCTTTGCTGACGAGCGCTTGCTCCGTGCAGTGCGAAAGCAGACGAAACTTGGTGTCTTTCTGCACCTTGCCCGGTGACAGCGTTTGCTCTGACAGCCACTCTTGCAGCAGCGCGACCCGGAAGCCCGCGGGCTCAGCCAGCTCTTTCGGATACTCGTCGCGATAGGTCAACACCACCGCCGGCTCGATGCCAACCATGGGCAGGCCCAACGCCGCGACTTTGCGCAGAAGCGCCGTGTTTCGCTGCACTACACGCTGAAATTGGCCAAGAAATCCCTTAATGTGCAGGGCCTTGCCGTTCTCGAAGTAGGGCAGCACGTGAGGCACGAAGCCGAGACCCCGGAGTAGCAAGCACGACGCTTCGAGCACCGAGGGCTCATAAAAGCTGGTGAACGCATCCTGCAGCACCACGACCACCTTGTCGTTCTTTGGCAGGGCGCTCAGCGCGGCCAGATCGGACACTGGGATGCCGTGTTTGCGCAGCCGCGCGAGCGCTGGCTCCGGATCCAAGCGCGGCGCATCGACGATGCCCGCCGCGCCCTTGAGCAGCGTGCGGGTGAGCGGGTTGTGCGAAAAGAAATTGGCGAGACGCGGCGCGAGCGCGAGCAACGGCAACATGCGCTCGAGCATGACGGTCGCGTAGTCACCCAGCGGCCGCGCGTAGCGACGGTGATAGAGCTCCAGAAACTGAGCTCGGAAGTCGGGCACGTCGACCTTGATCGGGCACTGCGTAGCGCACGCTTTGCAGGCCAAACAGCCCTGCATCGCGTCGTACACCTCGTGCGAGAAGTCCGCGCTGCGCGCCTGAAAAAACAAGCGTTGATAGAGGCGCGCCGGCCACGGCAACGCGCGCCCACCGTGAAGCGCGCTGCTCGCTTCGAGCCCGCGCTCGCTGAGAAGGCGAAGCCATTCGCGCATCAAGCCGGCGCGACCTTTGGGCGAGTGAATGCGGTCGCGCGTGATCTTGGACGACGGGCACATCACGTTGTCGTTGTTGGTGTCGAAGCATTGGCCATTGCCGTTGCAGTTCACCACCGTGCTCAGTGCGCTCAGATCGCTCTTGGCAATCGTTCGATCTTGCGCGCCGCGCGTCGGTCCGGAAATCGTCGCGAGCTGATACTTCTTACCGAAGGGCGTGGCGATCTTGCCCGGGTTCAGCTGATTGTTCGGATCGAAGACTGCTTTGATGCGCTGCAACTCGCGATACAACACTGGGCCGAAGTGATGCGGCACGAGCTCCGAGCGAAAACCCTTGCCGTGCTCGCCCCACAGTAGGCCTCCGTGTCGCGTCACGAGCTCGGTCACGGCGTCGGAGATGCGTCGAATGCGCGCTTCGTCTTCAGGATCTTTGAGATCCAGGGCGGGTCGCACGTGTAGACAACCCACGTCCACGTGCCCGAACATGCCGTAATACAGGCCCTCTTTATCGAGGAGGGCGCGGAACTCGCGCACGTAGGCCTGCAGATTTTCGGGCGGCACTACGGTGTCTTCGACGAACGGCACCGGCTTGCGCGCGCCCGGTGCGTTGCCCAAAAGGCCGACGCCTTTCTTGCGCAGGTTCCACAAGCTCTCACGCTCGTTCGGCTTCCAGGTCAACGCGTAGCCGTGTGGCACGCCGGGTTGCCCGCGGCGCTGAGCCATGATCTCTAGCAGCTCGTCCACCTTGCGCTGTACGGCTTCGGCCTCGTCGCCGCTGTACTCCACGAGGTTGATCGCGCGCGTCTCGACGCCGGGCTCGTCCACCAAGAACGGCTTGACTTGATCGTAGATCACGTCCGCCTTGGCCAGCTTCATGACGGTCTCGTCGATCGTCTCCACCGAACCCGGGTCGGTGCCGACCAGCCATTCAGAGCTCGCCAACGCATCGTCGAAGCTCGGGTAGCGCAGCACGAACAGCGCGCGCTGCTTCTGAAACGGCGTCAATTTGAGGCGTGCCTCGGTGACCACCGCAAGCGAGCCTTCACTGCCCGCAACTAGCTGCGCCAAATCCACGCTCTCACCGTCGCGCGTGGCCATGTGCGCGAGGTTGTAGCCGGTCATGTAACGCAGCAGCTTGGGGAACGTGCTCTGAATGTCGTCGGCCTTGCTCTGGGCGATCTCGCGCACGATGCGATACGCGTCGCCCACCACGTCGTTGCGCGCGCACAGTTCGCCGAGCTCCGCGCCATTCACCTTGCGCGTGCGATGCTCGACGCCGCCGCGCAGCACGAGCGAAAGGTCGAGCACGTGGCGGCTGGTCTTGCCGTGCAAGCGCGAGCCTTCTCCGCTCGCATCCGTGGAGATCATGCCGCCCATCGTGGCGCGGTTGCTGGGCGAGAGATTGGCCGCGAAGTACACGCCGTGCGGCTTGAGGTGTGCGTTGAGATCGTCGAGCACCACACCCGGCTGCACGCGAACCCAGCCCTCGGCCAAGTTCAACTCCAAGATGCCGCGCAGGTGGCGCGATAGATCCATCACCACGCCACGCGTGAGCGCCTGACCGTTGGTGCCCGTGCCACCACCGCGCGCCGTGAGCGACACGCCCTCGAAGCGTGGTTCGGCCAGGAGTCGCAAAGCAAGCACCACGTCCTGGTGTTCGCGCGGGAAGATCACGGCCTGGGGCAGCTGCTGATAGATGCTATTGTCCGTCGCTGCCGTGAGCCGCGTGCCATAGTCGCTACGAATGTCGCCGCGAAAGCCGCCCTGTGCGAGCGCATCGAGGAAACTCACGACGCTCGCTTCGAGGCTGGCGCGAGGGTCGATGCGAGGGATGGCACGAGACACAACGGGAGCTGACACGCGGAACGTCTCGCACGCGGCCTAGCGGTCCGCAAGCGCGACCACCGCGCAGCGGAACAAATCGCGCCGCGACTGCGGGCGACGCCAAGAAATGCCGCAAATTCTAGGCAACGAGTCCAGACCTCGCCACGAAACACGACGCAGTTAGGGTGAGACGTTCAAAAAGACGTCAACTCCCGCAGGGCTGCCCGCTGCCACGTCCAGCCTTCCGTCGCCATTCGCGTCGCCGACGCCGAGACCGCTCAGGTAACTTCCCGGCGCGTAGCGTGTCGCGCAAAGAAACGTCGCGTCCCGTGCACCGAGCAGGATCGACAAGCCACCTGGTGCACTCGTCATGACCAAATCCGGGGTGCCGTTTTGGTCGACGTCGACCACGACTAGCCGTCCCACCGCTGACGCTTCGTACGAACGACGTCGATTGAACGAGCCATTGCCGGCTCCGAAAAGGGTGCTCACGGAATCGGGTCCCCACGTCACGATGTCGACATTGCCGTCTTGGTTCAGATCCGCGGCGGTGATCCCGAACTCAGTGTCGCCCATTCGATACTGTCGGCAGGGCGCGAAGATGCCGCCGCCAATGCCAAGGAAGATACCAACCGTGCCGTTATCCAGGGTGAGGCCTATATCTTGCTTGCCGTCGCCGTTGGCTTCGAGCACCGCAACGCCGCGAGCGCTGGCGGGCAGCGCCAAGGTTGAATCGAGAAAGAAGGATCCGTCACCCTTGCCCACCAGCAGGTTGATGGTTGGAGCATCGCCGTTGGCCGCCACGATATCCGGGTAGCCATCACCATTCAGATCGCCGGTCGCGAACGCGCTGACGCTCTGCCCAACCTTCGAGACCAGCTCCTTCGTGAAATCGGCGTTACCGATGCCGAGTCGGACCCCGACGCTAGTCAGCGGGTCGCTGCTGCTCGGTGCGCGACCCAAGGTGATCAGATCCAGCCAGCCGTCACCGTTGAGGTCCACGGTAGTCGTCTCTTGCGCGCCCAAGCTGGTGTCGTAGTCGATGGCTTGCCGATAGGTGCCATCACCAACGCCGAGTTGCACGCTCACGGCGCTACCGCCCGCACCGCCGTGATACTCGTGAGTACCCGCGGTGATCAGGTCCAAGGTCCCGTTTCGGTCGATATCGACCAAGGCGAGCGAGTGCGGTGCGTACTCCGCCGCATACACCTCATTGGCACCGAATCTGCCATCGCCCTCGCCGAGAAAGACAGTCACCCAGTGATCGCTCGCGGAAGCCACGTCGAGCTTGCCATCGCCATTCCAATCGCCAAGACCGAGCAAATTGCCGCTGACTGCCTTCGAGCTCAGGCGGACCGGCAAGAAAGTGCCATCGCCCTCGCCAAGTAAGGCACTCACGGGTGAGGTGACCACGTCGGCTGCGCCGTCCTTGTTCACGTCCGCGACCGCGATGTGCTCGAAGCAATTTGGACCGGTTGGGTAGTTGACACTAGCGACGAACGTACCGTCGCCATTTCCGAGTAGGATACCGATCTGAGTGTCCTGGTAAAACGACGGCGAGCATGTCGCGCCGAACGCCAGATCCGCGTGGCCGTCAGCGTCGAAGTCGGCAATCTCGATCGAGTTGACGGTGAGTGAGCTCGGGTGAGTCTGCGTCTTGACGAAGCTGCCTGCGCCGTCGCCGAGCAGCACGGAAAGTTCGACGTCGCCGACGGTAACGACGTCCATGCGACCATCGTGATTCAAATCGGCACTGGCGATGCTCTTCAAGGTGCCGCCAATCGAGGTCACGATCTTGCTGCCGAACTTGCCGTTTCCCTTTCCGAGCAGTACGGATACCGCCCCGGTATGGGCTGCTACGGCGATGTCGGTCGTGCCGTCACCGTCGAAGTCCGCGAGCGCAATTGCGCTCGGGCCACCCTCCGTCGCATCCGTCGCCCCGACACTGAACGAGCCATTCGCCGTTCCCAAGAGCACGGCTAAGTAGCTCGCGCTGCGATTGCCAACGACCAAGTCGAGCCACCCGTCTCCGTTCAAATCGCTGGATGCAATCGAAGTCTGGGCCTCTCGCGTGAGCGAAGACTCCGGTTGCGTGAGCAATGTCTCCAGCCCACTCTGATACACGGCGCTCGAGTCGAACGAGCCATCGCCGAAGCCGAAAAGCACGCTGACACTGCCATCCTCGTTGGCACCGGCGAGATCGAGCTTGCCATCACGATTCCAATCGCCAGCGACCGCGCTGTCGACCAAGCCCTGAGTTTCTTGAACCAGCGGGCCGTCGAGTGCGAGCGTGACCGCGCGAGGGCAAATGGGCAACGAGCGCGCGCTGTCGTCTTCCCCGCCCGCTCCGCCCTCTCCCACGTCACCGCTGCCTCCAACGTCAGCGCTGTGTCCGCCGAACGAGATACTCGGACCTCCGCCGAGTTGGCTCGAGTTGGCTCGGCCAGCACTTCCGCTTTGACCCGCGATACCCGCTCGTCCGCCGGCGTAGTTGCTAGACGCTCCGCCCGCAGGTTTGGCGGGGTCGAGCTCGTTCTGCCACTGAAGCTCCGAAAGCTGAGTGCGTGCGCAAGCAGCGATGAAGCCGCACGCAGCCACTCTGCAAACCAGGCTGCCGCGCAGCAAGCGCCCACTGTCGCGCGCGCGTTCGCGACGCAAATCCCGACCCGTCATTTGTCGGCTCCCCAATCCATCCGCGACGCGGCCGCGTCAACCGGGCGCCATCACGGGCAAGCGGCCTTGACAGCGCGGCCCGCGCTCGCATACTTTCCCCTCACCTTGAGCTCCTGCGCCCGTTTCTCTCCCCTTTCCCTCCTGCTTCTTAGCAGCGCGGGAGAGGTGTGAAACGTAGCCAGTAGCCTGAAACGTTCCACGCAAACCTCTCCCGCAACCGCCGCGGAGAGGTCGAAGCGCTGCGTCGTGCCTCTCCGAGCCCAATCCCTCCGAGGCCCACGATGTCCTTCGATTTTACCCGATACCGAGCCCCCGAACGCGTCCACCTGCCTGACCGCCGCTGGCCCAATCGCGCGCTCGATCGTGCTCCCACTTGGTGCAGCGTCGATCTGCGAGACGGCAATCAGGCCTTGCCCGATCCAATGGGGCATGAGCGGAAACGCGCGCTGCTCGCGCTGTTGGTTGCGGTCGGCTTCGAGCAGATCGAGCTCGGCTTTCCCTCGGCGTCACAGACCGACTTCGACTTCATTCGTTGGGCGCTCGAGAGCGGCGCGTTGCCCGAGCGAGTCATCCCTCAAGTCATTACTCAAGCACGTGAGCCGCTGATCGCGCGCACTTTCGAAGCCATTGTCGGTGCCAAGCGCGCCATCGTGCACTTGTACAACTCGACCTCGGCGCTGCAGCGGCGCGTGGTCTTCGGTAAATCCAAGCGCGAGATTCTGGAATTGGCCGTGCAAGGCACGCGCTGGGTCAAAGCGGAAGCCGCAAAGCTTGGCGGCACCGAGGTCACGTTTCAATACTCACCCGAGAGCTTCACTGGCACCGAGCTCGACTACGCGCTCGAAGTCTGTGAAGCCGTGGTCGAAGCTTGGGATCCGAGCCCAGAGCGCAAAATGATCCTGAATTTGCCGACGACCGTCGAAGTCACGACGCCCAACGTGTACGCCGATCGCATCGAGTGGTTCGACCGCAACTTGAAGCGCAGGGACAGCGTGATCCTCAGCTTGCACACGCACAACGACCGAGGTACTGGCGTCGCTTGTGCGGAGCTCGGCCTGCTGGCAGGCGCGACACGCGTCGAAGGCACCTTGCTGGGCAATGGTGAACGCAGCGGCAACGTCGACATCGTGACGCTCGCGCTCAACTTGTACTCGCACGGTGTGGATCCAGGGCTCGCGTTTCCGAACATGCCCGAGCTGGTGCGCGTGGTCGAAGAGTGCACCAAACTGCCGGTACACCCGCGCCACCCATACGCCGGTAGTTTGGTGTTCACCGCGTTCAGCGGCTCGCATCAAGATGCCATCCACAAAGGCCAAAAGGCCATGGAGACGACTGACGGCAAGCTGTACGAAGTGCCCTACTTGCCGATCGACCCCGCCGACATCGGGCGCGGCTACGAGCCGGTGATCCGCATCAACAGCCAATCCGGCAAGAGCGGCATCGCGCACGTACTGGAGCGCGACTACGGCCTGCGCCTGCCACGCGCTTTGGCCATCGATCTGAGCCGCGAAGTTCAGGTGCGCACCGATCAAAGCAGCGAGGAATACTCCGCCGAAGCCACGCTCGCGCTGTTTCGCAGCACGTACGTCGAGACCGCGGGTCCACTGCTGCTCGAAAGCGCGGGCGTCGCGCGCAAGCGCGATGGCTCGTCGTGCGAAGTGAGCGCGCGCTTCAACTACGCGGGAAATACGCAAGAATTCCGCGGCAGCGGCGCCGGCCCCATCGAAGCATTCATGCACGCGCTCGCTCAATGCGTCGGCACTGAACTCGAGCTCAGCGACTACGCAGAACATGCCACGAGCGAAGGCGCAACCGCGCGCGCCATCGCCTATGTCGCTCTGCGTAACGGTGGGCAACAGCGCTACGGCGTCGGCGAACACGAAGACGTGCTGATCGCTTCATTCCGAGCCATCGTCAGCGCGTACTGTCGTCTGCAACGTTGAGGAGCCGCGACGCGCGAGGGGGGCGCGAGGGGGGGCGCGCGTCGGCCTTGACAGATCCGATGGCGTGGCTCATCCTACGCAACAACAAAGTAAAGGTGGTGCTGGGCTTCTAATTCTTTCTCCGTTCGTTTTTGCGAATCAATTCATGCGCGTCGCTGCCCAACGGCTCACTCGTCTCTGACGAAAAGCGTTGGCAAGTCGGACGCGCGAGGAAGAATCGACCCAGCTCAGCGTAATACGCTGAGTAATCGCCTATTTTTGCGGGGTGGTAGGAGCGGAACCTACGCCGGAATAGCCTTCCGGAGAGACTTGTTCGAATCAAGTCCCCGCTACTGCGTGGCTTCCAAGCAATTGGACGCCGCGAACGTGCATCTGCGCCCGGCCTCGCCGCAGCGTCGGCGCACCCGCACGCGGCATGTTGCTCGCGCGCTTTCTGCACAACCCATCGCCTCGTCCCGCGACTTGCGGAGCACTGCGAGGCAACCACTCAACAGGAGTATCCATCTATGTCATTTCACTTCAATTTAGGCCTATTTCGAGCTGATCTATCGGACCTATCCGAGCGCATTCGAACCTTGAAACGCGCCCTCGGCACGCGCTGGCAAGCGCCCATGGCAGCCGAGCAGCGTGAACTGCAGCGTTTGAAACTACGAACCACGGAGCTGTGTGCGCTGCGCGCTTTTGCTCGCGGCAAGCTGCACCGAACGCGCGCACCGAAAGATGCGGACCCCAATTGGGATGCTGCAACGTATCATCGGCGCATCTGGGAGCGGCTCGCTCCGAGCTACACCCTGACCCTGGAGCAAAGCGCTTGAACGGCCTAGTCGACATCGGAGTGAATCTGACGAGCAAGCAGTTCCGGGCCGATCTCCCGCAAGTGATCGAGCGCGCGCTGAGTGCGGGCGTAGAGCACATGATCGTCACCGGCTTGACCGCCTCGCTCAGTCAGGCAGCGCTCGAACTCGCGCGCACGCGACCGAGCGCGCTGTGCTCTACCGCGGGCGTGCATCCGCACAACGCGCGCGGCTTCGATCGGCATACTCAGGGAGAACTGCGCACTCTCGCGCTCTGTCCAGAGGTCGTCGCGGTGGGCGAATGCGGGCTCGACTACGATCGCGACTTTTCACCGCGCGCCGAACAACGCGCGGCCTTCGAGAGCCAGCTCGAGCTGGCCGCGTCCTTGCAAAAGCCGGTCTTTCTACACGAGCGCAGCGCTCACGCGGACTTCTTTGGCATTTTGAGCAATGCGTGTAAATCGCTCAGCGGCGGTGTCGTGCATTGCTTCACCGGCAACGCGGCAGAGCTGGAAGCGTATTTGGAACTCGGTCTGTGCATCGGCATCACCGGCTTCGTGTGCGACGAACGACGAGCCACGCACCTGCAAGCGCTGCTCAAACGCATCCCCAGCGACCGCCTGATGGTCGAAACCGACGCGCCCTTCTTGCTGCCGCGCGATTTGAAGGGCGTGAGCGGCCGTCGCAACGAGCCCTCGTACCTGCCGCACGTTGCCAAAAGCGTCGCCCGCTTCGCGGATCGCTCTGAGCAAGACGTCCGTCGCGACAGCACGGCCTGCGCGTTTCGCTTGTTCGGGTTGGGAGCACGCCTAGGGCCCGCGAATGGCTAAGTCGCTCGATCTCGCGACCGATGCATCCCGGCGTGCTGCGTTGCTCCTCAGTTACATACCCGCAGTATGCGCCTTCGTCGCGCCTTGCCCGCCGGGCGCCTCGTCCGCGATCTTCGACCGACTTAGCCATTCGCGGGCCCTTCGTGCAAGATACGGGTTCTTGATTGGGGTAGCGGGCGCGCACGGCAAGCGGCGGCGCAAAGCCCAGAGTCGCTCGATGACATTTTCGTGACTGCCAAATGCGCACCTTGTCGCCCATGATCGCGGTCGAAATCTGGCGCTCGTCGGCGCGATGGCTCACGATGTCGAATACATGGTCGCTTTGGGTAAGGGCGCAGAGCCGTGGGCGAATCGCCGCGTGCGCGCGACCGTTCTTTGGGCAATTGCCGGCATGCTCATCGCGCCAGCAGCACTCGCGGCCTATCCCCCATTCGGCGGGAACGACATCCAAACCGTCTTCTTCATCTCCAAGAGTGATGACCACAACCGCGTCGACTATTGGATGCGCCTCGATAAAAACTGCCAACCCTTCAACGACGAAGCGGTCACGCCCTATTGGCGCGAATTCGAAAAAGCGCCTCCGGTCGTCACCCATGCCACTGGCATGCTCGACGCGATGGCCTACGGCATCGCGGCGCAACGCATCGTGAAACGAAGCACGACTGAATCCGACTACGCCATGCGCCTCAAGGCCGTCGGTCGCCCAATCGGCATCGTCACTCGTCGCGGCCCGAACGGCAACTGCGTCGCGGTCGCGCGCACGACAATCGCCGGCGTCACTGCTGAGCTGCTCTCGATCCACGTCAAGCTCTCGAGCCCGTTCTCGGTCGAGTACATCGACATCAAGGGCAGGGATTTCAAAACCGGAAAGCCAATCGTCGAACGGATGAAACGCTAGCTCCGGCACTTTGCTGCCGTGGATTGACCGAAGCTGAGCGAGAAACGCTAGGACTTGGCGGAACCGTTCGAGCGCCGGGAGACCGAGGGGTTCGCGAGCTTGCACTGTGGCTGGCGGCCTACACCAGGCATGGACGTGGATAGTGATAGACGAGGGTTAGACTGCAACGTAGCCTCGAGCTGGGGACATGCAAAACGAATCCACGACTGTTCA
This sequence comes from Polyangiaceae bacterium, assembly GCA_035634635.1. Classification (GTDB taxonomy): domain Bacteria; phylum Myxococcota_A; class Polyangia; order Polyangiales; family Polyangiaceae; genus PMG-095. The sequence goes on from DASQCO010000121.1 coordinate 104,485, forward strand.
AACGCTACTCGGTTCAATGCTTCGAGCTCGTCGCGCCAGCGGCATCGTGTCCATCGCGGCTCTGCTGTTCGCTTGCAGCGGTAAGTCGACGAGTAACGCCGATAACGGCGGTGCAGAACCGAGCGAGAGCGGCTCTGGTGGCGAGGGACACAGGGCAGGCGCTTCAATTGGTGGCTCGATAGGAAGTCACGGTGGCGAGGCAGAAACCGGTGACACCGCTGGCGGCGGCAGCAGCGCGGGCGGTAGCACCGCAGCGGGTGGCACGCTCGCTAGTGGCGGCACCCACTTCGCGGGTGCAGGGCGCGCGGGAGGCCGGGGGCGCGGCGGCGCGGGCGGAGGCGGAAGCTCGGGCAACCAAATGCTCGGCGCCGAATGTACGAACAACGCGGACTGCGGAACGGGCCTGATTTGCATCACCGCAAGCAGCACGTTGCTCGGTGACGGCGGTCCTTCGAACGGAATGTGCACGATGGCTTGTACGCCTGGCGGCACTGAGTGCAGCGCGCTCAAAGTCGGCGCCGAGTGCGCTAACTTCAGCTTGACCTCCACACCTCAGGGGTACTGCTTGGATGCCTGCGAACCGGGCGCCCCCGTAGACTTGAGCAGCAAGTGCTGGGGCCGCCTCGATTTCATGTGTGTGGATCTCGGTTCGACCCAAAGCGCGCCGTTTTGTGTGCCTCATTGCCGCTCGGACGCAGAGTGCGGTAGCGGCTTGTATTGCGACAAGAGTAGCGTCCTCGGCCTGTGTACCAAAACCAAGCCCGTCGGAGATCCCGCCGGAACTGCCTGCGCGCCAGATGCAGCCACCAACACTTGCACAGGCGTCTGCATCCCCACGAGTCCCGTAGGCACGAGCCCAATGACCGGAGTCTGCGGAGAGCTCTGTGCGGTTGGCTCTGAGTGCCTGTATGGCTCAGGTGCCAATCCGGCTCCGGGCGGTTTGTGCGCTGGCATTCTGTCGGATGACTCTGGGCTGCTCGATCTCGGCTATTGCTTGTCCAATTGCTCGTGTTCGTCCGACTGCAGCACGCTCCCCGGCACGCTGTGTCGTAAGTGGAGTGCCACTGAGACGGAGTTTGCGAACGCGCTCGGCGCACCGGGGCTTTGCTATCAGTCGGCAGTCGACAGCGTCGAGCTGAGCTGCGGAAGCGGCGGCAAAGGCAGTGGTGGCGCTGGCGGCAGTGGCGGAGCAGCGCCTCACGCGGGCGCAGGCGGTAGCGGCGGTAGTCACTAGTCACACGCGGGTCGACGCGCTCGAGCGGAAGTGCAGCCGCTGATTCGGGCTGCACTCACGGCGGCCCAACTCAAGGCAGCTCGCGGCGCTCGAACGAAGGTTCAGCGGCCAGCGACGTAAAGTACTCGAGAAAGCCCAGATTTCCGGCCAGAAACTCAGCACGGCGCGTCTCGCCCAAGCATTCGTCCGGGATGCCGAACGCGTATTGGGTCAAGAAGCCGCTCGCACACACAGATGCCGCGTCCTCTTCGGCCAGACCGCGGGCGAGATCGTCCAAGCTCGTGAACGAGAAGAGTGACGTCCCGTCGGGGTTCGGCACTCTGCTCACGGTGTTGATCGGAGCCCCATTGTCCGTCGCGCGATAGCGGCCAACCTCGTCGAATTGCTCGAAGCCGAAGCCGATCGGATCGAAGTCCTTGTGGCAGGACTTGCAAGCGCCGGTTGCGTGACCGACCTCGTAGCGATCGCGCGTCGTGACGACCTTGTCCGTGGTCGGGGCCAGGGGTGGCACAACGTCCGGAGGCTTGCGCTTTTGGCGGCACAAGAAGCGCGTGAACACGAACAGACCGCGCTTGGTCGGCGAAGATCCATCAGTGCGCGCCGCCGCTGCCAGCACCGAGCCTTGCGCGAGCAGACCAATTCCCGCACCCATGGGTCGCGTCACCGAGGCGTAGTCTGCGGCAGGGCTCGGAAACGCGGTAGCCCCGGGATTCGAGCCATAGAACGTAGCCAGAGCGGAGCTCGGGTTGGTCGTGGGAGCAGTCAACAGCTCGCGCAGCCCCCCTTTTTGCGTGACCACCACTTGCTCCAAGAAATTCCGCGTTTCTTGCACCATGTCGTCACGTAGGCCGCGCCCATTGCCCAAATCGGTGAAGGTCGGCACGTGAGTCTTCGTCATGCCGAGCACTGCGCCATAGCCGAGCCAGTCCGCGAAGAAGCGTTGCAAGACCTCGCTGCGCGACGCCTGCAGCAGCGCATGGGCGTTTGTAACGCGAGCGTCCGGGGCAGCGATCGCCACGGCATTCAACGCATCGTCAGTGGGCGTCGTGCCGGCAAACGTGTACGACAGCTCGGTCGCGACTTCGTACGGATTCAGCGTGTAACTCTTGCCGTTCACAGCTCCGATCTCGCTCCGGTACACGGTCGCAGGTGATTGGATCAGGGCCCGCGTCAGCCAGCCAATGGCGGTTGTGAAATCAGTCTTGCCCAGAGCCAAATCGAAGAAGGAGAGGTACCGTTCGCGCTCGTCGGCCTTGAGCGGGCGACGAAAGAGCCTCTTTCCATACTTATCCACGAAGCTAGCCGCGCAGCTTCGGTCGGGCTGAGTAGCGCTGCAGGGCAACACGGTGGTCAGCGCGCCACTCACGGCCGACCCGATCTCGGTCGCGGTGTCGAACAGCTCGAGCGCGGTTTGCTTACCGACTTGCAGCGTGCGCGCGTCATTGTCGAAGCCGCGCTCGGGTGTCGAATCCGGGCTGAGCTCCGAAGTCCATTGCGAGCTCACCTCGGGAAAAACGTCCTGCAGCGTGCGTACCATCTCGCGCGCGGTGAGCCGGCGCAGCATGGGCGGGCTGAGCTTGGACGCACCGCACAGCGCAAGCTGTGGGCCTGAGCCGGAACTCGCGCCACCGCTGGAGCTGCTGTTCGTGCCTCCCGAGCCTCCAAGACCAGCGCGGGCGCCTTCGCTCACACTGCTACACCCGAGCGTAAGCGCTGCCACGGAAAGCGCGCCCAGCAGGCAGACTCGCGTGCTCATGCGCCCGGCACCAATAGTTCAGTGACCGGACCGGTGGTGGTACCGAAGGTCTGACCCGAGACACCCATTGCCTGACACAGCGAGAGAAAAATATCTCCCGCGGGCCGATCGGTCGCAAAGTTTATCACTTGCTGCGTCTTCACGCTGCCTCCGCCCCCACCAAGGGTGATCAGCGGTAGATAAGCAGTCGGCCCGACGGGCCCGCGCTGAATCAGCTCGGTTTTGGTGGAATGCTGCGCTCCGTCACCGATCTCACTGCACATGTAGATCAGCGTGTTTTCCAGCACCGTGTGGCCAGGATCGGCCGGATCGGGTTGATCCAAGATCTTCAGCACGTGGTCCGCGACCTGCTGCATCAGCCACTTTTGCGCGAGCGCGAAGGGAACCCGAGTCGACGGATCGAGACCACTCGGATCGGTGCCACTGCCGCTCGGGTCGGTGTGAGACAGCGCATCGTGGTGCGACGCTCCCGTCTTTTGTAGGCCATCTGGGACCACCAGGTTGAAGTCGATGTTGCACACGCCGTACATCGACTGCACGGCCACGACCTGTGCGGAGTTGCACAGCAGCGCGTTGGCTGCGACCTCGAGCTGGGCAACGAGCACGTTGGCGTAGTTCTCGGCCTTGAGGAAGAAGTCGTCGCTCTGCCCGGCCGAAGCAGCACGCAACGCGCTGATCGCCGCGATGCTCGGCGGCGCTGTGCACGCGACTGGGCCTGCGCCGCTGGTCCCGGCTCCTGATTTGAGCGCCTGCATCGCGGCCAGATGCGTTTGCAGCTTGCTCTGCTCGGTCGTGAGCGCAGCTAGCTCCTTCTGCAAAGTCGCGATCTCCCGCGAAGTAAGCTCGACCAATGCATCACGAAGCTCCACGTTGGGATCCGGTCCCGGCGCCGCGCTGGGCTTATCCAGAGCGCCAAACAGCGCGTCGTACGCCTTGACCGGGTTCTTCTCGGCGAGCACGGGTTGCCCGTCCCAGAAAACGTGAGACTTCACCTCTACCGCGTTGATTGGGTAAGGGCAGGCACCGAGCACCAGCGGCTTTACGCCGAGCGCGTTGGCGATTGCGTGCTCCACGGTGGTGCGCGGGCGCGAATCGTTCACGTCCGTCGCGTTCGTTCCCGAGAGGCAGGCCACGACGGCGTCGTGCGTACCTAACCCTTTCGGGTGATAGAACCCCTGCAGCACGTTCATGTACCGCTTGTAGTCTTCGAACGGACCGAGGATGCCCTTGCCGTTGGCAGTGAGCGAAAAGTTCGAACGGTCGCCGCCCACTAGCGCGGGATTGAAGTGCTCCGTCGGATTGCCGTGCGGCGTGTAGAACACCATGAAGCGCTTCGGACGCGCGGCAGGCGCGGCCAGAGCGTTGCTCGCCAGCCTCGCCGCGACCGGCACGGTCAGTCCGAGCGCCAATGCCCTCAAGAAAACGCGCCGTCGCACACGCCCCGCAGCCCGACTTACCCCGTCGCCCATGCTTCGTCATAGCATGGTCAATGAGACCTCGCGACTGCTAGGCTTGCCCCAATGGATTCCACGCTGCAACGTTTCCATGCCGCGCAGGCCGCAGAAGCTCATGGCTACGCAGCCGCGCTGGCGGAAATTTGCGGCAGCGGCAAGCAATCGCATTGGATTTGGTATGTCTTTCCGCAGCTGGAAGGGCTCGGGTCGTCGTTCGACGCCCGTCGCTACGGACTTGCTGGGCCGAGCGAAGCCAAAACTTACCTGGAAGATCCCCTGCTCCGGACGCGCTTGCTGGAGATCGCGACCGCCGTGGCCGCGCGGATCGAGCAGGGCTGGTCGCTGCTGAAGATCATGGGCTCGTCGATCGACGTGCTCAAGCTCGTCTCGTCCCTGACGTTGTTCGAGCACGTGAGTCGCGAAGCGCTGACGACCGCCGAAAACCCAGAATATGCAGCGCTTTCGAGCATCGCTCAGCGCGTGCTGACCGCCGCGGCGAGCGAGGGCTACCCTCGCTGTGAATTTACGCGAAGCGCACTCGCAAGCGAACGGTGACCGGCAAGCTCGCGCCATCTACGGAGCATCCACGAGTCGCTGGATGGTAAGCGCGATCCAGCGCTCGAGTGCGTCCGTGTCGCCCAGATCGGCTCTCAGCACCCGCAATCGGGCGGAGACACCGAGCATCAGGATGTCGATCGCTCGGGCGCGAGCGGCGGCATCTTCCTCGGTCATCCCATATTCGAGAAACTGTCGTCGCAACGGTTCCAGCGACTCTTCGTCGAGAAACGTAGACAGGGCTTCCGCCGCTTCGCTACGCTCGCCGGCAGCACGAAGCAGGACGAGCAATGGGTCCTCACCTTCCATCGTGGTCCACCGGCGGACGATGCCTTCGGCCATTCGGCGTCCCAATGACGCTCGAGGTCCGTCGAATAGGCGATCGAGTTTGAGATGAACTTCCGTTGCGGCGACGAACAACCCGTCCTTGCCGCCAAAGTAACGAGTGATGAGGTTGGCCGAGACGTCGGCTGCGCTGGCAATTTCGCGAACGGTGGCCCGGGCGAACCCGACTCGGGCAAACTCTCGTCGCGCCGCAACCAAGATGCGCTCGCGAGTCCTTTGCGCGTCTTTCGGTCGAGGGGAGGCGGTGGCCCGGGCTGTCATGAGCGCCGGCAGCAATAGCCCATAAAACAGGATGTGTACACAGGAACACATCCTGTGTACAACCGAACACATGATACCTCCGCTTGCTCCCGTGGCTGATTCCGAACTGGATGATCTGCGTCGTCGACTCATTGCGACTCGCCGACCGCGCCTGCCTGAGGGAACCGGCTGGCAGCGCGGCATCGACAGCAACTTTCTCGCGCACTTGCTCGACACCTGGCGCGATCGCTTCGACTGGCGCGCGCAGGAGCGCCGCATCCTCGCCCTCCCCTGGCAAATCGTGGGCTCTGGAGATCGCGCGCTGCGGCTCGTGCATCAGCGCGCGGCGTCCGCCGGGGCTGCGAGCGTCCTGCTGTTGCACGGCTGGCCCGACTCAGTGCTTCGCTTCGAGCGCGTGCTGCCGTTGCTCACGGATCTGAACGTGGTCGTCCCGGCACTCCCCGGCTTCCCCTTCGGAAACGAGCTAACGCAGCCGGGAATGACGACGGGCCGTATGGCATCGCTCGTCGCCGAAGCCATGCAGCACCTGGGTTACGAGCGCTACGTCGTGTCGGGCGGAGACATAGGCGCGGACGTTGCCGAGCAACTTGCCGTCAAGCACCCCGAGCGCGTCAGCGCCCTCCACCTGACGAATATCTCGCCGCTCCACGCCGTCTTTGCCAACCGATCCACACTCGATGCCGAGGGACTCGCTTACCTCGAGCGCGTCACTACCTGGCAGCGCAAAGAAGGCGGGTACATCGCGCAGCAATCGACGAAGCCGCACACGCTCGCGGCCGCGCTCGCAGACTCACCAGCCGGCCTGGCCGCGTGGATCGCGGAGAAGCTTCAGAGCTGGTCCGACACGCCGTTCGAGCTCGACGATCTGCTCACTTGGGTCAGCGCCTATTGGTTCACGGGCGCAATCGGCAGCTCATTTGCACCGTACGTCGAGTTCGAAATGCCCCCGGCTTACGTCGAGACGCCAACGGTCCTCAGCGCTTTTGCCCGCGACACCAAGCCGGCGCCACGCGGATTCAGCGCGCGATTCGTCAACGTACAGGAGGTCCTCGAGCACGACCACGGCGGGCACTTTGCCGCGTGGGAGCTGCCGCACGAGTACGTAGAGGATGTCCGAAAAGCGATCGAGCTCGCCGCGCGACGCGGACCTGGCGGTATCCGCAGCAGCAGCTAGTTTCCGGCAGTAGCGTCACCGCCGCTGACCCAGCGATCAGCGGCGGCAAACGCGTCACGTCATCCGCTCACTCGCGGCAAACGGCGGTCGTCACGAACGGCTTCGCCGCAGTCGGAATTTCGCCGACCAGGTTCAAGTAGGCGCGGCACTCTTCGTTCGAGTCGCAGCCGATGAACTTGCAAAAGCCAGCGTCGCAAACCGATTGCGCGCCGCACGATCCGTCATTTTCGCACGGGATCTTGCAGGTCTTGTGCGCGGGATCGGTCTCGGAGGGCAGACACTTCAAGAGCCGTGGATCCTCACCGGACGGCGTGGGCACCGAGGCTGCGTTCTGATTGGTGGCGCCCGCAGCCAGAATGCATTCACGATCGCTCTTGCAGCCGGCGTATTCACACTCACCGCTGTCCGCGTTGCATTCGTAGAATGCGGCACACTCCTCGTTGTGCTTACAACGCGCGTGACAGACGCCCGCGTCACAGCTCTTGGCGTCACCGCAGTCTTCGTCCACCGTGCATTGCACGCATTGGCCGTCGGAACAGAACGGCGTGGCCGTGCCGCACTCGGAGTCCTTCTTGCAAGACCGATCCGCGACGCAGCGCTCTTTGTCGCAGCGCAAGGTGCACAGATCCATGCAGTCTGGATCGGTGCAGATCGCGGCGCTCGGGTTGTAGTCCGGATTCGTGCAATTGCAGGTGCGGGCCGCCTTCATGCAGGTCGTCGTCGCCGTCGAGTAGTACGTGCAATCCGTGTTCGCGGTGCAGGTAGTCCCTGAATACGAACAGACGCTGTTCACGCACGCATCTTGGCAATTCGTCGTGGCGGTGCAGCTGAGACCGGCGAGAGTACCGCCCGTGCACGTGCCGGTCGCGGCAGCGGGTCGACAGGTGCCGCCCTGACCACCGCAGTTCGCGTCGCTGGTGCATGCGACTGCCGTGCTGCAGCCTAGGAAGACCTGATTGCAAGTCGTCGCGCGCGTGTTGCACTTCTCGGGCATCACGATCGGCTTGTCACCGCAACAGTCCTCGGTGGTCGCGCACTCGATACGATCACAGTGCTTGGCCGCTACGCTGACCGAAAACTCGTTGATTCCGCAAATACCATTGAGACAAGCAAGGCCATCCTGACAGTCGTTGCGCGCCTGACAATTCTCACCGCGCTTACCGCGCGTGGACGGCTCGAATTTGGTTGGCTTGCTGCTACAGCCCGCAAACGAGAACAGCGCGACCGACAGCAACGCAATAAGCGAACGTACACCCATCATCTTAAGAACCCTTTCTATTAACCCAAGCCCCGAATAACCAAACGCGCGACACGCGCGTTCGCGGGCAAGCTAGCCGATTGTCGCTCGTTCGGGGAGAGGCTTGCCTTCGACCCAAGTCCGCGCGGGTCCTTGGGCGCGTGAAGCAACAGCGGAATAGGGAGCTTGCGGGCCCGAGCGGTGAGCCGATTTGCGGCGACGGCCCAGGAGCTACGCGACGGGCAACGAGCGCCGCGCCCGCTTACCCACCCAATCTCCCGAGCTGGGGTTTGGGTTTGGTTAGCGGGCGTGGGGCAACACGAGCGGCGCGTAGCTCGCGTGACGGCTCACACGAGCCCGACGGGGTAGGTATTTTGTCTTACGCAGGCCGACGGGCTTGACCATTCGCCTTCGTCAACGCGCGGAAAGCTTGGCGCGCTGGCGACGGCCAGACAAACTATTTGCGCGTCACTCTGCGAGTGATCGGCGAAAATGGTGAAACACGATATCCATTCGCTCTCGCAGATAAAAGCGGTGCGCACCAAACCGCTGGACTCCGGAGTCGAGGTGGAGCTCTGCACACCCCTCACGCTTGCCGTATTCAGCCGCCCAATCCAAAAGCAGCTTGCCATAGCCTCGCGAGCGCGACTTTTCGGTGGTCACCAAATCATCGACGTAGATATAGCGCCCCCAGGCGAGCGACTCGCCGCTGCGCATCCCGAGCGCAGCGCGAACCGCGCCCTCGTCGCGCAAGGCAACCAACAAATAGCCCTGTGTGCTAGACATACGCTGAACGACCTCGCAAAACTGCCGCTCGTCGAATGCCGGGCGCAACTCACGCATCACCGGAAAGCAGGCCCGTATCTGCGCTTCCGTACTGCAAATCTCGATCTCTGTCATGTGCTGTTCCTCGGGGATGGTCAGACTAATGCCGACGGCGCGGACTCGCGAAACCCGTGCGATCGAGAATTGCGGGCGACCAGGCCTCTCGTGATGTAGACCCAGCCCTTCCCCTATCACGCTGGGCCCAAGAGCGGCAATCTCACCCGGTGCGCCACGCGCCGCGTCGCTGCCGTCCTCTTCCAGGGCTATCCTGAACGGGTCAGTAGCAGGGGATTTTTTGCGAGGGCTGTCACAAATTGAGTGCGGCGCGTCTCCCTTGGTTTGGGTGATGAAACATGAAGGGCAACCTAGTTCCGACAGACATGAATGGCGCCGCTCAGGCAGCCGCCGCGGGCGACAAAGACGCCATTGTCTCGATCTTGGATGCGTTCCAGGACGACGTCTACGGACTCGCGCTCCGCATGCTTGGTCACCCGACCGACGCTGAGGACGCCGCACAGGAGATCTTGATGGTCGTCCTGACTCACCTAGGTTCGTTTCGGGGTGAGAGCTCCCTGCGAACCTGGGTATGGCGAATCGCCGCCAATCACCTGTCGCGAGTGCGCAAGGGGCGCCGGGAAACCATCTCCTTCGAGGCCCTCGACGAGCGCCTGCGCACCGGGCTGAAAAGCGATGACACGGACTCATTGGATCCCGAGAGCGAGGCGCTCGCGCGCGAGCTGCGGTTGCGCTGCACGGAAGCGATGATTCTGTGTTTGGATCGCGAGCTTCGCATTGCCTACATTCTGGGCGACGTCTTCGAGTTGTCGGGTGAAGAAGCCGCGGATGTGCTCGAGGTCGAAGCGGCGGCCTTTCGCAAGCGCCTGTCGCGCGCGCGCAGCAGGCTCCACGAGTTCATGCGCCACTGGTGTGGCCTTTATGACTCCGACAATCCGTGTCGCTGCGCGGGTCAGGTCGACGCGATGGTCGCCCGCGGCCTGCTCAGCTCCGGTGATCTGTACTTGAGCGGGCAAAAGACACGCCCCAATCGCGCGCGCCTCGACCGCGCCGCCGACGAAGTGAACGAGATGCTGCGCGTGGCCGAGGTGCTGCGCGGGCCCGCCAGCTATCTCGCGCCCAGTGCGCTGGTCGTCGGTCTCCGAGAGTTGATCGACTCTGAGCGCTTCGAGCTACTGCGCGACTAGCCGCAACTAAAGCAATCAAGTCGTAGCGGTTCGCCAGAGCCAGGGCGGAGCTGTGCGTCGAATTCGAAACGGAGAGGAGTTACTGATGAACTTCATGAGAGCGATCGTGATTAGTACGCCTGGAGGACCGGAGGTTCTCGAGGAGCGCATGTTGCCCATCCCCGAGGCAACCAAGGACACGTTGGTATTGCGCGTTCGAGCCTTCGGTCTGAACCATGCCGAGGCCTATTTCCGCCAGGGAGTCTGGGGCGACGTCGCTCGGGTCTCTGGCATCGAGTGTGTCGGTGAGGTTCATGATCCAGGCGCCAGCAAGCTCCGCAAGGGGCAACGCGCGCTGGCGTTGATGGGCGGAATGGGACGATCGATCAACGGCAGTTACGCTCAGTACGTGCGTGTGCCGGTCGCGAATGTGGTAGCCATCGAGTCCACGCGCACCTGGTCCGAGCTTGCGGCGATCCCCGAATCCTACGCGACGGCCTGGACCTTCCTACGGCAAAACCTGGAGCTATCGTCAGGGCAAACCCTGGTCGTTCGCGGAGGCACGTCGGCCCTCGGGCAAGCGGCCATCAATCTCGCGCGTGATCTCGGCGCGCGAGTACTGGCCACCACTCGTTCACGCGAAAGGACCGTCATCCTTGAGCGCCTGGGCGCTGAGCCCGTACTCGACGCGCCCGAGCTTTCGGCGGATATCCTGAAACGCTTGCCGCGCGGAGTCGACGCCGTGCTCGATATCGTCGGCACCAGCACCATCCTCGACTCGTTCAAGATGGTGCGCTATCGCGGTCGCGTGGCGCTCGCGGGCTTCCTTGGCGGAGGCGCGCCGCTGACTCTCGACCCGCTGCAGGGAATGCCGAGCGGCCTGCAATTTAGCTTCTTTGCGAGCGCGTTCCTGTTCGGCACACCAAGCTTGCCGTTGTCGGAGATTCCGTTCGCCGAGTTCATCGCGCGGGCCGAGAAGGGCAGCTACGAGACCGTGCCAGCTCACGTGTTCGACTTCGAGCAGATCGTGGAGGCCCACCGCCTGATGGAGTCCGGCAAAGCCCGCGGCAAGATCGTCATCGTAACGCCCTGAAGGCGCGCAACCGCGAGCCGTCAGCGCAAGACCGGGCGCAGCTCAATCACGACCGTATCCCCGTCACCTTTGTCTCCGCGCACGGCCTTCGCCACGGGCAGCAAGGTGCCGTGCTTCTTGTCGCGCCAGACGCTCGTCTTGCATTCGCGACCGTCGATGGTCGCGAGCACGGGCGTTCGCCCCCAAGGCGCGCTCACCGCGGGCGCGAACTTCTCCGGAACCCGCGCGAAGGTCCAACCGCCGGGACCTGGGTAGCGAAAGAGCTGCGCCTTGAACTTCATGCTCGCAACTCAGCAAGCGCTCGGGGCCGGCGCGAGATCGCGCGCGCGGCCCCGAAACGATTCACCGTGCTCGATGTAGTACTTCAATGAGGCGAGCGACTGCGCGCCCATACGGATGAACATCGGCTTCGCCAACGCTTCGAGCGCCCTGCCGAAGATGCCGCCCTTGAGCGTTGCTTCCGCGACCGAGGTCACCAAGGTCTGCTCGCCGTGCGCCTCGACACTCCAAAGATTGGTCGCATTAGCAAGCATGGGCGCGCCCACGCCGCGATACTTGAACGATCGACCTTCGTGCCACTCGACGATCGTTTCCTCGATGCGAGCCTGACTGAGCTCGCAGACTCGCACCGCGCCCACGCCCCGGCTCTGCGCCGGACAATAGGCATGCTTGATCGGCCCCACCCAGTGCTGAATGGCACTGAGATCGGACAACACCGCCCAAACGCGCTCCAAAGGAGCGTCAACGCACGCAGATCCCGTCAGCTGGAGCATGCCGTCAAGCTAGCACGATGCCCCGACGCGCCAAGAGAGCATGATGGCCGGCGCCGGGCGTTCGTTTTGGGCGCTCGCGTGGCGCACACTGCACCTCGAAGCGCGTCAATGGTGCTCACTGTGCGGTCGAACGGCGTGTGACTAAGATGGCGACACCTTGATCCGTCGCACGACTCCGCCCGTCGCGTTTTCAGCGATACAACTCGCCGTCCTCGTGTGCTCATGCACGCCGCACGAAGGCCGCGCAGCCCACACGCCAACGATTGTCGTGCCGAATGGCGATACCGTTGGCGCACAGCGAGAACCAAACTGGGCGCCGAGTCTCGCTATCGCGAGCGCGCCGTCGACGCCAGTATCCTCGCCCGCAGAACCTCCGACATCGCCAGCCAACGAAGTCGTCTCCCCAACTCCAGAGGAGGCTAGCTCCGACAATCCCGAGCCTGAGACTTACACGCCCCGCGAAGCCAAGCAGCGAGAAGCACAGAAGAGAAGGGCTCTCGCTCTAGTGCATCAGCTTCCCGAAGTGAAAGCGTACTGCCAAGAACCGAGCGGATGCACCCTGGTCGAAAACGAGCCCACGAGAAACTGCCAGCCCAGCGACGACGACCAACGAGCCTGCGCATGGGTAATCGCCGTCGCCCACGTCGAACCCTCGGGCCCGCACTTGAGCTACTTTGCCCGGTTCTACGTCCACAATAGTGGCAAGCTTTTTGTCGAACCCATTCAGACTGGCGAGGTCGTCAGCGTGCGCGAGTGGCGCTGCCTGCAAAAGCACAGCTATGACTCGGAGGCCTGCGCGAAAAAGGCCGGCGGCGTTTTCTAGACTCGTGGCAAGCAGTCAAAGCTCAGTTGCTTTTCTCTGCGTCTCGAGCTTGCTCGGCAAAGACCCTTTCGATCGCCGGAAAGCGAGCGCGTTCGTTTGCGGCGAGCGAGCTCCAGCCGTGAATCTCGGTTTTAGGCTGGAGCTTTTTGAAGGCGTCGAGTCCGGGCGGGGGCGCGAAGCGCGTGAGCGATGTGGCGAATTCAGTGATCGTTGCGGGGCAGCTGATCACGCCTTCCGCGTAGAAGCGCAGCATGCCCAGAGTGACCTCGAAGTTGAGTTTGTTGGAGGCGCTTAGGACGGGAACGGCCCGCCAGGGCTCGAGCTCCGAAAGTTCTTCGACACCAAGCTTTTGGCCGTCAGGGCGAGTGCGCGAACCGACGCACACGAGCAATGAATCTCGCTGGGTCTTTTGCACCAGGGTCGCAAGCTCCGTGAGCTCCGCCTTGGTCGGCACGGTCACGAATTTTTGGTTCGCGAGATCGAAGGTATCGAACGAAAATGAGGGTGAACCGTGCGCTGCTCCGCAATACATCGCGTCCGAGAATCTTTCGATGAATAGGTGCGGTCCGGCCGAGGCGCGCAATTGAATGGTGTTGCTGAAAACGGTCGCGCCTTCGACGCTCGGAGGCGACGAGATAGTGACTCGACCGCTCGAATCCAAGCGTTCCGCTTCAGCACCGACTACGACCTCCGGGTGGGTGCCAGGTTGAGCTGCGTCGGCACCTTCGCTGTCGTCGGATTCGGCGTTCGGATCCGGGCATTGGTCCAAGATTTGTCGCGTTTCCTCGAGTTGATGCCAGCGATACGGTTGCCCGCCCACTAGAAACCAAGCGCCGCTCGCTTCGCCGGCAATGCGGAGTTGGCTGCGAGAAAATTCGAGCAAGTAGGAGCGTACGCCGAGCAAAGTATCGCCCCAAACGACTGAGTACTCGGTCGGCTGTGCGCTGTCCTCGAGCTTGGTCGGAGTCGGCCGTGAGCAGTTCACGCAGAACGTTCCCAGGGCAACCACACCTCCCAATCTCCAAATTCCACGTAGCATGTAGCTCTACTAGCGTCGTTTCCCGTCGTCGGTCCACAGAGCGACCACTCCAGGCGCGCTTTCGACGCCGCTCAGCTGCGCGCTCGCTAGGCGAATGCGTCGCCCTTCTCGAGGCGAACCGCGCAGTGCTTGTACGAGGGCTGCCTGGAGTATGGGTCGAACGACGCCAACGTGAGCACGTTCGCGGTCGGATAGTGCATCGGCACGAACACCTGACCGGGCCGAACCACGTGAGTCACGTGCACGCGCGCGCGGTACTTGCCGCGGCGCGATTCGACCGTCACCCACTCGTTGGGTCGAAGATCGAGCTTGGATGCGTCGACCGGGCTCACCTCGACGTACGGTTCGCTCGGGTAAAGCTTGCGCAACACGGCTGACTTCCCGGTGCGCGTCTGGGTGTGCCACTGACTGGAGCTGCCGCGCCCCGAAAGCAGCACGAACGGGTACTTCTCGTCCGTCGGCTCAGGGACAGCGCGCGGCGCCTCGAACAGCAGCTTCGCGCGGCCATCCGCGTGAAAAAACCGACCATCCTCGAACAGACGGCGCTCGCTCTTCACGGCCACGTCTTCACCCTCTTTCAAGGGCCATTGCACGCCGCGTCGATCATCCAGCATGTCGTAACCGGTGATGCCGGTGATGTCGCACGGTTGCCCGCGCGAGAGTTCGCGCATGATGTCGAAGGTCGCCTCGGGCGAAGACCAAGCGCGGAACATTTCGCCGCAACCCCAAGCATCCGCGATCAGCTTGAAAATGTAGAAGTCGGCCAACGCCTCACCGGGCGCGCGTGAGACCTTCTTCAGCAGGCTGAACCGCCGCTCGGAATTGATGAACGTCCCTTCCTTCTCGCCCCAGCCCGCGGCCGGCAAATACAAGTGCGCCCGCGTTGCCGTCTCGGTCGAGGTGTACATGTCTTGCACCACCAAGAACTCGAGGCGACTCAGAATGTCCTGCGCGTCAGCTTGGTTGATCCACGAGTGCGCCGGGTTGGTTGCGATCACCCACAGGGCTTTGATCTTCCCCGCGAGGATGCGCTCCATGATTTGGTCATAGGCAAGGCCGACTTCCTGCTGAATCAGGCCTTCGTCGATCTGCAGGATATTGGCCACCTTGGCGCGATGCTCCGGATTGCCGAAGTCATGCCCGCCGAGCAGGTTCGTGGTGTTGCTGAACAGGCGCGAACCCATCGCGTTGCACTGACCCGTGATCGAGTTCGCTCCCGTGCCGGGGCGGCCAATGTTGCCCGTGATCAACGCTATGTCGATCAAAGCTTGAGCCAGGCGCACACCTTCGTGGCTTTGGTTGACGCCCATGGTCCACCAAAGCGAGACGCGCTTGCCACGCCCAATCGTTTCGACGACGCGCTCGATCACCTCTGGCGCAAGCCCGGTCGCTTCGCTGGTCGACGCGAGATCGTAGGTCGCGACGTGCGCGGTGTAGGCCTCGAAGCCGTTGACCGAGCGGGCGATGAAATCGCGATCGATGTAGCCGCGCTCGATCAACAGTTTGGCGATGCCGTAGAACAAGGCCAGGTCCGACTTGGGAGCGAGCGGCAAATGCTGAGTCGCCGCCATGGCCGTCTCCGTGCGACGCGGATCGACCACGATGATCTCGGGAGAATGCGGGTTCTTGCACACGCGCTCCCACAAGATGGGGTGCGCGATGCACGGGTTCGCACCGACGAACACCAAGACGTCCGACTCCTCGAAGTCTCGATAGCTGTATGGCGGCGCATCGAAGCCGAACGACTGCTTGTAAGCAACCACCGCCGTTGCCATGCATTGACGGGTGTTGCCGTCCCCATGGACCATGCCCATACCGAACTTGGCGAGCGCGCCGAGCAACGCCATCTCTTCAGTCGGGATCTGGCCGGTGCTGATGAAGGCCACCGACGCCGGGCCATGCTTCTTTTGGATGGCCTTGATCCGCTGCGTGAACGTATCGAGAGCGTCTGGCCAGCTGACAGGGGAAAGCTCCCCGTTCGCGCCCCGGAGCAACGGAACCGTGCCTCGGTCTTTGGAGCGCAGCGGAGCGAGCGCCTCCCAGCCTTTCGGGCACGCCATGCCGATGTTGACCGGATAGTCGCGCGCAGGCGAGAGATTGACCGCGGAGCCGCCCTTCAAATGCACTTCCAGGCCGCAGCCAGTCGAACAGAAGCCGCACACGGCGGTGGTCGTCGCATCCGGCGCCAAGCGCTCAGGCACTTGCCCGAGCCCAAAGCCGCCCGGCGTACGCACGAGTTGTCTCGTGAGCGGGCCGTCGGATTGATTCAAGAGTTGTCGGGCTAGGTCGGCCGGCCTGGTCTTCACAGGCTTGTTCATGGTCAAAAAGCTCCCGGCATCTTCGGCGCGGAAGATGCTTTGAAGAACAGTGCTCGCTCGATCATTTCACCGACTAAAAGGCCCAAGAAGGCAGCACTCAAGACAACCACCGTCGCCAGTCCGCCGATCGCCGAAGCCCCTCGCAGTTGCTCGGCCAGCACGAGCGGCAGCAGAATTCCGCAAACCGAAGCGACCGCGACACGCAGCCCCGCAACCGTCTTGAGTTCGCCTCGCAGCAGCATCGCCGTGCGCTTCAGCTCAGTGAGTTGCTTGTCGTACAGGTTGGCCATCACCGAGCTATCGACGAGCAGCTTGGTGAGGGTCGCGGCGGAAAGTGCCCAACACAATTTCACGCCCGCAGATCCGAACTCTTGAAAACGATTCAATGCGACGGCCACCGCGCACGACGTCACCAGCGCGGTTGCGAGGCCCAAGACCAACGCGGTGAGTCCGAAGCGAACCACCGTGCGGCCCGCACTCCACCAGCGACGACCGGTCACCGCGTACAGCATCACCGAGCACAAAATGCCCAACAATCCGCTGGAAGCGACGGCCCAACCGAGCCCATCCACGAGCTGACCGCGCAGCGCCGCATCGACACCCGGAAGTCCGATCTGCCGATCGACGCTCGTGTACCAACACAGCAACGTATAAAACATCGCGCTGCCCGCGAACGCGCCGAACGCCAAGATTTCTCGACTCAGCCAAGACGTGCGCAAGCCGACCACCGCGCGAAACGCCAAGTGCGGGCGGCCCAAGTGCAAGGTGCTCGCTCCGAGCGCCAACAGGCCCATCGCGAGGCCGACCAGCGCGTGATACGGGCGCGACTCCGTGACCCACGCGCCACGCGAAAGGCGCTCGAGCGCAAAGTCCACGACGAATGCGCCGACCGAAAGCTGAGTCAGCACCAACATGATCACCAAGGGGAAATGCTGATGCCCCTGGCGTACGGTATAGAAATCCGCGGGCAACATGTTGCGCGGGAACACGCGCTCGGTCACGTAGCTCGTCGTGGGCACGGTGATGCCCGGCGAAGGAGCACCGGGCAAGAATGCGTCGACCTGTGCCTCCTCGAGCGCTCGCGCGACATCGACGATGCGAATCGAGATCGCCTCGTTCGGACAGGCTTGCACGCACGCAGGCGCTTCACCACCCGCCAGACGATCGCCACACATATCGCACTTACGAACGATGCCTCGGCTCTTCGAAAATTGCGGAACCTCGTACGGGCAAGTCAGCGTGCAGTACTGACAACCGATGCACTGGTCATCGAGGTGGCGGACAATGCCGGTTTCTGGCGACTTTTCATAGGCATTGACCGGACAGCCCTTCATGCAGGCCGGATCCAAACAGTGATGACAAGCAGTCGTCACCGTCTGCTGAACCGGCGCTGCAGGCGTGCCGCCGTGCAAGAGCCCCACGGCGCGCCAAGTCTCGGCTTCGAGCTCATCGAGACCGTTCAAGTGGTGACAAGCACTCACGCACGCCTTACAGCCCGTGCATGCATCGAGATCGACTTGAAACGCGTATTGCTCGCCGGAGCGAGGGCGCGTCAAAGGAATCAGCTCCTTGTACAGCTCGTGACTCGGCAGCTCCTCAGCATCGTGACGACGCGAAAATCGCTCGACCGCCGTCAGATCCTGCTGGGAGCGCAGGTACTGGTTGACCAGGGGTAAACGCCGCTTGGTTTCCGAGGCCTCGGGGCTCGGAGCAAGCAGCGCTGTGCTCGCCGCCGGGATGCTCATTCGCTCTCACTCTATGGGTAGAAAGCGGGTGGTCAATGAACAACTAAACCGCAAGCAACATGAAATAGGCGTGTTTTTCCGAGAAACTATTGAGAAAACGATCCGAAACACAGCCGACATGATGCGCGAAAGCCGTCACGGGGCAGCGCTTCGAACGCCACGCTTACCACCTCGTTCACGCTTCAAATCGCCACATCAGCGTTAGTGGTCCCGTCGCTGTTCGACATCGAGTTTGAATTCCAAAGCAGTCGAATTGCCGTTCGAAAGAGTGGGGCGCTCCAAACCCAGCAACGCACCTCACAGTGCGGCGTCATTCCACTCGCAACACGTCAGCGATTCACGACGCATCAGCGCAAAGCTGCATCGCAATGGCGACTCAGACGACTCCCGGAGGATTGAACCGCAAAGCCGCAAAGGACGAAAAGAGAGAGCAACTAACCGCCGAGCCGCAGAGGACGCAGAGATCTGAGAGAGAGGTGATTGGGTTTGCTCCCCGCGGCGATTTCCGTCGTGACAACGCGCGTTTCGACGTTGATTGGAAACCCCAAATCTCTCTTCTGATCTCTGCGGCCTCTGCGGCTCGGCGGTTCAAACTCCGGGAGCGTGCAGAGAGTCTCTTCGGTTCGATCACGAGTTAGAGCGCGCGGCTTCGGACCGTTGAAACGCGGGCGGGACGTCCGCGACGCCGAAGGCTATGCCGGTCGGGACGTGGTGCGTGACCATCAACCCCAAATTCAAGCCGGTTCCATGGCCGCAGCCAGAACGGCGTGCCATCGGGTGCGGCGGGGCGTGCTATGGTCTCGCGGCATGCGTTGGTTCGGTGTTCGATTGCAGCTCCTGCTGACAGCCTTGATTGTGCTGTTGGCCGCGGCTGCTTCCGCGCCTTCGCACTACTTTTGTAAGATGACGGGCCGCGCGGTGGCCGAGTGCTGTTGCGCGAGCGAACTTGGCCCGAAAGCGCATCGGACCGCGCGTGCGGAGGCTCCCGATTGCTGCGAGCTGCGCAGCGCGAGTCATCCGCCAGTCGTTGTCTCGCACAACGCGGCGGTACCGGAGCTTCCGGTTGCCTCGTTGGCTGCGACGCTGCCGGTGCTGGTCTATCCCGAGCCGACCTTTCGTCTGCTCGGCGCCGTACCATCCGCGGCGCGCGCGCCGCCGGCCATCGGGCCACCGCTGTTCATTTCGCATTGTGCATTGTTGATTTGAGCTAGCTCCTCGCTGGGTAGTTCCTGCGTGCTCGCGCGCGCACGTCCACCACCTTTGCGGCTCGAAGCGTCCGCGCTCGCCGCGTCTTGGTCAGCGTTTCAAGGAGTTTGCTCATGTTTCATGTTCCGTTCGTTCGGGGCAGCGCGCGTGCTCTTTGCGTCACGTCACTGTGCTCGCTGAGCGCTTGTGGCGGCACTGCCGGCGCCAACCACTATCAAGCGCGCTCGGCCGACTACGAGCGCAGCGCCGCCATTGCGCCGCGCGACGCATCGCAAAACGCGCTACCTCGCGGAGAAATCTTGGAGCGAGAGGCGTTCGTACGCGCTGTTCTAGCTCGCAATCCGAGCATTGAATCGGCTCGTCAGGGCTGGCGCGCGGCGCTCGCTCGCGTACGTCAGTCAGGCGCGTTCAGCGACCCCATGGTCGAACTGCAGCTCGCGCCACTTTCGCTCACCGCTTCGAAAGTGCCGCTCGGTTACGAGGTGATGGTGAGCCAGGCGTTCCCCTGGTTCGGCAAGCGTTCGCTCGATGCCTCGGTGGCGGACGCGGAGGCACAAGCGGCAAAGAGTGATTTCGAGGGCACGAAGCGCGAGCTGGCGCTCACCGCGCTGACGCTCTACGACCAATACTTCGTCACCTATCGTTCGCTCGAGATTCACACCGAGCACGTCGCGCTGATGCAAGCCATTCGCGACGCGGCCAGCGCCCAGTTTTCGTCCGGGCGCGGTTCAGCGCAAGACACCTTGCAAGCCGAAGCCGAGCTCACGCACATGGAGCACGATGCGGTCGTGCTCGGCTTCCAGCGTGACGTGCTGATCGCGCAAATGAACGAGCTCTTACATCGCCCACCGAGCGAGGCGCTACCTCCGCCTCCGGCCACGTTGGAAGTGGTGCCTCCCGGAGCGGATCGCACGACGCCCCAACTCGAGGAAGATGCGGTCCACGGGCGGCCGGAGATCGCTGCGGCCCGTCAGCGAGCTCGTGCAGCGCAGGCTCGCGCAGACCGCGCCGACCAAGACTCGTATCCGGATCTCACACTTTCGACTTCGTACAACTCGATGTGGGAAATGCCCGAACACCGCTGGATGGTCGGACTGGGCTTCAATTTACCGGTATTTAGCGGCAAACGCGCTGGAATGGCCGAGGAAGCGCGCGCCATGCAAGCGCAGTTTCAGAGCGACGCATCGCGCATGAGCGACATGGCTCGCACGCAAACGTACGTCGCGTTGAAGCAGCTCCAAGAATCGGATCGCGTGCTGCAGCTGTACGACACTCGACTGTTACCGATTGCTCGTGAGCGCATCGATGCCGCGCGCGCCGGCTTCATCACCGGACAGAATCCGTTCATGGCCGTGATCGAGGCCGAGAAGAATCTACGCAGCGTGGAGCTCGAGTATCAAATGGCACGCGCCGACTACGCGGGCCGGCGCGGCCAGCTCGATCGCGCGCTCGGCAGAATTCCCGGTTTGAGCGCGAAGGAGAGCGACCGATGAACGCGAAGACCAGCCGGTTCCCCGCGTGGTTCGGCACCGCTGCGTTCGCAGCAGCGCTACTGATCGCAGGGCTCGTGTTTCGTGCGCAGTTGGTTTCTTGGTTCAGTGGCACACCGATCTCCGGCGTGGGCGCGGACGCCAGCGCTCCTGCCGCATCGTCGGCTCATGTTCACGACCCGAACTCACCGTCCCACGGCGATGAGATCGATCACTACACATGTTCGATGCACCCCTCGGTCAAGCAGCAAGCGCCGGGAAAGTGCCCGATTTGCGGCATGACGCTGATCCCCGTGACCAAAGCGCAGCAAGAGCAGGGCGTCGTCATGATCGATGAAAAGCGGCGTCAGTTAATCGGCGTGAGCACCGGCACGGTCATCGAAGCGCCGATGAAACGCAGCTTCCGGGCGGTGGGGCAAGTTACTTACGACGAGTCGGGCATGACCGACGTCACGTTGAAGGTAGGCGGGTTCATCACCAAGTTGCTAGTCAGCCAAACCGGCCAACACGTGAGCAAAGGGCAAACACTGCTCACGCTGTACAGCCCAGATCTATACGCCGCGGAGCAAGACTTCCTCTTGGCAAACCAGAGCGCAGCCACTGCGAGCCTGGGTGCAGGGACGAACGGCGTTGCGCCGACGCGCCTGGAAATTCTCGGCAAAGCCTCGCGACAGCGCCTGCAATTACTGGGCATGAGCGACGCGCAGATCGACGCCGTGGCCAAGAGCGGCGTTCCCTCCGAGAGCGTCGAGGTGCCGTCCCCAGCCAGTGGCTTCGTGATCCAAAAGGACGTCGTCGAGGGCGCCTCGGTCCAAGCGGGCATGCGTCTTTATCGCATTGCCGCGCTGAACAAGGTCTGGGTGGAAGCGGAAGTGTACGAAGCCGATCTCGCGCACGTGCGCGTTGGGCAGGCAGCGTCGGTCACGCTCGACTACCTGCCGGGTCGAAACTACGACGCGAAAGTCTCCTACATTTACCCGTATCTGAACCCGGAAACGCGCACTGGCCGCGTGCGCGTCGAGCTTTCGAACAAAGAGCTCGAATTGCGCCCGGGCATGTACGCGAGCGTGAGCCTCTCGTCCGAGCTCGCACCGCGCGTGCAAGTGCCGGCTGGCGCAGTCGTGTACACGGGTCCGCGGCGGTTGGTGTTCGTCGACTTGGGTGATGGACGTTTTCGGCCGCAAGAAGTCAAACTCGGCAGCGAAGCGAGCGGCATGTACGAGGTGCTGAGCGGGCTCTCGGCGGGCGATCGCGTCGCGACGTCCGGTGTGTTTCTGATCGCCGCCGAAGCGCGCATCAGCACCGCCGCAAAATATTGGGACAAGGTGCCGGAAAACAGCGACAGCGAGCCCAGCACGCCATCGGCAACCGCAGGCAGCGCGTCAGCGCGAGCGCTTGCACCCGTGCCCACACCCATCCGACGACCACCCTCGCCGTCGCAGCCGCAACCACCATCGCAGCCGCAAGCGAGCGCGTCCGCGAATCCGACGCCCGCCGCGACCGTCTACACCTGTCCCATGCACCCCGAAGTGCGCAGCAATGCACCCGGCCAATGCCCGAAGTGCGGCATGACGCTGGTGCCGATGCCCGCCGGAGCAAACCCGTGAGCACAGCTTCGCCCAGCGCAGGCAATGAGCACGGCTTCATCGCCCGGCTGATCGCCGCCAGCGCACAGCGACCGTTCGTGACGATTCTATTCGTGGTGGCGCTGACGGCCTGGGGTTGGGTGTCGCTGCGGCGTGCACCGCTCGACGCCATTCCCGACCTGTCGGACGTCCAGGTGATCGTTTTCACGGAGTGGATGGGCCAGAGCCCGGATCTGGTCGAGAATCAGATCACCTACCCGATCTCCAGCGCGCTGATCGCAGCGCCCAAAGTGCAAGCCGTGCGCGGTCAATCCATGTTCGGGATGTCGTTCGTGAACGTCATCTTCGAAGACGGCACCGACATCTATTGGGCGAGGAGTCGCGTGCTCGAATACATGAGCTCGGTGCGCGCCAAGCTGCCCGCGGGCGTCAACCCGACGCTCGGCCCGGACGCGACTGGCGTCGGTTGGGTGTTCGAGTACGCACTGGTCGACAAGACCGGAAAGCATGATTTGCAGGAGCTACGCTCGCTGCAAGATTGGAACGTACGCTATTCGCTGGCGAGCGTCCCTGGCGTCGCCGAAGTGGCGAGCGTGGGCGGGTTCGTCAAGCAGTACCAGGTCAACGTCGATCCGAACAAACTGCTCGGCTACGGCATCATGATGGATGACGTGGTGCGCGCGGTGCGGGCCTCGAACCAAGAGGTTGGCGGGCGCGTGATCGAAATCGCCGGCCATGAGCAGGTGATCCGCGGGCGCGGCTATGTGAAAACGCCCGATGACATCGGGCAGAGTCCGATCAAAGTCGTGGGCGGCACGCCGATACGGGTCCGCGATATCGCGACCGTCAGCTTGGGCCCCGACATTCGCCGCGGTTTGACGGAACTCAATGGCGAGGGTGAAGCGCCCGGCGGCGTGGTCATCATGCGCTACGGTGAAAATGCGCTGAACGTGATCGCTCGCGTGAAGGAGCGACTGCGTGAGATTCAACACAGCCTGCCGGACGGAGTACAGGTCGTCACGACTTATGATCGCTCCGAGCTGATCGAGGAGGCAGTCCACACCTTACGCCACACGCTGATCGAAGAAATGATCGTCGTCAGCGTGGTCATTTTCATCTTCTTGCTGCACGCGCGCAGCGCGTTGATCCCGATTTTGACGTTACCGATTGGCGTGTTGCTCGCATTCATCCCGATGGCTCAGCAGCACCTGACGGCGAATATCATGTCGCTCGGGGGCATCGCCGTCGCAGTCGGCGCGATGGTCGACGCATCGATCATCATCATCGAGAACATTCACAAGAAGCTGTCCGAATGGGAAGCCGGCGGTGAACAGACGCCGCGCCGTGAAGCGATCATTCATGCGATGCAAGAGGTCGGACCGTCGATCTTCTTTTCGCTGCTGGTGATCACCGTCTCGTTCTTGCCCGTATTCACGCTCGAGGCCACAGAAGGCCGGCTGTTCAAGCCGCTCGCCTTCACCAAGACCTACTCGATCGGATTCGCGGCCGTGCTCGCGATCACGCTCACCCCTGCCCTCGCGGTCTTGCTGATCCGCGGCAAAGTGCACGACGAGCACAAGAATCCACTCAACCGCTGGCTCACTGCCGCATACGCGCCGGTGGTGCGTTTCGTCGTCGATCAGCGCTGGAAGGTGCTCGTCCTCGCCGTACTTGCCATCGTGTTGACGATACCGATCGTGTTTCGGCTCAAAAACGAGTTCATGCCGCCGCTCAACGAAGGCGTGCTGCTGTACATGCCGACCGCACCGCCGGGCATGTCCGAGAACGAGTCCGCGGTCTTACTACAAGTCGTAGACCGCGAGCTCATGAAGTTTCCGGAAGTAGTCAGCGTGTTCGGCAAGCAAGGCCGCGCCGAAACCGCGACCGACCCGGCCCCCCTCGGCATGGCCGAGGTGACCGTCGTACTCAAGCCGCGCGAACAATGGCGGAAGGGGCTCACCTGGCAAGCGCTGCTCGCCGAAATGAACGAAAAGCTGAGTTTCCCGGGCATGCCCAATGTCTGGTGGATGCCCATCCAAACCCGCACCGAAATGCTCGCCACCGGTGTGCGCAGTCCACTCGGCATCGAAGTCTTCGGCGATGATCTCGATACCATCGAGAAAGCCGCGATCGATGTCGAACGCGCCGTTTCGCAGATCCAAGGCACGCGCAGCGCGTTCGCCGAGCGCTCGACCGGGGGCTTCTACATCGACTTCGAGGTCAAGCGCGAGGAGGCCGCGCGACAGGGTCTGACCGTCGCCGACATCAACATGGTCGTCGCTCAGGCCATCGGCGGCGAGAACGTGTCTGAAACGGTGGAAGGCCGGCAGCGCTACCCCATTTCGGTGCGCTACGCGCGCGAATTTCGCGATGACCCGGAGATCCTCGGTCGGGTGCTGATCGCGACGCCCACCGGCGCACAAGTTCCGCTCTCGCAAGTGGTGACCATTCGCAGCGTGCTCGGCCCGCCGATGATCCGCAGCGAAGGCGGGAAGCTCGTGGGTTTCGTGTTTGTCGATACCGATCGCCCGATCGCCGACTACGTGGCTGAAGCGAAGCAAGTCGTCGCCCAGAAGGTGAAATTGCCCGCGGGCACGCGCCTTTCATGGGTCGGTCAGTTCAAGTACTTCGAGCGCGCCAAGGAACGCCTGAAATGGGTCATTCCGCTCACACTCGGCATCGTGTTCGTGCTGCTCTACTTCAACACCTCGTCAGTGGTGGAGACGCTGATCGTGATGCTGGCCGTCCCGTTTTCACTCGTGGGCGCGTTCTGGTTACTCTACGTGCTGGGTTACAACATGAGCGTGGCGGTTTGGGTCGGCATCATCGCGCTCGCCGGCTTGGACGCGGAAACGGGCGTGGTCATGCTGCTCTATTTGACGCTCGCGCACAGCAAACACGAGCGCGAGGGGCTGCTGCGCAATCGTCATGACTTGCGCGAGACGATCGTCGAAGGTGCCGCCAAGCGTTTGCGGCCCAAGCTGATGACGGTCGCGACGATGATCATCGGTTTGGTACCCGTGCTCTGGAGCACCGGCACTGGCGCGGACGTGATGAAGCGCATCGCCGCGCCGATGGTGGGCGGCCTAGTCACCTCCTTCTTGCTCGAACTCACGGTATATCCCGCCATTTTTGCGATTTGGAAGGGCCGGCACCTGCCCGCAACTCAGTGAGTCGGGGCGCGGCCGATCACCACGCGCGAAAGCCCCGCGAGCGCCAAGACGTTGGCGACGACGATCAACACGACCGTCAAAACGATGCCGTGGTCATACGCCACGCCCAGTAGCCCACCGGCAACGAGCAGTCCGATCCCACGCACCAAGGAGAGCCATCCGAACGCCAGCGCACGCGACGCTGACGGCACGAGCGAGGTGACCGCCGCCTTCACCGTCGAATCGAGAATGCCATTGACCATGCCCCAGATCGCGACGCCAATCCAAACCAACGCGGCCGAGTCAGCGAACGCGAGCGCCGCGCCGCAAGCCGCGATCGGCACGGCGAGCAGCACGATCGGACCGCGCCGATCGTAGGCATGCCCAACGAGCAGCCCAGTCACGCCGTCAACCAACATCGCAACAGCGAACAGCACCGGCACCGCGGCGTCAGACAACAGGTGCTTGGTCTGGGCGTGAAAAGCCAGCAACGGAAAAGAAGCGATCCCACACGAGAGCACGGCGACCGCGACCACGAATTGCCAATACCGCGCTGGAAGCGCGCTTCCAGCGGAAGAAACGGGATTGACGGCTGACGTGCCGCTCTTCGCGGCAGATTCGACATCCGCCGAGGATTCATAGACCTGGGGATCGGGCACACGCGCACGCAACCAGAGCAAGAGGGCGAGCACCAAGACTCCGGGCACGCTGAGCGTCGCAAACGCGAATCGATAGTCGAAGGGACGCCACGCGAGCATCGCCGCGAGCAACAGCGGTCCGGCGACTGCGCCGAGCTGGTCCATGAATTGGTGGACCCCAAAGGCCTTACCGCGCCCAGTTGCCGCCGATGCGTGCGAGAGCAACGTGTCCTTGGCTGGTGAGCGCACGGCCTTGCCGAGACGCTCACCGCCGTAGAGGAACATGGCACCGATCAGGCCCCCGCTGGCGCCGATCAGCGGCACGCTCAGAACGGTGAGGGCATAGCCGGCAATCGTCCAGGTCCAATAGTGCCGCGAGCGAGTGACGAAGTAGGCGGAGCCGAGGCGCAAGCCATAACCAATGAGCTCACCTGCACCTGCAACCAAACCCACCAAAGTGGCACTCGCACCGAGCGTTGCCAAATAAGGCCCGATGATGCTGCGAGCGCCTTCGTAGACCATGTCCGCAAACAAGCTGACCAAGCCGAAGGCGAACACGAACGACCAGGGGCGAAGCGCGTTCGCGGGCGGTCCGTCGTTGGATTTGGCAAACTCGACCATCACGGCGAAGCTTACTTGGTCGGCTCCTCTTCGTGTGGCGCTTGTACCGGGGTATCTGTGGCTGATTTGCAATCTACTTTGGCACCGGGGCGTCAGCCGCAAATTTCAGCCCGACGTTGCTGATCGATTCTTTGATCGATTGCGTCTCGTTTCCCCTGGGATTCGCCGCCAGCCGCTCCGGCAAGCGCGCGAACTCCACGAGCACCGATTCAGCGTCAGGGTTCGCCCGTGTCTCCCAAGTGATGGTGTCACCGACGCGCCGCAGGTCGTACTTGAAGAAGCTGCAGCAGCGATGCTCCTTCTCGGCGAGCGTCCGCAGCTCGAGCTCCAAGCCCGGCTGTCGCGCGAACACCCACCGCACACCGCCGTCGAAGCGCTCGGTCCGCAGCAAGTGCTCGAACACCGCGCGATACCCATCGAGCTGCCCTTGCACCGTGATTTGATCGCTCAGGTCGGCCGTGCACACGATAGGCTCACCGGGTCGTGGAGCTGGCGTCGAGAAAATGTCGGACTTGCCCGCCGCTGAACAGCCGCAACCGTCACTCACGTCGCAATGAGTCGCGCTCGCCATGGCACTGCGCGTCCGTGCTCGATAGGCCATCACCCCGGCGATAGCGACCCCAACCACGCCGGCCAGCGCGAGCTCGGCGCCGGGTCGAATGCAGCCAGCGACGGCAGCCGCGATCCCGCCGCCAATACCGGCCGTGACCAGGAAGGGCACCGCGCAACACACCGCGCACGCTCCAATCGCTGCCGCCGCCGAAAGTCCAAAAATCTTGCCGCCGCCCGAGGAATTTGCGTTGCTCATGGCCACGATAGGCCAATCCTTCTGGCTCGTGACCAAGTTCGAAAAGAATCTGAGTCACGATCGGAAGCCCTGCGCCTACCGTTATTGCCTCAACTTTTGCTCCAGCTTCGATGGATCGAGAACGCCGAACCGCGATACAAAACGCCATTGTCCGACTCGCGGATGGCGATCGCACGGCGATGCCGGAGCTCGTGGAGCAGCTCTGGCCCGTCCTCCTCGACTACGCGCAGCGCGGCTTGCGCGATCTGCAGGGCGCGGAAGACGTTGCACAAGAAGTGCTGTTTCGTATCTCGCACCGCATCTCGGAGTTCGATCGCACGCGTGACGGGTTGTCCTGGGCGTTCGGCATCGCGACGTTCGAAATCCTATCTCAGCGCAAGCGCCGCCAGCGCCGACGTGAAACGCTCATTGCACACGCCCCGCCGGAATCCGACCTGGAGCCGTCGACTGAAGACGCGCTCATCCAGGCCGAGCTTCACGCGGCGCTCGCGGACGCGCTCGGCCAACTTTCAGCCGAAGACCTCGCCCAGTTGAACCTCGTGGAGCGGCCGCGCTCTGGACCGGCAACGCCTGCTGCGCGCAAGCGCCGTCAACGCGCGCTCGACCGCCTGCGCACGATTTGGAGAAACCTCTATGGCCAATCTTGAATCGCTCACCGCTCGAAGCCTCTGCTACTACGAACTCGGTCGCCTACGCATGGCGGCGCGCGTCGTGCTCGTCGTGCTACCCCTGGTAGCCGTGTGTTTGCTCGACCGTGAGGGACGCAAAGCCGGCATTTGCTGCGGCGTACCGCTCTTGCTAGGCAGCGTGCTGCTGCGCTTTCGGAATCGCGCAGGCGTGGAGAGCGTCACCACTGGCTTACTCGCGGGCACCTTGCCACTCGCCGCCGTGCTGTTGCTCATGCGGGTCGATCCAGGGTGCGCCAAAGCTGGCGTATTCTCCTTCTGCGCCGGATTTTCGCTGTTGCTCGGTGCGGGCGCGGGTGCGGTGGTCGCGCTGCGAGAACGCGCTCGCTCATCATCAGCCGACAGTTGGCTGTTCACAGCCGGTATCGCGTTACTGACTGCGGGCCTCGGCTGTGCGCGCCTGGGTTTGGCGAGCCTCGTCGGAGTCGCTCTGGGAATGCTCTTCGGACGGTACCGCGTACGTCGATCGCTACCTTGAACCGCTACTCATAGAACCCCAGACCAATCCCTGCGTAAATCAAGGCGCTCACTGGCGCCTCCGCTCGCGGCGTGTCGGGCTGAGTCGCGGGTTCGACCACGCCGTCGTTCGGGTTCAGCAACGCAGCCACGCCGCCAAAAACTCGAAACAACAACGATTCACGGCGACTCTCGTAGCCCACATCGGTGTTGAGCCAATAGGCGTGAGCCCAAACGCGATCTGGCGGATCAGGACTTTCACGCGTCGAGCTCATTGCGCCAGTGCCCCAGCCGAATACACCGCCGGCGCTGGCATCGGTCTGTCGAAACGGCGCGGTGCTGAGCCCTGTCGAGAGCGAAAGCGCGCGGCTCCGCCCGAGAATTGGACGAGCGCGCAGCCAACACCCGTATTCCGGACCATAAGCGTTCGTGCCCACACCGCAGCCAACGCCCAACCTCGGCACGAACGCGAACTCGCCGCCCACGCCGAGCGCGCCGGTCGGTGTCGCGACGCCCAAGCGCAACTCGAGCGTAAAGCGGCGCTCGAATTCGCTCACTGGTGGCCGTGGCACTCGAACTGACTCGGCCAGCTCGTCGGTGTTGTCATTCGAAGACAGTGTGCGAACTTCGGGCGACACACTCGCCTGAGAAAGCGCCAAAATCACCGCAGGTAAGAGCATTGCTCCCGTTCAGAGCAAAGCCCATGCCGCGACGCGCTCGCCACGACGCGAACTCGCTTCGAACGCAGTGCTGGTTGGGTCACGCGGCCGTCAGATCGCGGCGCAGGGAGAAATCCACGTATCTCGACTCCGAGAGTTGAACCGCCGAGCCGCAGAGGCCGCAGAGATCAGAGGGGAGTTGGGGTCTGAGTGGAGAGTCGCGGCTCAAGGATTTCGCGGTGCGGCCGAGAGATGAGATGCATCCGCTGTGTGCACCCATTGCAACCCCCAATACGTCATCGTTTCCAGCGCCGCGTACTACGTTTTTAAGGCCCTTTCTGCGCGCTCTGCGGCCTCCGCGGCTCGGCGGTTAGTCCCTCTCCTCTCCTTTCGTCCGCGACGCCGAAGGCTGAGACGCGCCGCGACGTAGCGCGTGACCATCAACAAAAATAAAAGTCGCCCGATTGCCAGCAACTGAGGTGGGTGATGCGATTGGCACTTGGCGTTCGGGAATGGTTGACTCAGAACATCGGCGTGATATCGCACACGCGGGGCGATGCCCGGTGCATGAGAACGACTTCGAGCAGCGCGCGGGTTTTGTGGTCCATGTTCGGTTCGGCACTCGCGCTGGGTGCGCCGAGCCACGCCTACGCCGAGCCTCGCGCGAGTGACACGCCGGTCGCTGCCGAGCCGCCGCGCGAAAGCCTGCTGCGCGGCGACGCGCGGCTCCTAGGCCTCGTCGCCGTGCCGTTCGACGGCAACCAGAGCGGTACGGCGCTCGGCTTTGGGCTCGGGGTGAACGTCGGCCTGCAGCGCATACCCATCACCCTCGGGGTTGATGTACTCACTGCGTTTTGGGGCAGCCAGACCTCGCGCCTGCAGGTTCAGACTGGCAACGTCTTCGTTCCCGTGGACCGAACGCGCACGGATCATGGCTACTTCTTGGATTTTTCCGTGCGCGCCCAGCCCATTGCTTGGTTCGTTCGCCCTTACCTGGAAGGCGTGGTGGGCACGAAGTTGCTGGCGACGAGCTATTCCCTGTCCTTCCCCAACACCGGCACGAGCACCAGCAAAGACACCGATCATGATTGGGCAGGCAGCATCGGTTGGGGTGCGGGTCTCGATCTGGGCAGTGTTCGCTCACTCAATCTGAGCCTGGGCTTTCGACGACTGACCGGAGGGGAAGCGTCGTTCAGCCGCACCACCAGGGCGGACGATGACGTGGTCGTTCACTACACGACGCCGACTAGCGTCATGATCTACATGCTCGGCGTGTCCGGAACGTTTGGCCTCGCGCACGACGCGAAGCGTGAATGAGCGCATGACTCTCACCACACTGATTCGGCGATTGTCGATCCCGTGCGCAAGCATCGCCTGCTCGATTCCGGCACAGGCACGGGCGGAAGAGCCGGGAAAAGCACTCGGGCCCATTGCGCCGCTGAGCTACGACGCCGCGGTGACCGGCGTACTCGCCAAGCCGTTCGAAGGAGCACACGCGCTCTCGGATTGGGGCTACGGCGTAATGCTCTCGTTCGGGCTGCGTTGGCAAGATCTCCCGCTGACTGGCGGGTTCGACTTGCAAGCAATTCGCTGGGGTCGCGCGAGCAGTCTGGTGGACATCAAACTTGGCGACAGCTGGGCAACGCTGGAAAAGTCGCGCCTGGATCAGAGCGTCTTGTTCGACACTTGGCTTCGATTCGAACCACCCCGCTGGCGCGTGCGGCCCTATTTCGAAGGCTTCGTTGGGCTCAAACTGTTGGAAACCAAGTATTCGCTCGCATTCCCGGACGGCAATGGCACAACGACAGCCGTCACCGACCATTCCACTGCGTCGAACTACGGCTTCGGCTGCGGCCTCAATGTGTTGCTCGCGCACGCCAGTGACGCCTCCGGCTCGGCGCTGTTCGTGACGCTCGGTGTACGCCAGCTGTACGGCGGACACGCGGCCTTCACTCGCGCGCCCGACAGCAGCTCGGTGGATCGAACGATCAGCTTCGACGTTCCAACGCACTCGACCCAGGTTCTGCTGGGCTTTTCGATCCACGTGCAGCGCCGGCTACCGCCAACCGACCCCGCACCGCCTTGAGGCATTTGCGCGAGACGCGAAGACCGAGGTTCGGGAGCTGAGCAAGCTGAAGCGCGATCCGGTATCTTCCACGCCTGAAAGGTTTACCTCATGCCCAAACTTTACGTCATCGCCGTGAGCACTCGTCCTGGTCGAGCCGGATTTCCTCTTGCTCAATGGATGACCGAGCGCGCCAAGGCGCACGGAGGCTTCGACGTGGAACTCGTCGATCTCAAGGAAGTGAACTTGCCGATGTTCGACGAGCCGCGTCACCCGCGCTTGCAGCAGTACGAGCATGAACACACCAAACGCTGGAGCGCAAAGATCGCCGCTGCAGACGCGTTCATCTTCGTCACCCCTGAATACAATCACGGCACACCACCGACGCTGACCAACGCGCTCATCTACTTGGTGCACGAGTGGGCACACAAACCGGTCAGCTTCGTCAGTTACGGCGGCCCCGCTGGAGGCACGCGTGCGGTGCAGATGATCAAACCGATGCTAGC
Organism: Polyangiaceae bacterium; assembly: GCA_035634635.1. Taxonomy (GTDB): domain Bacteria; phylum Myxococcota_A; class Polyangia; order Polyangiales; family Polyangiaceae; genus PMG-095. The sequence continues at coordinate 136,171 of DASQCO010000121.1, forward strand.
AGCGCTCAAGTTGGTAGCCCTGTTCGAGTCCGTGATGGTGCCGATGTTCACGCACAACGTCGATGAGCAAGGCGTGTTCCGGCCGAATGAGCTGCAAGAGACGCACGCCAAGGCCATGCTCGACTCGTTGCTAAAGTGGACGCAGACCCTCGCCGCAATGCGCGGCTAACTCAACAGAGCAAAGCTCACAGCGAACGGTCAGTCCAAGCCGTTGTCACAGCTGCAATACCCGGGGGGGATCCCCATGCGATTGGGCTGACACGTCCCCTGTCCGACGATGCAGGAACAAGCTGCGGCGGCACCGCACGGATTTTGGGTCGCGCACAGGAATTGACGCGTCCCGACCTGATTCACGCAGGTCGTCCCTTCCGCACAGACACCGCAGGGCGCGCCGCCGCCGAATCCGCTTCCAGCCGCGTTGGCTTGGCCACCTTGATTCGACGCGCCGCCTTGATTCGACGCACCACCTTCGCCCGCACGGGGACAATTATTGATCTCCCAACTGCAACTTCCGGTGGGGTTCTGCAAACAGCGACCCGTGGGTCCACCGACACCGCCGTCGGCGCACATCCAATTGGGTAGGCCAAGTTGGGGACCACACTTCGTCTTGTCGCATTCCTCGGATCCACCGGAGCTGCTCGTGCCGCCGTTCGCCGTGCCGCCGTTCGCCGTGCCACCATTTGCCGTGCCACCATTTGTCGCGGCACTTCCACCATGGTGCACGATGCTCCCGCCAGAGCCCCGGATTACTTCACCGCCGTTCGCACCACCGCTACTCGCCCCCGCGCCGGAATCGCTACCGCCTTTGGCGCTTCCGCCGCAGCCAGCAAATAGAGCGACAGCCAGTCCAAGAGTCGGCAGACAATAAGTCCAAGCTAATTTCATCGCGGGCCCACCTCGGTCGATCGTCGACGCTTAGCATACGACGCCGCCGAGCGAATGCCCGTCGGGACCCCCTGCCCGACGGGAACGCGCCCACAGACTCAAGAACTCGAGATCGGCAGGTGTTCGAGCAACTCGATGGTATTACCCGGATGCTCGAAATGCGGATGCCCGTCGAAGACTTTCTTCGCGGCTTCAGCCGACTCGGCCTGAACGATCGAGAAACCGCCGACAAATCCAGGCGCTGCGCTGCCCTTGAGCACGGTCGGCGCGCTGAGCGGAGCGCCCAGCTCGACCAGGGAGGCCGCGGATCGCTGCGCCCAGGCGCGCCACCCCGCCATCACGGCTTGATTTTGCTCGGGCGTCGCTTTGGCCATCCGCTCCGAGGTCGAAACGTTGGAACGATAGAGAACTAGGAATTTTTTCATCGCGGTCTCCTGATGTTTTGGTCGAGAACACGTTGTCCTCGCCTCTATGGCGGACGACCGACGAGCAGATCGACAGGGCCTGCGAAAAAAATTCAAGCGGCAAGAAATACCGGGGGAATTTCCCGGATCAGCCGACGAAACGCCGAAATAGTCCCGGCGCGGGCCGGACGCGCTATCATTTTCGGTTTGGAGCATATCGCTTGAGTCAGTCTCGGCCGTCGGAGCGACCTGTGTCGCCAGCGATCGAGTCGACCCCGCCCGCGCAGATTTCTGGACCGGCAGTGGGGGGTCCGAGCGACCTGCCGCCTGAATTGGCCAAGCCGAACCTGAGACTCGTCGAGCCGCTCGCGCACGCCAGCAGTGTGCGCGAGCGCAGCTCTTTGCTCGAGGATCGCAAGGCGCTGATTGTCGCCCTGAAGCTCCGCGATCCATCGGCCGCGGAGGCCTTCTTCCGCGAGTTCGAACCGCTCGTCGAGCGCACGATCAGCCGCATCTTGGGCCACGATGACGAGCTCGGCGACGCCACGCAGGAGGCGTTCCTGCGGGCGATCCGCTCACTCGAGCGCCTGCGTGACCCGCAAGCGCTGGTCGATTGGTTGATTCAGATCGCGGTTTGCACGGCGACCGATTTCCTGCGCCGGAAAAGGCGCCGGCGCTGGTTGCTGTTCGTGGGCGCCGCACCTACCGAAGGCCCCGTCGCGTTGGAGCGCGATGAAAGCGGCAGGGAAGCCTTGCGCGCGACGTATCGCGTGCTCGATCGCATGAACCCCGAAGAGCGAACGGTGTTCGCGCTTCGCTTCATCGAAGGCATGGGCATCGATGCGTTGGCGAACGCACACGATTGCTCGCGTTCGACCGTGAAGCGGCGTCTGATCCGCGCTACGACGCGCTTCCGCACTTTGGCCCGCAAAGAATCGGCTCTCGTGCCCTGGCTCGACGCAAAGAGCGGCGACGCGGATTCCGAGGAGGAGGAAACATGACGAAGCTCGCTGAGCTCGGTCGGCTCGTGGCACAGCAGCAGGACCTGGCAGAATACAGACGTCGCCGCGATCCGCAGGCGGCCCAGCGCTTCGCGCGCACGGTGGCACACGACGCGCCCCCCCGCAGTAAGCGCCCCGGGTTCGTGTGGGCCGCAGCCGCCGCGGCGATCACGGTGTTGTCAGTCGGGGTTTGGCGCTTCCACGCGACTTCGAGCGCGAACCCCTCGCCTGCGCTTGCCGCTGCCGGAGAACGCGTCGTCGCACGCGATGGGCAAAAGCTCCCGCTCGGATTTCCAGACGGTTCGCAAATGGTGCTGACGTCAGGCGCAGAAGCTACCGTGCAGGAGTTGAGTGACACGGGCGCGAAAGTGCAGCTCGGCAGCGGCGAAGCCGCGTTCTCGGTCCGTCACCAAGCGCGCACGAACTGGCTGGTGGGCGCGGGCCCGTATCGCGTGCGTGTCACCGGGACCCGCTTTGCGGTGTCTTGGGCGCCAGCGCGGGAACGCTTCGAGCTGCGCCTCGATCAAGGCTCCGTCGTGGTCACGTCTGACAGCGGCTCGCACGCGGCCGTTACGATGATCGCACCACAAGCGTTGGTGATCGATCACGGTGGCTGGAGTCTGGCTCCGAGCGCCCCTAGCGTCGCACCACCTGAGGAACCTGCGGAAGCGCCAATCCCCGACCCCGCAGACTCGGCGGCAACATCTGCGATGCCGGCGCCTTCATCAGCGGTGGCGCATGCTCCCCAGGCCCCGAGTGCTCCGCAAGCTCCCGCTTGGGAAACCCTAGCGCTCACCGGCAAATATCGCGCGGCGTATGAGGATGCCAGCAATCTCGGCATCGCTCATTTGTCGGATGCTCAGTCGTCGCGAGCGCTGCTTTCTTTGGCGGAGGTGTGTCGCTTTTCTGGGCACGCTGCCGAAGCCACGCAGGTGCTGACGCGGCTTCGCACACGCTTCGCGCGTTCGGACGACGCGGCAACGGCTGCATTTCAGCTCGGACGGGTCTCGAATGACGCCACAGCGGTCACCTGGTTCCGAACCTACCTCGCTGAGCGCCCCAACGGAGCATTGGCTCGTGAGGCGGCAGGGCGTCTGCTCGAGGTACTCAATCGCTCCGGCGATCGCTCGGGAGCTCGGGCCGCAGCGAGGGCCTACTTGGATCGCTACCCGAATGGGCCGCACGCCGCATTTGCTCGGCAACTGCTCACCGAATGAGGGCATTCCGACACGCGATAGCCCTCGCGATCGCGTGTGCGTTCGGCTCACATCGCGCAGCGGCAACGCCCGCGGCGGGCGCTGAGCGCGCTCCGAACGGCGACAACTCGGACACGCCACGGGTCAGCGTTCACCCGCGAGTGGTGCTCGACGTCACCCCCGCGGATAGCGCGCTCGTGCCGCTGCTGCGCGCGGAGCTCGGCGAGCTGGATGTGGAGATCGTTGACGCGCCGGGCGAGGCGACCAACGTGATCGCAATCCAAGTCACTTTGACTGCGGAGGCGCTCGAGGTGCGCATCATCGATCGAGCGAGCCAGCGTGCCACCGTTCAGGAGACATTTCCGAGCCAGGGTGGTCGTGCGATGGACGCTCGAACTGCAGCACTGCACGCCGTCGAATTGCTTCGCTGGCACTTGCGTTTCACGCCACTCGAAGCACCGAAAGGAGCAAAACCGAAGCCGAGCCAGGCGCGGCCCGCGCCCTCCGCCCCCCCTAGGTCGAACTCCTCGACGCAGCTCGGACTCATGCCGCTCGCTTCGTACAGTCCCGGGGGAACCAGCGTCGGACTCGGCGGCGAGCTCGCGGTATTGCAGCGCTGGGGTTCGTTCGGTGCGCGCGTGCTCGCTGGGACACTATTTGCTCCGAACCGCTTGTCCGTCCCAGAGGGCAGCGTCGACGTGACTGCCACCTGGGGCGGGCTCGCAGGCGTGTGGCTCATCGGCGCAGAGCGCCCTACTTCGCTCGAGCTCGGTGCGGGCGCAGCGCTCTTCGCGAGTTCGCTCCAAGGCACCGCCAATCAGGACAACATCGGCCAAAACGACCACCTGCTCGCGTTTGCGCCATTGGGTGAATTACGGCTTCGGCAGCGACTCACTCCGGGCTTCGCGCTCGCGCTCGGCTCGACCTGCTTGCTGCCGCTTCAATCGAGCCGACTGCTCGTGCTGGATCGCCCAGTTGGCCACTACGGACAAGCCGTGCTGACGCTGGGACTCGGAGTCGAGCTCACGCTTTTTTAGCGCCCCCAAACACTTTTCTGACCCATCGCGCCGAGCTCGTTCGACCTAACAGTCGTGCCCCATTGCGCAATTCCTAGCCTCGTCCCGTCAATCGGTCAGTTTCGAGCACGCGCCAGCAGGCGGCACACCGCGCTCGCGTTGGTTCTAGGTGCGGTGCTCGCGCCCGGTTGCTCGAGTAGCTCGACGACCACAGACAGCGGGCAACCCTCTGCATCAGCGGGACGAACGGCTGCAAACGGTGGAACAACGCATGTCGCCGGCTTCGGTGGTTCGTCCAGCGGGGGCGCGAGCGGCGACACCGCGGCGGGAAGTCCGTCGCTGGGCGGGAGCTCCTCGTCCGCGGGAGACTCGAGTGTCGGCGGGACTGCGGTTCAGGGCGAAACCGGCGGCGCGGCTCCCGGAATCGCAGGCGCGCCAAGCGCAGGCTCAGCGGGCAACCTGGGCAGTGCCGGAGCTCGCTTCTGCGGTACGACGGCCGCAACCGGAAGCACGCCACTGGCGTTTCCCGGAGCGCAGGGTTTCGGCAAAAACGCGACTGGCGCGCGCGCCGGCAAGGTCTTTCACGTGACGAACCTGAACGACTCTGGCGCGGGTTCGTTCCGCGACGCGGTGAGCGCTTCGGGCCGCTTCGTCGTGTTCGATGTGGGCGGCTACATCGGCTTGAAGACCGCCGTCTCGGTGAACAGCAACATCACGATCGCCGGGCAGACCGCGCCCGGACAAGGCATCGGCTTCAAGGGCGGAGAAATCTCGTTCGCCGATCGCACGAACATCATCATGCGCCATGTGCGCATTCGACCCGGTGCGGACACCGAGAGCGACACCGATGACGCGCTCAGCCTGTATCAAGCGAGCAACGTGATGATCGATCATTCGTCGTTCGAGTTCGCGCCCTGGAACAACATCGACGGCGTGAGCTCGGATTGGCAGACCCACCCCGCGACGAACATCACCTTTCAAGATTCGCTGATCGCCGACCCCACGGGGCAACAGTTCGGCGCGCACACCGAATCAGTGGCGAGCGACTGGGCCTGGTACCGCAATATCTTCGCCAATTCGCACAACCGCAACCCGCTCGCGAAGGTAAACACCGTGTTCGTCAACAACCTCGAATACAACAACGAGGCTTGCTACACGACGCACACGAGCACGGAGTTCAAGCACGACATCGTCAACAACTACTTCGTCTACGGCCCTTCCACGTCTGGGAACACTTGGTTCCAAATCGACAAGAATCAGAGCATCTACTACGCCGGTAATCTGCAAGACTCGGACAAGAACGGCGCGCTCGGTGGCTCGACCACTACGCCGTCTTGGTACCAAGGAACCGGCACGATCTTGACCAGCCCCTGGTCGCCAGAGACGACCGCCATCGCGCCGCTCTCACCCGTTTCTGCCGCGCGCGTGGCCATGTCACGCGCTGGCACGTTGCCGCGTGACCCCTTGGATGCGCTCATCATCGGCCAGGTGATGACGCTCGGCAAAGGGGCGAGCGGGACACGCGCGGGTTCGGCCGGCAGCATGTACGAGTCTCAGACCAGCACTGGCCTCGACAATGACGGCTACGGCACAATCACCAGCGGCACGAAGCCCGCCGACAGCGACAACGACGGCATGGCGGATAGCTGGGAAAAAGCCGCTGGGACCAATCCGAGCACGGACGACGCGCTGAGCAAAGCTTCGGACGGCTACACCAATCTCGAACACTACGTGAACTGGCTCGCCGAGCCGCACGCCAGCACGCCATTCGGACAGGCGGTGGACATCGATCTGGCAGGCTACAGCAGCGGGTTCTCGACCGTTTCACCGACCTTCATGGTGAGCGAGGCGCAGAACGGTACGGTCAGCCTGGGCACTGATGGACACACCGCCCATTTCCAACCAGGAGCGGGCTGCTATGGCTTCGGCTCATTCAGCTTCGGCGTGAAGGGCTCTGACGGTGCGGAGGATTCAGACGTCGTCGTCGTACTGATCACTCGTTGATTCGAGACTCAGCGACGCGACGGAAGCGCGTCGCGCACTGCCAGCTGAATGTCGCACAGCTCCACGTCCTTCAAGCTGCGCGGTGCGCTCGGCTCGATCTCGAAGCGATCTAGAGCCCGTCCCTCGACGGTGCGGATCTCGCAGGCCATGATGCGCATGCCCTTTTCGTGCAACGCGCTGCTGACCGCGTGCAGCAATCCGTCCGAATCGGGCGCATCGACCACTAGCAGGTAACACCCGTCGGCCAGCGATTGGCGTTCGAAGTAGACGCGCGTCGGCTGCAACAGCGTGGCCGGCGCGCTGGGAGGATTCGACGTTCGCGGAGTCATGTCTTCGGCGATCAGCTCGCTCAGGGATCGCTCGAATGCTTCCAACACATCTCCCTCGAGTTGAGCGGCCACGTCCTCGGCCCCACCTGGCGCCCGCAAGCCCAAGAAGTCGACGGCTTCCACGCGCTCCTTGCCAACCTCGCGGCAAAACGCGCGTGCGCTTTCAATGGCGACGCCCTGCGCAAGCAGCGCGTCGGTCACGAGCGCAAGTAAGCCAGGTCGATCTTCGGCAACGACGCACAGAAGCGCCCCCTTCGGCGATTGCCAGAGCTCGGCATGAACCAGCTTCGCTCCGCGGCGAGCGACGATGGCGGCGTGTTCCGCGGCCTCTTTGGCGCCATACAGACGTTCGTAGGCAGCGGGCATGGTGGCAACGAATAAGTCCATCTCGGCTTCAGCAATAGCGGGAGCCAGGTGGCTCGCACATGTCCTCCGTGTTTCTGGACGCCATCGCGAGCCTGCGAGTGGAGCTCGCTTCGGCGGCTCGAGGACCACGCGCCGTTCACCGCGCACGACTCGCCTCTTGACTCCGAACAGGCGAGCGGCAAGAGAGCTCGGTCGCGTTGCCAGCAAACCAGGTTGCGAAGGAAACGACCGGAACGAATGAAGGCGAACGAGGCGAGCCTCCATGCCCCACCGAAAGCAACTTCGTCGCCAGCCCCGTCGCCATGAAAAAGTCGCGAAAATCTCGCGTAATTTGGCGATCGTCGGAGGCGAAAACCGTTCGAAGCTTAGAGACGTCGTTCGGTTTCGAAGAGCTCGAACGTTGCTGCCCAATCGAAATCTTGAAGCGTTGGCGCCGCGCTATCAATTCGCCGCAAAACATCGCCAGGAGCCTTGCGCAACGCGGGGCTGCCTGTAGCGTTGACGCATGTATCAGCGAGTCATTTGGCTCTGCGGGCTAAGTATTGCTTTCCTTTCGAGTGTCCCAGCGTGCAGCACCGGCAGCGGGAAGACGACCAGCGGCGTGCGGAATGTCGAGAGCGGCGGCAGCTCGACGGCCAGCGGCGGCAGCGGTTTCGTCTTCGAAGGCAACGGCGGCAGTGGCGCCGGACTGAACATCGATTGCGATCCAAACGCACCCGGCTCGCCTTGCAATCCTTCGACGCCCGCGCCGATGAACTGCGGCGACGGCAAGCTCGACGATGACGAAGCCTGTGACGACGGCAATCGGAACGAGAACGATGGTTGTCTCGGCAACTGCTTGGCCACGCAGCCCGGCTTCTCTTGCAACCCTCCGGGCAAGCCGTGCCACGAGCTCGTGATCTGCGGCGACAAGATCGTCGGCTCCTCCGAGCAATGCGATGACGGCAACACCACCGCGGGTGACGGTTGCTCGGCGAACTGCAAGTTCGAGAGCGGCTTCAAGTGCGACGGTCAGCCGAGTGTCTGCTCGCCCACCAAATGCGGTGACGGGAAGAAAGAAGGCGCTGAGAGCTGCGATGACGGCAACACCGTCCCGTTCGACGGCTGCTCCTCCACCTGCCAAACCGAGCCGAAATGCACGGATACCGGCTGCACCTCCGAATGCGGTGACGGCCTGCTGATCGGTGAAGAGTGTGATGACGGCAACACCAAGAGCGGCGACGGTTGCTCCTCCGATTGCAAGAAGGAGGGCGGCTTCATGTGCTCGGAGACCGCCAATTGCGAGAAGATCAACGACAAGTGCATCCTGCGCGTGCCGGTCATCTATCGCGATCTGACGACCAAGCACCCAGACGTCGAACCGACCTGCAAGGGATCTACGGGTGCTCCTGGCACTGACCCCGGCACTGCTGCAACCCCTGGGCTCGTCAACAAGACCCTCTCCAATGGCGTGCCGACGCAGGTCAACAAGGTCACCACCCCCTCAGAAGCCAACGGCTGCATCCAGTCACTGGACACCTGGTATTCCGACAAGGGCGCGCCCGCGATCGTGCGCGACATCGTGCTGTTCGACAACGGCAAGGGTGGCTACGTCAATCGCTACGGGGCGATGGGCGAACAATGGGCGTCACAAGATAAATACACGAACCCTCGCTATTGCGGGAACGGCGATACCAAGTGCATGCCAGCCGGTACGTTCAATGGCTGCATGTTCGACGCCACCGTCGACACCTGCTTCTTCCCGTGCCTATCCAATATGGGACAAGCAACTGATTCGTGCGCCGCAGTCGTCACGAAAGGCAAGACCTACGACGGCAACCCGCTGTTCTTCCCGCTCGACGACCAAAAGAAAGACCCGAACGATCCTTGGATCGAGGCAAAAATTCCGACCCAATACGGATACAACTGGGAATACGAAGACCAGGTCGTGCCGGTGTTTGGGGCGGCACACGTTGCCAACAAGATCACGCACAACTTCCACTTCACCACTCAGGTCACCTACTGGTTCAAGTACGACGCCAAAGCCAACGCTCGCCTCGACTTCACCGGTGACGACGACGTTTGGGTGTTCGTGAACAACCAACTCGCGGTCGATCTTGGCGGCGTACACCAGCCAGTCGACGGCAGCGTCACCCTCAACGCGACCACCGCCACAGCCCTCAAGTTGACCGACGGCAACGTCTACAAGCTCAACATCTTCCACGTCGAGCGCAAGAAAGAGAGCTCCAGCTTCCGCCTCACCCTCGCCGGCTTCGACACCGCCAAGAGCGAATGCACGCCGATCTGCGGCGACGGCATCGTCAGCCTCGGCGAACAATGCGACGATGGCGTGAACGACGGCGGCTACGGCGAATGCGGCGTGGGCTGCGTGATCGGCCCCTACTGCGGCGACGGCAAAGTGACCGACAGCGAAGAATGCGACGACTCCAACCGCATTAGCGGCGACGGCTGCAGCGCCACCTGCCGCAAAGAAATCGTCAAATAATCGCACCGACACCCCACCCAGGGCGAGGTCGCTGACCCGCCCTGAAGTTGGAGCTGAGGGCTGCGGCCAGGAGCAAGACTGAACGAGGTTGCCTGCCACCCCTGCAGCAACGGTGTGCCAGTGTCATTTTTCGTAAAGTATATTAAAACTAAGAAAACATCGCAGCGACTGGCACAATGTGCCAATCGAGACTGGCTCAGTCGGGCAGCGAGCTTTGCGCCGGGGCCTGCCGTCCGAGCCCGCTAACCCAACCCCTAGGTCGAAGTCTCGCGCTCAGTCCCGACGGGTCCGCCGTTCGCGGCTTGTTCACGAGGATCGGTCACGCTATCTCGCGCAACGTTCCAGCGTGGTGGCGCAATCGTCGAAGTGAGGGGCCGTGAGTGTGCGTGTCGGTAGCTGGCTGATTGCTGGCCTTGGTTTGTTCGTTGGTTGTGGTGGCAGGAGCGAGCTGTCGTTGGAGCTGCTCGACGGCGGCCATGCCGGGAGTGCCGGCAGTGCTGGAGGCCACGCCGGCGTGGCTGCGACCGCGGGAGCCTTTGCGGTTGGTGGGCGGGCAGGTGGGTCAGGCGGAGGAGGTGCGTCGAATGGCGGCAGCGCATTCAATGGCGGGTCCGCTGGGTCGCCGAGCGGCGGGAGCGACAACGCGGGCAGTGCGAGCGCGGGCATGGGCGGCACTGCAGGGATGGACCGAGGTCCGGGTTGGTACGTCGATCCAATCCTCGGGAGTGACGAGAACCCGGGTAACTTCGCGGCGCCATTCAAGACGCTCGAGCATGCGGCCAGCGTGGCGAGTAGCGGCGAGACGGTGTGGCTCTTCGACGGTACGTATGACGAATCGACTGAGCCTCGGTTTGCCAATTGGCCGGACCAAGACTGCACCACGGGCGCGGGAGTGTCGTTTGCAGAGGGAGTTCAGCTCGAGGCGCTGAACTCGGGGCAGCCGCATTTGGTCACCGGCAGTCACGGGCTGTGCTTGTCCGGAGGAGCCGTTCGCGGGCTTCAGCTCGAATGCGGCGCTCCAGGCGGACACGCCGTTGAAGTGAGCTCGGGCATCCAGGGCATTTCGGGCTCGAGCTTCACCGGCTGCGGAAATCCCGCTAGTCCAGCGACGAACGGGGTCAACGCGGGCCTCGTGGTTTCGGGTGATGCGCGAGTGACGCTCACGGCGGGGAACTTGGCTGATTATTCCGGCCATCCAAACTATGCGTTCGCTGCCGTTTCCGACGACGCAACGCTCACGGTCGGGAGCGGGACACTGAGCACGCTAACGAGCGCGTTCGCGTTGAGTGGTACCGCTCACATCGATCTGGAAGGCGTCGAGGTCACGGCCCAGAATTCGGCACGACGCGCGGGCACGGCGCTCGCACTGCTCGATGGAACTCCGACTGTCACGTTGTCCGGAAGTACGATCCGGAACTACAGCGCGGCAATTCACGTCGGGGATTCGAATCCCAACCTGATCATCGACAATTCGACCATCGTAGACACCAACAATGGCATTCTCGCATTGAGGCTCGTTCCGGGTAGCTTGCGAGCGAGCATCACGAACTCACGCTTCGAGCGACTCGACGCCGGACTGCTGCTCTTTCCGTTCAGCGGCCCGGTCGACATTTCAGTTTCGAACAGCGAGTTCAAAACCGTCAATCGACCGATTTTGACAGCGATCGGCGGCGCGCTGTCGCTCACCGACGTGACGATCAGCGACTGCTATTTCGGCGCTGCGGTCTCGGCCCGTCCCGGTTTGTCACCGCTCAGCGCGACGTTTCGTCGGGTGAGCGTGACGGGTTCACAGGCTTACGGCATTTCGCTGTCCGGTCGGGCTTCGACGCTCTTCGACCTCGGCACGTCTGCCGCGCCGGGCGGAAACCTGGTCAGGGATAACAACCTCGGCGCGAGCGGGAGCAGCAACTTGGTCTTCTATTCCGAGTCGCCGATTCTGATCTCGGCCATTGGCAACTCGTGGACTCCGAACACGCAGGGCACCGACGCGAACGGGCAGTGTTCCGTCGCTGCTGAAGAGCAAAGCTTGGATCTGACGAACGCGAGTGGCCCCAACTTCACGAGCCAGAACGGCAATCAGGCGATTTTACGCTTGTCCGAAAAAGGACCGTAGCGCCCGACCTTGACCAGATTTTGGCCGCGCACGAATCGTGTTATTAGTGCGGCACATGACGCTATTGGGGATCGCCATCTTGGGGGCAGTCACGGCTGTGCCGGCTCAGAGTTGTCCGTGCGCAACGAGCTATGACGGCTCGAAGTCCGCATGCAGCTTCGCCGATCCGCAGCGCGAACTGCGCATGCGCACGCACATGGAGGGACCGCTCACGACGAGCGCCAAGCGCACGTGGAAAGGCCAGCCGCTGCCCGCGTTCGTGCCGCAAAAGGACGACGAGCTGTCGCTGCAGCTGATGGACGTGACGAGCGACGGCTATTTTGCGATCTGGCGCAGCCTATACAGCGCCAAGTACAAGCCCAACGAGAACCCGCGCGCCCGCGCGCGGTTGTACGACTGCAAGGGCGCCGTGCTCTGGACTTTGGAGCTGAACGATTTCTACTCGCGACCCGATCATCTCGAGCTGCAGGATGCGCGCTACGTCGACGGCACGCTGTACTTCAACGAAGCGTGCCAGAGCTACGCAAAAGAGGCTGGCAACAAATGCTCGTCGCTGATTGCGCTCGATCCAAAGCAGAAGAAGGTGCTGTGGAAGACGGACGCGCTGATCTCGAACGGGCGCTTTTATGTCACCAAGCAATACATCGTCACGGTGTACGCATTCACGAACGAGCAGCGCTTCGTCCGCGTCTTGAACCGCAAAGACGGCAAAGTGGTGGCGACCGCCAAGCTCGTCGGCCACCACGAATGGGACGAACTCAACGGCGAGGATTTTCACGTTCGCACTGAAGAGGGCGACGAGTACTTCGCGCTCGACGGCCTCAACGCGGGCACGCTGAAGGCGATTCGCCCGCACGCCGGGCCCAAAACGATTGCTGAGCTCGGCACGTTTCCCAAGGAAAAATCGGCCATTTCCTGCCGCGCTGCCGGTGCCGCGCCGAAGCTCGTGCCGGTCGCTCAAGATCGCACCGAGGTTGCGTTTTCAGATGATGGGCGGCAGCAGCTCTATTACGGCTCGAAGGACGCACTGTTGATCAACGACAAGAATCCCAAGGGCCTCGTGATCAACGACAACGACTACATCAATAAAGTAGTGTTCTCGGCTGCGGGCGACAAAGTCGCGCTGATCGAGACCAATAAGGGCTTGGCCGTGCACGCGACGGACGACGGTCGTAGACTCATGCTGATCGCCGAGCCGAAGAGCGACAAGGGACAGCACATGGTGCCGTTCGGCGTGCGTTTCAACGGGCCGAACCAGCTGATGTTCGTCGGCGGATGCCAGCAAGCGCAGGCCAAGCTGTTCAAGGTGGACGTGAACGGCGCGTCGGCGCCGGAGGCCATTGGCGCTCCCTTCAAATGCCAGGATGCGTGGGCCGCGTCCGACACGCGCAGCTTCATCGTGGCCGACGACAGCAAGCCGGGTTCGATCGTACGCATGGACGCCAGCACGGGCAGCAGCAAACCCATTGCCCAGGGGAACGATGAAGCGCCGCTCAGCGAGGTGACCGCCTCGACCAATCGAGACTGGGTTTGTTACGAGCGCAGGTGGCGATGGTCAGTGTTGTTCTGTCAGCACACGAGCGACGGGCGCACCATCAATCTGGGCAAATATGGGCGCATGACTGGCTTTTCGGAGACGGGAGCGCGCACCGTGATCGCCGGTGGCGACCAAGATCGCGATACGGGCAAAGAGCGTGAGCGCGTGTTCTTCGTCGATCTCGAAGCCGCGACATCTACCGAGCTGTTGAACGCGCCGACCAAAGCCGGCGGCGGTTTCCCTGCCCTGTTCGGCGACGGGCAAGTGTTGGCGGTCCCCGACTACGCCAGTCTGAAGATGTGCGACGTGTCCTCCGGTGCGGCGTACACGTTCAACCAGCCGCACCTGTTCGGTATCTTTCCGATGCCGGGCAAGAAACCACAAGTGACCGTGAACCAAGAACGCCCCGACGGCGTCCACGGTGATTTCTTCCGCATCGATTTGCCCGCGAAGCGCTGAGCTCAAAGCCCCTACGGGCCGCCGCACTGCGTGAACTGGCCGGTGAGCGCCAGCAGGCTGAGCGCCTTGAGCATGCGCGGAAAATAGTCTGCCTCTGCTGTCCCATCTTTTACGGGAATCGCTACTAGCTCGGCCGCGAAATCGTTCACGGTCGCTTGATCGAAGGTCATGGCGCCGACGGCAAAAGGGCCCATGGTGATCGCTGAGTGCACGTTCGTGTCTCCAGCGGCGGTGTCGGGCGTGCCGTCCAAGTGGTACCACTTGAGGACCGTCTTTAGGTCTTGGCTCTTCACCCATTGGGTGAGCTTGTCGTTCCAGGCCTTGGCCTTGGGCGTCGTGTTCCACAGGTAGTCGGTGGCGACGCGCCACGGGGTCCGGGCGGCGTCCGAGCCAAATGAATCAGGCAACTTGTAGCTTCCAGGGCAAGACGCCGATCCGCCGCTGCTGACTGAGCCCCAGTTTCGCACCAGTCCGGTGTTCGAGTCCGTGCCCTTCGACAGCAGCTCGTAGCTGTCGTCCGCGGCCTTGTTCCAATAGGCAGCGTCGGCCGAAACCTGCTTGGCGAACGCGCGGTAATAAGCCGGCGCAAAATACGAGTAATTGACGCAACCACCACCCGCATCGTGGAACGCAGAAGAGTCTCCCGGCAGGAGCACGTGGAGCCCGTTCACGTCAGCGAACATGTTCTTGCGAATGGCGTTGATGAACGCCGTCGCGTCATCACCATATTTCGAGTCGCCCCACTTGCACTTGGCCATGAGCAGCGACATTGCGACATCCAGATCCGCGTCGGACGCGGCGTTGTCTGGGCTGCCGCTGTACTTGGTGTCGCGATGCGCATCACAGCCATAGCGCAGCCAATTCATCAAACCGTTACCGTCACGCATCTTCTTGGCGTACGCCAAAAGCCCGTCGAACGCGGCGCGATCGCCGAAGCCGACCGTGAGCAGCATGCCGTAGCCGATGCCTTCGGACACGGTCGCGTCCTGCTTGGCGTTTTCCCAACGCACACGAAACACGCCGCCCGAGCAATCCTCGAGATGGGCCGTTTTCCAGGCGTCGTAGGCCGCCGTGGCGTCCGCCTTGGTGATCGTGGTCGGTGCGAACCCGGGGCCCGTATAGGTCGGCGCACTGCCACCCGAGCCGCCCATGCCGCCGACGTCGACAACGGCCGAACCGCCCATGCTCGCAGTTCCGCCTGCCGTCGAAGAGCCGCCCGCGCCGCCAACGCTGGCTGGCGCCGACCCGCCCGCCCCTGACGCTGACGTGCCGTTGCCAGAGCCTGCAACGGCTGCACTACCACCCGTCGGGGTGAAGTTTGCGTTGCCGTCGGTCGAGCTGCAACCGAACACCGCCGAAGCCAAACAGAGGATCAGAGCGAGGGAAGATTTCAGGGCGGAACTCCGTGAACTGAGCAAGGCCGCTCGTCACAGCGGGTTGTGCTCAGCGTAGTGCCGGCGAACCACGAGGCAACCGCTTTAATCTTGCCGCAAGTTCGGAAAGCGCTCTTCACTCCCCAGCAATCTCCCGTGAAATGCGCGCGTTTGCCTCTGTGCGCAAACGGATCGACTCTTGGACGCATGAAAGTGATCATCACGGGTAGCACCGGCATGGTGGGAGAAGGTGTGTTGCTCGAGTGCCTCGCCAACCCCGAGGTCGAACGCGTGCTGTCGGTCTCGCGTCGCCCGTGCGGACACACGCACCCGAAGCTTGCCGAGCTACTCGTGCCGGATTTTCGCGATTTGGCGGCAGTCGAGGCGCAGCTCACGGGCTTTGATGCCTGTTTTTATTGCGCGGGCGTCAGCTCGGTCGGGATGAACGAAGCCGACTACACGAAGATCACGTACGACACGCCGCTCGCCTTCTGCCAAACACTGGCGCGTCTCAATTCGAACCTGGTGCTGGTGCACGTCTCGGGCAGCCACACCGATGGCAGCGAGCAAGGCAAAGTCATGTGGGCGAGAGTCAAAGGCAAGGCCGAGAACGCGCTCATGCGCTTGCCCCTGCGCGGCGTGTACAACATGCGCCCGAGCTTGATGAAGCCGGTTTCCGGTCAGATCAACCTGAAGCGCGCGTATCGCTTCATGCTCGTGTTTTATCCGATCATGAAGCTGTTTTTTCCGGGCCTCACGTTGAACCAAGTCGGCCGCGCAATGATCCGCTGCGTGCGCGAGGGCGCCCCGAAACGAGTGCTCGAGCCAGCCGACATCGCGGCGCTGTCGGCTTGAACGCCGCACCCCGACGAGACTCGGTCAGGCATCGGTCTGATTGGAAAATTCTATTCCGCCCATTTCAACGCTTCGCGGCCGCCACCTCGCACAGTCATCGATGGGTGCGAACTCACGCAAAACATGTAAGCCTCGAAAGCGATCCCATGAAAACCACTGCGTTCCTGTGCTGCATTTCGAGCTTGGCGCTGAGCCTGGCTTGCGGTTCGACCAAGGAGGACAGCAGCCACGTGGCTGACACGCCCAGCACAGCCGGAATGTTCGGAACAGGCGGCTCGGGCTCGCTGGATGTGGGCAGCGGAGGCAGCGGCGCGCTGCCAGGCTCCGGCGACAAAATGGGTGGAATTCTGACGCTCACGCCTGACCAGGTGGCCGCGATCAACAACAACGCCTGTGAAGGGTGGTCGGCCGAGCCCGAGTCGAAGCCCGCGGTTCTCGAGTTCGTAGTCGATACCAGCTTGTCGATGAACGAAGTCCCGGGCGCGTCCACCCAACCCGGCCAAGGACGTCCCGGAATGTCTGCCGCAAGCGGTCCGACGAAGTGGCAGTCCACGCGCGACGCGCTCAAGGCCGTGATCCAGACCTTGCCCGATACGATCGCCGCGGGCCTGTTGTTCTACCCCAACATGGCCAATCAGGCGCGCTCGCAACCCGCGTCGGCGGACACTTGCGTCAACACGCGCGCCGGCATTGCCCCCGCCTTGCTGACGGCCGCGCAGAAAGCGAATTTGGTCGCCGCGCTCGACGCCACCAACCCCAACGGTTGGACACCGACCGACGCTGCCTATCAGTTCGCGCTGCAGAACTCGCTCATACCGAGCCAGATCCCGGGCGATAAGTACGTGCTGCTCATCACTGACGGACAGCCGACGTTGCGCGGCGACTGCACCAGCGCTGGCAACGGCCAGGGAGCAGGGATTACGCCGGTCGAATCACAACCGATCATCGACCACGTGGCTGCCGCGCTGGGCAAGGGCGTGCGCACGTTCTTGATCGGCTCGCCCGGCAGCGAGGGTGGACGCGCGTGGATGTCGGAGGCGGCAATCGTCGGCGGTACTGCGGCCGCGGGCTGCAAGGTGATGGGCCCGCCGTATTGCCACTTGGACATGACGACCTCCTCGGATTTCGGCGTCGCGTTGAAAGCTGGTCTGAACAAGGTCACGGGCTCGATCGCCTGCACCTATGACATCCCCGATCCTGGCCAGGGTCAGGTGATCGATCACAACTTGATCAACTTGGTGGTGACCACCGCGTCGGGTAAGGAGCTCGTTTTGCCTGATGACGGCGCGGACTGCACCGAAGGCTGGCGCATTTCCGGCAATCAAGTCGTGCTGTGCGAGGGCACGTGCTCTCGCGTGCAACGCGACCACGATTCCATTCAACTCTTGTTCGGTTGCCAATCCGGCATGATCGGCGTGCCGAAGTGACCTGAGCTCGACCGTGTTTTTCCCTGCTTCGTGTTGATCGATAAAAATCCGATGTCTACTTCTCGCCTACTCCGGTTCTCTGCGCTCTCTGGATTCGTGCTCCTCGCGGCAGCGTTGCCAATAGGCTGTGGCAGCAGCGACGACAGCTCCTCCGTCGCCAATGGCGGCGGAAGCGCAGGGACGAGCAACACCAGCAAGGCCGGCTCGACGAGCAAGGGCGGAAGCGGCCCCTCGATCCCCACGCCGGACGGCTCAGCCTGTGATGGACAAACACCGGCGGCGAATCAGCCCTGCTCGGCTTCAGGCCTCGTCTGTCCGACTGCGCGCGGCAATTGCGCGTGCACGGGCGGCGCGTGGAAGTGCTTTGAAGTCGCCGCGGGCGGCTCGGGTTCAGGCGGCGAAGCCGGTGCCCAGGGCGGCAGCGCGGGCACGAGCGGCGCGGGTATGGGCGGCGTTGCAGGCAGCGCAGGCAGTGGCGGCAAAGCCGGCAGCGCTGGCGGCGGTGGCAAGGGCGGCAACGCGGGAGCCGCGGGCAATGCTGGAAGCAGCACCGGCGGTAACGCGGGCAACGGCGGAAGCAGCGCCGGCGGGGTCGGCGGAAGCGCCGGTAGTGGCGGGAGCAACGCGGGCAACGGCGGCGGTGGCTCCGGTGGCAGCGAAGCAGGCGGCGGCAGCGCGGGCAACGGCGGTACTGCCGGAACTGCGGGCAAAGGCGGCTCTGGGGGCGTGGCTGGCAGCGGCGGCAAGGGCGGCGCGAGCGGCAGCGGCGGCAAAGGTGGAAACGCCGGTAAAGGCGGCAGCGGCGGCGCCTGATGGAGCGTGAATGATGCGTGAACTCTTTTGGGCAAGCGTCGGCTGCGCGGCACTCGTCGTCGGCTGTTCGAGCGACGGCAGCAACGCCGCTCACGGCAGCAGCGCGGGCGCGAGTGCACAAGGCGGTTCGGCGAATGGCGGCTCGACGAATAGCGGCTCGGCAGGCACTGACGCGGGTCTCGCGGGCCACGACGCGGGTGGCAGCACTTCGCACGCTGGTTCGAGCAGTGGTGGCGCAGGACACGGCGGCTCCGCGAGTGGCGGCGCTGCACACGGCGGTTCCAGCCACGGTGGCAGCGCGGCTGGCGGTGCCGCAGGCGCGAATTCGAGCGGCGGCTCTGGCGCGACTGCAGGCGTCGGCGGAGCAGCGGCGGTCGCCTGCACGAGCTCGACTCCCGGCTACAAGCTGGTCTGGTCGGACGAATTCAACGGCGCGAAAGGCAGCGCGGTCGACAGCACGAAGTGGACCTTCGACGTCGGCGGCACCGGCTGGGGCAACGACGAGCTCGAATACTACACGGACACCACCAACAATGCCGCCATGGACGGCGCGGGCAATCTGGTCATCACCGCCAAGCAAGAGAAAATGAGCGGTAAGAACTACACCTCTGCGCGGCTCAAAACTCAGGGCATCAAGACCTTCACCTACGGTCGCGTCGAAGCACGCATGAAGATCTCGGAGGGCCAAGGGCTCTGGCCAGCCTTTTGGATGTTGGGCGACGACATCGCCAGCAACCCTTGGCCCGCGTGCGGCGAGATCGACATCATGGAAAACATCGGCAAAGAGCCGAACATCATCCACGCCACGATTCACGGCCCGGGCTACTCCGCAGGCTCGGGGCCGACCAAACAATACTCGTTGCCCGATAAAGTCGCCTCGGCGTTTCACGTGTTCGCCATCGAATGGGAGGCGAATGCCATTCGCTGGTACGTGGACGACACGCTCTACTCGACGAAGACGCCCAGCGATATCCCGAGCAGCGCAACGTGGGTGTACGCGCATCCATTCTTCATCATCATGAACTTGGCCGTCGGTGGCGGCTGGCCCGGAAATCCGGACGGCACCGCCACCTTTCCGCAAGAGCTAAAGGTCGACTACGTGCGAGTGTGCCAGAAGTAGCGACTCATTGCGGGCCCGTGCAGTGGCGAGCAAAGTCCTTCAGCCGTGTGTCGGCCGGCTCGAGCGTGACGGCATAAGGCGGCGTGAACGCGCTGCCCTGTCCGGATAGCTTGCCCGCTTCGAGGTCCGAGACGCCGACATAGGTGTTGTTGTTCGCGACCATTTGCGCGGTCGGTTCGGTCAGTGTCGACTTGCCGTCGGCGAAGCTGAAGAACACGTGCGGACTTTGCACATTGTCGAAGTAATTGTTCTCGACCAAGAGGCGCGAATTGAAGGCTGCGGCTACACCGTAGTCGTCGGTCGAGGCGCCATCCTTGCCGGCGTAGTAATTGTTGTAGACGTGAACGTCTCCAAAGCGCACGCGGGGCTTGCGCTGAAATAGCGAGTCTTGCCACCAATTATGGTGGAACGTGACCCGGAGATGCCCGGAATCCTCGGCTGTATTTGCGTTGTCGTGGCCCACCCGTGCGCCAGCATGGGGCGCTCCGTCCGCGGATCGAAACCTCGACCACGAGACCGTGATCTGGTCCGAGCCGTGGGTGATATCAACGCCGTCAGTTGGCGACTGAAAGAAGTCGACATGATCGACCCAAACGTGGTGCGCATACGCGATACCGATGCCGGCGTAATCGCCGGCTACGGCCGCATCCGTCGTCTGCGCGTTGATGTGCAGATTCCGGATCGCGACGTTCGATACCATGTCCGTTGCCGCGATCGAAGTGCCCGCGATCAGAATGCCACCTTCCAGAGTCGCATCGCGATCCGCGCCAATGATCACCTTGTTCGATTTGACGGCCAGCGCCGCCACTTTGATCGTTCCTGAAAGATGAATGATGAACGGATCGGCGCTGGCTGCGTAGGCAATCAGATCAGCGTCGTTCGTCACGGTCACGTCTTGCCAGGTCAACCCTGTCGCCAGAGGGTCGAAATCAGTCCCTGCCACGCTTGCCCAGCCGTCGAGTGAGTTGACCGGGCAAGGCTCATTGAACGTGTCGATTTCAAAGCCACCTGTGCCGCCCGTGGCAGTTCCTCCGGTGCCGCCTTGCGTGTTGTTCGCGTCACCGCCGCCGCCAGCCATTTCGCTCGGGGTGCCGCCTTCGCCGCCCTCATCGCCGTCGCTCGCGCCGCCCTCGCCTCCTGCACCGCCCGGCTCGTCCAAAGCACCGCTCGCGCCAGCCACTTCCACGACCATCGAGCCGCCGTTGCCACCCAATCCGCTGCGGCCAGCGACCTGTCCGCTTTCACCCGCTTTACCCGGTGACCCACCCTGCCCACGCAACTTCTTCGCGTCGTCCACACAGCCACCGCTCACGAGCGCAAACACCGCCCACGAACCCGCAAGCAGTGGGTAGAGCACTCGTCGACGCTTCGCAGATTTCAATCCGCCCATTTCAAGCCCTTCCAATTCTAAATCGCGGCACCCGCCGCAAAAGTCAGTCAGCAAAGCGTAACCCGTCCGCCGTCGATTGCTATCGTCGATTTGAGAAAGTCAATGCGTCGATGTCAGGAGGGGTGGGACGATGCGTGCCCATCGCGTTCGCGAAATCCGACGGACCGGAGGCTCAATTTTTTTGAGAGTGGGGCGCTCGCTAGTCCGACAACGCACCCCACTGAACGACCCACGACCTCGCAGCATCACTACCAGACTGCGTCGCACAGAACCCTGTCGACTCATTGACGTTCAGCGCACTCTCATCGATTAGTGAACTGCAATGTTGTCAACCGTGCCTGTGAAGGGAAGCGTCACAGCGACGCTGTGGCAACGCAAGGTCGCGCTGATGCTCGCCCGTCGCGCGACTCGGTCATCGTCGATTGGCTCACCTTCGCGACGCCGCGCTTGCCCATCGCGACGCCGTGCCAGCTCGACCGCGTGAGCCGCGACCAGCGCACGAACGAGAGCTGCTTACGCGCGCGTCAGCCAGCGTCGGAATCCAACACGCATCGTCCTAGCAGAGGACCGGCCCGCAAGACGGGCTCTGCCACTGTAGATTGTTCATTAGAGGAACGGATTCGCGATGACGGCAGCGAGGCCGGTTCGACACCTGCGGGAAGATTCGATGTCACGACTAGAATCGGATTGACGATCGACATCGTGAGGGCTACCTGTTGCGCGGTCAGAATTAGTTACGGGGCGACACTTCCATGGGCGGGTTCCATGGCGGTCCGTCGAAATGCTCGGTTTGGTCGCGCGGCACCAACCCGAGCAGCGAGGGTGAAGTTCGCGCATAGGAGTGCGGGAAAATGAAGATCCAAATCGTAGTTGGTTGGATGGTCGGGACTGTGGCTATGGCGATAGGACTCGCCGCTTGTGGGGCAGCCACTGGGGAAGACAACGTCGCGAGCAGCGGGGAAGCCGTGACGGGGACGATCGATCCGGTGGCGTTCTGCAAGGGGTCGGGCCTGAACGTGATCATCGGCACGCAAAACAATGACGTGATCACGGGCACGGCGGCCGCCGACTGCATCGTCGCACTCGGCGGGCAAGACACGATCAACGCTGGCGCGGGCGATGACATCGTGTTCGCTGGCGAAGGCGACGACGTCGTGAACGGCGGCGACGGCAACGACACCATCAACGCCGGTAACGGCCAGGACAACGTCTCTGGTGGCCTCGGCAACGACACCATCAACGGCGATGATGGCGATGACGTGCTGCGCGGCGGTGACGGCGACGACACACTCAGCGGCGGACAGGGCCAAGATCGCCTCTTCGGCGACGCCGGCAACGATAAGCTGAGCGGCGACGTCGGCGACGACCAACTCAACGGCGGTGACGGCGACGACACACTCAGCGACTGCACCAATCACAACGTCTTGAACGGCAACGCGGGCGCCAACACGTGCCAAGCGAGCACCACGGGCAACGGCTCGAGCTCGCTCACGAACTGCCAGACCAAAACCGCCTGTCCCTGATTTTCAGGACCAGTTAGGTTCAGCCGCGCAGCGACCCGTCCAGGGGCCAAAGCCCGGACGGGTCGAAGCGCTACCAGGCACAGCCATGATACGGAGCCCAAAAGCCCGACTTTCATGGGATTGAGCGCCTCCAACACCCGGATATGATGGTGATCTTTGGTCGAGGACCAAGTTCGCAATCACTGAGGAGGTGTGTTGTGTCGAAGAACCAAGCGCTCAGCCTGTCGATCGCGCTCGCGATCTGTTCCCTGCCGTTCCTGCCGCAAACGTCGCAAGCGGCCGACCCGGCGCCGACGGTCGCGAAAGACTCGCTGCTCGTCAACGCGCACACGTTGAACGTGTACAAGAAAGACTACGACAAGTGGAGCTGGGTGCCGCGCTTGGCGTTCCGTGTGAATGGCCCAATTCCGAGCGGCGGCCAGCTGTACGCCGACTTCAGCATCCCCGGCGGCCCTCCAATCAAGTTCGATTGCGAAACACAAGAAACCGCGGTTGGTCGTACTTACCAAACCGAGTGCGGTGGCAGCTCGCTGTCAGACGATAAAGGCACCACCTACACGGGCAAAGTCAGCTTCAAGATCGGCATGCGCAACGAGCTGGCCGGCACTGACTCCACAATCTACACCGGCAAAGCAACCATCGCCAAAGCGCACACGAACGAGGTCGGCCCCAAGGCGAAGCTCAAATTCGTGTATTACGTCGACGAGGACTGGAACCTACCGATCGGCTACGTGTACCTCAAGCCGGCTGACGTCACGGGCTGGAAAGCCCCCACGTTCCAGGCAGCATTCTGGGTGCGTGGCGAGGGCTACAATTTTCAACCCCATCTCTTTTACCAAGGCAAAGAGGTGGGCAAGATGTTCTACAAAGGCGACGAAGTCGGCAAGGCGAGTTGCGAGTCGGACATCGAGACCGAGGTCACGCAACAAGTCGAAGAGAGCACGCCACAGAAGGCCAAGTGGTCGCGCATCAAGTGCGACTTTCCGAGCGTGCGAGCCTGGGACAAGACCGGCGAGAAACCCGGCATGTTCGGCGAGATCTATCAGATGGATAAGAACCCCGGCGACTACGAGCTCAAGGTGTTGTGGAACAATCACCTAGCCCGTTCGCTCAAGTTCAAGGTTGGCCCCGACGGAAAGTACGTGGGCACGCTTGCGAGCGCCAACAAGCTCGGCAGCGATCGCGCCATTTTCCCTGTGCAAATCCTCGGTGATCAAGACGGAAAGTGGAACAAGACCGCTTACAAGACCGACGCCTACTACGGCAATCCGCTCACCGGCTTCACTGCCATTCCTTGACCATCACGCGCCTTTGCGGTTCGGCTGGCACCCGCCCGCCGAACCGCGGGGAGCGTTCGGGCGGTGCTGTCTCGAGGCTCCAATGTGCGTTGGCACAGCCGTTGGCACACGGGACGCAAACTGCCCGATTTTTGGCGAGTAGGGTTTGGCACGTCCATTGCTCTTCTGTGCCGTGTGAGCAGCACATACAAATCTTTCCTGGGCTTAGTGTGCTTGGTTCCAATCGCGTTGGTCAGCGCCGCTGCCTGCGGAGGCAACGCTTTCGAGAACCGAACCGGCGTGGCCGGCGGCAACGGTTTGGCAGGGTCCGGCTCACTCGGCAGCGGCGGCAGTTCGGTCGGTAGCGGCGGCAGTTCAGTCGGTAGCGGCGGTAGCTCTGCTGGCACCGGTCACAGCGTTGGCGGGCAAAGCTCTGGGGAAGCGGGCGCTGCAACGGGCGGTGGGCTCGGTCGCGGTGGCGCCGGTGGTGCGGGCTCCGGGAGCGGCGGGAGCGGCGGCATCGACGTCACCGCCTGCACATCCAATACACAGTGTGAGATCGTGCACGCCGGCTGTTGTAGCTGCGGGAACATCGGCCCAGCAGAAGACTTTACTGCGATCAATTCCGCGTACCGCGCGCAGTTCAATACGCGCTGCTCGACCGTCGATTGCGGGGGGTGCCCGCCGATGCGCGCTCCGCTACCAAGCGATCCCTACTTCTCTCTTGCGGCCACCTGTCAGCGGCCGATTGATGCAGCTCCGAATACTGCGGGGCACTGCGCCATCGTCGATCTACGCCAAACCGAAATCACAGCCTGCGAGACGCCAAGTGATTGCACGTTGCGCGCCGGCACCGCTTGCTGCTCGGGCTGCAGCGGTGTCCCCGTTGCGATCAACGGCAGCCAAAATGCCGCGCTGTCCGCCCTCGTCTGCGGCACCGAGGAACCCATCGCTTGCCCAGCGTGCGCACCGAACTTTACCGAGTACACGACGGGGTGCCATAACGGGCTCTGTACCGTCGAGGTCCTGCTGGACTAGGTGAACCGACGAAGACCGCGCGGGCGACAGCGTGCGGTAAGTGGTCGCCAGCGCATCGGCGCCACCCTAGCGCTTTTCCGCAGCGGTCTGGACGAGCCAAGCCACTGCGGAAATCCAGCGAGTTTTCTACTGCGCGAGCGCGGTCGTGAAGCGCAGATACGGCTGGTAGCTCGACGTCGGCAAGGACGAAAGTGTCGCGGACGGCTGAGTTCCGTCGGTCACCTGCGCAGCAGCCGGCGCGGTGATGAAGCCCGCTTTCGCGGTAGTCGTAGAGTAGGCGAAGGCGATCCTTGCGGGGCCCGTGATGTGCACGCCCACCGCGTACGTCTTACCCGCGGAGAACGTGAAGTTGAGCGCGGGTGACGCCACCCAGTCCGCGTTGAGCGCAGTCTGCGAAGTCACGGACTGATACACGAGATCGTAGCTGCTCGCGTTGGCGCGTTTTTGGTAAACGACCCAAGTGAACTTCTGCAGGCCGCTCACACTCCCGTAGATTTCCAGTTTGTTCAACTTGCGCGCGTTGAGCGCGCGGAAAGCGGACAGCTGAGTCGTCGATGTGAAAATATCGTTGTAAGACGAGGAGCCCTGTGTGCTCACCTCTTGCGCTGCACAGGAACCGCCCACCACACAGACCTGACTGCTCGCGGCACAGTTGGTGCCTGGGTTAGTCCAGCTACCTCCGTTGCTGCCGCAGGTAGACACCACTTCCGAATTGCAGCCCAGCGCGCCAGCCGTGCAGATGTCGGTCGCGCACGTCGGCGCCTCTGCGGAAGCGTCGCAAAACTGGGATGTAGAGCAGGTTTGATACAGCGTCGTGCCCGTCCCAGTCGTGTCGCACTTGTACAAGGCGTCGTTCTGGCAAGACAGACTACCCGGCGTGCACACGGCAGGCTTGCAAGCGCCAGCGACGCACAACTTGCCGCTTTCGGTGCAATCCGTGCCACCCGCCACCGGCCCTGAGCCGTCCGCGGCGCAGGTCGTGAGCAAGTTGCCGTTGCAGACAGCTGCGTTTGCGCTGCATTTATCGGCCAAACAAGTGGTCGAACTCGCGCTGCAGTATTCGGAAGTGGCGCAGGTATCCGTCGGCGTGTAGGTCGTGCCTGCGGCATTGCATTGCAGCGGGTTGCCAGCGTCACAGAAGATCGTGCTCGGCGTACAAGCCTTGGGCAAGCAACCACCGCCGTCGCAGACCAAGTTCTGCGTAGTGCAATCCGTGCCGGCGCTTTCGTAACCCGAACCATCTGCCTTGCAGCGCGTGGCTACATTGCCGTTGCACACGAAGGCACCCGGCGTACACGTTGGCGTGATGCACTTCGCGCCGACCGCGTCGCACAGCGACTGGTAGTTGCAGCGATTGGACAGCGTGGCTGTCGTGCCGTTGTTCGAGCACTTGTACAGGCTGCCGTCGGCGTTGCACTGATAGGCACCCGTGCACACGATCGGCAAACAGCCGCTCGTCGTGCAAGCGCTGCCGTCCGCGCATGCAATACCCCCCGGAACGGGTCCGCTGCCGTCGAGCGCGCAAGTCGTGGGCGCGTTGCCGTCGCAAACGGCAGCACCCGGGGTGCAATTCAGCGCGACACAGCTGCCGCTTTCCGCGTCGCAGCGAAAGGCTTTGCCGCAGGTGGTCGTCTTGGACTTGGCGGTGCCGTTCTGATTGCACGCGTACAGGTCACTGCCGTCGCAGCTGAAGGTTGCGGGCGGGCAAATCACGTCCTGGCAGGCACCTGCCACGCAAGTCTTGCCGGCTCCGCACGGCGCGGTGCTCTTCACGCTCAGCCCGTCACCACTGCAGGTAACGATTGCGCTCCCGTCCGTCGCGCATGTCACGCTGCTCGGGTTACACACGAACGGAGTGCAGGACGCCTTCGAGCCATCCTCCGTGCACGCGCTGTTACTGGAGCAGGTGGAATCCTCGAAGCGATCTCCGAGCAGCGTACAACTCGCGAGCGTGTGGCTGCCGTTGCAGCGCGATGTGCCTTGCTCGCAAACGTCGAGCTGACAGATCCCGGCAGCGCCGCAGAAATAGGCATCCGGGCAATCCGTTTGCTTGACGCATTCGACGCAACGACCGGCCGTCAAATCGCACAAGCGACCGATGCCCAGACATTCCTTGTCGCTAGTGCAGGTCGGCACACAAGTATCCGCGACGCACGCGTTGCCCGCCCCGCAATCGCCGTCGACCACGCAGGCGACGCACGCGGCGGCGACGCGATCGCACACGCGTCCCTCGCTGCAATCATGGGAATTTTTGCATTTTTCGAGCGGCGTACAGCGACTGCCCGCGCAGCGCTGATCGTCGCCGCATTCGGAATCTTCGCGACAGCCAACGCACATGCCTTGCACCGGATCACAGACCGGCTGCTCGTCGTGCGTGCAGTCACTGGTCTCAGTGCAGGCCTGCTTCTTGAAGCATTGGTTCGCTTCGCAGCGGTGATTGGCCGGGCAGTTCCAGTCGAACAGACAGGCCACGCAGCCTTGCACCGGATCACAGACCGGTTTGTCACCCTTACAGTCCGCGTTGCTCGTACAGACGAGATCGGTCGGGTTCACTGGCGCAGCTCCGCCGTCGCCCTGATCACCGCCGGCCCCGACATGACTCGCGCCAGCCTCGCCCACCCCAGCGCTGCCCGCGTCATCGCGCGCGCCAGCGTCTGCGGTCGTCGGCGGCGCAGATTCGTCGCTGGCACATGCGCTGACCAGCGCGCTACCCCCGAGCATCAAGCCCACCACCCAAAGCACCCGCCTCTTGCTTGCCCACTTGCTCATCGTCGACTTCATCACTGCCTCCCGTGTCACCCCTTGGGGTAAGATCGGCGGAGCCTGCCGCTGGAACCCCTTCGGTTTCAAGGCTGAAACCGCGACTGACCCGTATTTCCACGGATTGCCGGCGATTTCTCGGCGGTCACCGCACGCGCGCAGGCCGCGTAGCGAGCGAAATCCATTCATTGTCAACGCCTATCGAAGCAGCGGCACGTCTCGCCGGCGGCGGCGAAGATTTCTCGTGGCTGCGGTTTATTCGTCCAGATTTGGAAAGGTTTCTCGCCTGCTCAGTCGTGCCCGGAGCGACGTACTCACAGGTGAGCGCCGCGGCCGCAGACACATTTCGCATCAAATGAGCCGGGGGACGAACGCGCGCATTAATTGCGCATGAAACCGGTCTCAGATCGCCGACCACTCGCGAAGAGCTAAGCAAAAAGAGCGGCGTAGTCGCTAGGAACGTGGCAGGTTTTCCGGCGCCCTCGTGGGCGATTTCGGTTTCGATGGAGGCAGCTTGACTGAGTTTCGTGAAGGCACGCATGTGGCTCGAGCTTCTCGGGGGATTCAACGGCGCATGTTTCTGCGTGCTGCGGCGTTGGGGTTGGCCGCACCAGCGGCGTTCAATTTGAGTCGTCTCGCCGTCGCTGCGCCTGCCGGCGTACCGAAGCGGCTCTTGATCTTCCACATGCCGCACGGCGTGCCGAACATTCACTACAACCCCAAGGTAATGGGGAATGACCTGACGCAGTTCGCGCTCGACCAGAGCTTCGAGAGCATTCTGCGACCGCTCGAGCCGTACAAGAAGTACGTCAACGTCTATCAGGGCTTCAAGTATCCGAATGCCGGCGGCCCGCACTTCGACGCGGTGAACTTTCTGACCAACTCGAACGACATCGAGGGCAACGCACCACGCCTCAGCATCGACTACGCGATTGGCCAAAAGCTCGGGGTCAAGCCGCTCAATCTCGGCGCCTCTTCACGTCCCCTCGGCGCAGTCACGCTCTACCCGAAGGTGTTTTGGGACGGCACGAGCTACATCGAAGCCGAGAAAAACCCGGTGAAAGCCGCGGATGCGGTGTTCGGCAACCTCAAAGCCCCAACCGGCACCGTCAATCCCGACATCGAGGCGCGTGAAGCGCTGCTCAAGCTCACCGAGGGTGAAGTCCAAGGTCTGCAGCAAGAGCTCTCTGCATTGACGTCGGAACAAACGAAACTCAAATCACACCTCGACGCGCTGCTCGCTTTGCACAGCAGTGGTGGCGGTGGCAGTGGCTCGCTCGGCTGCACCACGGCACCCACCCTGCCGAACGTGGAAAAGATCCGCGCGCTCAAGCAGCCGGACGTGACTCCCGAAGGCACGCCCAATTGGTACTTGGGTGACTACCAAGGCAACAACGAAAACTTCCCGCTGATCCTGGCGGCGCAAATGGAGGTCGCAGCGCAGGCCCTCGTCTGCAACGCGGCCCCAATCATCACCCTGCAAGCGATGTTCTCCACGTCGCAGATGAACTTCAGCTTCGCCAAGATCAACAAAGCGCATCACCTCGACATCTCGCACCAGGGTCCAGAGATGAATCCGCTGATGCCGTCCAATCCGCAGGTGACGGACTACGCGATCGCGCAGCGCTGGTTCCACGAGCAAATCGTCGAGGGCTTGGTCAAGCCGCTCTTGGTCGATGACCCCGCAGCGCCCGGAACCAAGGTGATCGACAACACGATCCTGTACATTTGCAGCGAAATCGCGGACGGCCAGTATCACAACCTCGTCACGGACGAGATCCCCAGCTACCACCCGGACGCCACGCCCTTCACGTCGATGTACATTCCGATGGTGACCGTCGGCGGTGGAGGTGGCGCGATCAGTACCGGCCGCATCGTCCGCAATGCGAAGGATCGCCCAGCGACCGATCTTTACCTAACACTCGCCCAAGCCATGGGCGCTTCGTTGACGAGCTTTGGAGACTCCACCGGCGTGATCAAAGAGGTGTTGACGTGAAGCGCGAGTTTTCGATGCGTCGCGCCTGTGCCTTCTTCGGTAGCGCGACGTTGCTCGCGAGCGTCGTCGCCTGTTCCGGCGGCGCCTCGCCCACGACGCCGCGCCCAACCGACAACACCGGCGGCAGCGGCACCAGCAGCGGCGGCGGGAGCACCAACCCGGGCAGTGGCGGCAGCGGCGCCATGAGTGGCAGCGGCGCGACCAGCAGCGTTGGCATCGGCACGCTGCTCCAGACTTGCGACAGCTCCGCCCTCGGCCAACCGCAGCTACGCCGCCTGACGCGCGGCGAGCTGCAGCGCTCGCTCGACGACATTTTCCCGCAAGTGAAGGGCAAATGGGCGGTCTCGATTGCCGAGGCTGAATCCGCGTTGGGCTTCGACAACGACCCGGCGGTGCTCACCGTGGGCGGACAAGTCGCAGGCAAGCTGCTGGACACGGCGACAGCGCTCGCCACCGCGCTGATCGCCGACGACACGCTGTCGCAAGCAGTACCCTGCGCGAGCGCCGCGAACCACGCCTGCGCGCAAACGTTCCTGGACACGTTCGGGCGTCGCTTGTTCCGCAGGCCACTGACTCAACCAGAACAAGATCGCTACCTGTCGTTCTTCGATACGCGGCTGGCAGCTTCTGATTTCAAGAGCGCGATCAAGTGGCTGACGATCGGCCTGATTCAGTCGCCGCACGCGATCTATCGCCGTGAAGTGGGTACGCTTTCGGGTAGCGAGTATCAGCTCACCCAAAACGAGATCGCTGGTGAGCTCGCGTACATGTTCACCGGTACGACGCCCAGTGCGGACCTGCTCGCGCAAGCGGACGCGAAGCAGCTCGACACCCCCGACCACTTGACGGCAATCGCCGCGCAGCTGTTGGCGACACCGGCGGGCCAAGACACGCTGCAACGCTTTTTCAAATCGTGGCTGAGCTACGATCAGTTACCGAGCACGCTGCCCAACGTGTCCGGCTTTGCGGCGGTCGCGCCGGATATGGTCAAGGAAACACAGGCCTTCATCCAGCAGACGATGATCACGGATCGCGGAGGCGTGAAAGAACTGCTGACCGCGCCCTACACGACCCCTTCGCAAGCCCTCTCGTCGTTCTACGGCCTGCCCGCGCCGAGCGCGGACTACGCAAAGGTGGATCGCCCGATGGGCCGAGGCCTCGGCGTACTCGCGCAAGGTTCGCTGATCGTGGCCCATTCACACGAAGCTGCATCGTCGCCCACGCTCCGCGGGTTGCTCGTGTTCGAGCGCCTACTGTGCGGACAGCGCCCGCAGGTTCCGGCAAGCGTGCCTACGCTGGTCGACGCCTCCCCCGGCGTCAAAACCACGCGCCAACGCTACGAGGAACAGCACATGGCGGCCGGCCCTCAATGCGCCGGGTGCCACAAGAAGTTCGATCCGCTCGGCTTTGGCTTCGAGCACTATGATGAAGCCGGCCGCTACCGCGAACAGGAACAAGGCCTGACCATCAACTCGTCGGGCAGCGTCTCGGACGGGGACACGCAGCTGTTCACCTTCAGCGGCTTGGATGAGTTGGCGAAGGGCCTGAGCGAGCAGGAAAAGGTGGGGCTCTGCACCAGCGGCTACATCAATGCCTACGCTTTCGCCAACGCCGTCGCGTGCCTCGGTGAAACTCGGCGCGCCGACTTCGTGGCAGGAAAGCTGGGCATCCTCGATTACTTCGCCTCGCTCGCCGCGGAGCCGAGCCTCACCCGCCGCAAGTAACGCGCACGTGCGCGTCGTCGAGACGAAACTCCCTGGCGGTGATCGCCTCGCGATCACCGCCACCATTCGTAGCGAGTGGCGAAAAGCGCACGCAGGCGGGCCAGTTCAGCGGTAATTTCGGGGCTGCCACCGGCGTTCTGGCGTTACGGCAGGCAAAACGTCGGGTAGAACCTTGCTTCGCGGGTGAGATGGCTATGTTACGCTCACGCCAACGTTTTTTCCCGAACATGACCCCTTTCCGCTCGCCACCGATCGACTCCAAAACGATCGATTCGCCGTCGTCCGACGGTCAGTACACCATCGACGGCACGGTGTCTCTGCAGGGGTCGTTCGAATCCGAGGGCACGCTGCGGGAGGGCGAAGCGCCTGCGCCGATCTCGACCACCGAACAGCGCATTTCGGCTGCACCGATCTCGAGTACGGAAGCACGCCACCTCAGTGACGTCATCGATCCGAAGCGCTACTCCTTGCTCGGAAAGATCGGCGCGGGCGGGATGGCCACGGTCTACCTGGCGCGGGACCAATCGCTGTTGCGCAGCGTTGCGCTCAAGGTACAGCACGCCGATCCGGACGGGGGCAACGCGCGCTTCTTGGAAGAGGCACAGGTGCTCGGGCAATTGGAGCACCCAAACATCGTCCCGCTGTACACGCTCGAGTTCACTACGAACAATTCGTCGTTCAGCACCATGCGCTACCTGCGCGGTAGCTCATTGCACGACGTGCTGCGTTGTTTGAGCACCGGTGATACGGCGATCGTCGCTGAGTATTCGCTCACGCGGTTGATGCAGATCTTCTTGCAGATTACCCAAGCGGTTTCCTACGCGCACCACCAGGGGGTGATTCACCGTGACTTGAAGCCGGCCAACGTGATGCTCGGTGAGCACGGTGAAGTCCAAGTGGTGGATTGGGGCATCGCCAAAGTGCGTACAGCCGCGGGAGTCCATACCGACTCACAGCGTGACGGCTTGACCATGCCCGGCCAAATCGTGGGCACGCCCTCGTACATGGCTCCAGAACAATGGGCTGGCGCTGCCGTCGACGAGCGAGCGGATATCTACGCGCTGGGCGTGATCCTGTACGAGCTGCTCACGCTGCAGCGTCCGTTCAACGGCAACAACCCGCTGCTCTTGTGTCGGGAAGTGTTGACCGCCCCGCCGCCTCCACTGCGCAGCGTGGCCCCCGACCGAAGCATTCCGCTGGAGCTCGAGGAAGCCTGTTTGAAGGCGCTGGCCAAGCTTCCTGAGGACCGCCAATCGCACGTGCGCGAGCTGTACCGCGCCGTGCAGGCCTGGCTCGAGACGGAGACGGACCGCGTTCGCCGTCACACCCTGGCCGAAGAAAAAGTCGCTGAAGCGCGTGAGCTGCTGCGCGTGTATCAGCTGCAGCGCAAAGTGGTCGCGGATCTCGAGCAAAAGGGCCGCGAGCTCGAGAGCAGCTTCAAAAGCTGGCAGAGCGTGGACGAGAAGCGTGATCTGTACGACGCAGATCAAGCCGTGCGCACTGGGCGCCGTCAGCTGATCGATCTGAGCACGGACGTTGTCGGCGTTTTGACAGAAGCGCTCGGTTTCGAGCGCGAGAACACGGCGGCTCGCCAGCTACTCGCAGATTATTATTGGGACCGCCTGCTCGAAGCCGAAAGCTTGGCACAGCCGGACCAGGTAGGCTTTTACTCGAGGCTCGTGCGTCGCTATCACGATGGTCGCTACAGTAAGCGTCTATCCGGTGACGGCACCCTTTCGCTCGTCACCGAGCCGGCAGGGGCCGTCGTTCGAGTCTACAAGCTCGAAGAGCAAAACTTGCTCCTTCAACCCGGCACCCCGCTACAGACGGGCTCGACACCCCTTCAACAGCTGACGCTCGGCCCGGGCAGCTACGTCGTTCACGTCGAGCTCGCCGGCTACGCGCCGCTCGTCTACCCGGTGTATATCTCGCGCAACCGAGATTGGGCAGGAACACTCCGGCTCCGTCGCACGGCTGAAATTGCACCCGGTTTTTGTCAGGTTCCGGGCGGACCGTTCATCGAAGGCGGAGACAGCGAAGGCTGGAGCTTGCCTCGCAATGAGCCAGAGGTCGGCGCCTTTGCGATCGCTCGTCACCCGGTCACGGTTCGGGAATACCTCGAGTTCTTGAATGACCTCGCGCAGACGGACCTCGCGCTGGCCGTGCAACGCGCGCCCCGGCGTGCGCCGGACGGCGGCAGCTACGCGCTACACGACGCCGAGCGCGGTTTCGAATTCGAGCCGCATTTGCCGGAAAATGTTGCCGAGCTCGATGCGCCCGTGTCGAGCATCAGTTGGTACGACGCGGTCGCGTACGCAGAGTGGCGCTCCGCGAAAGATCAGCGAACGTACCGGCTACCCACGGCGCGAGAGTGGGAAAAAGCCGCCCGCGGTGTGGATGGTCGCTGGTTTCCGTGGGGCAATCGCTTCGACGCCAGCCTGTGCAACATTCGCGAATCGACCAAAGATGGTCCGCGCATTGCCCCGGTCGAGGCCTTTCCCCACGATGAGTCGGTGTATGGCGTGCGCGGCATGGCCGGCAACATGCGTGATTGGACCGAGACCGCGTCGAACCTCGGCGCAAACTCGTCGTCCCCGCTGCGCGTCGTGCGTGGTGGCGCTTGGTACGGCGGTCGAGTCAGCGCCCGCTGCGCCGATCGCTTCTGGTTCGAACCGAACCACGTGTACTTCTTCGTCGGTTTCCGACTCGCTCACTCGCTGACCGACTCGGAGAGCTGAGACGCGCTCCCCGCCCGCCCCCGGCGAGCTCACTTCCGCCTCACAAACGGGCCGAAGATTGGGGCGCCCACGATCCAGCATCGCACCTCGAAGCACGCGCTGTTCCCGCCGCAGCGCGACCCCGACGGTGCCCGTTCGCAACGGAGTCGTTTACCCAAGAGCAACTTAGAACGCTCCCTGAGTTTGAACCGCCGAGCCGCAGAGGACGCAGAGATCTGAGGGAGTTTTTAGGGTTCTCAGTGCTCGTCGATGCAAGACGTACCTACGTCGTGAACATCCGCACTAAGCAACCCTACCTCCTCTCCCTCAGATCTCTGCGGACTCTGCGGCTCGGCGGTTAGTCCCTCTCGAACCACCAAGCGACGGGAAACGCGGCGCGCTGCGAGGTGCGATGCTGCGCGCTGTTCCCGCCGCAGCGCGACCCCGACGGTGCACGTTCGCAACGGAGTCGTTTGCCCAAGAGCAACTTAGAACGCTCCCTGAGTTTGAACCGCCGAGCCGCGGAGGACGCAGAGATCTGAGGGAGTTTTTAGGGTTCTCAGTGCTCGTCGATGCAAGACGTACCTACGTCGTGAACATCCGCGATGAGCAACCCTACCTCCTCTCCCTCAGATCTCTGCGGACTATGCGGCTCGGCGGTTAGTCCCTCTCTCAACCGGCTGCGCGTGCTGGGCGCTCAGACGCGAGCCAAGAGGCGCTCGAGCTGTTGCAGACCCGCTGCGGGATCTTGGTTTTGAACGCGGATGGTCGCCTTCAGTTGCTCCACGGCGGCGCCGCTTCGAACGGCCTTGCGAGCGGCTTCGATGCCGTCTCGTACGTCATTGACCTTTTCCATGAACAGCAGGCCAAAGCCGGCGTTGAGACAAACCAGGTCTTCCAGAGCGCGCGTCCCTTTGCCGGACAGGACAGCCAGCAAACGGAGCACGTTGTCCTCTGGCGACGTCGACGTGGCCACATCCGAGTAGTTGGCGCGCGGAAGTCCGGCGTCTTCGGGTTTGAATTCGAATTCGCGAATCTCGCCGTTTCGCAACTCGGCCACGCGCGTCGTACCGAGGGTGCTGAATTCATCCATGAAGCGATCTGGAAATTCCTGCGATGTGCCGCAGGGAACGAGCCCCCGCTCATAACCCATCTGGCGCATCACCTCGGCGACGAGCGGAATTTGCGCGGGGTGAGGCACGCCGATCACTTTGCGGCGCTCATCATTGCTGTGAAAGCCGAGCGGACCCGCGATGTGCACGGTCGTGCCGCAGCGTAGCTGGCTGAGCACGCGAAACATGCCGGCGCCGCGTGCGGCTTGGCCGACCGCCGAGGAGAAACCGAGCCGCGTTTCGCGCACGGCGCGCAGCGTGTTCGCGACGCTGGCGTCCGGGTCCACACCGAGCACCGCGAATGCGTCGTGACTACCAGTAATGCCGGTCATTCCGGGTGCACCGACTTTGTGCACGTAAACGCCGACCGCGGCCAGCACGATCGCCGCTCCGCTCGTGACGTTGATCGTCTTCAGGCTGTCCATGCCGACGCCGAGAAAGCCCAAATGCGGCTCGGGCGCAGCGACGTCTCCGCCACAATGCGCGAGCCACTCCAAGTTGTGGCTTTCGGTAACACCCAGCACTTCTTGCAAGGTTTCGCCCTTGGCACGCAGGGCAGAGATGAACGCGCCTTGTTGCAGCTCCGGCTGCTGATTGCGCCAGATTTGAAGATAGGCGTCGCGTGCTTCTTCCCTGGTCAGGTCTTTGCGTTCCTGCAACCGAACGATCAACCCGCCGAACTGCCTGAGTGCTTGCTCATCGATCATCAGCGTCGCCTGCTTTCGATAACGTGAAGTTCTTCGACCGGGGAGTAGACCACAGGCCCTTTCGACGGGGAAGCTCGAACACGGATTGTGAGCGCAGCGGACTTAGCGCTCTAGCTGGCGGTTCTCGAGCCTCGCGAGGCCTTTGATCACCGCGCGTCGCACGAGCTCCAAGCAAACCTGACGCACTCGTTCCTCGGGCCTGCCCTGCGTAACCAGCAGCGTCACCGCGCGCTCGACGAGTTCGGACACGAGGATCGGCGCTTGCATCCAGCGCACCACTGGC
This sequence comes from Polyangiaceae bacterium, assembly GCA_035634635.1. Lineage (GTDB taxonomy): Bacteria > Myxococcota_A > Polyangia > Polyangiales > Polyangiaceae > PMG-095. Next base: position 172,081 of record DASQCO010000121.1, read on the forward strand.
TCGAGCTCGGGCGGAATGCGACTCGGCAGCGCAGCGATCCGATGCGCGAGCTCCGCGTCACGACAGATGAGGTCGTAGTAGATCGCGAGCAATCCGTCACCCTTCGGGTTTGGCTCGGTGCGCATTGCCAGCTCGAATGCGCCAATCGGAACCAGCGTCTGGGTCAACGCAATTTGCTCCACGGGCAGGGCCGTGTCGTCGTTGATCCGGCTGAAATCAGCACCCGCGGCCAGCTTTCCGACCAGCGGGGCGACGACCTCCAAACCGATTGCACGTGGTACCGGGAAAAAGCCTGCAGTCGCCAACGTGAATGCTTGGAGCGGCGCCAGCTCGAGGCGACCGCGCGTATGTAAGAGGCGCTGCGCTTCCCACCACCAAGACTCGGCAGAGCGATTGTTGCCGTAGAAAAAGCGCGCCAATTGCAGGAAAGAAAACGCTTCACCGCGCAAGTAGTCGCCATAGGCTTGCCACAATTGTCGCGCATCCAGGTCGGGGCGACGACGCGCGGTGAGCCAGGTGTAGGCAGCGCGATACCCGCTCTGCAGCGCCAAAGTCACGCCCGACGACAAGATCGGATCGACGAACACAGCAGCGTCACCGGCTGCGGCCCAGCCCTCACCCACCGCCGACTCCGCCCACGACGACCAATCCTGAGTGACACCAACCCGCTTCTGTTGCGGCAAAATGTCGTCACGCAAGGTGGCGTGGCGAAGCAAGTCTCGAATCTCGGGACAGCTCTCCAGCGCTTCGCGATACAGCTGCTCCAGATCGCGACCGGCGAGTGCGTCGCGAAAATGCCGGCGATGAGTCACGAAGCCGACGCTCATCAGATCGGCGCCGATGGGAAAGTACCAGATCCAACCGAGTGGCACGCTACCGATGAAGATCGTGGTTGCTGCACGCGAACCAGACAGGGTGCTCTTCCACTCGGCGCCGGAGAAGTAGCCGTAGACCGCGAAATTGTTCATCTCGGGGTCGCGCACGCGCTGGCCACGAGTGAGCAGCGCGGACAGGCCGCTCGCGTCGAGCACGAAGCTCGTCGCGATCGTGCCTTCCACGCCCTGATCGTCTCGGTAACGAACTCCGCAAACAGCGCCGTTCTCGCGCAAAATCTCGGTGACGGTGACGCCTTCTCGACATTCCACACCGAACTGTCGAGCGCGCTCGAGCAACATCTGATCGAAGCGCGAACGCTCCACGTTGAAGCCGACGAACGGCATCGTGCTCGGCTCGAAGCGATCGCTGAACGAGCTCAGGTCTTGGCCGAGCACGTCGATCGTCCGATCGGGGCCGAGCTGCTCACCGTCGCCGGCAATTTTCAGGTAATCCGCGTTCCATGGCACTCGGTCGGCGCCCCAAACGAAGGTGATGCCGACCTTCTTGATGGCCCCGCCGTTGTACAGCTCGTCATACACGCCGAGCTCACGGAGCACGGTATTGGCGACCGGGATAGTAGATTCTCCAATGCGCCAGCGCGGGAAGCGCGCCTTCTCCAAGACGACGATCGACGCTTCGGGCGCATGTTTTGCGGCAATTCCGGCAAAGGCGCTGCCGGCTGGACCGCCGCCGATCACTACGCAGTCCCGGTACTGCAGCTGTTGTTGGTGTTCTGGCATCGCCTACTCTCGCGCTCCTCGCTCTTCCCTGGATCGCCTGCCTGTGCTCTACTTCTACGTCAGGACAGCTCGAATCCAAGTCGAATTCTCGAATTTGCAGAGCCGACTCAACTCAATGCTCGAATGGCTCGAAATCACGCCTGAGCTGACGCTGGTTGCCACGGCAACGCGAGCATTCCTACACGTACCGCACGCGCTTGGCGCCGATCCGTTCCGCGAGCCAATGAACGGCAGCGGCTGCGCAGAAACGACGCACTGGTTGTTCGAAGCGGCGATTGTCGCGGCCGGTCGAGCCTTTCCCGAGCGATCGAGTGCCGCTGCCTCAGCGCACGCGCAGCCCGATCGACCGCCTCACGAGCCACTGAGCGCCGCCGGGTGGGCCTACCGACTCGCAGGCTATTACCACACGACGCACGCGACTCGGCGCTTGCTCCCGGTCGTTGCACGCCGCTTTGCCGCGCTCGGACGCGAGCCGCTCGCCACCTGGGCCCAACAAAAGATGCTCGAAGAAGCGGGCCACGACGACCTCGCGCTGCGTGATTTGAGCGAGCTCGGCTACCGAGCCCACGGCCTGGTTCGCGCGTTCGTTCCGCCGCGTGCCGCCGCCTGGGTCGCGCTGTTCGAGCAGCTGGCCGCCGCGGACGAACCGCTCGGCTGCGTCGGCTACGCGCACGCATTGGAACGCCTCGCGTTACTGCGCGGGCCCGCCGAAATCCGCGCGATCGAGCAGGATTTGCCGAGCGGCGTGAACGCCACTCGCTGTTTGCGCGTACACAGCGCGCTCGGTGGAGACGCGCACCACGTGCGCACGAACGTAACCACGACCGCAAAGCTGAGCGCGAACGACCGACGCGCAATCGTCACTGCTTGCTACCTAACCGCGCGCATCTACTTCGACCCGGCGCTCGACGACGATTTTCATTCGGCACGCCGCGAAGCGAGCGTGCTGGCTTTTCGGGAGCAGACTCGAACGAGCCCGAACCTCCCTCTCGACGCAAACTTCACGACCTTACGACAACCCGAATCCAATTAGGTGACCCAATGGACCCAACAATGAAAGATGCATGGCTCAAAATCATCACCAGGGCCTGGAGTGAGCCCGCCTTCAAAGCTCGCTTGCTGGCGGACACCAATGACGTGCTGAAGGAATACGGAATCAAAGTGCCCGCGGGTGTCACCTACTCGACGATGGAAGACGGAGTCGATGGCAAACACTACTTGGTGCTCCCGCCGGCCCCCAACGACGACGGAACCTTCCAAGTCGACAGCTTCGGTCGCGACTCCAATAGCGGCGACCCCGGGTTCTGAACCCCCCGGCGCGGCCAATGCCGCGTCACGCCGTTTTTTCGCGAAAGTTCGCTGGATAATTGAGCAAAGCCTCGGTCAGCTTGAGCACGTTGGGAACGCCGAGCCCGGTGATGGGGTCCCACTGCGGCTTTGCACAATATCCGGCGAGCGTATGTTGATCGGCGCGGCCTTGCGCGGAGACCACGCGAAATTGAATGTCTGAGTTGCCGCTGGAGACGTCCCGGAGCGCGGCCTGCTTGCCCCCCGGCAACGTACGAGCGATGTAGTAGAGCAGCGGATTGAGGAATCCGAGGGGCGCGAGCCCCTGTTGATGTCGACGTGCATTCGCCAGGGCGATGATCGCTGCCCAGATCGGCGCGGCCATGCTGGTTCCGCCGGCATATCCGATCCAATTGCCGTCGACGAACAGCCGGTATCCCATCGCCGAAACCGTATCGTCTTCGCCAACGGACAGCGCGGGTCCAGAGGCCATCAGCGCTACGTCGGGATAGCCGCGGCCGTACGGCAATACTGCTGGCAGGTTCGTGCCGCGCGAATAACTGCGTTGCTTGTCGAGCCCAACCACCACCGCGCGCTGCCACTCGGGCACCGGCACACGTTCGCTGAAGCCGCCGCTGCTCGCCAGCGACAGAAACGGGAGCTCCTTGGCTAGCGCGGGATCGGGAGGAAGCGGCCCACTCCAGCCGATTTCCGTGGGCGGATTCAACGACGAGACGAGCGTCCCTCCCACCGAAAGCACGAACTCCTCACTGGAGGGAAAGGTCGCGTGAGGCCAAGCAGCGCGCGCGACCTTGCCGGATGGATCGCTCTCCAACACGGCGGCTGGGCGCCCGTCGTAGACTCCCCAATCCCCCGACGCAGCAATCACGGTGATGCCAAAAGCAGCAGCTTTGGCCAGCGCCAGCGCGATCGAACCGCGGTTGAACTGGCGATAGTACATGTCCTCCGATTGCGTCCAGGTCATGCACAGAATGTTCGGAGCGCGAGGATCACTGACGGCCATTTCGACGACGGCCAACCATGGATCGGGCAAGTTCGACGCGACCTCGTAAACCACGATCTTCGCGCCCGGAGCGAGCGCGCCGATCCACGCGGGGCCCATGCTCGCTTCCAGCCGATTGAGCGGACTCGTGGCAACGTCGCTGGACTGCGGTCCGACTGGTACGAAGTCGATCTCCGGCTGCGCTCGGGCGTCGGCTTGCCAAAACTTGGACAGGTCCGAAAGGAGCGCTTCGCGCAACGTGCTCGCACCGATCGACATGATAGCAATGGTTTGACCCGCGCAATCGTAGTCGTTGGGAAAGTTGTAGTGCTCCCGAATCATCTTCGGCGTCATGCCATCTTCGAGTCGTGGCATTTGCGTAGACAGCCGAAAATCGCTGCTTTTCGGACCCGAGCTGGGGTCGGAGACGAACACACCGCGCACGGGCGCGGCCAGCCCACGCATCGAACGCGGATTGCGCGTGCTCTCTGGCTCCGGCGATCCACAACAGGCGACGTGAATGCTACGAATCTCGTGCTCCAACTCGGTCAGTGGCTGCTCCCACTCCCAAGGGTTGAGCTGCGAGCCGCCCGAACTGTCGGCCAAAAAGCGAACCAGCGATTTACGCTCGATGAACCGAGAAAAATAATCCAAACTGCCATCGACGAAGAGCAGCGGGGAGTAAGGCGAGCCGATGGCCGAATCGCGCACCGGAACGACTTCGGCTTCGCGAAATAGGGCGGCAACTTTTTTGTATCGGGACTCGAGGTCTACCTGAGCGAGGGAGCGCGCGTCCTGCTTCATGTATTGGCCGTAGCCGGTGCCCTGTGGATCCGAGACGCTGTAGGCGTAGTCGTAAAACTCACCAATGTTCGTCTCGCGCAAGACGATGCGAAGGCGCAGCAACTTGTCCATTCATCCTCCCGAAGAAATATCGCGAACGACAGACGCCGCACACGCCACACGCGCTGCGCGGCGGGCGCGAGCGATGCATCGCTACGACGCGCTGAACGCTATCGCAGTCGAAACCGATTTGCTACGCTGAGGTTCGTGTTTCAGCGGCCGCACGAACGCAGTCATCACGCTGTCGAAAAGCCATATCGATTCGCCTGGTGGCCACTCGAGTTCGAGCTCGCACCGCTGATCGAAGAAATAACCACGCAGCAGCCCGAGTGGCTCGAGAGCCAATGGAAGTGGCATGTCGAATCTCGCTTCGCGCTGCTGCGCACCGGTCAGCGCGCGAGCTATCCGGGCAGCGAGTTGACGAATGGTCATTCCATCAATCAACCGAACCTGGCGCGCTTGCCTCGCCTGCTCCAATTCTTGGACAGCGCTTTCCCGATCAAGCCGACACTCGCCTGGCTGGGTCGCATCCCGGAAGGCGGTCGGATTTTCACGCACGTCGACAACACGCAGCACTGGGACGAACACCATCGCCTGCACGTGCCGCTGATCACCAACGAACGTGCGCGGCTCTGCGTCGAAGGGCGGTTCCTGCACCTGCAACCCAATCGCATTTGGTTGCTCAACAACAGCCTGCCGCATGGCGCGTTGAACCGTGGTCCCGAGCGGCTACATCTGGTCCTCGACCTGCCTGATTTCTCGGGCTTTGGCGCGTGGTTGGCGCGCGGGACTCTCGAGTCTGGCGAGGTGGATGAAGCGGCTCTGGCAGAGCTCGATCGGAATCCTCTCGAGTCCGATGCAGTCTCGATCTCGTTCGACAGCGCTCGTCTGAAGCGTTTCCTGGCCCAGTGAGCTTCCATCACCGGGCAGCCAAAGAGCGCTAATTTGCGGGCATTTTTGGCCAGAACGCGTCTACCTACGGGGTAGGTGTGAGTGGCCAAGAACGCGCCCCATGGAACTCACCGCACTACATGTCGGTCCGTGGCGAATCCGCTTCTCAAATTATCAATCTGCTCTCGGTTCGAGTCAGTCATCAGATCTCGACGCACGCCAAAATGCATCACTCGCCATGCTTAAAACGTACTCAATCGCAGCGTGCTGCCATCTCGAATCGAGAGGGTTGCACGAGCGCCTGAGTCGCGGCATGAATTGAGTGACGCGGAAGGGATTCGATGGACGCGCTTGCGAGCATGGTGAGCTCGCAAGGTGTTCGCTGACTTTGCACGACCGTAATCGAGGGAGCTCGATCAAGCCCATGCTTTCACAAAGCGTTTCTGATTCGATTTCATTTGCGGACGATCCTCTGGCGGGCCAGCCCTATCGCGCAATCCGACTGCTCGGTTCGGGCGGAATGGGTGAAGTGTTTCTCGCTGAACATCGCAGGTTCGCCACACCCTGCGTGGTCAAGATTCAGCATGCTCGCCTCGGTCGCGATCCGAGCGTCGCCGATCGCATCCGACTCGAAGCCGAGTCGCTCGCGCGGCTCGACCATGCCAACATCGTCTCAATCCTCGGCACAGGACAAACGTTCGACGAGCGCCCGTACATCGTCATGGAGTATTTGCGCGGGCAAACCATGGCCGATGAATTTGCCGCGCGCGGCCAACTCCCGCCGCTCGAGGCGCTCAGCTACATCTGTCAGCTGCTACGCGGACTCGCCGCCGCGCACGCCATCGGCATCGTTCACCGCGACGTCAAACCGGACAACTTGTTCCTGTGTGATGGGCCGCGAGGGAATCGTCTATTGAAGGTGCTCGACTTCGGCGTGGCGTACACCACCCCGGATGCACGAGGCATGGGTCCGAATCCTTTGGCGGTCCCCACGGCAACCGGTACGGTCGTCGGCGCGCTTCGATACGTGAGTCCCGAGGGCGCGCTTGCGCGGCGCGTCGATCACCGAGCCGATCTGTACTCGGCAGCGTTGGTGCTGTACTTCGCCATCGCCGGGCGTGGTCCGTTCGATCACATTCAGAGCGCGCTGCTTTTGCTCTCCGCGCACGCCGCCGAGGAGCCGGAGCCGCCCTCTCGGTTCGCCAAAGCGCACATCCCAGCCGAGCTCGATCAAGCCATTTTGAAGGCATTGCGCAAAGCGCCGAGCGATCGCTTCCAATCCGCCGATGAACTCCGTGAAGAGCTGGAGCGGATCATGGATCTGATGCGAACCGCCGCAGACGCCTCGGCCGTCCGCCCCTTACCGGAGGGCGCACAGCGCGGCGCGGACGCGAGTGGTTCACGAATTCGCTCGGTGCAGCGCGTGGATCCCGACGCGAGCTCGAGCGACCAGTCCGGGCCGCTGCGCGTCGGCTCGCGCTTCCTCGACAAGTACCAGATCCGTGAGCAGATCGGCCGCGGTGGACAGGCCTGGGTGTATCACGGCGAGCATATTTTCACCGGTCGTGAAGTAGCGATCAAGATCGTGCACTCGCCGCGCGGCATGACCTACGAGATGCTCGAGCGCGGCAAATCCGAGGCGCGCGCGCTGGGCAAGCTCGATCACCCGAACATCGTGGTGATGCACGACGCGGGCGTGACGGAAGACGGTTTGTTCTACATCGTGATGGAACTGCTGCGCGGACGCTCGCTGCGTTCCGCGCTGTCGGCTCACGGACACTTCGCGATCGAAGAGGTGCTGAACCTCGCGATCTCCGTGGCCGAAGCAGTACACGCCGCGCACGAAATCGGACTCGTCCATCGCGATCTGACGCCCGACAACGTGTACCTCACCCGCAACAACCGGGTGAAGGTGCTCGACTTCGGCATCGCCAAGATGTTGAACGAGATCGGGTTCTCGACCAACAAGGACATCGTGATGGGCTCCATTCTGTACATGAGCCCGGAGCAAGTGCAGGGCTGCTCGCTCACCCCGCGGAGTGACATCTGCGCCCTAGGCTTGATGATGTTCGAGATGCTGCTCGGCAAGCATCCGAGCCTGCTGCTCTTCGAGCAGGATCTGCAAGCGCGCAACGAACCCCACCGGCGCGCCGCCTTGGCCGATATTCCCCCGATCCAGGCGCACCGTACGCCCCCGCTACTGTCCGATCTGGAGCCGAACATTCCGGAGGACTTGGCTCAAGTCGTGGCGCGCGCCATCGCCAAAAACCCCGATGACCGGTTCGCGACCATGCGTGAATTCGTCTCGGCGCTGCGCGCTTGCCAAGAGGGCTACACTGGAGAGGGGCCCGTCACGCTGCGCCGCGGCAACGATCGCGATCTGTCGCAGCACCTGGACGGAGAGTCCAAGGAGCCGCCCTCCTCCCAACGCGCCACCCCCAGGCGCGGGCTGATTTGGGACGGAGCCATCTCCCTCACTCCCGTCCCGCTGCACGAGGATCTCGCGATCACGAATTCGATCAGCGGTTCACTCACGGCGCGCGACGGCGAATTCGTCACCCGACGTAGTGCCCGACGCAGTCGCTCGATTACCTGGCTCAGGGTTGCGGCGATCATCGCCTGCGTCTTCGGGGCCGCGCTGTGTAGCGCGGGAGTGCTCTGGTATTTCGGCGTCTCGCGCGTGCCGGCACAACCTGACGCCGAATCCGGCGCCGAAACGCCAGCGGCTCCAGCAAGCGATCCCATGCTCGCTTCGCTTACTCCCGTGCCAGCCGCTGAAGGCGCCAGCGAGCCTTCACCGCCGCCAGACTCGCAACCGTCACTCGCCTCGGAGGTCACGGGCTCCGTCGTCACGGAGCCACCGCGGGTCCCCGTCGCGCGCAATCCTACGCCAGCGGCCCGGCCCATGCGCGCCCCGGTATCGACCACGGCGACCGTTTCCGTCAAGGCCAACAACTCGATCACGGATGTCTCCCGCGCGCTCGAGCTCGAGCCCAGCAATCGCCGCTCTAGCGATGCGACCTCGAGCGAGCCTCGTAAGAAGCTCAACGGTGGAAAACTGATCTACGGCGACTAAGAGCAAATGCCGTTGGCTAGCGCCGAAACGATCAGCATTTGGACCAACCGCAGAGGGCGCACGAGGACGATCCCTAGCGGCACGCGCGAAACCCCAAATGTCCTTCAGATCTCTGCGGCCTCTGCGGCTCTGCGGTTCAAACTCAGGGAGCCGTTCTCGCGTCGGGAACCACGCTTGCCTGTGAGGTGCGATGCGGGTTTGGGGGCGCCCCCTCTTCACTCCCCCAGCATGATCTGAATGCGGCGGTTTCTGGCGCGGCCTTGTGGAGTCACGTTGGGCGACAGCGGGCGGTCCTTGCCGTAGCCTTTCGCGCTCAGGCGGCTCGCTTCGATGCCGTGGCCGGTGAGCCACTCGAGTACGGCGTTCGCGCGAGCCTCGGACAGGGCCTTGTCGCGATCAGGGACACCCGAGTCGTCCATGTAGCCTTGGATTTCGACGTGTGGTGAACGCGGCGTACGCGCCAGCGCATCTGCCACTTCCTCGAGCAGCGCGCTGCTGTCGCTGGCGATCGCTGCTGAATCCTTTTCGAAATGTACCGGTTGCCGGAGCTTGATTTCCTTGGCAGTCACCTCGATGAGTGAAGTCTTGGGCCGCTTGCGCAGACCGAGCTCGACCGTCGCGTCTTCACGCGCGCGCACGGTCAAGCTCTCGTTGCGGAGCAGCTGAGCCTTGGCTTGCGCGCTGATAGATACCAAACCGGGCAGGACGCTTTCGAAGCGGAATCGACCGGTCTCATCGGTGACGATTTGGAGGGAGCGGCCGAGCGAGTCGCGGAGTTCGACGGTGGCCTGAGCGATCGGCGTACCACTTTCGGCGTCGGTCACACGTCCAAGCACATTGCCCGCGCGTGGCAGCGCCTCCAGCTCGCAATCGAGATCGGAAAACTCGCTCGCGGACGAGGGAACTGGGGTCGGAGACGGTGCTGATGTCGGAGACGGAGCTGGGGTCGGAGACGCCGGAGACGGAGTAGGCGCGCTCGCGGCCGTTGCCGCGTTCGGCGGAGGACCGGACTCATTGGGCAATGTGACCGAGCATTCGCCTGGCTTGTACCCTTCTGCTTCGACAGTGAACGAGTAGGTCCCCGGCTCGAGCGGCTCGGAGACGAAGCGCCCGTCCGGGCCGCTCGCCATCGCCGTCAACGAGCGCCCCGAGTAACGAATGATTGCGTTCGCCGGGGCGTCTTCCTTGCCCTTTTCGTGCACTCGTCCGCGAATGCGCCGGTTGGGCGTGGCCGGCGCGATCGGAGCTTCTTTCTGCACCACGACCACGCGCGCTTCGGGTTCGACGATGTCGAAGGCGTAGCCAAAGCCAAACCACAGGTCCCAGGGGAGCGTCGGCGCGAGCTCTTCGATGAACCTCGAGGTGCCCGAGGTGCCGATATCGACCGCGGCGGTAAGAGACAGACCCTTGAGCACCGGGAACCCGCGCGCCCCCAACGTGAGCGTGGACGGAACAGCCGAGAACGTTTCGGCGTTGGCGAGACACTGGTCGCCCGAGTAGCTCAGGGACTTCGTGCATTTGTAGCCCTGACGATTGGTCGGGATGCCGACGTTCCACTCGACGAATGGGTGCACGTAGGGGAGCGTGCCTTCGACTCCCAAGCCGAGCTCGACGCGATCGACGCGATTCACGTCCAGCCCGAAGCGCTCGAAGCGCGTGATTCGCTGCCCGCGCGAGCGCTCGGTGTCCTCCACCAAGTGCCCAGAATTATCGAAGAAGTAGCCGACGTTCGTAGTCAAACGCAGCGGCAACGGTGTCTGCGAAATGCCCCTCAAATCGGCGCTCGCCAGCGCGGCCAGCCGAAAACTCGTGCCCGCACCGCTCGGCCCAACCCCGCCCGAGCCGTTGAGCAAGCGTAGCTCGGCGCTCCCACCCAAACCGAAAATTCCGGCGAGCGGCTCGGGAGTAAACCCCTTCGCCCCGAGAGTCGTGTTGCTCAGCACTTGGATCAAGCCAGGCGACTGTTGATCATTCGAGTTCGCAAAAGAGTGCAGATTCACGAACGCTTCGAGGAAGGGCAGCGGCGTCACCGACAGCGCCACCGATGAACCGAGGTGCGTTTCCGAAGCGTGGGTTGCGGTGCCGCAAGGAGTGCTCGCGTTACACAGGAAGTCAGAACCGCTGAACCAGTCCGCGAGAAAGCTGAAACGCAGCGTGCCCTGAGCGCCGGACGCGGGCAGAACCAAGTGCAAGAGCCCCGTGCTCCCAGAGCTCGAGTTCTGTTCGAAAAGCGACTCTCGCCGCGCTTGCTTTGACTGCTCGACGGGCGGTTCAGACACTGTACCGTCCGCTGACGCGGCTGGCGCGATCTCCTGCGCGTGGGCGTTTTGCGCCGAAAGAAGGAACAGCAGCGAAAGCGCGGAGAGCGGTAGTTTTTGAAAGGCCATCATTGAGTCACGCGGACGGGGCAAAATTCAAGCAAGCGGGGCAAAATGGGGCGCGCGCAACTAGCTCGAGCGCGCGCGATGAGGATTCTTCGCTGCTTGTGCACGTCGTCGCGAAAATCGATCAATTCCGGCGCATCGCCGTGACGATTTTTCTGAGAACTCGCGAAGTTCGATTTTCGAGTTTCGATCGTGATCGCTTTGCTCGAGCTCGGCACACAGAGCCGGACAGATGTCGACTCTCAAGCGAACCTGGGCAGGTCTCCTGTTACTCACGCTGCTAATCGCCGTTGGTTGCGGAAGCGCGAGCGAGCTCGACGGCGGCCGAGTCGCGTCGGGAGGTAGCGCAGGTTTTATCAGCGCGGGTTTCTCGGGCCTTTTCGGGGTTGCCGGCCAGGCAACCGCGGGCCGAGGTGGCAGCGCGGGCGGCGCGCTGGGTGGCGCAGGTGGCGCGCTGGGCAGCGCGGGCGCAGCGGGGTCGACACCCACTGCGCCGCTCGTTTCGATTGCGTTAACTCCGCCGGTCGCCAGCGTTGCCGTGGGTACGCAACTCGCGCTGCGCGCGACCGCAACCTATGCCGACAAGACCACGCAAGATGTCACTGCGAGCGCCGCATGGGCGAGCAGCGGACCCGAGGTCAAAGTGAGCCAGGGTGTCGTGAGCGGTGTTTCGCCCGGCACAGCGACGGTCACGGCGACGCTCGCCGGTCAAAGCGCGAGCGCGAAGGTCACGGTGCCGAACGCAACCGTGCAATCGTTGACGGTCACGCCGACCACGGCGACGACGGGGATCTCCGGTACCATTCCGTTTCACGCTGTGGTCACGCTGAGTGACGCGACCACACAAGACGTCACCGCCACGGCGACCTGGAGTTCTTCGAGTCCCGCGATCGCCATCGTTGCCAGCAGCGGAGTCGCCCGCGGAGTCGCCGCGGGAATGACGACGATTCGCGCGAGCGTCGGCGCAGTCAGCGGAACTGCCGCTCTGACCGTCACCAGCGCTAAGCTGTCTTCGATTGCACTCACTCCGACCAACCCCGGCGTCGCCGTCGGCGTCAAAGTGGCGTTCATCGCGACCGGCACATTCTCGGACGGTTCGGTTTCGGACGTCTCGAGCGGTGCGGTCTGGGCGTCGAGCGATAGCGCGGTCGCAGCTCTCGATGCCACGACGCACCAAGCGACCTCCCTCGCCCCTGGCGCGACCACGATTTCTGCGACCGTCGCCGGCGTCACTGGCACGACCGTGTTGACCGTGACGAGCGCCACCTTGAGCGCAATCCAGGTGACGCCACCAACCAGCAAGCTTGCCATTAACGGCAGTGCAAAGTTGGTCGCCACCGGCACCTATTCCGACAACACCACGGTCGACCTCACGGCGAGCGTCACTTGGTCGACGAGCAATGCGTCATTGGTCCAGGTTTCGAACGCGGCGGGTGCAGCGGGTACGATCGCCGGCTTGTCAGCGGGGACCGCGACCATCACGGCAACGCTCGACAATGTGAGTGGGACGGCGAGCGTGACCGTGACCGCCGCCAACCTAGTCTCGATCGCGATCAGCCCAGAAAATCCGACGTTGCCGCTCGGAACGACGGTCGCGCTGGTCGCCACGGGAACGTACTCGGACGCCACGGTCGTGGACATCAGCAGCAGCGTCACCTGGTCGATCGACGACTCGAAGGTCGCAACGATCAGCAACGCGCAGACCAACCCAGGCTTGGTCACCGCCAGTAGCGTCGGGGCCACCAAAGCACGCGCGACCCTCGGCACAATCAGCGGCACGACGGCGTTGACCGTGACCGCAGCCAAACTGGTTTCACTGACCGTGACCCCCGCCAATCCCAGCGTGCCCGCGGGCACGAGCCAGGCATTGATCGCGACCGCGATGTACAGCGACAACAGCAGCGTGGTCGTCACCACGACCGCGGTTTGGAGTTCGAGTGCTGCAACGGTGGCCACGGTGAGCAACGCCAGCGGCTCGCAAGGTCAAGTCACGGGCGTCGCCGCCGGCACAGCCACCATCACTGCAACTCTCTCCGGCATCTCGGGGACGACCACCGTGACGGTCGCGGCACCGACAATCACGCAAATCGCGGTTAGCCCGATCGCGTCCTCGGTGCGCGTCGGACAAACCGTGCGCTACACGGCAACTGCCATCCTATCGAACAACACGCAACGGGACGTCACCCAGCAGGCCACCTGGTCTAGCTCGAATCCAGCCACCGCCTCTGTGATGCGCGCGCAGGGCGGTCCCGGTGGTGGCGGAGTGACAGGAACCGCGCTCGCCGTTGGTTCGACGACGATCTCTGCCGTGTATCAAGGGCAAACCGGCAGCACCACGCTCACCGTCAGCAACGCGACGCTGACCGAAGTTCAGGTCACGCCAATCAACCCCAAAGTCCTGGTGAACGGCAGACAACAGCTGGTCGCAACCGCAATCTTCAGTGACAACACGCAACAAGTCGTCACTGGGCAGGCCACGTGGGTCTCGTCCGCTCCGGCCATCGCACAAGTCTCGACTGCCGGCGGTATGCGCGGAACCGCGACTGGACTTGCGGTTGGAAGCGCGACGATTTCCGCGACGTACGATGGCGTGACGGGTTCGACCGCGCTGACGGTCAGCGCGGCGACCGTGGTCGAGATCCAGGTCACCCCAGTTCAGCCAAGTGTGAGTGTCGGCACCGCAGTGTCGTTCGCGGCGACGGCCATCTACAGCGACAACAGCACGCAAAACGTCACGGGGCAGGCCACGTGGACTTCATCGACGCCCACGGTCGCGGCGATCAGCACCGCCAATGGCTCGAAAGGGCAAGCCCAGGCGCTTGCTGAGGGCAGCACGACCATCAGCGCTACCTTCGCTGGAACCACGGGCTCGACCTTGCTCACAGTGACTCAAGCGACGTTGACGGCGATCCAGATCACGCCGTTTTCGCCCACCGTGCTCGTCGGCTTCAATACCAACCTCACCGCGACCGGGCTGTACAGCGACAACACCACACGAGATCTGACGGCGCAGGTCACCTGGGCGTCGAGCGCACAGGAGGTGGCCGCAGTGTCGAACGCTGGCGGAAGCCGCGGATTGCTCACGCCGCTGAGCGCCGGCAAAGCCAACATCAGTGCGACCTATCAAGGTGTAGTGGGCAATGATGCAGTGGTCGTTTCTTCGGCCACCTTAAGCTCGATCACGGTGTCACCCGGGACCGCGACCATCGCCAACCACACGACGCAAGCTTTCACTGCGCTCGGAATGCTCTCGGATTCGACCACGCTCGATGTCAGCAACTATGTGACCTGGCTATCGACGACGCCGGCCATCGCGAGCATCAGCAATGCCAACGGCTCGCGTGGCATCGCGACGGCACTCACGCCCGGCAGCGTCACGATCAGCGCCGTTCGCGGCACCCAAACCGGCAGCGCCACCCTGACCGTGCAGTGAACGGAGAGACGACAGTGGCTGCAAACGACAGTGACGCGGTGAACGAAGGCGGCTTCGCGCACGACGAGGAATGCTTTTTCAACGAAGCCGAAACGCAGCTCCACGAGCCGGAACTTGGCGAAGAACGCCCGTTCAGTTCGATCACTCCCACGGTGTTGGACACGGGAGACACGGACGAGCCCTTCCTCCTTCTCAATCGAGTCGAGAACCAACCGACCCCGCTCGACGCCGCCTTTGAAGCCCGCCGGAAGCGCCTGCGCAAAGCGGTGGCCGCAACGCTCTGTGCCAGCGCCGCGCTCTTGCTGCTCGCCGTGGGGCGGCATCCTCCGCGCGCGATTCACCCTCGCTCGGGCTCGGTTCCGCCGCGAATGAGCATTGCCGCGGCGGCGATCCCTCGCGCGCAAGAACCACTCCCCGAAAAGTCTCCGGTCGCACAACCGATTGGCAGCGCTTCCGTGGCAACGTCGATCGACGACGACAACGCCGCTCGAGAATCAGCGCATGCGCTGCTACTCTCCGCCCGCTCGCTGCTCCAGGCAGGCCGGATCCGGGCGGGCGTGGAAGCTGCTCGGCAAGCACTCGCCGCCAACGGCAATGACGCTGAGCCGTACATCCTGCTCGCTGCCGGCCTCCAGGATCTGGGCGACTGGTCAGGCGCACAGCGTGTGTTCGCGGCGTGCAAAGCCCAGGCCCGGAGCGGGTCGCAAGCTGAATGCAGCTACTTCTCCGGCCAGAAACATTGATCGCAAACGAGGCATTCGTGTGATGCGTTTGTGACCATGCGACGCAAATGCATCATGTCGCCTTAAAACGGCGACTTGCCGAAGCAGCTCGAATTTCGACGGTTTCCGACAGCTGAGCGTGCGGCACGCGCGGGCGATCACTGGTAGAGTGAACGTCGCGATTCTACGAGGTCGATCAATGAACGACGACGCTCCGGTGCTGATCATCGACGACGACGCGGGAGTCCGCGGTGCCTTCCGACGAGTCCTCGAGCGAACCGGAGCCGCCGTACTGGAAGCGGAAAGCGGAGCTGCAGGGCTTGCACTGTGTAGCGAGCGAAGGCCGGGCGTCGTGCTGCTCGATTTGCGGATGCCCGAGATGGACGGACTCGACGTTCTGAGCAAGCTCGTGGTCGACTACCCGGAGACTCCGGTGATTGTCGTGTCCGGTCAGGGCACGATGGCCGATGCCGTCGAGGCGTTGCGGCGCGGCGCCTGGGACTTCGTGTCCAAGCCGCTCCCGGACAACGAAATCCTGCGCCAAGCGGTGCGGCGCGGCGTCGAGCGTTCGGCGCTTCTGCGCCAAAACCGCACGTACAGTGAAAGTCTGCGCAGCACGAACCAGCGCCTCACCGAAGCGCTGGACGAACTGCGGCGCGACGAACGAAGCGCGCGACAGCTACAATTCGAATTGCTCCCGGAAGATGGCCTGCGACTCGGAGCATTCCGCTGCGAGCGACGCCTTTATCCCTCTCAGCTACTGAGCGGAGACTTCCTCGATTACTTCGCGCTGAACGAGCGCTTCGCAGGCGTGTACTTGGCGGATGTCGCCGGCCACGGTGCGGCCTCCGCCTTCGTCACTGCGATTCTGACCACCCTGGTTGGGAAATACCGCGAAGCCCTGCGCACGCGCGGCGACGAAACCATCCTGCATCCGCAACAACTGCTGTCCGGCTTGGACGCGGATCTAAAATCGCTATCGATTCCGAAGCACGTGACGTTCTTCTATGCCGTGGTCGATTTGGAAGTCGGGCAGATTGTGTACGGGAATGCCGGCGCGTTTCCGTTTCCGTTCCTGTCGAACGGCGGCGAAGCTATCGAGCTGGAATGCGCTGGTCGACCGCTCAATCTACCCGGCAACGGGACGTTCGGCGCGGGTGAGGCACGTTTGAACCCGGGCGGTCGCCTCTTGCTCGCGTCCGACGGAGTGTTCGAACTGCCGCCGAAGCGCACGAATCGCGTGCGCCGCGAACAGCTCGGTCAATTGCTCGCTGAGGCTTATTCGATGAGCCAGCTGGTGAGGGCTCTGGGTCTGAGCGAGCGCACACCGCTCAGCGACGACATTGCGCTACTGTTGCTACAACGGGAGGAAAAGCCATGTCCCTAGGCCACGTTACGCATGCTGCCCAACAAGGCGTCCACGTGCTTCGCTATTTTGGCACGGTCAACTACACGCTCGCGCCAGGTCTGCAGCAATTTCTGCAGCACTTGTTGGTCGACGACCACGTCTCTGGGTTGGTGTTCGACCTGACGGCGGCCGAGTCGCTCGATAGTACGAACTTGGGTTTGATGGCGCGAGCCAACGAGCAAGTGCGTGAATCGGGTGCGCCCAACAGCGTGATCATCTCGAGCAACGAGGACATCGATGTCGTGCTGCGCAGCATGGGCTTCGACCAAACCTTCGATCTGCTCCCCGCCGAGCAAACGCCGCTCGAAGCGAGCGCCGATCCCGTCCACACCCCCTCCCCCTCGGCGGCGGAATTGCAACACACGATGATCGAGGCCCACCGCGCACTCATGCGCTTGAGTGAGGCCGGGCGCGTCGCGTTCGAACCCGTCGTTGCGTGCCTCGAACGCGACACCAGCCTCAAACATTCGTGAGAGACTCACCACCACATGGTGGCCTCGATCTTGAACACATTCAGATCCGGGCGCGTCGTGGGTGCGGCGCGTTGATTGGTCAGCGTTTCATAGGTCGCCCCGAATCCATCCGGCGGCACAGGTGAGGACGGCGGCTGCACGCAGTACTCCTGGCCCGGGGTGTACGTGTTGTCCGCGGGACTGCCCGTCTCGACGCCGGCCATGGTGTGCGCGCTGGCGCACGTCCGCTGATTGTACATGTAGCGCGAGTATTGGAGCGTGATCGCCTCGCGCGTCACGAACTTCGACTTGAACATCAGACGCGGCGAAAGAATCGCAAACGACTGCTCGGGAATGCGACTATTGGGCTGCAAGCGATCGAAGCGCAGACCCGCGGTCAACCAAGGCAAGGCTGACCAGGCCAAATCTGCGCCGAATTTGAGCTTGTGGATGCCGTCATTGGCGGCCACGTCGCTCTTCACCTTGTTGTACATGCCGTACAACTTGAGCGTCAGGTCCGGACCGTCTCCCCAGAAGCGCTGCCCGCCGGAGGACTGCTGCATGAAGTTCGTCAGACTGAACTCGTATTGAGCGAGCAGGGTATCGACGGCGCCATTTCCTTTGCTGCACGCCTGCCCCATCTTGAAGTACGGAGTCGTGTTGGCGCCCGGTCCGACGCAACTCAGACCGAGGTAGTTGTCGACCGCACCCAAGCCGAACTCACCACCGCCGGAGGCGTGTAGCACCTCGATCGCGCGGCCCACCGTGAGCGCGTCATTCAAGCCGATGTGCGAATACGCCCCGTAGAAGTAGCCGAAGGCCCCGAGCTCGAAGCGCGCATCAGCGCCCGCGACCCACATCTTCCCATCGGGCACCGCGGTCACCGATGTGCCGGCAGGGTCCATGTTTCGCTCTTCTTCTTGAGTCCATGAATGCAGGTAGTGCGCGCTGAATTGCATGTCCTTGGTGTGATTGAACCCAGCGTGCACGTGCTGCAGCATGGTGAAGCGCGTGTTATTGAAGTGACTCGGATCCGGCTTCTTCGCGCCCAAGCCGTACTCGGCCCACAGCGTATTGTGTTCATCGAGATCGTAGTCCAGGTGCAGCGCGCCGCCGGCGTTGTGCACGCGACCGAACACGTACGTGTCGTACTCCCCCGCGTCGTAGCGCCCCGCAGAGCCATACTTGTTGGAGAACGCGCCCGCGCGCAAAGAGAGACGCACGTTGTCGTAGCCGAGATCCGGCATGATATCGACGTAGCCGTCAGAAACGCCGAGCTGCTTCACCGGATCACTGAACGAGCCTTGATAGAAGTTGTAGCCCTGCAAAGAGACCGTACCGCGCGCGAACGAGTTGCCCACCGACAAATACATCTCGGCCCAATCCGACTTGTTGTGCGGCGTACTCTGCCAACTCAAGTACTGGCCGTCAGGAATGACCGGCGAATGAAACGTGGTCGAGCTTTGACCCGGCAACGGATTGTCGCGGTGCCCCAAACCCACCATCATCGGAGCCCGCAAATAGCCGTGAAATTCGAAGTTCCAGCCCTGCTCCTTGGCGACCGTGGGTGGCCCCGAAACAGTCGTCACGCTCGGCTGCGCCGCCTTTGCGGGCGCAGGTGCCGGCGGTGTAGGCGCTGCAGGCGCGGGTTCGGGCGCGCTCGGCGGAGTCTCGGTCGGCACTGACTCCGCCTCGACCTCTTGGGTCCGCGCGTGACGAGCAAAGCTCACGATCAGAATTGCAGGCAACAGCGTACGCAACCACGCGTCGCTCCGAACTACGGGCATAGATATTCTCCTCGCCTCAAACGGCGACAGGGTTCATCGATAGTTGCGATTCGTGCACGAAGCGCTCCCCCCCAACTGCAACCCACGTGCCCACCCGGCAAAACCGCACGATCGAGCTAAAACTAAGCCCTTCACCCGAGAGAGAGGTGCTTCAGCCGTACTCCGCAGCAACGCGCGGACGTCCACGGACGTCCACGGTTTGGAGTGCCTCTCAGCTACTCATCGCGATGCGCTCCCCGTCGCCAACGGGACGCCTGAATTGCCGAAGCAATGCGAACTCCGCCAAAGCACTGCCGCGCATAGTGCTGATTGTGCGATCGACAGAGCAATCGCAGGTTCTCAACCGTGTCTTCGCCGCCCGCTGCCAATGGCTCGATGTGATCGAGTTCGAGGCACCGTCGCGCGCTACACCGTCGCCATCCGGCGAGACGTAGCTGCACTGTTTGCCATCGTAGAAACACCGCGCGAGCTACGCCGGCCGGGTAGTTCCGCTTCCCGTTTGAGTCGATGGCTCGGTTTTGCAGCGGGCGCCCGCAGCTTAGGACGGCGAGACTTTCGCCCGAGCGCAAAGCGCTCCTTCTCGAGCTCACGCTCGTACGGCTCCAGCCCACGCTTGAGCAGCGTCATCAAGTCGCCGCTGGGCAGCCGATGCCCCGCAAGCCCCCGCACCCGCTCGAGCAACGCGAAAAACTCGCCATCGGCCGTGAAATGCACGCCAAAGCGCTCTGCCGACAGCGGTTCAATTCGGCTCGGCTTCGGTGTCGCTGGTGCCTGTGGTGGCTCGCATGACGAAGACTCGGCCAGCACTTTCGCTGATGCCGTGGACTCTGCGGCACTCCCGACGTTGAGCGTGGGCGCTACCGGATTCGGCAAACGACGCACCAAATCGCGCACATCCGGTTGTGGGAATCGGACAGCGAGCAACGCTTCCACCTTCCTCGCACTCTGATGCACGCACAGCTTGAACAGCTCTGCAGCGTTCTCGGCTGTCAGGTACTTCTTGAGCGAACTGAGCGCCGAAGCGTGCAACGCGCCGCTCTCGACCATTGCGAACACCTCCGGAAAGTTGCGACATACGCGCGCAGCCGCGATGTGTCGCCCTGCCGTCGACTCACACAACTTCAGCTTCTCTACGCAATACTCGAACAGGGACGAGTAGCCGAGATCGAGAAACAGCTGCCGCTCGTCGAGCTCCGCCAAGTATGCGAGAAACTCAGCCGTGATCTGATTGCGCCGCAGCACGATGCTCCCGACGTCGAGCGTGCTCGCGCCCGCACCACGCCGCGCACAGTCGTTGGCGCACCGCGCTGGCCGAAGGCCAGCGCTTGGGCAGCCGGTCGCCCGCAGCGAAGCGAGGACGACCGCCGATCCACGACGTGCTCCGCACGGGGCACCCCCCATCGCTACCGCTTCGGACGACGCTGCCCCGACAGCGTCGCAAGATCCACCGCTTGCTCCTCGAGCAACCGATACGCACGCTGCCGAGTCACGCCCAATTGCGCCGCCGCGCGCGTCACATTGCCACCATTCGCCTGCAGCGCAGCCAATAAACTCGCAAGCTCGAGCGCAACCGGTGCCTGCGGCGAATTCACCGTAGCTAGCGCAGCCACCGAAACTCCAGGAGCTGCATGTGCCGGCTCCGAGACGGCGCTGGCGAGCCGCATTTCCCGCGGCAAATGCTGGACGCGCAGCACGCTCTCGGCGCCTTGCAACACCGCGAGCCGCCGCGCGAGCTGCAACACCTCGCGCACGTTGAACGGCCAATCGTGCAAGACCAAGCGCTCGACGAACTCCGGCTCGAGCTCGGGGCTGTCGTCGGGGCGGAGCTCGCGTAGGAAGTGCGTGAAGAGCAAGGCCACGTCAGCTCGTCGCTCGCGCAGCGGCGGTAAATACAGCGTGACGCCGTTCAAGCGCGCCAAGAGATCAGCGCGGAATTCCTGTCGCTTCACGGCCTCGAACAGCGAACTCTGCCCGGCAACGACCACGCGCACGTCGATCGGCACGGGCACGGCTTCGCCCAACGGCTGCACCGCGCGCTGTTCGAGCGCGCGCAACAATTTGGCCTGCAACGCCAGCGGCAAATCCGACACCTCGTCGAGCAGCAGCGTGCCGCCTTCGGCACTGCGGAAAAACCCGGGGCTCGCGCGCTCGGCTCCGGTAAACGCGCCTCGGCGATAACCGAACAGCTCGGCTTCAGCGAGCCCTTCGGGCAACGCGGCGCAGTTGATGGCCACGAGCTTTCCGCTGCGCCCGCTCAGCGTGTGGATCGCGCGCGCGACCACTTCTTTGCCGGTGCCCGTTTCACCTTCGAGCACGATCGGCAAATCACTGTGTGCAGCGCGCGCCAGCGGTGCGAGCGCGCGCGCCAGCGCCGCGCCGCCGAGCAAGCCCGGCGCCACTTCCGAGAACGCTTGCGCGCCTGATTCGCTGACCGCAAAGACGCAGCCACCCACGCGCAACACGTCGTTTTCGCGCAGGCGCGCGCGCCGCACCTTTTTGCCGTTGACGCGCGTGCCATTGCGGCTGTCTTGGTCCGCGATGAAAACGCCTGGCTCTGCGGCGCTGCGCTGCAACGTCGCGTGCTGGCGCGAGACATCGGTGTTGGCCAAGTGAATCGCGCACTCGGCGTCCCGACCGATTGGCAACGCTTCGCCACGAGCCCACGGCAACTCGAGTGACGTCCCCGCAAGCGTTCCCGTCAACCAAATCAGCGCGAACTCTTTCGGACTCGCGACCTCGCTCGCGGTGTCTCGCGCGTCGGTGGTTCTCGCCGGATCGGACTTCTCGACCACCGTCGATAAGTATCACGGCGGGTGGCCGATCTTTTTTGGGTAGCGGGCGCGACGCGCGCTCCGCGGCTCAAAGCTCAAACGTCCCCCCAACTCCGCGGCCGCCCGCGACTTTCAGCCCAGCGCAGGAATTGATTTACTACTGAACATAAATCCAGTACCCCGACGCGGGTGAGCACGAAACCACTGCCCCGAGACACCGTCCGTGATCTGCTCGGCATCTCCCGAGCGCTGTATGTCGTGCGCGACAATCAAGGCGCGCTTCCAAACGAACTGGATCGCATCCGTGAAGTGAGCGCCTGGCTGATCGACGCGCTCGAACTATCGAGAACCGCTCCGGATACGCTCGGTCATCGCGCTGCGTGGACCAAAGCCGAGCGCGCCACCTCGGTGCTCACCGAGCTGCTGCTCACGCATGACGAGTCGACAAAACGCCTCGTAGGTGCCTGGGCCGAGCGGCTGTCCGCGCGCGCACGCTGATGGCGGCTCACCGGCGCTTTGGCTTTTCGCTCGCGCCGGGCTGTGTTTAGGGTCGAGGGTTCATGAGCTCCTTCAGCATTCAAGAGGCACAAGACTTCATCGCGTTCGCGCAGCAAACGGTCGAACGGCTGGCAGCAGCCAAGGCTCGCTTCGACTCCATGCACGATGAACCGACTGAAGAACGCAGCTGGCTGGAGAGCGCAACCGCACGCGTCACGACCAACCTGGAGAACGTGCAGAAGGCCATCGCGGACGGGGCCGAGCTCCCCGAGTTCGCCAGCGCCCGCAAGGTGAATCGCGAAGCGTTGTCGAACGCCTGGGCGGACGCCATCGAGGGCGTGTTCGACGCAATCGTGGCCAATGTTTCGGCAAACGGGCCCTTGGTGGAGGCACTGTTCCCGCATCAGCGCTTCGCCACTTTGCGCAAACCGGGCAGCTCGGCCCAGAATTTTTGGAACGAGTTCGAGCGCCGCGCCGACTCCGGCTACGTGCGTCGACTGTGCGCGGATCCGGAGTACGCGTTCCTTCCCCCGCTACTCGAGGCCGCGCGCAACTCCGAGCGCTCGCTACGCGAAGCGGCCGCTCCTCGCCCGTTACCGGAAGCGCGCGCGCTGGAACTGCGCGAAGCCGTGAGCGTTGCGACGCAAGGACTCGAGCTTGCACTTCGCCAAGCGCGTTCGTTGATTGAAGCGGCGTTCGCAGCAACGCCCACGCTGGTCAACGAGTTGGGCCTGGACGCAAAGCCCAAGCGTCGCGTTCAGCGAGCCGAAACGGCGAAGGCCACACCGAGCTGAAGTTCGAATTGAGTGGCCGCCGAATCAGCGACCAACGCGCGCTTCGAGACGGCGCGAGTAACTCACGAGTTCCGGGCTGATTTGCGCGAGTAGCTCTGGCCTAGCTTCTTCCAACATGGCGCAGCTGCCGTACAGCGCGGCGTCCGCCAGAGTCGGCGTGTCACCGAACAAGAATGGCCGTTGAGCGAGCGTTTTCAGCGTGGGAGCCAACGAGGATTGGGCGCGTTCAATCAGCTGAGAACGATCGCGTCGCCATGCATCCACACAGCCCGCACCGAACTTGCGCTCTTTGACGTAGGTGTAGAGCCCTCGCTCTGCCGCGGTCGGCCAAGCGTCGCGGATCTCCGGCGAGGCGATGCGGAACAACACGTCTTCGAGTGGTCCGTCGACGAAATCCGCGTAGCCCCAGATCGGCCCTTCGAGCGGAGGAGGCACGAGCTTCGCCCCTGCAGCGCTCGCCAACAGGTACTCACAGATGGCCCGTGATTCGACGATCACGCGGCCGTCGTCCGTGAGCAGCACGGGGACCTGAATGTAGCCACCGGTCAACTCGGCGAGCTCACTGCGGTCGACGTACGATTGCTCGATCAGCTGGTACTTGGCACCGAGCAGGTCGAGCAGCAGTTGCACTTTGCGCGCGTAGGGGCTGTAGCGAAATCGAAAGAGTTTCATGCCGCTTTCTGTAGCGGCCCCAGAAGCGCCGCGAAAGCGCATCTTTTCCATGATAGATGAGAAAATCTCATGCATGATTCCGACGCCCCGGGTAAGGCGCCTCCTTTGCCTTCGCTGCACGCGCTGCAGGTCTTCGATGCCGCCGCGCAGCGACTCAGCTTCACCGCAGCCGCTCGCGATTTGCACGTCACGCAGACCGCGGTCAGCCATCAAATCCGCAGCTTGGAGGCAGAGCTCGGCACCGCGCTATTCCGGCGCATGCCGCGCAAGCTCGCGCTGACGGACGCCGGGCAAGCGTGGGCGACCGAGCTGCGGCAAATCTTCCTGCGTTTGGAGCACGCCCATCAACGGCTACGTGCGCGTGCGCGTTCGCAACGACCCGTCGTCGCGTTGAGCACGCTGCCGTCGTTCGGGAGCCGTTGGTTGGTGCCACGTTTGGGTCGCTTCCTCAGCCTGCAGCCCGAAGTCGAGGTGCGAGTCTCCGCAACCGACAGCCTGGTGGACTTCGAGCTCGAACCCATCGACCTGGCGATTCGCTTCGGCGGCGGACATTATCCGCACCTATTCAAAGAGAAACTCGCGGACGATAGCTGGCTCGCGGTCTGCTCGCCGGCATTCTTGAGCCGCCACAAGTTGAAGAGTCCCGCCGATCTCGAACACCACAGCCTGCTGCAAGACAGCCACGTGGACGCTTGGCCGCGCTGGTTTGCCGCACAACGCAAGCGGCTCCCGCAACGCCTGCGCTACACGCAGCTCACGGACTCGAGCATGGTGGTGGAAGCCGCAATCCTCGGCCAGGGCGTGGCGCTCGCTCGACGCTCACTGTCGCTCGACGAACTCGGCGCAGGGCGTCTCGTCCTACCTTTCCCGAAGGTAGCGCCCGTGCCTACCGGCCTCGCTTACTACTTGGTCGGCCCGCGCGAGAACTTCAAGCGCGCGGAGATCGCCGCGTTTCGCAGTTGGATTCGGCAAGAGGCGCGCAGCTTGCGTTGAGAGGCGAGTCGCCCGGTGGTGAGGCCCCGGCGCGCGGCTGGGGCGTGTTGAACCCCCAAAAAAGAAGCCGAAGCTCGCGCGAATCGAGAGCACGCTCAGCGCAGCGTGAGCAGCGCGATCTCCGGCGGCACGCGGAAGCGCACCGGGATGATGCTGGTGCCGACACCGGTGGTGACGAACAAATGGCGGTCATTTTCGACGATGTGCCCTGCGGCGAAGCGCGCGCCGAAACGAGAGGGCACGACGCGCCGGCCGAAGAAGGGCAAATCGACTTGGCCGCCGTGGGTGTGGCCGGCCAGAGTGAGCGTGGCGCGTTCGTCCAGATCGGCGAAGAGATCGGGTTCGTGCATCAGCACGAGCAGCGGCATGTCGGGGAGCGCGAGTTCGAGCTCTTTGCGCGCGGAGCGCACGCGCTCGGTCTCGTCGCGCACACCGAGCAGGCACACGCTCTTGCCCTTGGAGTGAATGCGTCGCACTTCATCGTCGAGCACGGTGATGCCGTGGGCTTCGAAGGCAGCGCGCACTTTGGGGCCGTCGTTCCACCAATCATGATTGCCGAGCACGGCGAAGACGCCGAGCGGTGCATGCAGCTGACCGAGTTCGAGCGCGATCGGCTCCGCCTCGACATGGTTGCCGAACCAGACGCCGTTGATCAGGTAGTCACCGCCGAGCAAAATCAGATCGGGCTGCTCCGCGTTGACGGTTTGCACGAGTTCATGCAGCCGTTCGATGCCCCAATGCGGCGAGCCGACGTGTAAGTCCGAGAGGAATGCGACGCGCATACCGGACAGCTCGCTCGGCCAGTTCGGCAATCGCAGCTCTTGGCGATTGACCACCAAGCGCGACGGCTCGAGGAAGAGCACGTCCGCCCCCAGCGCAATCCCGCACACCACTAGCAACCACAGGCCACGTCTAAACCACCGCTGCACGACTGAGGTGTAGAACGCGATCGGCGGTCGAGCAATTCCGCACGGCTCGCCACGGGCTCAACGACGAACGTCGTTCGGTGAACCGCCGCTGCCGAGCAGCACATCGATGCGACGACCGTGCACGGACGTCGGAAACTGCTGATGAAAACGCGCGGCTCGGCCGACAGCCTCGGCGCGCCGCCCGAGACGCAGCAGCGCGTCGATGGCGACCAGCTCGCGTTCCTGGACCAGCGCGCCGTTCGGGAAGTTTCGCTCGTGGTCGCTCGTCAAAGCCAACGCCAAGCCAGGATTGCTTGCGAGCGCCGCTTGCGAGCGCGCCAGCAGTGCGAACTCCTCGCGAGAGCCGGGGGCTGGGCGATTCGATGGCTCGGTCGACGGCTCAGCGACGGGATTCTTCGTTGGTGCGCGCGCTGATTCCCGCGTTGCTGGAGCGGGCTGCGTTGGATCATCCACTGGCAACTCCGGTGCGGGCGTCGGCTCGGTCGGCGTGACTGGCGCTGCATGCCGAGCTTGCGGCGCGTTGTGTGACGAGGCCGCGGTGACCTGCGGCGCAGGCGAACTCGGCGAAAGTACGAAAAAGACGGCGCTCGAGCCGGCGACCCCCGCGGCCGCGCCCAGCGCGAACGTGAACACGACCGCCGCAATCCGGCCGCGCTTCGCGGGAGGTCGCGCCGAGCGCACGCGCGAACGAGCGAGCTCGCTTTCGCGCAATGCCCGGTTGACTCGCTGTTCGAGCGCAACGAGTTCGGCGACAGTGGCGTCGTCCGCGTGCGTATCGCCGAGCACGAGTGAGAGCTCGCGCGGAAGCTCGCCCGTCAGCGTGCGCAGGCGAGGCGGATCTTGCTCGAAGGTCATGATCCCTCCCCCGACTCGGGCGCTGCGCCGAACGCCGCGCGCACGTCCTTGCGCGCAGCATGGAGGCGCGAATAGGCTGTTTGCAGCGGGCAACCGACGATCTGTGCGACCTCGCTCATCGTCAGCTCTTCGAGTTCGTACAGCACGAATACCTCGCGTTTGCTCTGATCGAGCTGAGCCAGCACTTGCTCCAGCCGCGCGCGCGCTCGGCCGAGTTCGAGCGCGCGCTCTTGCTCCGCCGCGGTACGCGGTTCGGCCGGCGCTTCGCCGATCTTCTCGTGCCGCCGGTGCGCGCGCTTGCGATAGTCCGCAGCGACGCGCACGCAGATGCCGTAGCACCAGGCGCGCAGCGGGCGACCGTCATAGTCTTCGAGTCGCCGGTGAACGATGAGAAATACCTCTTGGCAAACATCGGCAATGTCCGCGCGTGCCACGCCGAGCCGGCCCAGCACGCGCCAGACGAACGGGCGCGTGTCGGCAAAAACACGGTCGAAATCGAGCTTGGAGTGGAGCAAGACCGGGGCGTGAAACGTTCAAGAGGAGTATTGGACGGCCGGGTCCAAAGTTATCAATCAGAGCTCCAAAACCACACCGAGGTTGAAGCCCAGGCCAACGGCAGACATGCGAAACAATGGCTGGGTGCCATCCGCCGTTTCCGTCTCGAAGTAGTCGCGCTTCAGCGGAACCGCGACGGTCGATCCCAAAACGAGCGCGAACGGTGTCACGAACCGATACCAAAGCGCGCCGCGCGCTGCGAGCGCGACCGTCAACGCGCCAAATGTGGTCGTGCTCTGGAATCCGTAGCCTTGGCCGGAGATCGCGCCGACCTGCGCGCCGCCACACGCGGACGCCCCAAAACGGCTCGCCCGTTTCGGCCGACTGCAAACGCCCGTTCCAACGTAGAAGGTTCGGAAATCAGAGCCCTTTCCCGGCGCTGCTTCGACCTGCTGCGCCGGAAAATAGGCACCCTCTAACTCGATCCCGAGCGGCAGCTTTGGGGGCAAGGCGCGCCCGCGCAAGAACATCCCAGGCGCAACTTCGGGAATCGTGCCAAGAGCGATACCGCCGCCCAGCTCGAGGTCCGCTTGCCAAGGAGCGCGCGTCACAGGCGACTTGGCCGGCGCTGGCGCATCACTTGGAGTTGCCCGCGGCGGCGCGGGCGGAACGGGTTTTGGCGGCGCCGGCTCGGCCGTGCGGATCGCGAGCGGCTCGAGAGACGCTTCCGGATCGATGGTCAGCGCAATGACCAGCGCCGCGGTCTCTGCGACGCTCTGGCAGGACGGTTCTTCACTGTCGAGCTCGCGCCGCCCCTCCACGGCGTCACCGCGAATCAGCGCGATTTCAACGCGAAAACCACCGCTGGAGACGCCTTCGAGCCTGGCCTCGATGAGCAACGTCGCCTGCGCCTTGGGGACGAGCGCAGCGTGTCCGAGGCGTTGCTCGATTGCTTGCGTGACTTCGGCTTCGCTCGGGCAGGACTCAGCGCCTGCGAGCCGCTGCCAGTTCAACGCAGCCGACTCGCCGACTGAGGGTTCCTCAGCCGCCACCGCGCGCGCAAATAGCGCGATCAGCGCGACGGGCAAGGAGCCGAGCAACGGGCGCATGTGAGCGCTCCTGTGTACTCGGATTTGCCGAAAGATTGAAACGGTGAGTAACGACGAAAGTGCCTCGCGGTTTGGGCGGCTGAGCTCACGCCTCGAGGGCGTCGAAACCTCCTGGGGAGTTGATCTTGGGGGGGTTCGTGCCGCCACCGATGAAGTCTTCCGTTCGATCGTACATACCGAAGCAGCGCACTTCTTCCGAACCGCCCTGCGCGGGGAAGCCGTCCTTGCCCGCCTTCACGCCCATGGCGTTCATCAGGTTGCAGTAATATTTGTTGATCGGCGCGTTGGCGAGCTTCGCGTCCGTGCCCGTCGACTGCGAGATGCCGCTGATGGTGTTCGTGGTGTTGGGCGTGCACGCGGACTCACTGTTGCCATTCGAAAGAGTCGCCGAGCCGTCCTCGACGTTCACGGCCCAGCCCGTCTTGAAGTGTCCCGCACAACTGCCCGCCTGAATGATCGGCAGATTGTTGAGGTTCATGGCGGCACCGTCCGAAAATTCCTGGAGCCAAACCGCGGCGGTGTTGTCGAGCACGGTCAGCCCATCCCCCTCGGATACGTCGTCGAGCATGCCGACGAGCTTGGCGAACTTCTGGGCGTAGAAGGTGTCGATCTTGAGCAGGAGCGCGATGGCATCGTCGACACAAGGGCCGTCGCTGTTGGCGTTGCCCGTGCGATTCGCGAGCGACTCGGAGTCGACGTTCACGCCGATCCCTGCGAACACGTAGTCTTGCGGGTATTTGAGAAAGATCACGGGGTTCACGTTGCAGACGGCGCTCAGCACCGCGATGCTGCTGTAGACGTCAGCGCGATCCAAACTGTCGCTGACCTTGGCCGTTACCGAGTCGCTCCCGTTTTTGTTGGTCGAAGCGACGTTTTCAGGCGTTGCGCCGAGCCGTGTGGCGACATCCGAGGTGCATTGCGCAGAGACGATCACGTTCGTAGTCTCGTGCAACAGCTGCTTCCATGCTTCGAGCTTTTGCTTGTCCGCGCGGCTCATATCGACTCGTTCGAGTGACTCGAGATCGTGCCGAACGAGGTCGATGATGCTCTTGCCGCGAGCCGCCTGGTAACTGTCCGGCGAGAGCATTCCTCCCGGCTGGAACAACCCCGTCAGCTTGGCGAATGCGCTCGCTCGATCCGTGCCCTGGAACACCGTCTCGGACGCGCTGTAAGAGACCGCGGTTTGTTGACTCTCCTTTTGGTCGTTCAAGACCCGCATCAACAAGGGCTGGCCGTTCGGGCTGAGCTGCTGAGCAATCACGTGGTCCAGCGAAGGGCCGATCGGCTTTGCGTTGAACTTCGTCGCCGTGTTGAAGCTGAACGGATCGTTGCTGTTGGGCGTGAGCGGCTGACATGTCAAGAACGTGCCGACGGCGTTCAGGTGCGGATCGTTGCCCTGGCCGCGCTCCATCTTCGCCGTCCACTCGTTCATCGCGCGAATGCCGCGCGGGATCAGCAACTTGCTCGCAAACGGCGCTAGCGGGGCCAGCGTCGTCGATTGTAGATCCGCGGCGCTCAGGGCGCCGTGGGATTTCGCCGGAAAGAAGCGAGTCGTGATGCAACCGTTGTGGGTGAACATCAGGATCAGCCGCTTAGGACGAGGAGCCGCGGCTTTCGCGCTGCGGTCAGCGAGCGAAGCGAGGAACGGCGCAGCCACGATGGCGCCGCCCAAACCCCTCAAGAAGATTCGACGGTTCACGTGCTTGGTCATGCTTGATGTTCCTTGGATTTCCTTCGTGCGGCTGTCAGTTACAGGGCCCGTTGTCTTCGACCTCTGCGCTCGAAGCTCCCCAGCGGGTCACGAGCTGTTGAACCGCGCAGGTCGACAGCTTTGGGTTGCGGCGGATGCCTGCGCTGTAGCTAATCTTCAGACCGGCGAGCGGCGCAAGGCTGGTCAAGGCTGGCTGGTCGGTGATGGACAGCGAAAACGCGCTCGTCAGATTGTCCAGCCCGGTGAGGCTGCTGAGCGCGTTGTTTTCTTCGATCGCCAGGGACTGGGTCACGGATTGCACCATCTCCAGCCCAGAAAGGTCGACGAGCTTGGGATTCAGTCGGATCGTGATCGAAACGAACTCGCGATTTTGCGGTGAAAGTCCGGCAAGGCTCGTGAGCTGCTGATTGCTCTCGATGTCGAGCGACGAGGGATCGAGCCCAGGGCTCGTCGGGTCACCGTCGATCACCAGCTTACCCAGGCCGGTCAAGTCCTGGAGCTTCGTATCGGTGACCACGAGCGCTGAGGCGGCCTCTAGGTTGCGCAGGCCATTCAGCGTGGTCAGCCCGACGCCGTTGATGCTCGCGGAGTCGAGGCTCGTGAGGTTGCGTAGCCCCTCGAGGGTCGAAATCAACGGCGAGTTGCTCAACGCGAACTTCTGCAGCGAAACGAGCGATGTGGCGAGCGCATCGATGTTTTGAAGCTTTGGGTTGTCGGCGAGCTCGAGGCCGATCATCGACCTCACGCTACCGAACCCGCCCAAATTGGCGAGTGACGCATTGCTGCGGATAGCCACGAACCCCGAAACCTCGCTCATTCCCGAAAGCCCCGTGAGGTTGGCGAGCAATGGGTTGTACTGGATCGTGATGCCGTTGGCTTTCGGCAAGCCATGAAGGCCTGCCAAGCTGACTAGCGCGCCGTTGGACCCGATGTCGATCTCGCCGCCGCGCCCCACCACATTGGAGAGCGCGTCCACATCCTGAAGGTGAGCGTTGTCGGTGAGGGTCAGGTCGAATAGGTCGCGCAAGTTCTCGAGCCCCGTCAGCCGGATCAAGTTCGAATTGCCCTTCAGCATCAAGCCGCCGACACTCGTGAGTGAGCTGAATGCTGACATGTCGACGAGGGTCGTGTTGCCCAGGATTGTCAAATCCAAGCCCACCGAGCGGAGATGGCCGAGAGCCTCCAAGCTGCCTCCACCGAGCCGGATCTCGAGATTGCCGCCTACAGTTTCGAGACAGCGGAGCTGCGCCAAGCCATTGGTGGTCGCGTAAATGGTGAGGTCCCCGGAGATCGCGCGCATGAGCATGTCAGTTGCGCTCCCCGCGTAAACTTGCACGTTCCCAGTGACGCTGCTCGCACCGACACATTCCGGCGAGACGCTCCCGCCACCGGAAGTACCCGCAACCGGCACTGCACCCGCAGCGCCTCCGGCATTCAAGGGGGGCGCAGCGGAGTTGCCACCCACGTCCCCCCCGAGGCCCGCAGTTCCTCCAGGACCTGTCCCGCCTCTACCTGCTCCTCCCGTCGATCCCCCAACGCCACCACCACTTACCCCACCACCATTCGTGGAGACCGCCGCCGCACCAGAAGCGGCATTGTCCGCTCCCACGGTCACGTGATCGGCGGCAAGCATGCCGCAGGCGTTGCAGCCGATCACCGCCAACACCCCGATTGTTCTCGCTTGGAACCCACGGCGCACGACTACTCTTGGCGAGACCACGGCTCGATTATGACCGCTGTCAGCAATTTTGCCGACAGCCGCAATCCCATCCCAGCCAAGGCATGATAAGCGTGTGTCTCGCTGGTTTGGGGGTGAAGTTATTCACGCCTGGGAAGAGGCGACGGCAGGCTAGGGTTCACCTACGGAGGTAGCGCTCGATGAAGCAAGCATTCCGTTTTCGCCCACTCACGCGGCATGATCTTCCACGCATCCACGACTGGCTCAATCGCCCGCATGTCGCCGAGTGGTGGGACGAGCCACGCGATCTCGAGTCCGTAGAGCAAGAGTTCAGCGCCGACCTCGACTCACCCGTGATTCGTATGTTCGTGGCGTGCTTGGACGAGGAACCGATCGGCTACATCCAGGTGTACCGCGTGATGGGCGCCAATCCCGAGTGGTGGACGGACGAAACCGATCCGGGTGCGCGCGGCATCGATCAATTTTTGGCGAACGCCGAGCAGCTCGGGCAAGGGCTGGGCTCGAGCATGGTGCGGCAGTTCGTGGCCGAGCTATTCGCGGATCCTGAAGTGACGGTCGTTCAAACCGATCCTTCGCCGCGCAACGCGCGTGCCATTCGCGCTTACGAAAAAGCCGGTTTTCGTCGCGTCGAGGAGATCGTCACTCCCGACGGCCCGGCGCTCTTGATGCGTGTCCAGCGCGCGGAATTCGGCTAGCTGCGCGCGAGGTCGAGCGCGGCACCGACGCACGATGCGGGTGCCGCGCCGACGAGCGAACGTCACTTGTTGGTCAGAGCAGCGACGCCGGGCAGCACCTTGCCTTCGAGGTACTCGAGCGAAGCTCCACCGCCGGTCGAGACGTGCGAGACCTTCGACGCGACGCCGGCCTTCTTCACGGCCGACGCCGAGTCACCACCACCGATGATGGTGGTCGCGCCACCCGCGGTGGCTTCCGCGAGCGCTTCGGCGACGGCAATCGTGCCCTTGGCGGAAGCATCGATCTCGAACACGCCGACCGGGCCGTTCCAAATCACCGTCTTTGCGCCGACGATGATCTTGCGGAAAGCAGCGATCGTTTCGGGACCCGCGTCGACACCTTCCCAATCACTCGGGATTTCCTTGGTCGACACGACCTTGGTTGCGCCCACGGTGCGGCCCTTGAAGTCCAGCTTGTCGGTGACGACGACGTCGGTACCGAGCACGATCTTATCGCCCGCTTCGGCCAACAGGCTCTTGGCCAAATCGAGCTTATCGTTCTCGACAATCGACTTACCTACCTCGAAGCCCTGCGACTTCAAGAACGTGTAGGTCATGCCACCGCCAATCAACAGCTTGTCGACTTGCGGCAACAGGTTCTTGATCACGTCAATCTTACCGGACACCTTCGAGCCACCGATGATGGCGACGAACGGGCGCTTCGGGTCGACGAGCGCGGCGCCCAAGTAGTCGAGCTCCTTCTTCATCAGGTAACCCGACGCCGCCTGCGGCACGAACTTGGTGATTCCTTCGGTGGAAGCGTGGGCGCGGTGGGCGCTGCCGAATGCGTCGTTCACGTACACGTCCGCGAGCGCGGCGAGCTGCTTGGCGAACGCGGGGTCGTTCGCTTCTTCTTGGGCGTGAAAGCGCAGGTTCTCGAGCAGCAGTACGTCACCACCCTTGAGCGCGGCGACGGCGGTTTCTGCAGGCGCGCCCACGCAGTCGTCGGCGAACGAAACCGGTGAGCCGAGCAGCGCGGCCAAGGCTTCCGCGACCGGGCGAAGGCTGAACTCAGGGCTACGCTTGCCGTCCGGACGACCCAAGTGGGACATCAAGATCACCTTGGCGCCCTTTTCCTTGAGGTACTTGATCGTCGGTAGTGATTCTTTCAAACGCTTGTCGCTCTCGACCTTGCCGTCTTTCAGCGGCACGTTGAAATCGACGCGCATGATCACGCGTTTTCCGGCAGTCTGGATATCTTCGACGAACAGTTTTCGCTGGGTGCTCATGGGCCCGGGCTTAACAAGGGGCCGCGCCGGTGTCGAGCCTCGCGGCGCGAGCCCAGCAGATCCGCCGTCCTGCGCGCTGGGCGCTAGCCCAACCCCCGGGGGTTCGGCTAAATTGTCGGATCAGTGCAAACGCGACGCGCTTCGGGGACGGTCTGGATTGCCGATGACGATCCCCGCCTGACGGTGATCGAAAACCAGACGCTCGAAGGGTACATGCACCGCGCCCTGGCGAGCGCCGAAATGATTGCGCCGCTCGAGCATTTTGGCGGCCCGCGAGCGCGATCCATCGCCGCCTGGCTGCTCGACCACCTGGGCGATTCCCGAACCGCGCGCCGGGCGCACGCTGAGACGTTCAGGCAGTACCCCGAACACCCGGTCGCTCGTTACTTCTATACCATCACACTACTGAACACGCGCGGCCCGGTCCATGCGTGGCTCTCGCTCGAAGATTACTCGCCGAGCGATTCTGCAACAGCTGAAGAGCTCGCGGATCTGTTCAGCCTCAAGGCTCGGCTCTTGGCTTACCTCGGTGATTGGCGGCGCGCCGAGGCGGCACTCGCGCAATGCAGCGCCGAAGCCCTGGGCTTGCCGCGGTTCGCGTCGACGCGCGCCACGCTGCTCGAACGGAACGAGCGGCGCGCCGAAGCCGTGGAGGTGCTGCACGAGGCATTGCGGGAGCTACCCTTCGATCGAATTTTGGCGGCCCACGCCGCGACCTTGCTCGAAGCCGAAAATCGCCGTGAAGAAGCGCTATCGCTGCTTGCGCGAGTCGAACCGCGACTGCAAACGCCGAGCCTCGCCAGCCAGCGCGCAGCTCTCGAGAGCGAGCTACGGTTGCTCGACGCCGAGTACGAGAGTCTGAGTCGCTATGAGCAGCTGGCTCTGAAAGCGAGCGCCCGCACGCGGCACGAGATTGCCGTGCGGCGCGCAGAAAATCGCTATCTAAAGGGAGAGTTTCGGGCCGCGATCGCCTTCGGGAAGGCCTCGGAGGTCGAGTATTGGAAGACCTTCGCCGAAAAGCTCGAGGGCCAGTCTGGGCCTCCCGACCGCCGCGTCATCGAGCTGCCGGTTTCGATTCAAGAACCGATGGGCTGTGCGCCCACGTGCGTCGCCCTGGTCGCGAACTACTTCGGCGCAGGCGTCGACAAGGTCGATGTCGCCGATCAGATTTGCTACGAGGGCACGGCCGCCCACTCCGAGCGCGGCTGGGTCGAAGCACGAGCTTGGATTTCGCACGAATTCACGGTCGACTTCGAGGTCGCCTGTGCGCTCATCGAACGCGGGGTGCCGTTCTTGATGGTCACCGTGCAAATTGCGTCGGCGCACGCGCAAGTCGTGGTCGGCGTCGATCGCACGCGGCGCACGTTCATCACTCGTGATCCTTCGAGCCCGCGTTTGCTGGAGCTTCCGGTCGACCTACTGCTCGAAACGCACCGTGCCTATGGCCCGCGCGGCCACGTGATGTTGCCACCAGACAAGCGCCACTTGCTCGACGGAATCGTGCTCCCCGAGCGGGCCTTGCACGATCTCGCCCATCGCTTTCGCCTGGCCTTGGAGGAGAACCGCGAGGAAGAGTTGGAAGCACGGCTGACCGAACTCGAGGGGCAAGCGCCGGAGCACCCGCTCGCACTCTGGGCCCGGCGCAGTCTGGCCGTCCACAATCAGGATCCGTACGCAATTGCCGACTGTTCCAGGGCGATCCTGGAGCGCTTCCCCAAAGACGCCAACGCAGAGCTGAGCGTGCTCAGTTGCCTTGCGACCATCGGCTCGGAGCAGGAAGAGCGCGAACGCGTTCAGCAGCGCTTGGACGCGGGCAAAGCGCCCTGGGTCTTCTACGAGCGACTCGCGCAACTGCTAGCGCGTAGCGCGAGCGAATACGGAGCTGCCCGACGCGCGATTCGACGTGCACTCCGCTCCGTGCCGCTGCGCGGCCGGAGCCTCCTTGAGTGGTCTCGGCTGGAACGTGACGCCGGCAACGTGACCCTCGCCCTGCGATTGAGTCGCATCGCTGCTACGCTCGAACCCACCGACGACGAGCTCGCGCGCGCTCACTTCGAACATACATTTTCGAAAGGCGACTCGAGCGAGGCGCTGTCGTTCTTGCGTGATCGCGCCGAGCGCTACGCTGCGCGCTCGAGCGAACCGCTGCGCGTGCTGTTCGGAGCGCTGGAATGGCTCTCGCTCAGCGCGGAGGCCTTCGTCGAGCTCGACGCAGCTCTCGTGCGACACGCGGATGACGGCGCGCTCTTGCTGTTCGCCGCGGATGCGCACGCACGTTACCGCAACCACGAACGCGCAGAAGCATTGCTCGCGTGCGCGCGGGACAAGGTGAGTCGCGCCACGTTCGAGTCGCACGCCGCGCGTCTCGCAGAGCTCGCCGGTAATTTGCCCGTTGCGCTCGAGGGCTACCGGGCCGCTCAAGCAGCACTCCCATTTTCACTCGAGCTGAACGAGTCGATCGCGAAACTCGTCAATGAACTGAACGGGCCGAACGCTGCGCGTGAGTACCTCACTGCAACCTGTCGCGCGTACCCGACGCACTGCGCGCTGCGCGAAATGCTGGTGCGCTGGTTGCGCGGACACGACCCCGCGCACGCGCTGCCGGAACTCGAGGTGCTGCTCGCACTCCAACCCGCCCACGCTTGGGGCAAGCGCGAGCGCGCGATCGTGCTCAGTGAGCTCGGCGAGCACGACCAGGCGGTCGCCGAAGCGACGCGCGTGAGCGAGATGACGCCGAACGACGCCAGCAGCCAGGGCGTATTGGCTTCGGTGTTGGCCGCGGCCGGTAAGCGTGCCGACGCCATCGCTCCGGGGCGCCGCGCCTTGGAACTGTGGCCCGACCGACCAGGTGCCGTCAGCAGCTTGCTGCGCCTGGCAGGCTCGTTGTCGGAGCAGGCCGAGCTCAGTGAATGGACCTGGCGCAACCTCGAAGCGAACAGCGTCGACGGCGTGGGAATGATCGAGTGGCACGGCTACCAGCAAGGCTTGGTCAGCGATGAAGCGTTGCTCGGAACGGTTCGACCGTTGCTCGAAAAACGCGCCTCGCTTTGGACCAGTCACCACATCGTGGCTCGTCAATTGCTGCGATCGGGCAAGGCCGCGGAGGCGCGTCAGCTGCTCGAGGCCGCGACCCAGCGCTTCCCATTCAACGCGCGGCTGTTTCTGGATCTCGCAGAGGCATGCCAGTCGCTCACTGATGGCGAGGCCGCCGTCCATGCGCTCGAAGTCGCGCTGCGGCTCGGTCCATCTTGGACCGAAGCGGTGCTGCGCGCGGCGGACGCCTACCAGGAACGGGGGAACGTCGCACGCGCACGCCAAACCCTCGAACACGGGCTGAACTTCCATCCCCGTTCATCGCGGCTGATGCGCGCGTGCGCGCTGCTCTCTTGGCGTGAAAGTCAGCTCGACATTGCGCTGCAGCAGGCGCGACAGGCCGTTGAATTCCAACCGGAGGACCCCGACGCCTGGGCCACGTACTCGCGCTTCGCAACGATACGAAGGCAGACCAAAGACGTACTGCAACTGGCGCGCGAACTCACCGAGCAGCGCCCGTGGAACTCGCAAATCTGGCTGCAATATGCGGAACTGCTGCGCGACGAAGGGGAGAACTTGGCCAGCATCGCCGCGCTCCGCGAGGCGCTCGATCGCTCACCGACCGCGCAGGACATCCTCGACATCTACATGCAGGCGTTGACACGGATCGGCAAGAAGCAGGAGGCGCTCGAGGCGAGCGGACGCCCCGTCAGCAGCTATTTTGCAAGAGGCGCGATGCGCGCGCGAGCGGCATGGGTACTCTGGCAGTTCGGCGATCACGACGACGCCTGCCTGGCCATGCGCAAGGTGCTCACGGATCATCCCGATCAGCTCTGGGGCCGCGGCGAACTAGTGGCTTGGGAAATCGAGCGCAAAGACCACCGAGCCGCAGTCAAGCAGGCACGCAAGCTGGTCGAGCTCGGACCGCTCAGCCCCGTCAGCTATGGATATCTCGGTGCAGCGCTGCGAAAATCGGGCCAGAGTGAGGAGGCGTTGCGCGCGTTCACCGACGCCGCGCGGCTCGATCCGAGCTACGAATTTGCCGGCAATCAGCGGCTCGAGCTAGCGCTCGAACAGCGGCGTTTCGACGACGCACGCGCGGTGATCACCGAACAGGGCGAACACGTGAACCAACACACGCGCGGTCGCTGGCTGATTGCGCTCGCGAGTCGCCGTGACGACGTCGATTCGGCGCTCGATGCGCTCAGGGAGCTGGCACGACATCCGGCAACTCCGGACCACGCGTTCCAACCCCTGTCGCAGATCTTGGCCCAGTTCGACAACCGCCTACTGCGCCGCGCGCTGGGGGAACTCGTGCGTGAACCCGATTTGAATCCGGAGCTCGGCAGTCTGTGGATCTCCGCGCTTCACCAATCGGGAGATCTGCCGACGGTTTTCGAGCTCGCCCGTCTGCGAAAGCAACACGAGCCGACCTTCGAAGCCGCTGCGCGCAGCTATTTCGACGCGCTCGGCGAACGCGCCGCGTTTTGGCGTGTGCTGTTCGCCGTGCTCTGGATCGGCCGGGCAGCACACGCCAACGACCTGATCTGGGGCAAGGTGGGTTACGCCCTAGCCGCTGCGCGAGCCCACATTGCCACGGAGTGGTGGCTCAGCGGCTACCATCGGCGAAGCGGCGTGGAAGCCTGGATGCTGCACAACTATCGAGTCGCTGCGCTCGAAAACTACCGACCGCGAGCAGCCCTTCGCGCGGCTGAACACGCGCTGAGCCTGCCCGCGGACAATACGCTCCCGGGTCACCTCGCGTTCGCGGCATTCGGACGCGCAGCTACGGGCAACATCCGACACGCGCGCGAAATCCTCTCGGGGCGCTCCGCCGCAACCCTTCACGGGCGCAACCACTGGCTGTTCGAATCCGCACGCATGCTCACCGAATTCGCAGAGGCGCGCGGCGAAGACCGCGCGCAGAAGCTCGGCGAGCTGCGCAGGCACATCCTGAGTTCGAAGCAAACGCTGGGCTTGTTCTCCACTGCAACGCTGTATCGCTGGCTCGCCGACGGTGTCCTCAAGCAACAGTTCGATTTGCAGATTGCCTTGTACCGAGGCGCGCTCTGGCTTTCCCTCGTGGTTTGGATTTGTCTTTTCGGTGCGAACGGCGCGCCGTTCGGCGCCTGGTTCGCGGTCATCCTACTCGGCTCACTGTTTTACGTGATGCGACGCTCGGCGCTCTGAACCGCCAACGCCCAGCTCACAGCAGCGAAGTGTCAGTCGGCGGATGCTCGTAGTCGTCGTGCCGGCCATTGAAATATCTGATCGGTAGCGCCGCCAAGCGCGCGGCCGGAATGTCGTCCAGCGTCGAGAGCGACACCGCGAAAAACGGCTTGCCCTGAGCGTCCGTAGATTCTCCGAACACTTTCACTCCACACTGGCGGCAGAACCGGTGTCGAATCTTGCGGGCTGCGAACTGGTACACGGACAGCTCCTCCTCGCCGCAAAGCAAGGTCAGCGCGTCAGCGCCGACTGGAGCGAGCCAGGCGCGCGTCTTCGCGCAAATCGAGCAGTTGCATTTGAAGCTGCCCTGTTCGCTGGAAAAGCGCACGCGAAAGCGCACCTGTCCACAGTGGCAACTCCCCCAATAGGTTTCGCTCACCGCGCGCCTCCCGCACCTTCTGCCAAGAAGTGCTGCAAACTGTCGAACGTACTTTCCCAACCACTTTCGTGGCCATTTTTCGAGTCTCGATTGCGAAATCCCTCCTGCGTGAGCGAAACCAAGGTGCCTCCGTCGCGATCGGCGAATTCGACCGTAACCACGGTCACGACGGCATCCAGCTCCTGCCATTGGTGGCTGAAGACCAAACGCTGACCGGGAACCACGTCGCGATAGCTACCCCGCACGGTGTGGGTCTCGCGACCGTTGCTCATCTCGGCCCGAAACTGCCCGCCCACGCGCACGTCCGCTTCAGCCGAAACCAGCTGGAGATCGCGCGGGCAAAACCACTTTCGCATGATCTCGGGTTCGGTCCACGCGGCATAGACCGCCTCACGCTTGGCTCGGAACCATCGACTGACAACCAATTTTTCGTCACTGGCCATTGTTCATTCCTCTTCGAGTAGCTGCGCCAAATTGTCGAATCGCTCTTCCCAAATCGCTCGGTAACGCTCGATCCATTGTCCGGCGGTGCCCATCGCCTTGCCGTTGAGGCTCAGGTACGAATAGCTCCCGCGACGAGTCCGGTGCACCAAGCGCGCGCGCTCGAGCACTTGCACGTGCTTGGAGACAGCAGCGAGCGACATCTCGAACGGCTTGGCGAGCGATCCGATCGGTCGCTCGTGCCGGGTGAGCGTCTTCAAAATCGCCCGCCGCGTGGGATCGCTCAATGCGTGGAAGATCAGGTCGAGGTCATACGCGCTTGATTCAACCATTTGGTTGAATCTGGCTCAGCGCCCCCAAACAGTCAACCATTTGGTTGAATGTGTCCGCGAGCGGAAGCACTCGTTCGATTGAGTTGCTCGGCGCCGCCGTCGAAAGCCGCCGGAAATCAGCCGAACTCCCGCTTGGCACCGGCGGATTCCGACGCTTCGCGCGGTTATTGAAGGTCCCGGGGGCTCACTCGCCATCTCGAAACAATGAAATTTGCGGAATCGAATAACCGCCGACACCCAGTCGTAACCGAGCGCCGGCAGGATTAAGATCCCTAACCCGAGTCCCCCAATGGCCCACCCAACTACTGATTGGCTCCTAGAACCGACCTTCCCCGCGCCGCCAGGCTTACCCCGCTTGGATCGCGAGACCAGCGCGGTCCCCAATTTGGACGCCCCGCGCGCGCAATACCCGAGCGGCACCTGGCGCGTTGGTACACACGCCGAGGCAGATGCCGCGCTCGATGACGAAGACACCACGGATAGCCAGCGCTTCGCCAAGTCTGATTCCGAAGCGCCCACGGTGCGCCCCGGCGCACTCCGTGCATTGAAGAAACGCTGAGCGTCCGTGTGAGCGAGCTCTCTTAGAGGGGGGGTTCAGCTGCCGAGAGCTCAACAAGCATTGCCGCGCTCGACATGTGCGCATGCTACACGGGGAACAACATGGAGCGCATCGCAGTCGAGTCGAGCAGTGTGCGCACGGTTGGATACAATGCCGCAACGTTCGAGCTCGAGGTCGCGTTCCACAGCGGACGCACCTACCGCTATCAGCAAGTCCCCATCGCAGCCTATCGCTTGTTGTTGCAAGCGCCGTCGATCGGCGAGTTCGTGAACAAGCAAATCAAGCCTCGGTTCGAGGCCAAAGAGGTTTAGTCGAACGCGATCACGCGCTAGGCGCCGGGCGCTTGCGCTTGGCGTATGCTGCATAGATCGCGAACAAGACTGCGAGCCAATACGGACGAGTGCCGAGCAGCTCGTACGCGGTTCGCCCACGCAACCAGGCGATTTCGTGCACGAGCGTCTCTTCTTTGAACGTGTGGCTCGTCGCCAGCACGCGCCCCACCGGGTCGACGAATGCGCTCACGCCACTGTTGGTCGAACGAACGAAGAAGCGCCGATGCTCGATGGCGCGGAACTTCGACAAGGCCAGGTGAATCCACGGCTCGGTGGTGTCACCGAACCAGGCATCGTTGGTCAGATTGGCGAGCAGATCCGTATTGGGGTCCTGAGTCACGCGGTTGGCCAACGCGGGCACCGCGTCATCATTGCAAATTAAGGTGCCAATCCGGTGTTCACCGAGCGGCAAGGGCGCGTCGGATTCGCCCACTTCGAACGCGCCCGAGTTGGGTGAGATCTCGTACAGCTTGGGGATTTCTCGTCCGAGCGGCATGTGCTCGCTGAACGGCACGAGTTCCTGCTTGTCGTAGCGGCCATTCACTTGACCGGTGGCATCGGTGATCAGCGCGGTGTTGAAATAGGCATACTCACGCGCGTCGGTGACCTTTTTGACCAAGACCGCGCCGAACAAAAGCGGCACGTGCAAGCGCGCCGCAAACGAACGCGGCACGATCGACTTGGCGTCGTCCTCGAGCATCGCACCCATCACCGAGGTCTCGCTCCAGATCACCAAATCCAAAGGTTGTTGCGCGGTGATCGCGCGCGTCGCCGCCAGGTGACGACGCATGCCTTCATTCGGCTGACTGCGCTTGCCGGTCAGGCTCATATTGGCCTGCACCACGCCAATCTTGGCTTTCGGTGCCGCGGCGACGCGAGCATCGACCTGATGAATGCGAACGACTCCGTAAAGCGCCGCCACCACCGGAACGAGCAGGTACGGGAGCGCGCCCTTGATGTTCACGGCTCGCTTCTGCAATCGGGCCACAGCGAACTCTGCGAGACCAAAGTTAGCGGCGGCCATGACCAGCGCCACCGCATAAACCCCACCGATGTCAGCGAGCTGGGTGAACGCGGGCTGGCCGTGCACGACCGCGCCGAACGACCAAAAGAAGAGCACCGGAAAGACCAGCTCGCTGGTCACGAGCGCACACAACCAAACGATGCCAGGCGGAAAGCGACGCTCACCACGCACGAACAACCAGGCGAACAAGCCCATGCGCCCAGCTTGAAAGGCATTCACGATGAGCAGCATGCCGATGCAAATCAGCGTCGGAAAACCGCTGAACTGTCGCATCATGTCGACCATCCAATAGAAGCCGAGCGAGATCATCGTGAGCCCGCTCAGCCAACCGAGCCAGAACGCGCGCTTCGGTGTTTGGCCGAGCATCGCCAGCCGCAGCGGGATGAGCGCCACGAATCCGAGTGGCCAAATATCGATGCCCGGGAACGCCAAGAAATAGCAAACGCCGCACAGCACCGCGGCCAACGCGGCCCAAAGTTTCGGCAGTGCTGGCGCGTCAGTCGCGCTCGCCGGCAAGGCTTTGGGGTCGTTCTCCGAGTCCGTCGCTCCGCTCATCGCTCACTTTGCTATTGGAAGCCAACGGCACAAGCAAGCTCAATTCAGGCAGTTCGGCTTTGCCCGCGCGGTCCGGCGCCTCGCGTGCCGCAATTTCATTGCTCGCTTGGCGGTTGCGCAGCCTTCGTTCGGCCACGCTTCGTGCGCTCGGCGTGGTGCTCGAGACCGATGACGTTTGCGAGCCGCACCGCGAGCGCGTCGCTCACGCGCGTCACGCGGCACGAGAGTGCAGTCTCGGACATCGAGTTCACGCCGAGCGAGTCCCTCACTTCACGCGCCGTCATCACGTCATTCGCGTCCGCACACGACCGTCGAGGGGTGGTACACGGCGCACCGAACGCGCGGCCGAGAGTCGTCACCCGAGAGGGTTACAGTTTCGATCACTCGCGACTTTTCTTCGTTTCCAAGAATTCCCGCGTTGAGATCGAAGGGAATAAGAATTTATTTTCTTCAGCCACCGCCGTTGCACGTCGTTGATTCTCTTGGGGTCCCGCAACAGTGGCGGATATCGACAGGGCTTCGCCATGGCGAAATGCGCAAGTCTGTCGCGAGTTGGCCGTTCTGGGAGTCTGCGTGCTTCCAATTCGCAACATCGACCCGGGACACTCTATCGAGCAGCCCAGCGAGACCCGCGCTTCGCAGCCGGGGTTCAACCCGCCGACTCGTCCGAGCATGGTGCCGATCAACGCAATCGGCAGCATCATGCCCGGCTCGAATATGTACCTGCACTCGGCGCTGCTCAGCGCCGTTGCTGGCTACGTCGATGCCGCCGGGTTTGCCTCGCTGATCGGCCTATTCCCCGCGCATCTCACCGGCGAAATCGTCGGCGACGCGATCGCGCTCTCTTCAGGACACCTCGGCGATCACGCCACACGGCTGTGGATGTTACCGGTGTTCGTCGGCTCAGTGACCACCGCAACGGTGGTCGCACGGCTGCTGCGTCGCAACGGGCGACGGGCGCTCACGGGCCTTTTGGCGCTCGTCACCGCAGCGCTTGCAGCGTTCAGCGCCAGCGACTTCTTGAGTGGGCTCCTGCACGAAAACTGGCATCTGCACATGCTCTTGGGCGGTGCGTGCGCGGTCGCGGCCATGGGTTTTCAGAACGCATTGATGCGTGAGTCACTCTCTGGTTCGTGTCCGACCACGGTCATGACCGGCAACTTGACCCACGTCGTGATCGACGTCGTCGATCATTTGTTCAACAAGTTGACGAAGCCGCACAAGCGCGATCGCCGGCCTCACTCGCGCTTGGTCCCCGTGGCCAGCGCCTTGTTCGCGTTCATTGGTTGCGCCGTTTTGGGCGGCTTCATGACGCGCTTCTTCGGCTCGCTGAGCGTGCTCTTGCCAACGCTGCTCACCGCACTCTTGACCATCCGTGCATGGCAAGAGGACAAACGACAGCTCGCGCTTGCTCTGCCGCGGAAGAGCATCGCTGCAGCCCCGTTGCCCACGTTCGACGTCTTCCCGCAATCCATCACGCCGCCTGCAGTGTCGACTGACTATCCCCCGCCCGCGCACAGCGCGCCGAGAATTCTCGCAGCGCGCGCCCCCTCGCCCAGCAAACCCGAGATCGAACGGGTGCGACCCCAACGCACGGTCTCGGGCACTCAGTTGAAGAAGTTCGTCAAAGACGAGTGACGCCCGCAGCGGTGCGGAGTGATTCCGCACCCGCTACAGGCGAATCGCGATCCCGGTAAGCGCGGTGAACCCGACCAAGTGACGGTCGTAAAACGTCCACGGCACCTCGCCAGCGACGCTCAGGCGCACCCGTTTCGAAATCGGGAGGCTCACCCCGAGCACCGCTTGCAGCGACAAATTCAGATGCACTTTGCCATCCGTGCGCGGCGCAAAGCCGAACACCAGCGCAGTAAAGAACGGATCGTAGAAGTTCCAGCCGATTTGCGGCAATACCGCGAGGCGTTGAATGCGGCCCCCCGGCGGAGGCTCGGGCCATAGCCGCTCGGTGAGTTGGAAGTTTGCGCCGATGCGCAGTCGATCGACCACATAGCCGTGCAGACCGATGAACTCGGAAAGGTTCACCACGTCTTTGACGGTGCGCGTGGTGTGATGATCCAAGTCGCGCAAGACGAGTTGCATGCCGAGCGTGTCCGTTTGGATGAACTCGCCTTGCTTGCCGGCGGCTCGTGCGGAACCCGCGACAGCCACCAATACGGCCGCAATGCCTGCGGCCGCGAGTTTTGGAAGGAGCTCAGAAATCGGCGGCAAGCTGCACACTGCCTGGACCAATCATGGCTCGACCGCGTGACAGCCCAGCGAAGTTGTGCGCGGGCGCACTCCCGTGAGCAGAAGAGGAGCCGCTCCCAATCGAGAAGTACAGCACGGTGCCGAGCACCAGGCCCGCGCCGCCCACGGCAAACGCAACCGTCGAAATGTTGCCCTTGAGTTTGGCTGAATCGACGTCGCC
Source organism: Polyangiaceae bacterium (assembly GCA_035634635.1). GTDB lineage: Bacteria > Myxococcota_A > Polyangia > Polyangiales > Polyangiaceae > PMG-095. Next base: position 216,781 of record DASQCO010000121.1, read on the forward strand.
GCTCGTGCTCGGTGGACAACTGTTGCCCTGGCATTGGCCGTCGAGATTGCTCTTGCCCTTCATCGCCATCACGCCGAACGCCGTGCCCACGCCGACGCCGATCACGCCCACGCTCCACGCCGCGTAAGCGGGCGCCTTGCTCGGGGTTTTCCGCGGCGCTTCGGGCGGCGCGCTCGTTTCCGCAATCGGCTTGGCCGCTGCGGCATGCGCGACCGGTGCTGGGGCTGCCTCGGGCGTCGGGCTCACCGCAACCGGCGTTGGCGCGTTCGGATCCACTTCGAGTTTGAGCGTGACCGTCTTCTTGTCAGCGCTGCCCAGCGTCACGCGCGAAGTGGCCTTCAAATAGCCCGGTGCGGTCGCTTCCACGACGTGATCACCGGGATCGGCCGGCAACTCGCTATCGACGAGTGTATTCGGAACGACCGAGCCGTCGACCGTCAGCTTCAGATCGGCGCCTTGAGGGATCGCGATGGACACGGTAAGTCCGGCAATCTTCGGTTTCGCACCGTCGAGCACGGTTTGCGCGCGCTGATACGCCTTGCTCAACGCCGGGCTCGGGTTGGCCGGCAGCGGTTCGCGCAGCACTCTGCGCAACATCTCGGTCCCCTCGACCAACTTGCCCGCGTTGACTTGGCACTCGCCGAGCTGACTCAGTACGATCGGCGAGTGATGGAGCTTTTCAGAGCGTTCGAGCTTGGGGATCGCTTCATCGCACTTGCCCGCCTGCGCGAGCTTGAGGCCGTCGACAGCCAGCGATCGCGCAGCTGCAGTCTCGGTCGCCGAATCCTCTTCGGCGTTGGCTACTCCCAATAGACTCAGCTGCAGCACGCCCGTGCCGAGCGCTGCAATGGTGATCCGAGACCACGAGGGAAGTTGTCGACGCAATGTCATTGCAATCCTTTCTCAGCCGAAAATTTCCCAGTCTGCCTTGCTGCCAAGGTGGGGAAACGTCCCAGATTGGACCAGGGAACCGTCCTACTTGGAGACACCAACGGCTTATCCAGCGAGACGCTTAAGCCGTTGCACCTGGCGACGCCGACTTCGGCGCAGAGACAGGACTAACGGCATGCCTTCAACTCGACTCCTCAATCAGACCGGCAGCGCGCTCGGACTGACGCTTTTTTTGCTCGCCGGGTGCAACGCAATTGTCGGCCTCGACAAACTAGAGGTAACCGATCATCCGGCGGGTTCCGCCGGTATGAACGACAACGGCGGGCAGTTGAACGCCAGTGGCGGTAGCGGAGGCAAAGAAGTCGTGGTGCACGAGGGGGGAAGCGGCGCGATGCCCGACGAACCGGGCGGCGAAGGCGGCATGGGCGGTGAAGTCGACAAAGGGGACTGCACGACCAACCAAGAATGCACCGATCGATTCAGCGCGGAGGTGATGGGTGAAGGCGGAGCTGCAGCAATCGTCGCAGGCGCGTGCATCAAGACGCCAATTCCTCATTGCGTGAAGCTGCTCAGTGACGACTGCGACAGCATCACCGGCGACTACACCAACAACCAAGCCATTTTCGTAGGCTCGTTGTTCTCGACCAAGGGTTCAACCGCGGCCACCAATCTGACGCGTCAAAAGGCGGCTGCGCTCGGCATCGAGCAGATCAACGCGGTAGGCGGCGTGCCTGCCGGCAGCACTTCGGCAAACCCGCGCCCATTGGTCATGGTCTCGTGCGACGAGTCCACGAACCTCGTGCGCGCGGCTGGCCATTTAGTGGATGATTTGCACGTGCCGGCGATCGTCGGCCCGAACACCAGCCAGGACACGCTCGACGTTTCGACCAGGGTCAGCGTGCCAGGCGGCACGGTAGTCATGAGCCCCACGGGCGTGGCTTCGAGCATCGCCGCCCTGACTGACAATGATCTGACTTGGCTGATGGTGCCCTCGGACGTGCAGCGTGCGCCGCTGATGATCAATCAGATCGGAGTACTGGAGACGCAACTGAAGGCGGATCGCGCAGTCAAAACGATCAAGCTCGGCATCATCTACCGCAATGATGCGCTGGGCATCGGCACGCGCACCGCGCTCACCGACTTGAAGATCAACGGCAAGTCTTTGGCTGGCAACGAGAACGTACAGATCAGCCCGTACAACGGTGCGGATATGGGTCAACCGGCGCTGGTCACCAATTACCTGAGCTTTTTGCCCGACATCATCGTGCTCGCGGGCACGGCCGAGAGCATCAGAGACATCTTATCGCCGCTGGAAGCCCAGTGGCCGGTCAAAGACGGCGTGGACGTAGTGCCGCGGCCTTACTACGTGCTGATCGACTCGAACAAGGTGTCGGACCTGACCATGGCAGCAACTAACAACATGCACGACTTGGCTCGCCGAGTGCGAGGCACGGGCCTCAACCCGGGCCCTGACGGCTCGGACTCTGCAGCCACGTACGAATCCTTCAAGCAGGCCTACCGTGTGCGATACAACGGGGAGAAACCCGAAAATACTTCTGGCACGGGCCCCGCGCACGATGCTGCCTACGCCATCGGCCTCGCGCTGGCAGCGACACACAACGAGCCGGTCTCGGGTGCGAGTGTAGCGAAAGGTCTGCGCAAACTCGCCGGTGGTCCGACCAAGCTCAATTTGATCGAGACCAACGTCTTGCCCGCGTTCCAAAAGCTCGTCGCGGGCGACAAGATCACCGCGATTGGCACCTTTGGCGCGCTCGATTGGGATGAGAATGGCGCGGTTCTGGGTGGCACACTGGAGATGTGGTGCATTGGAGGTACTGCGGCTGCACCTGCCTACGCCAGCTCCGGTCTGCTCTTCGATCTCAAGACCCAAACCATGAGCGGCACGTACGTTCCGTGTACCCCTTAGCTAAACAATGCGACAAAATGTGCGTATTTCGCCAGTGAGGCTGATGGTAACACCGGCAAAACGGACGCACCAATCGATGCAGCTGAGCTCTCCCACGAGTGGTCTGCAAATCGCCGAACAAGCGATTGATATGCCCTTCGCCCCCGGCGATCTGATCGCCGGGAAGTACGAGGTGATCAAGCTGATCGGCTCGGGCGGCATGGGCTACGTCGTCTCGGCGATGCACGTCGAGCTCGGCGAGGTGGTCGCGCTCAAGTTCTTGCGACCTGAAGCGCTGCAGATCGAGGAGCTGGTCGAGCGCTTCGCCCGTGAAGCGCGCGCCGCCGCCAAGATCCGCAGCGAACACGTAGCCCGCGTGTTCGACGTGGGTGTGTTGCCTGATGGCGTGCCGTTCATCGTCATGGAGCACCTCGCCGGCCAGGACCTGGCCGACGTGCTGCAAGAGCGCGGCCCGCTGCCGGTCAAGGTCGCGGTCGAGTACGTGATGCAAGCTTGCGAGGCGCTCGCTGCCGCGCACGCCAGCGGCGTGGTTCACCGTGATATCAAGCCCGAGAATCTGTTCCTGACCAAGCACGCTCAAGGCTTGGACTTCATCAAGATCCTCGACTTCGGCATCTCCAAAGTGGCGCTCGCCCCCGGCGGCAAACGCGGCTTCGTGCGCACGATGATGCCGCTCGGCTCACCCGTGTACATGTCGCCGGAGCAGATCCGCTCTTCCGATCAGGTTGACGCGCGCACCGACATTTGGTCGCTCGGCTGCGTGTTGTTCGAGTTGCTCACGGGCACCGTCGCTTTCAACGAACCCTCGCTGATGCAACTCAGCGCCGCGATCTTGGAGCACGATCCCGTACCGCTCCGCGAGTTGGTCGAAGACGCACCGCCCGAGCTGGAAGAAGTGATCCTTCGTTGCTTGGAGAAGGACGTCAACAACCGCTACAGCAACATCGCCGAACTTGCCATCGCGCTTTACCCGTTCGCGCCGCGGCGTTCGCGCATCTCGGCCGAGCGCTGCTACCACGCGCTCAAGAACGCGGGCCTCGAGTGCCCCGAGTTCGAAGTCGAAATCCAGAGCGTTTACCCGCCGAGCAACGGTGAGCAGGCCGTCCCAGCAAGCGGCCACCGCATGACCGGCGCGATGACCGGCCGCGGCTTGAGAACCTCTGCCCGCCGCACCGGTCAGGCGGTCGTCAACAACGAAGAACTCGAGACGATTCGGCCCAGCAAGAAGTACAAGGTCGCTGGCGTGCTCGCGCTGATTGCCGCCACGGCCGTCGGCGCGTTTCTGTTCGCACAACACCGCGCGGGAAACGTGCTCGGCACCACCGTTGCAGCGGCACCTGCGAATCCAGCCAATGGCGCCCAGGCTGCACCCACAGCCAAGCCCGGCACCGTCATCGATCTCGACGCGCTCACTCCCGCAGTCGTCCCCGGTGGCGCCGCAGCCAGCGGTGCAGCCTCGGCCACGCGCTCACAACAGCGTAGTGGAACCAGCTTGCGCCGCGCGCCCTCAGCGCCGATCGCGCCCTTACGTCCAGGCGTGGCCCCCCGCAAACAAGTCGACGAAGTCGACGTCGGCTACTAGAGCACCGCTCGCTTCGTCGCCCCTTTCCAACGCAAGACCGTGTCGAGCGGGGGGTTGATGGTCACCGAGAGCTTCATGGAACACGCAGCCTTCGGCGTCACGGCCGTCGCATCCGCAATGCGACGCCGAAGGCTACGCCGCGCTCTGCCGCCGCGCGTGACCATCAAAGACCTTGTCGCCGTCGCGACATTTCCAGCTGGTCCATAGCTGCCGACGGCGATTCCCAATCACACTGTTAACCGTTGCGAACCGCCGTCACTGCGGACACGTCGCCCATAGGTTACTGTACTGCCCGTGTCGCTCGCCGGATCGCTGGAACAGCCACTCACTCTTTTAGAACGGCCGCCGCAGCACGAGCTGAACCACGTTGCGCCGTTCGTCTGGATCGAGAGCGATGACGTTACAGCACCTTGGTCAGAAAGACGCGCGGCGGGCTAGTGTAGCCGTGGCCGAGATAGAGGCGCTCGGCAACCACGTTCTCCGTTCGATACATGAGGTGCAGCGCGCGTGCGCCGTGCTCGCGTGAGAGGGCTTCGAGCTCCTGAAGAGCGAGCCTCCCGAGCCCCCGCCCTCGCGCTTCAGGCACGAGATAGAGCTCGGTCAAGAACGCGTCCCGACCATCCCACTCGAGGTCGAAGCCCCAGGTGACCACGAAATAGCCAACCGTGTGCTCGTCTTCGTGGAGAAGTCCTACGACGCCGAGCGGAAGGCTGTGGAGTAGAGTTCTGAGGGCACGCTCCTTCAGCTCCGCGTTCCAAGGAACTTGCTCGAGCGCGTTGAACGCCTCCATCATGGGCAGGAGAATCGCGATCTGTGCTGGGGTAGCAACTCTCGAAATGAGTGAAGACATGCAAAGGTGGTACGTCACCGGAGCGGATCGGTTTCCGCCGAAAGCGCGACCACGCACAAGCAGTATCGCGTGCCCTCGCCAATGCCGGGCACCCAGCCTTCGGCGTCACGGCCGTCGCGTCCGCGATGCGACGCCGAAGGGCGCGACGCACTCTGCGGCCGTGCGGCTTCTCTCAGTACCCGCCCTAAAGCGCGTGCGTCCAAAAAAGTCGCAGCGTCATGCCGATACGAGTGGATAGCCCGACGGTCGACGCGTGAATGCTGCCGTCGCCGTTGACGTAGTAGTTGGTCGGGAATGAGCTGACCCGATAGGCCGCTAGCGTCTCACGAGTGCCGAGCAGAATCGGATACGAGAGCTCATGTTCGCGTGCGAAGCGGCGGATCGCGTCCACGTCCTCGGAGTCTGCGACGACCGCCAGCAGCACCTCGTTCGGGCCAAGGTTCTTGGCCACCCCCCGCACGGACGGAAGCTCAGCGCGACAGACCCCGCACCAGGTCGCAAAAAAATGCAGCAGCACCTTCTTACCTCTGTACTCAGAAAGCGAGACTGAGTTCCCCGAGAGATCTCGCAATCTGAAATCCGGCGCTGGCTCTCGCACCAGATGATGCCGAGTCTGGTAAGCCGAAACCGCAACGAACAGCGCCGCGAAGAGCCCAAGCTGCCACGCCCAAGAGGCCGCGCGTTTCCAGACCGTACGCGATGCTATCACTCGCTATGTTTAGCACGGGCGCCGGTAGTCGTATCAGGGCTGGTGGGCACTGACCCTTCAGCACTACCGAGGCCAATTCTGCCCGCCCCTTCACACCCGCGTTTTCGGGCGGCGTCTTGCGTCGGTTCGTGTAAAGTGCGCGGCCATGACGATTTCGGCCGCAGTTGCAGATACCTCGAACAAGACTGTCACCTTCAATGACAAGACATACAGCATCCAACCGCTCTCGGAAGACAGCTACACGGTGCTGCTTGCCGGCATTCCGGTCGGGCGCGTCGTATATTCGTTCGGTGCTGCCAACGGTGTCCCAGAAGGCGACGCGATCAGTGAGGACGACCTGTACGCGATCGGCGAAGCGTGGTTCGCCGCGGTCGACGGTTGAGTGAACCGTGAGCGTCCACGACGAAATCTTGGCGCTCGAAGAGCAACTCCGCCAAGCGGAGCTCGGTCCAGATCCTGCTTTTTTCGAACGCAGGCTAGCGGACAACGCCGTGCTCGATGGTCAGCTGCAAAAAGCCAAAGTGGTCGCCGCGCATCAACCGAGCGGCACCGCCAAATTCACGAAAGTGGAGATGAGCGAGTTCCAGCTCCAAGAGCACGGCCCTGCCGTCGTGGTGACTTGCAAAGGCGTTTACGAAGGCCCCATGGGCTCGCACACGCTCAGGTTCATGCGCGTTTGGCTGAAGCAAGGCGCGGAATGGCAGATCATCGCCGCCTCGATTTGGCAGAAACCATGAACTCGTTTGCCGAACTTCGCGCACGCTGATGACGGAAGTGCGCGCGGATCGCGGTCCCAATGGCCAGCTGAGGGCTTGGGTCTGTCGAGAGTGGGATCGCATTCGTTTGCGCAAGTGCGCAGACATCGTGCAAGACCATTTCCGTGGCGAAGCGCGAGATCGCGTAGGTGGCGCCGATCTCGTTTTCTGGGACTTCATGGTCGGGGATGTGTTGGTCACGGTGCATCTCGAACAAGGCGTAGGGATCGCCATGCTCGCCAATGACTCGTCCGCAGCGAGTGAAGCGCTCGTCTTGGAGATCGCGACCTACTTGGTCGAGCACGCTCAGCTCTCGCTCGCCTCACACTGAATCGCGCCGTCAGCGAGCAGGAGACCCAGCGCCTCTTGCCGCTTGAACTCGGCCAGAACGATGCCCGACGCGACGGCAACGTTGAGGCTCTCCGTCACACCGGCTTGAGGAATGGTGATCTGCGTTTGGCACTCGGCCAAAATCTCGACAGGAAGGCCACGCGCCTCGGAGCCAATCACCAGCAGATCGGACGAGCGAAAGCGAAAGTGGTGCAAAGAAGCGGCGCTCGGGTATGGCACCGTCGCGACGCAACGGCCGGAATATCCCTGCAAGAATGCCAGCGGTCCCGGCTCGACTCGCACCCAGGTGATCTTATTGAACGCCCCGGCCGAGACGGTGCGCAGCTTTTGGCCGTACGACTTTCCGTAACGGTCGCGCACGATGCGGTGCGGATCGAACACGTGGCAACGCTCGAAACCCAATACTTCGAGCGTGCGCGCCAATACGCACAAGTTTTCGAACTGCTCGGGTGCGTGAACGAACACTTCCATGCTTCAGTGAGCCCCCGCGTCGGCGCTGAACTCGTTCAACCGCGCGCGAGCCGCGGCTACGTAGACCGAGCGCGGGTAGTTGGCAATCAGCTCCTCCAAGACCGCGCGCTCGTCGTCGTAACGAGCGAGTTTGCGCAACGCCTGCGCCTGGCCAAAGTAAGCTTCCGCTTTCAGCTCAGGATCGCCGACGCGCCGAAACGTCGCGAACTCCTGCAAGGCGGGCTCCCCTTGATCGAGCGCAAGGTAAAGCATGCCAAGCGTGACATGGCTATTGATGCCCTCGGGTGAGTTCGGGAAAAATTCCTCGATCTGTTTCGAGAGGCGCAGCGCTTCAGCGTTGTCGCCTTGTTCACGAGCTACCTTGGCCGCGGCGAACATCTCGCTCGCCGACAGATTTCGCCGAATGATCGCGGCAGAGGAACTGGTGACCGGCGCGGAAACCACGGCAGGCTCATCCGAGACGGCCACCAAGCGTTGATCGTTCGCCAACGAGGGCGTGCGCGGCTTCTGGGCACCCTTCAGCGCGGGCGCCACGCGCGGCCAGAACTTCCAGCCAAAGACTTTGACGGCGGCCGTCGTGATGCTGGCCATCAACAACGCCAGCGCCAAGGACTGAACTCCCTGGCGTAGCCGCGGCGAAAGCATCGCCAGAGTTCTTATCACGCCTGCGCGACGCGCCCTCGCCGTTTTTTGCCCACGTCGGTTGGTTCGGGCGTAACGCGCACGCCGCTGGCTCTGTCGGCGAACAGCTCGCGATACGCGCGCGGGCTCATGCCGAGCGTGCGTTGAAACGCCCGTGCCATGCGAGCAGGGTTTTCGAAGCCGGCACGGGCGGCCACGACTTTAGCTTCGAGCGGCGTGGTCGTGATCAGCAAGCGCGCGTTCTCGGTGCGCAACCGTTCGATCAGTTTAGCCGGAGTCGCGCCGAATTCGTCCAGGCACCGCCGGTGCAACGAACGGACCGACATTCCTACCGCGTGGGCCAACTCGATCACGGAAAGCTTCGCGGTGGGCCGATTGCGGATCAGCTCTAGGCCACGCATCAGCGTTTCAGAGGCTTCATTTTGAGCGATCAGGGTTTCGCTGAACTGAGCCTGGAAACCGGGGCGACGCGCGTAGACGACGAGCCGTGCTGCGGCCGAGTCGGCGATGCTTCGTCCGAAGTCTTCCTCGACCATGGCCAGCGTCATATCGATGCCCGTGGTCACGCCGGCCGAAGTCCACAATTTGCCGTCGTGCACGAAGATGGCGTCCGGATCCACCGTGACTTGGGGGCGAAACTGCGCGAGCTCTCGACACGCCAGCCAATGGGTCGCCACGCGGCGACCGTCGAGCAGACCGGTCCCCGCCAAGATGAACGCGCCCGAGCAGACCGAACCGAGCCGACGAACGCGCGGCGCCGCACGCATCAACCAACGCTTGAGCGGTTCCGATGCGACCGCCGCGCGAACCGCGGCGCGCTCACCGCCGACGACGAGCACGGTATCGTGCTCGTGCGGAACAATTCGTTCGAGCGCTCGCGCACGCAATTCGATGCCGCACGTCGCGTGGATGCGCCCGCCTCCAAGTGCAGCGAGCACGACGCGATACTCCGCGCGTCCCAGGCTGCGATTGGCCGCCGCAAATACTTCTGCCGGACCGAAGGTATCCAGTCCCTGCACGCCGTCGAAGCCGACCAAGACGATTCGCATTGGCAGAATTTGAATGTTATCTGGCATTTCTGCCAGTCCGAATGCGACTAATGTCGAAGAAATTCAGATCGCGGAGGTACTGTCATGACTCTGAACATCGTGATGTTGCTCGTCCCCAACTTGACCCAATTGGACCTCACCGCGCCCTACGAGGTGCTGACTCGCATCCCCGATACCAAGGTGTCCCTGGCTTGGAAGACATTGGACCCGATCACTTCGGCTACGGGGCTAGGGATGTTGCCCAGCGTGACGCTGGCCGAAGCCCCGCAGGCAGACGTGTTGTTCATTCCGGGCGGCGGCCTAGTGCCGCTCTTGCGCGATCAAGAGGTGCTCGAGTTCGTTCGACATCAGGCGGCAAAAGCGCGGTACGTGACCGCGGTGTGCACGGGCTCGTTGCTGCTTGGTGCCGCGGGTCTACTCGAGGGCTACCGCGCCACCACGCATTGGGCCTTCCACGAGCTCCTTGCGCGCGGTGGCGCGATCCCGGAGAGGAAGCGCGTGGTCGTCGACCGCAACCGAATTACTGCGGGCGGCGTCACGGCAGGTATGGACTTCGCGTTGCGCTTGGCCGCGGAACTCGGCGGTGAACAGCTGGCCCGAGGCATTCAACTGGGGCTCGAGTACGATCCCGAACCGCCCTTCGATTGCGGCGTGCCCGAGCGTGCCGCGCCAGAACTCGTGCAAGCAGTGCGTGATCGTTTCGCGTCCTCGATCCGTGGCTTCGCCGAGCAACTACCCCAGCGATAGCAGGGTTCGCACCGCGCTCTTGGACGTGGGATCGACCATTCGCGTCATGTACACCGGCTGCGGTTCCTCCCCTGCAAAGCCGCAGCCGCGATAGAAATCGACCGCGACGCGATTGTCCGCCAACACCCAAACCACGGACAAGCCGTTGCTTTGCATCCAGCGCGCCATGTGATCGAGCAGCGCGCGCCCCACGCCCTTGCGACGATGCGCCTTGCGCACGCCGATCTCGTACAACAAGAGTTCTTGTCCGGGATCGGTGCGCAGGAGCAGGTGCGCGCAGTACAAGAAGCCGGTCACCACGCCGTCTTGAAATGCGATCCAATGCAGAACGCTGGGGCTCGCCAGATAGCGTTGAGCCATGCTCGGCTTGAGCGGCGACTGCGCTTCACTTCGCCCCTCGAGGTCGAAGTCGGCATCGTCTCGGGCGAGAATATCCAGAATGGCTTCGTCACCTGGTCCCAGGCGTTTGATCGTTACGGTCATCGGCGTTTCTCCCTCTCAGAGCCTATATCCGAGGCATCAGTCCGAAAAGACGTCGTACGCGCCGTCGTTGGCGAATGGTTCCTCGATCACGAGTTCGCCGGCAGCGCTGAAGTGATACGGAAAGGTGACCACAATCGAGTACTTGTCGCGATGGTTCAGATGCACGAAGACGGCATCCTGAGCGGCAGTCTTGCCAGGCAAGGTGCTGCGAGTCGAGTACGCGAGCGCCGTCGCCTTGAGTTCGCCGCGCGTTGCGCCGTCGCGGAACGCGTCGCGAAACTGCGCGATCAATGAGTCATCATCCATAGTCGCCGCTGAGCCGTGTCCACCGACTTGAGCGATCTGGTCGCTTGCTGACAACGTGCACCCGAACGGACGAAGCACGCGATGCTCGCTCAGCAATTGCTCCGCCACCGGGAGCAACGCGCTCATCAATGCTTCGCACTCGTCTTTGCAGTTCGCCATTGTCCGAGGCTTTTCTAGCATGATCGCGCGGCATCCTACACGGTGGGATTGGCAGCCTGAGTGGGCCGTGACAGTTTCTGGGGATGCGTTTTAGAGTATTCGGGAGCGGTGCTGGGGTATTGTCGCTGCTGTTGCTGACCAGCGCCTGCGGCGGGAGCGACGGCACGTCGAACTCGGCCGGTGCCGGCGGAGCGCCCGCCGCGAACGCTGGGATGACCGGAAATAGTGCCGGCTCAGAGGCTCACGGCGGATCCCCGTCGGCGCACGGCGGGAGTTCGAGCTCGAACGCTGGGACCGGAAGCGGACAGTCCGGCAGCTCGAGCACGCCCGGCGATTCACCGATTGTGGCTGGCTGCGGCATCTTACCAAGTAACCACATTTTCAACACGCCGATCGACACACTGCCTGCGCATGGCAGCAGCAGCGACTTCATGAAGGCGGTGGGCACGCACAACATCCACCTCGACCTCGGCACGACCGTCGACACCACTTCCGACGAGTACTACGGCATCCCGTACAACGTCGTGCACGGCAAAACGAGCTCGTGGCAGAGCGCGCTGTACACCACCGCCGACTCCGACCTCGATTGGGATCCGACGGAAGAGTCAGACTGCGCGGTGGGCGCGGACCACACGCTCACGTCCCCATGCACCGGCGCCGCCGCAACCAAAGCTCAATTCCCGGTCCCTGCGATGCCCCTCGTCGAAGGCGGCATCGTCACCGATCCCGCGCAGCCCTACGGCGATCATCACTTGTTGTTGTTGGACGCGGACAGCTGCAGCTTGTGGGAGCTGTATCACGTTTATCCCGGCGCCAAGAGCGGTTGGGACATCTTCGGCTCCGCGTACTTCGACTTGAACTCGAACGCTTTACGCCCAGCGGGTTGGACCTCGGCAGACGCGGCCGGCTTCCCGATCATGCCGCTCTTACTGCGCGCCGATGAAGCCAGCAGCGGCACGATTCGCCATGCGCTGCGCTTCACCATCGAGAGCAGCAAGATCCGCGCAGAATACACTTGGCCAGCGCGCCACCTGACCGGCAATGCGACATCGACGAGCTTGCCGCCCATGGGCCAAGCGTTTCGCATCAAGTCGAGCTACGCGATCCCGAGCAAGTTCAACGCTCAATCACGCGCGATCATCCAGGCGTTGAAGACCTACGGCATGTACCTGGCGGACGGCGGCAGCTCGATGTACATCCAAGGCGAACCGAGCGCGAGCTGGGAAGACGACACGTTCAGTCAGGTTCAGTCGGTCTCCAGCAGCGAGTTCGAAGCGGTCGATTTTGGCCCAATTTTGGCTCGTTCCGGCTTCGATCCCGACTCTGCCGCGGTGCCTTGAAGCCTCGTGTGCCCGTACGATTCGTGATATCGACGGCGGCGTGAAGCCAATTTTTCGCCGCCTGCGTCGCGAGGAAGTACCGATCGCGGCGGACGTATTTCTGGTCAGCCTCGCCGAGCTGGCGCGCGTGAACGGTTTACCTGCACCGGTCAGCTACACGCGAGAGATGGTCATCCCCGCGTACGAGCACCTGCTCGAGACCGGGATCTTCGAAGTCGCCGAGCTCGACGGCAAAATCGTCGGCATCGCTGCCGCGACGGTCCGCGACGCGATCTGGTTCTTGGCGATGTTCTGGGTGCTCCCGGAATTCAAACAGCAAGGTATTGGCCGGCCGTTGCTCGAGCGTGTGCAGCGTCTCGGAGATGAGCGGGGTGCGACCATTCGCTGCGTTTGGTCGTCGATCGATTTCACGGCCATCGCCAGCTATTTGAAGCTCGGCATGATGCCGGGAGGGCCTATTTTTACCTTCGCTGGGCCGCTACGGACACCGCCGCCGGCCCACGCCGAAGCCCGCCTCAGCGAGCTCGAGCCGCGGCACGCGAGCACTATCGATCGCGTGGTGCGCGGCGTGACGCGAGAACGAGATCATGCGTTCTTTCGCGGCCGCGGAATGTCTGGCTATCAGCTGCAAATTGCCGAGCAGAACGTCGGTTATTTCTACGTCAAAGACGGCGTGATTGGCCCCGCAGCGTGGACAGCTCCGGCCCAGGCGGACGCGCTATTGAGCCACGCATTGCGGCAAGCGAGCACGCAAGCATCGGAAGTGAAGCTGATCGCCCTCGGTGTGAATCAGAGCGCGATCCGTTGCGCCACACATGTGGGATTGCGTCTCGTGTCTGCGTCGCATTTCTTGACGAGCGCACAGTTCGGAAAGCTCGACTGCTATTTGCCGTCCGGACCGGCACTCTTCTGATCGCGCGAAGTCTGATGACTTGGCGAGTGCAACTGAGTCTGGTACTGGTGCGGGTCATGAAACGAACCCTTCAGTGTGCGTTCGCCGTCGCGGCGATGCTGGCTAGTTCGAGCGCTTGGGCCCAAGACTTCGGGACAAAGGGCACAGTCGCCATCAGTGCAGAGCGTTTGTTTGGTTTCACGTACGACAGCGCACGAAACACCCAGAATGGTCAGGACACGACCGCGAGTGTCACGCATTTCAGCCTGCTCTCTTCGCCAGTCGGGATCACCGGCACTGGCGGGGGCATGGTTTGGGGCGGCTACAACACACCACGCGTCGCCGGCGATTACTTCATCATCAATCGGCTCTCGTTGGGGGCTGCGCTGGGCTACGCGCATTGGTCGCGGACCACGCAAAATCCCCTGGCCCAAGAGAACACCACCACCGGCGACTCGTTCACGTTCGCGCCACGCGTTGGCTACTTCCTCTCGTTCACCGACAAGATCGGCTTTTGGCCGCGCGGTGGGATAACCTACCGCTCATTCAGTGCTCAGAACGCCGGCGGCCACGACATCGCGTTTACGCTCGAGGCGCCGTTCGCGTTCACGCTCATCCCCCACGTCGCGTTCTGGGCAGGGCCCACGCTCGACGTCGGCTTCACCGGCTCACAGCACGTTGACAACAACAACGGCAGCACGACGTCGATCGACTTCAATGCGCTCAGCGTTGGTCTGCAAACGGGCTTGGTCGCGTACTTCGGAACTTAGGCCAAAAAACTGCGAACAGCGCGCGATCCGGCCATAATCGAGCCGGATCGCAAAATTCCGTGAGGATTCCGCGAATTTCTCGGCAATTGTCAAAGACAAATGCGCGCGGCCCGAGTTAAGCTCGGCCGCGCTTGCTCATGAAATCGATTATCCCCGACGCCGCTCAGCTGGACGAACTCGCGGCCGGCCTCGACGCTGGTTGGGATGAAGAGCCCACCGGAACGCTGCCGTCGGAACCTCCGCACTCGGCGCCTCTCCCGGCCGCGCTCGACGAGCTCGACGCGGAGTGGGACGTCGCGCCCAAAGCCGCTGCGCCGCTCACGAGCCACACGCGCTCGAATCAATCGCGTCCTAATGCGGCGCGTCCCAGTCCGGCACGTCCCAGTCCCACGCGCGCAGTCACCCCTCCGGTGACCGACTCGAAGCCGCCAGTGCGTGCAACCAAGCAAGAGCGCCGCGACGCCGAGCGCCGTCGCCGTGCGCACGAAGCCCAGCAAAAAGCGGCCAACAAGAAGCAGCGCAAGGCGGAGCGACAGGCGGAAGCACAACGCGCAAGCGAAGAGCAGCGCGCAGCGGAACAACAAGCACTGGCCGAGCGACGAGCTCGCCAAGGCATCGCTCGCAAGCGAAGCAAGCCCCAGAACGAGCAGCCCAAGGCCGACGAGACCCCCAAAAGAGTCTCGAAGCGAGTCCGTCGCGAACCAGCCCCGGCCCCGTCGTCAGTGGCTGAAGCGGCTCCACCCAAACGCGCGCTCGCCACGCGCGAAGCAACCGCCCACAAGCCTTCGGCCATCGTCGAGGAACGCGGCGCCAAGAAGCTGATTGTCCCGTTCCTGATCGCACTCTTGTTTGCGGTCACGCTCGGCTTCGCGCTGAGCCGCGCGCACTGAGTCGAGGCGCCCCAGCAGCGCTCATGCACTCACATTCGGGGCCCAAGGTGCGCGAATCTCGGCCGATTGTCGCGAAACAAATAGAAATACCCAAGTAACACGCGCACAGCATCCCAGACTCAGGCTCCAAGGAGTGCAATCCTCAGCTGCCATGAGCCCCGCGGAAGAGCCCCAAGAACACCTGAGCGTGGTCTACGTCGAAGACGACGAACGCTTGGCGCGACTCACTGCGCAGTACCTGCGCTCGCATCGCGTCGAAGTGACCGTGGTCGCCCGCGGCGACCTGGCGCTCGGCGAGGTGCTTCGCGCGCGCCCTGACGTGGTGCTGCTCGATCTGATGTTGCCCGGCGCGGATGGTCACGAAGTGTGTCGTCGATTGCGCGAGCGGGTGAGCGTTCCAATCATCATGCTCACTGCGCGGGGTGAAGAGGCCGATCGCGTGATGGGCTTGGAAGGCGGCGCCGACGACTACATGAGCAAGCCGTTCTCGACGCGCGAGCTCTTGGCGCGCATTCGCGCACACGCACGCCGTGCTCGCGGCAAGACGGGACCCGCCAACCCGCGCATCGAACTCGGCGAACTGGTGGTGGACAGCGCAACCATGACCGCCACCTTGCGCGGTGCTCGACTGGCGCTCACCACTCACGAGTTCGCGCTGCTCAAGGTGCTGGCCGAACGCGCCGGACGCGTGCTCGCCCGCGAGCAGCTACTCGAGCTTTTGCATGGCTCGGCCGAGGATGCCTTCGATCGCTCGATTGACGTGCACATCTCCCGGCTGCGCCACAAGCTGGAGAGTGACCCCAAAAATCCCCAGTATTTGAAGACGATTCGCGGCGTCGGCTACATGCTCGCCCCCGAAGAGCGATGAAGCGCGCTCGACGCACGGGGCTCGTCTGGCGTCTGTACGCGGTCGGCCTAGTGCAGTTTTCACTGGTCGTGTTGTCCGCGGTGGTGATTGGCTATTTGCTCACGCATTTGCCGCAGCACTGGGACATGCAAACCCTGAGCGCGCGCTTGAAGCCGTTCGCGAACGATCGCGTCGCGCTCGCGCACGAACTGCAAGAGTTACGCGCCAAAGAGCGCTTGATGGTTTCGCTGTACGACGAGAGCGGCAAGTTGCTCGTGAGCAACGTCGTGCCCGCGTTGCGCGCGCCGCATCTGCCGAGTGAATGGTTTCCACCGGTGACCGTGGATCAGCAGCCCTCGCCGAGGAGTGGTCCGCCAATTGGACCACCCCCCGATGGTCCCCCGCTTTTTGCGACGCCACCGCGCCACTTCGGTCGACCGGAGGGCGGCCCCCATCCGCCCGACACCTTTGGTCGCTTCGAGCTGAGCGGACAGGAGTGCATCCTGATCGCACGCTTCGAGCATCAACGCCCGGGGCGCTTGCCGCTGATTTTGACCATGATTTCCGGGCTGATCGTGCTCGGCTTGGGCGCTTTTCTGACCGCACGCTGGCTCGCGCGGCCGCTGACGCACCTGTCGCAGGTGGCCACCTCGCTCGGCCGCGGCGATCTCGGCGTGCGCAGCGACCTCAAACGCAACGATGAGCTGGGCGACGTCGCACGCGCGTTCGACGAAATGGCCGAACGGATTCAGCGTTTACTCCAGACCGAGAAAGAGCTCTTGGCCAACGTCGCTCACGAGCTCAGAACTCCACTCGCGCGGATTCGCGTCGCGCTCGAGATCGCCGGCGAAGGCGACGCAGAAGCCGCGCGCGCCTCGCTCGCAGAGATCGCCGTCGATCTGGCGGAGCTGGAGGCGTTGATCAATGACGTGCTCACCGCGGCGCGCTTCGAGCTCGCCGAAGGCGTCGAACCGAGCTCGGGATTCGCTTTGCATTTGCAACAGCTTGCCCCCCGCGCCGTCGCCGAGCGCGCAGCAGACTTGTTCCGCGGGCGTCACCCAAATCGACCATTTTCGAGCCACTTTCCCGACGCTTCCGCGCTGGTCGAGGCAGATCCGGTGTTGCTCCGGCGGGTGCTCGACAACTTGCTCGAAAACGCCCACAAGTACTCCCCCGAAGCCGACAGCGAAGTCTCACTGTCCGTGAGCGAAAGCTCCGGGCGCGCGTGCTTCGAGGTTCGTGATCGCGGCATGGGCGTCTCTGACGACGACTTGCCGCGCATCTTCAGCGCGTTCTTTCGCGGTGAGCGCAGTCGTTCGCGCGGCACCGGCGGAGTCGGGCTCGGACTCACTCTGGCCAAACGCATCATCGAAGCGCACGGGGGAAGCATCGAGGTCGAGAGCGCGGTCGGACAAGGGAGCACGTTTCGCGCTTACTTGCCGCTGGCTGCAGGCGCGCGTCCAAACAACCCCACGGACAGCGCTTAACAAAGCGCAATCACGCAGCAGCAAAAGCGACACCGCCGAGCATCAGTGTTTCTTCAGGTTCGGAGCGCCATCTGCGCTCCACAGAAACGAGGAGACAGACATGCATCGGATTCACGCGCTCCGACAATTCGCGCCATTCCTACTGGCCATTTGCGGCTGCTCAATCGCATCCGCAGCCGATGGCTCCACGACCACGAAGCAGACAACGCCTGCCACGAGCGCGACCCCCAATCCAGTTCCGCCCTCGCGCCCGGCCGACGCCCGACCGCCGCGCAAACCGCCGCAAGAAGCCTTCGACGCCTGCAAGTCGCTCAGCGAAGGCGATGCCTGCAGCGTGAGCTTTCGTGGTCAGACGATGACCGGAACGTGTCGCAAGGGACCCAATGGGGAAAGCGAGCTCGCTTGCGTTCCCGCATATCCGCCAGGTCCCCCACCCTCCGAGTCGAACGAAACACTCACCGACAGCGCGATGGAGCGCAAGCTCGATCAGCTCGAGCGCGAGATCCACGGCTCGTGAAGTACGGAAATCACTCGTTGCAGAGTGTTGCACACGGAATCCGCGCGCGTGCAGCGCGCGTTCCCGAATCGAACGGCCC
Source organism: Polyangiaceae bacterium (assembly GCA_035634635.1). Lineage (GTDB taxonomy): Bacteria > Myxococcota_A > Polyangia > Polyangiales > Polyangiaceae > PMG-095. Next base: position 234,525 of record DASQCO010000121.1, read on the forward strand.
GCATCGACAACAGCACGAAGGATACCCGATGCCTACTCAATTTACGGGAAATGTAGTGCACACACTGGCGCGACACTTAGGCGTGAGCACGCGTGAAATCGCGCTTTCTCACGATCTGTATCGAGATTGGGGACTGACGCCGCTGTCGCTGGTAATCGTGCTCTTGGACTTGGAGCGCGGCGCGGCCATCGAACTACCCTGCCAGGAATTCTCCGGCGTGCGCACGGTCGCAGACCTGATCGGTCAGTATCGTCGCTGGGCACAAGTCGACGAGTACACGTCACACAAGCTCATGTTCAAGAGCTCGCGCAGCTCGCGTAGTGCACGCAACGAGCGGCGCTTGCGGCGTGAACTGCACCGCTTGCGCTGGCTGGAGCAAAACCTGCAGCGACGCACGCCGAGTGTTTCTCGCTCGAGCGAGTCGCTGCGAGACAGCGGCATGCGACGCTTGGCGAGCCGCTGACACGCTTCGTGACACCCGAAGGGTGAGCGCGGCCCTCAGCCCAGCTTGTTCACGACGTCCACCGCTTGGCGCGCAGCCCGCAGCGCGCCCGGGAACGACGAAACATCACCGCGGCTGTCGCTGTGAGCGAACACGATGCGGCCCTCCGAGCGGGATGCGATTTCGGCGCGCTGCAATTGGCCGGGAACCGGGATCGCCAAGGCGTGACCACGGCGGTACACGCGCACCTCAGCGACTTGCTGCTCGAGGCCTGGGAAATGACGATCGAGGTGTTGCACGACTTCGTCGGCCATTTGCACCAAGCGCGCGTCGTCGAGGAGCTCGCTGCGGCGCGCCTCGGGCAACGGGTGGTAAACGGTGAGCGCGCTCGGAGCGTCAATCGGACGCTTGCCCGCGTGGGTCACCCAATCGGCGGTCACGAAGTCGGCGAACGGCGCGTCCAAGAACCAGTTGTCGTACGCGGGCTGTGGTCCCCGCTGGCTCAAACACACGTTGAACACGGGATAGGGCGCATAGCGAAACTGCCGCATGGCATCGCGCTGCGCGGCCGACAACGGCTCGACGATGCGCGATGCAAAGAACTTGGGCACCGCGATGATCGCTGCGCGCGCGGCAATCGTGTGCGGTTCACCGTTGCGCAGGGTGTGCACCAAAACGCGCTTCGACTTGTCCCCTTCGAGCTCGATGCGATGCACGAACGCCGAACCGCGAATTTGCCCCGGATTTCGCTGCGTCACGTGGCGCGCGAGCGCTTCTGCTGCCACACCCAAGCCGCCGGGATAGGTCAGGCGCTTTTCGTCGCCACTGAGCCAACTATAGGCGTGAACGCCGAGCCGGGCCGAGGTGTGTTCCGCGGAGCCGCCCCAGTTCGACTCACCGAAGCGATCCCAGAACTTCTTTACCTCGGGTTGGAACTTGCTCAGGAACTCGTGAAACGTGCGCTGGTCGAGCTCGGCTGAAGACTGCTTGTGACGCTGCTCGGCTGCTTGCTCGGCCGAAGCCGCGAAATCGCGGCGCACCGCCGCGCTGAACGGCAAATTGTCGGCTCCCGCTCCGAAAAAATCGAAATACGGTTTGCCGTCGATGATCAGCGAATCCGCGCCTTGAACCGGTAGACCCGGCGCGCCAACTGACTTCATCAACTCGACCAGCTCGGTGTCGCCCTCGGTGAAGAAGGCAGCACCGGTCGAGAAGCGCACGCCTTGCCACTCGGCGGTGGAGCAATTGCCTCCGAGGTGCGATTCCTTCTCGAGCAGGATCACCTCGCGGCCCTGCAGCAGATGAGCAGCACACAGACCGCTCGGACCGCCTCCCACGATCACGACATCGCACGACTCGCTGGCTTCAGCGCGCGGGAACACTTCACCGTCGCGCGTCTTGTGGCCTTGGGTAAACGTTTCGCCGTGTACCTGCGCATTTCGTAGCGCGGCTGCAGTCCGTACAGCTGCGTCAGGCTGATGCGAAGGTGCAGCGCGTTCGGCGTGCTTACAGCCCAACGCCGACGCTTCGACGGCTCCGGCGATGACCGTCTTGATTAGCGATCGTCGAGTGAAGTAGGTGCGAGAGTCTGCCAACGGGGCCACGCTTCTCCCCGATCGGCCGCGAACGCAAGCTTCCTAAACCCTTTCGTAACGCCACACCTGGGTCAAAAGTGACCTCACCCGGGTGCGGTCACCAATGACTCACCTTGGTGTAACCCGCCACTAGGGCAGCTCAGCCGGTGAGGGCGAGCGCCAGGGGTGGCGAGGCTTGTTCTAGGCCAGGCTTGGCGCTGTCCTGCGCGTCTGCCTGGTACATCGCCAAGCGGCGCTTTTCGCAGGTGACGATCTCATCAACGACCTCGTAGCAGCCGCCGCAGCCTGTGGCTGCGCCGCAGTGATCCCCGACTTCTGCAACGTTGCAGGCGCCGGTGGTGCGGACGGTACGACGGATATCTCGATCGGTGAGCGCGTGGCAGTGACAGACGAGCATCGGAAGAAGTGTTTGAAAGATAGCGTCCTGATAGTGAAAATCAAGTTCAACAAGCGCGAGCTCGCATGAATCTGTAAATGCCAATAAAATCAGCAATATACGGATATCGATCGGGCCGCATGAATCGAGCTCAGGTGGCAATTTGCAACTAGGCCCGACGGCCCAATCGGCGGCGCGGCGCCTCACCCGGGGCGTTTGGGGTTCGTTAGCGTAACGGTCGATGGTATCGGGATGAGATGCGAGGCGAGCCCGAAGTCATCGATTTCCTGAACGAACTTTTGACCTCCGAGCTGACGGCGATCAATCAGTACTTCATCCACTACAAGATGTGCGCAAACCAGGGCTACAACGCCTTGGCTCACAAGAAGCGCTCCGAGTCGATCGAAGAGATGAAGCATGCCGACGTGGTGATCGAGCGCATCCTGTTTCTCGACGGCATCCCCAACATGCAGCGCCTCAGTCCGGTGCGCGTGGGCGAAGAGCCGATCGAAATGAACAAGCTCGATCTGGCGCTCGAGCTCGAGGCAGTCGAGCGGCTGCATCGCGGGATCAACCTCATGCTGGCCAAGAACGATCACGGCACGCGCGAGCTGCTCGAGAAGATCCTGGTCGAAGAGGAAGATTCGGTGGATTGGCTCGAGACTCAGGCGAGCATCGTCAAGGACATTGGCCGCGAGCATTACCTCGCCCAACACCTCAAACACTCTTCTTGAGTGGCCCACGCTCGCTGAATTCGTAGGTCAACATGGCACAGGCACTTCGAGACATCCCGCTTCGTCGCATCGACGGCAGCCCCGCCACGCTGCGAGACTTTTCGGGCAGCGTGCTGTTGATCGTCAACGTGGCCTCGAAATGCGGGCTCACGCCGCAGTACGAGGGTCTCGAGGCGCTTTACAGTAAGTACCGGGCGCAGGGGCTCGTCGTGCTCGGCTTTCCGGCGAACGACTTTGGCGCGCAAGAGCCCGGCACCAATCAGGAGATCGCCGAGTTCTGCCAGACGCGTTTCGCCGTCGATTTTCCGATGTTCGAAAAGATCTCCGTGAAGGGCGAGGCGCAGCATCCGCTGTATCGCGAGCTGATCGCGTCGCAGCCGCAGGCACGCGCGAAGGCCGGCGGTGAGTTGCACGAGAAGCTGGCGGCGCACGGGCTTGCGCCCCAAGCGCCGAGTGACGTGATGTGGAACTTCGAGAAGTTCTTGATCGACCGTCACGGCGAAGCGGTTGCGCGATTCGCGCCCGATGTCACTCCGGACACGCCAGCTCTCGTGCAAGCGGTCGAAGCCGAACTCGCCAAGAGCTGAGAACGCAATATCGTCGCTCGACCGCTACATCGTAGACGAGAACTTACCGGCGGCGACCAGCAGATACAGCACGCGCAGCGTGCCTTGGTAGTAGGGCGCGTCGACCAAGTCCGCACCCAGCCACCTGCTCACGTAGCCGTCGAACCTCGCTTGGTCATAGCCGCCAGCTAGCGCGAATGCGCCGACGAACGCGCTATTTTGCTGCTGCGCCGCCGCGGGTAGACCACCGTGCTGGTCGACGTAACTTGCGACGTTCTGCATAAACGTTCGGGCTCGCGTGTCGCCCGTCCAAGCGTAGTCGACCGCAACCCGCCAGGGTGTACGGCAAGCTTCGTACGAATAGGAAGACTGAGTGCCATCATCACTACCGTCCGGACTGCTCCAATCCGGCACGAGATTATTCATGCGCGCTTGGTAGACCGCGTACAGCTGATACGAGGCGTCGCGTAGCGCGAGCCAGGTGCTGGCCTGCGCGTTGAAGTAGCGCGCGAACACCTTGTAGTAGCCCGGCGCAAAATACGACGGGTTGACGCGCTTCGACGATGGATCGCTGCACCCGCCGTACGTGTCACCCGGACGCAAGATGCGCCGGCCGTCACACATATCCGTCTCGAATTGCAGGATCTTGGACGCAAGGGCTTCGGCCTTGCCCAGGTAGCCCGCCGTCGAGTTGGGCCAGCGCGACGCGGCCTGTATCAAGGCCATGGTCGCGTCGAGATCGGCGTTCGTTGCCGCGTTGACGTTGTTGTTGCTGGGCGCTTCGCACTTGGCGGTGCGCGCGTTCATCAGCCCGTTCTTGTCGAGGTGATCTTGGTAGAACTTCCACAAGCCGTCGAACAGCGGCTGATCGGCCATCGCGACCGAGAGCAGCATGCCATAGGCGATGCCTTCGGAAACGACCGAGCCATCTTTGACCACGACCAGCGAGCCGTTGGAACACGCTTCGACGTGCGCGTTCTTCCAAGCGGCGTACTCCGATTGGAGTAGGGCTTCGGTGATGACGCTGGACCTCGCGCTGTTCCAGGTAGCGGCCGGCGCGGTTCCGAGGATGTTCGGACCGCTGGTTGTGCCGGTGCTGGAACCGGAGCCAGCGCTGCCGCTGACGTTCGGGAGCGGCGAATTCGCGTCGCTACCCGTATTCTTGTTGCCGCTGCCTGCGCTCGAGCCAGCACCCTCGTCCGCGGCGCCGGCATCTCCGCAGGCCGGTAAAAATGCGGCAAAAATCGCGATTAGCGGGGGCAGTAGAGCGCGAAATGTCATCGAAGCAACGAACCGAACGTTAAGGTTAAGTCTTACTGTGGCGCCAGATCCGTACTCTGGCCACAGCAATCAACATTCGGCCAATTTGCGGTGTGGTTAAGCGCGGCACTCTATCGCACCAAGGGCGCACCCGCTCGCGGCAATGCTGCCAGAGATGCAACGAACCGCACGATCGGGCGCGAACGGCGAGGTTCGACGCTTTACTCGGCAGAACGCGCCAGCTCGACCACGGGCGGCGGCAACGCCGAAGTGACGTTGCTCGTCAGCTTTTGCACGATGCCCCAGGTACGCAATTGCGCATCCATCGCTGGAGCGGGCTCGACTGGCACGCGACGGCGATAGCCGCCATCCGGCTGCATTTCGTAGACGCGTTGATTGTCGACTTCGAGCGGCAACACACACTCGTTGCGAATACGCGTACGGATCGCTTCACTGGTGACGGGGAACAGCACCTCCACGCGACGGTCGAGGTTGCGCGGCATCCAATCAGCCGATGACAAGAAGAACTCTTCTTCTCCTTCGGGCCCGAACATGAACACGCGTTCGTGCTCCAAAAACCGCCCCAACAGCGAATACACGCGGATCTTCTCGGAGATCCCCGGTAGCCCTGGACGCAGGCAACATACCCCGCGCACCACCAGCTCGATCTCGACGCCCGCGCGAGATGCACGATACAGCTCGCGGATGATGCCTGGATCGACCAAGGAGTTCAGCTTGGCGAAGATGCGCGCCGGCAGTCCTTCGAGTGCGCGCTCGATCTGCTTCTTTATCAGCGCCAAGATCGTTTCGCGCAACGTGACCGGCGCCACCGCAAGCTTGCGATAGTTGAAGCTGGTGGAAAATCCGGACAGTGAGTTGAACAGCTCCGACGCATCTTCACCGATCTCGGTGTCGATCGTGAATAGGCCCGTATCGGTGTAGAAGCGCGCCGTGCCGGCGTTGTAGTTGCCAGTCGAGAGGTGGACGTAGCGGCGCAGGTCGTGGCCTTCGCGGCGCACCACCAGCAGCACTTTGGCGTGAGTTTTCAGACCCGCAGCGCCGTAGAAGACGTGTACGCCGGCTCGCTCCAACGCGCGCGCCCAGCCGATGTTGTTCTCTTCGTCGAAGCGCGCCTTCAGCTCGATGGAAACCGCGACTTGCTTGCCATTTTCGGCCGCGTGCATCAGCGCCCGCACGGCTTCCGAGTTGGAGCCCGCGCGATACAGCGTCATCTTGATGGCGAGCACGTTTGGATCTTCAGCGGCGCGACGTAGGAAGGTCAGCACCGGCGTGAACGCTTCATACGGATGATGCAGCAGGATGTCACCCTGACGGATCGCTGCGAACGGATCGCCGAGCTCGCTCAACTCGTGCGGCACCCGCGGGACGAGCGGCGCGTCGTGCAGCTCCGCACGCGGGATCTGCGACAGCGCGAGCAGCCCCGAGAGACCGAGCATGCCAGCCGTCTCGTAGACGTCCTCTTCGTCGATCTCGAGCTTTTCGAGGAACAGCTTTCGGATGCGATCGGGGACCCCCGGAGACAGCTCAAGTCGAACGGCAGCGCCGAAGCGCCGTTGTCGTAGCTCGCGGTCGATCGTGGCGAGCAGATCGGCTGCTTCGTCCTCGAGAATGTCGAGGTCCATGTCTCGCGTGACGCGAAACGGATAGCAACCAACGACGTTGACCCCGGGGAACAAGTCCGAAAGGTTGCCCGCGATCAGTTCCTCCAGCGCAACATAGTCGGAGCCCTCGTTGGCCCGCGAGGAGCTGTCGGATTGCGGTGCGATCAGCACGAAACGCGGCAAACTCTCGGGCACTTTGATGCGCACGAAGCGCCGCTCGGAGGTCTGCGGGTTTTCGGCTTCGACCGCCAGCGACAACGACAGATTGGATAAAAAGGGAAACGGGTGCACCGGATCCACGGCCAGCGGCGTGAGCACCGGAAACACGGAACGGCGGAAATACGCGCGCGCCCACGCGCGCTGCTCCGGGGACAACTCCGCGAAGCTGCGCACTCGAATGTCGTTCTTGGCCAACTCGGGCAAGAGCTCGTTCAACCACAGCGACACCGCCGCTTGCGTGAGGCGCACGACCAGACCGCGAATGCGCGCCAACTGCTCGACCGCGGACAAGCCGTCGGGAGCAGTGCCCGGCGCCTGGGACTGCAGCTGCTCGTGCAGCCCAGAGACCCGAATCATGAAAAACTCGTCCAGATTCGAGCCAAAGATGGCCAAGAACTTCAGCCGTTCGAGCACGGGCCAGGTGCGGTCCCGCGCTTGATCCAACACACGCTCGTTGAAGGCGAGCCAGCCGAGCTCGCGATTCAGGTAGAGCTCGGGGTTGTTCAATTCGGGTTCGTCGTCGGTCAGGTCGAAAGACAAAGACATTGCTGCGCTGGGTGCGGCGTGCGGGGGCGGGAAGAAGAGTGTCTCGCAGTCGTGCGTCATTCGTGTCACGCGTTGGGGCCGTGAAACGTACGTCAAAACGGGCGCCGAGTGTGAATCGCCGACTGTTCGTCACACGTTCGTCACGAATGGCAATACATCGGCGCAACCGAGATCTCTCGGTTTCCTGTCGTGTTTCGCCATGCAAAGCGCCGTTTCAGCGCGAGTCTCGTGGCTCCAGCGCATCACCCGCAGCCAGCAGAATTTTCGACGGCAGCGCGATGCAATGACGAACCCCTCAACACTGAACTTCGGTTTCCGTTGTAAGCACCACCGGTCTGGTGACGGTAAATGGTCTCTCGAGACGAAGGCGCGAAGAATTACGCTGCGCTACTTCGCGCTCGCTCGACTGCTTCACGCTTCGACCCGAGTGCTCGTAGTGCACTGAGCAACTCATGCCTTCAGCGAAGTCGGCTCACGAGTACGCCAGCAATCGCGTTCGAGTGAATGGTGGAAGCCTGCGGCGCGAGTGAGCGTGCGCCACTCGATGTGTCGAGCAACCAGCTACACGACGTGCTTCGCGATCCTCGACGGCGTGCATCCGCTTTTGCTCCGCGACGTGCGTTGCCAGCAAACGAGCAACGAGCAACGAGCAACGAGCAATTAGCAATTAGCAACGAGCGCGCCGTTCATAAGCAAAAGATGGCGCGGAACTCAAGCACGGAATTCGGGTTATTTCGCCCCGTGTAGACTTGTGCCCCGACCTTTTTTCGCCAGTCGCGAAATCCTACGGCAAAGACGGCCCCGTTCTGCGACATGCTGCAACAATTAACGCTGGCACGCGGCGTGCGTAAACTGCAGCTACATGCTCGAGCGCTTACTGGACTACTCCCTCTCCCATCGCATCGCCACGTTCGTTCTGACTGTCGTACTCCTCGCCGTAGGCCTGTTCGCGTTCAAGAACCTCACCATCGAGGCGTTTCCGGATCCGACCGACACACAGGTCCAAATCATCACGCTGTTCTCCGGACAGCCGACTGAAGAAGTCGAACGGCGCGTCTCGCTGCCCTTGGAGCGCGCGCTGAACGGTACCCCAGGCCTGACGCGCCTGCGCAGCATCTCGCTGTTCGGCTTGTCGTTCCTGACCATGACGTTCGACGACGCGACCGACCCGATGCGCGCGCGTCAGCAAGTCACCGAGCGCATGGCCGACGCCTCGCTGCCGGAAGAAGCCCACCCAACCCTAGGCCCGTACGCGACGCCGATCGGTGAAATCTATCGCTATACGTTGGAGAGCACCAAGTCCGATCCCATGACCCTGCGCACCTTGCAGGATTGGGTGATCTCGCCGCGCTTGCTGCAAGTGCCCGGCGTGGCTGACGTGGTGTCCTACGGCGGTCTCGTGCGTGAAGTCCACGTCGAACCCGACGTGAGCAAGATGGTGGATCTCGGCGTCAACTTGAACGACGTGTTCGCCGCGTTGAAGAAGGCGAGCTCCAACGCGACGGGCGGCTACGTCGAGCGCGGTTCGGAAATGTTCGTCATCCGTAGCCTCGGCATCTTCAGCAGCATCGACGATCTGCAGCACATCCGAGTCGGTTACAACAAGACGCGCCCCGTTGAGCTGCGCGACGTCGCCAAGGTGCAGGAAGGCTATGCGCCGCGCCAAGGCATCGTAACCCGTGATACGAACCCGGACGCGGTCGAAGGCATCGTGCTGATGCGTCGAGGTGAAAACCCGACCGTCGTGCTCGACGCACTGCGCGCACGCATCGAAAAGCTCAGCCACACGCTGCCGGCTGACGTAAAGATCAAGCCGTTCTACGACCGCACCGAGCTCGTCAACACCACGCTCAAGACCGTGTTCGAGAACTTGGCCGAAGGCGCGACCCTCGTCGTGCTGGTGCTGTTCGCGTTCATGCTCTCGCTGCGCGCGTCGCTGATCGCAGCTGCCGTAATCCCGCTTTCGCTGGCCGCGTCATTCGCCTTTCTGTACTCGCGAGGCATGTCTGCCAACCTGCTATCGATGGGCGCCGTCGACTTCGGCATCATCGTCGACGGCGGCGTGATCTTGATCGAACACTTGTTCCACAAGTTGTCGCCGCACGCGCATGGCTCTGCCATCAGCGATCCATCTCGACCGCTATTGGAGCGAGTTGCTGAAGCCGCCAAGGAAGTCGCGCGACCGACGCTGTTTTCACTCTTGATCATCATCGCGGCGTACATCCCCATCTTTTCACTGCAGCGCGTCGAAGGTCGTATCTTCTCGCCGCTCGCGTACACGGTGGTCAGCGCGCTCGTGGGCGCCCTGCTGGTCAGCTTCACCTTGGTGCCCGTATTGTGCGCGATGGCGTTGAGGAAGCCGAAGGTCATGCGTGACTCGCCGCTCCTGGTTTGGGCACAGCGCGCGTTCGATCCGACCATCCGTTTTGCCATGAAAAACGTGGTCATCGTGCTGATTTTGGCCGCCGGCGTCCTGGGCGGCGCAATCGCGTTGATGCCGCGCCTGGGTAGCGAGTTCTTACCCGCGTTGAACGAAGGCGCGCTCTACGTCACGGTCGCCCTGCCTGGCAACATCTCGCTCAGCGACGGTCGCGCACTGACGCCGAAGCTTTCGGGAATTTTGCGAAAAACGCCGGAAGTGGTGTCCGTGCTCTCGCAATTGGGCCGCCCCGAAGACGGCACCGACACCAAGCTGCCCAATAACTTGGAGCTCTTCATCAAGCTCAAGCCGATGTCCGAGTGGCGCCATGACAAGCACACCATGGGCGATCTGATCGAAGAGATGAGCTTTGCTCTGCAGCAAATCCCGGGCATCGACTACAACTTTTCCCAACCCATCCGCGACAACGTGGAAGAAAACGTCTCCGGGCAAAAGGGCCAGGTCGCGCTCAAGATCTATGGTGAGGATCTGGACAAGTTGACGACCGCAGCGGAAAAGGCGCGGGACGTGATCGCCAAGATCCCCGGCGCAGTCGACGTTGGCATCACTAAGTCGGGCAGCACACCGCAAATCGCAGTGCACCTCGATCGCCAGGCGCTCGCCCGCTTCGATCTCGATTTGGGCGACGTACAGGACTACATCGAAACAGCCATGGGTGGTCACACCGCGAGTGAGTTCTGGGACGGTGAAAAGCGTTTCGACGTCACGGTGCGCTTGCCCACCAGCACGCGCGAAGACATCGGCGCAATCCGCAAGATCATGCTCCCGCTGAAGGACGGCAAATTGCTCCCGCTGTCGGCAATTGCAGACGTTTCGATGTCCACCGGGCGCGCGGCAATCACCCGCGAAAATGGCCAGCGTTACATCGGCGTGCGCATGAACGTGCGCGGGCGCGACCTCGGCTCCTTCGTGGCTGAAGCACAGCAGCAGGTGACCGCGCATGTCCCAGTTCCGCCGGGCTACGAGGTCACCTGGGGCGGCGAGTTCGAAAATCAGCAACGCGCCATGGCACGCCTGCGCATCGTGATCCCGCTCGCGCTCTTGATCACGTTCTTACTGCTCTTCTCGGCCTTCAACTCGATCTTCGACGCGACGCTGATCTTGTTCAACGTACCGTTCGCGCTGGTCGGCGGAATCTTCGCGTTGGCAGCGGCGGACATGCCACTCAGCGTGTCGGCCGCTGTCGGCTTCATCGCGCTGCTCGGCCAGGCCGTGCTCAACGGTGTGTTGGTGGTCGCCGCGATTCGCACCCGACTCGGCAACGGTGAGCCGCTGCTAGATGCGGTGATTCAAGGCACCCGTGATCGGTTGCGCGCGGTGCTCATGACGGCGCTCTTGGCGTCACTCGGCCTCTTGCCCGCAGCCATGTCCCACGCGATCGGAAGTGAAACCCAGCGACCAATCGCCGTCGTCGTGGTCGGTGGCACGATCACCGCCGCGGCACTGGCGTTGGTGGTGCTCCCAGTGACGTTCTACTTGGCCACCCTGTTTCAAGAACGGTTCCGGCGGCGCGCGTTGACCGAGCTCCCGGCCGAGTGAGGGCGAGCCGACATTTCTCGGGTAATTCTCGGTAACTTGGGCGTGCCCGGCGCGCCCGGTCTAACCTGACGGGCGGCACCGCGGCAGCCCAGCGTGCCCTGTTCGGCATGGATCCAAACATCATCGCTCTTTGGTTCGCCGGGATTCAGGCGCTGAGCATGTTCTCGCGCAGTGCACGCACCTCGCGCCAGAGCATGGGCTGGGCCGTCGTCAGCGGCTTGGTGTTGCTCACCGGCGCCGTCGGCTGGCTGCGCTTCCGCGATCAGGCGGGATACGTGACCTTCGCGCTAACCGCGCTGTTCATCACTTTGCCGTGGTGGGCGCATGGCGTCGCTGCGCGTGCGCTCAAACGGTCGCAGTATCGGCGAGCCTACCGCTTCGCGAGCTTCGCCGCGCTGTTGCATCCCGCTGATGGTTGGCGGCAGCTGCCGCGTCTGTTTCGAGCATTCGACCTCGCGCAAGCAGGCAAAGTCTCCGAAGCGGAATCACACCTCGCGGCGCTCTCCAAGGGCGACAGCAACATTGCAGCGACCGCACGCGCACATCGACTGCGGATCCTGGAACGTTGGGACGAGATCAAGCTCTTGGCCGAGCGAACGGGGCTGGCCACGCTGGCCCGCGACCCGAACCTGCTCATCCTCTACTTGCGCGCGTTGGGTGAGCTCGAGGAGAGTAACAATCTCGCTGAATTCATGCTCAACCAGGAGGCGCTACTGCTCGCAGGTGAGGTCATCGAGCCCGCCTTTCTGTACCTATTCGTGTACACCGGGCACGTCGAACTCACACGCCAAGTGCTCGCCGCGGCAAACCCGGGCTACGACCAAGAGACGCGTGAGGCTTGGCTCGCATTGGCGAGTCTGCACGCTGGCAATTTCGAGCAAGCGCGGCAAACGTTCACGCGCTTGCGTCAGAGCGACAATGCATCGATCCGAGAACGCGCTCAGCGTTACCTGGGCATCCTCTCGCAGACGAATGCTTACCAGCCACCCACCCCGCGCACGGCGCACATCGTAACGCACTTTGCGCGGGCGTTCGCGCAACGCCAAAGTCTGATCCTGAACCACCCACAGCAGCGAACCGAGCGGCGCGTGACCTTGGCGCTGGTGGTGATCAATGCGTTGATCTACGCCTGGGGCAGCTACCCGCTACGGCTCATCGCCACCACCGACGAGTTCGGTAGCCGCTGGGCATTCATCGCGCAAGACATCCTTTCCGGCGAGTGGTGGCGCATGTTCAGCTACTTCTTCGTGCACGCCAACTGGCTGCACTTGGCGATGAACCTGCTGGGGCTGTGGGCGCTCGGACCGTTCATCGAACGCGCGTTCGGCCGCCTGCGTTTCAGCCTGATTTACCTGTTCTCGGGTTTCACTGGCAGCGTCGTTTACTTGTGTCTGGCTTGGTATCAAATCGCTCAACCCGAGTCTGGCGAACCGCAAGTGCTCGTGGGTGCTTCGGGTTGCATCATGGGGTTGTTGGGAGCGACCGGAGCCGTAGTGCTGCGAGCCTGGGTCAAGCATCGTGCGCCAATGGCCAAGCAGATCTTGCTGCGCCTGCTGGTCGTGGTCGCGCTACAAGTGACGTTCGACTACAACACGCCGCAAGTCGCCGGCCTCGCCCACGCCCTCGGACTGCTGGGCGGCTTCATCGCTGGGCTATTGCTGCACGAGCGCGTCAGCGAGCGAAGCTCCGTACAAGCGTTGAGCTGAGTGCGCCGCTCCTACGGCGAAGGTAGCTCGCTCCAGCCGTCCTTGGTCCAAGTCAACAACGACGGTGACACGGGGCGCGCGGCGTGCGGATAGGAATTCTGCACGACGACTGAGAGCTTCTGAAGCACTTCCGGGGTCGGGTTGCAGGCCACGAAGAGCGTGTCGTTACTCGGCACGGCAACGACCACGGTGCCAACTTTCGCCGCGAGATCGGCCCATTGCTTGTCGAGCAACAAGCGGCTCGACTCATAGAAGTTGTGCCGTGCTGGCTCGCCCAGCGCATGGCTCGTGCAACTCAGCGGCTCTTTCAAGACCTGCGCCAGGTTCCACTCCGCGACCGCGCGCAGCGCCTCGCGCGTCACGCCGCTTTCAGCCAGATCCGCGACCTGGGCGCCGCGCGCGGCCCCCCGATCATCGACCATGTACAAGATCACCATGCGCCCCGAAAAAGGCTCGGAAATCGTGCTCACGCGCACAGCATCCGACAAATGCTCGAGGAACGACTGGTCTCGAATCACTGCTCGCAAACGGGCTCGGGCCGCGGCCTCGGGTGAGCTGTTCTCCGGTGTGACCCCGGCGCTGGCCGTGTGAACCGTAGGCTCCGTCGCGGCTGACTGCTGCGCAGCGCAGCCGGTCAGAGCCAGCGTCAAACACAACTCCGAAGCTCTCCTACGCCCTAACATACCGCCACCTCTTTCCCGTTGAATCCCGGTCGCGACCAATGATCAGAGCTGCTGGAACGAGTCCGCAACAGTGACGGGTTTATCCAAGAATTTCAGATCCAGCAATTGATCGGCCAGGGTTTGCCAGCGAGCGAGCTGCATGCTGCCGAGCCCGTGCTGCTTGCTGTCGGCGGTCTCGATCAGCGGCTTCTGTGCCTCGGCCGCGGCGGCGAGCGTCGCCACGTCCAAGGCCGAATTCAACTTGGCCAGCAGCGCATTGCTGGCCTCCGGATGATCGAGGTAATCACGCCAGCCCTCGCGGGTGGCGAGTACGAACTCCTTGGCCAGCTCGGGTTGCTTTTGCAGTAGCTCGCGGCGCGTGACTACCACTGTGGCATACGGATTGAAGCCGGAGTCCGCGATCAAGAAGACGGCAGGGTCGGCGCCCTTTTGCCGAGCGGCGATCGGTTCCGAAGTCACGTAGCATTGCTGGCCGAAGGTCGGATCGGTCAAAAAATGCGCGACGCCTCCGTCGTAAGGAACGACCTTCACGCCTTCCCAAGCGAACTTCTTCTTCAAGTACGCGGCGTAAGCTTTGCCGGTCTCCAGCGCGAGCGTGCCCGAGTGAAACGCATCCTCGAGCTTTGCTAGCTTGCGCGAAGCGTGCACCATAACACCCTGGGGTGAAGTCTGAAACACCGCAAACAGCGCGACCAGATCCGCGCCGCGCGCCCGCGCAATCAAGAGCTCGTCCGCGCCCACTGTGCCGAAGTCAGCGCGCCCCGTAGCCACCATTTGCAGGACCGGCACCCCAGCGCCGCCGCCCTGAATGTCGATACCGATCCCATGGCGCTTGTACGCGCCGCTCTCGCGTCCCGCATAGAAGCCACCGAACTCCGGCTCCGGCACCCAATCGAGCGCCAGCTTGACCGCGGTCTGCGCCGGCGCGCTCGCATCGGTGCCGGACGCAGGTTGCGATTTCTTTCCGCAGCCCGCCGCGAAGCACACCGAAAGCCCAATCAGGATCGTGGAAAAGCAGCGCATGGACAGCACGCCCCCCTTTTACACCGCAACCTCTTCGAACTTAACCCGGCGCTCGCAAACGCCGCAAAAGAAGCCCGCTCAGCCCGCTCACTAGGGCAAATAGCAATAGACCCAAGAGTGAGGCCAAAAGCACCGCAGCGAACAACAAATCAGTCCGAAGCTGGCGATAGGCGGCCAGCACCGTGATGCCGAGTCCCGCGCTGCCCTCGGAAAACCCCGCCACGAACTCGCCGACGATCGCGCCGATTACCGACAAGCCCGAAGCAACCTTGAGCCCGGTCATCATGCTCGGAATGGCCGTCGGCAAACGCAACTTGAGCACCGTGTCGCCGAGCTTCGCACCATAGAGCCGGAACAGATCCGAAAGCCGCGGATCGACGCTGCGCAATCCGGCCAAGGTATTGGCAATGATCGGGAACACCGACACGATGAACGCCGACACCGCTACCGCGCGCAGCCCCGGACCAAACCACAGCACGAGCAACGGCGCGACCGCGACGATCGGCACCGTCTGCAAAAACAGCGCGTACGGATACAGCCCGCGCTCCAGCCAACGCGACAAAGAAAAAGCCAAACCAACCGTGGTACCGAGGCTCGCACTGAGCAAAAACCCAAGCACCGCACCCTGCGCGGTGGTGAGCAACGCGCCAGCGAGTGGCGCGCGCTCGGTCCACACTGCGCTGAGCACGTCCGATGGCGGAGGTACCAAAAAGCGAGGCACCGAGAAGGCGCGCACTACACCCTCCCAAAGCACCATCACGATCGCGAAGGTCAGCGCGGGAGGCAAAGCGGACGACACCAGTGCGCGCGCCGATCCTGGCTTGAACGAAGCGTCAGTCATGCGTCGCTCCGCGTGTGCGAGCCGTCGTCGAACGCGCCGTGCTGCTGCAGAGCACGATAGAGCAAGGCCGTTTGCGCTGCAAAGTCCGCGTTCGCGCGCAGCTCGGACGAGCGCTCTTCGGGCAATTCCAAACGATGATCGAGCACGATTCGCCCCGGACGTCGCGACATCACCAGCGCGCGCTCGGCCAAAAATGCCGCTTCCGCGAGCGCGTGCGTCACGAAAATCACGGTCATGCGCCTGCTCTGCCACAGCTTGCGCAAGCGCTCGTCCAAGCGCTGCCGAGTCAACTCATCGAGCGCCGCGAACGGCTCGTCGAGCAAGAGCACCGAAGGCTCGGTAACCAACGCGCGCGCGATCGAAACGCGCATGCGCATACCGCCCGAAAGTTGATCCGGAAATCGCTCATGCACGTCGTTCAGCTCAACTTCGGCGAGCGGCGCACGCGCACGCTCGCGCGCTTCCGCGCGGCTCGTGCCCTGCAGCTCGAGTGGCAACGCCACATTGTCGAGCACCGTTCGCCACGGCAAGAGCTGCGCATCTTGAAAAACGAACGCGAGCTTCGTCCGCGCTCCTACGGACTCATCGGCACTCGCCGAGATCGAAATCGAACCCGACGCAGGTTGATCGAGCGCCGAAATGAAGCGCAGCAAGGTCGACTTGCCACAGCCCGACGGACCGAGCAGCGCCACGAAGGATCCCGCTTCGATCACGAGGTCGATGTTCTGCAACACCGGGCCCCCGGAACTAAACGCGTGACTCACTCCTGCGATGACAACTCGACTGCTGATGGCGGTACTCCTATGAACGCCGGCAGCTTCGCTCAGCGCGATGTGCCGCGGCAAACCCGCGCAAGCGCCGGCCATTCGGCCACAAGGCCGACCGAGACGGCCCCGCCATTTTCGTGCTCAAGCCTGACGCCGCCCTGCCGTTCACTCAAATTGGCGGAGTCCGCCGCGAAAGGTAGAAAGCCTTGCCTGATCCAGTCGGAGCAATCGGAGCAACCACCGCGGCCACGTACGCAATCGCGGTTACGCGCAAAGAGCAGGACAGCAAAGACCTGCAAGGTCAGCAAGCCGTACAGCTGATTCAATCCACTGCCCCCAAGCTGGAAACCTCCGGCCCAGTCGGCACCAAGCTGCACGTCATCGCCTGATCACGCCACCGCACGCGGCGCTTCACGCTGCGAAAATAGCGCAATCGGCGCTGGCGCCGCGCTCACACGCGCAACCTTCGCCGCCGTTGCACGCGGCGCGCGCCGCTTGGTCGCGCCCTTCGCACCGCACGCCACCGCGCACGCCAACCCTGAAAGCGTCAGCCGCAGCCGCTGCGCGTCGAGCAACCCGAGCCGCGCGAGCTCCTCAATCGCGTCATTGAGCGTCACCGCGGACGCGCCCAAATGCCGCTCCAGCCGCGGGCGAGTGAGCACGCCGGAAGCGGAGCTGAGCGAAAACACGAGCTTTAAAACGCGGCGAGCCAAGTCGGTGATCTGCATAGCCGTTCAGTACGCGAGCACTGAACAGAAGGCCAGAAAACGGCAGAGCGACCCGTCACTTCGATAAGTGTTTAGTCGATAAACATCTGTATTCAAAGGATTTTATAGACGCAGGCGGACCACTGCACACGCGCGCTGACCTATACAATCGAACAGCACTACCTACGTTCGAGCTTGGGGCTTGGATCTTGTTGTGAGGCCACGAAGGAACGGGCGCGCTCGCTCGTCGAGGGCGGCGATACGTTCTGCGAATGACATCACGGCACGCCACAGCGGCCACGCCTGCCCGACCAGGAAACGTGTGCCTAGGTAGGCCTTCAAGCAAATGATCGGAGCGTCGGCGGCGTTCCATTCCCCGGATGAATTGGGTGCAATGGCTCATCCTATCGACCTTTGCTGCCACGGCATGTGGCGGCGAGATAACTCGGCCGCTCAAAGCCGAGAGCCCGTACTCGTCAGATGATGGCTCGATCCTTGCGAGCAAAGTTCCGCCACGAGATCAAACGGCTGCTCGGGACGCGCTGGAATTCACAATCGAGTCGATCGATTCCCCCGATCACAACTTGCTCCGCTACCGACTGCGCAATGTCTCGGATGAACCGCTGTGGGTGAACGCCAGAATGCTGAACAGTTCGTCGCTGCGCGAAGTCACGATCCGCGTTACGCCCTCCATTTCCGAGTTGCCGATTCAACCCGATTGCCGAATCCACCCAGGTCCACCTGAATATGTGAGGCTCGAGCCTCAGGGCGAAATCTCGGTCGTTCGCCCATTCAGCTGTTTGGAGTTCCCGAACGAGGGCCCGTGGCGAGTGAGCGCCGAATACCATGACCGGAGCAGGAGCATTCCCCGCCCACGTTGGGGTGCGCTCTGGTTCAACGGAACTGTGACGTCCAATGAAATCCAGTTTTCCGCTAAGTCGACGGACGCCGCAAAGAAGGCGCGCTAGCACGTACGGCCGGTCGCACTACGACGCACCACGCTTACAGCCGCGGACATCCAGGCTATCTTCGCCCGATGTTCAACCCTTCCCCGCTGCAGTGCGCTGACCGGCAACTGGCGCGCGACCGGGCAGCAACGGCAGCGTTTCCCGCAATGTTGGGTCGAAAGTTGCTGCGCATGACGGTTTCACCGCTGGGCTATTTGCGCGGCGCGGCGGCCCTCTTTTACGAGCTGCTCACGGAGCACCCGGAGCTTTCGGCAGGGCCCGACGGAGAAGGCTGGCTCGTGGGCGACGCACACCTCGAAAATTTCGGCGCGTTTCGCAGTGAAGATGGGCGCGGCAGTGAAGCGGTGGTGTTCGACGTCAATGACTTCGACGAGGCGATCGTGGCGCCGTTTCGTTGGGACGTGGTGCGACTGCTCACGAGCGTGATCCTCGGCGGGCGCGAGATCGGCTCGGATGGCATGCAAAGTGTGCGGCTGTGCTCCGCAATCCTTCAGGGTTATGTGCCGGCGCTGTGCGAGGGACGCACTGCGCGGGATGTACCCCAGCCCGTACGGCGATTGCTGGAAAAGGTCGATCGCCGCACCCACAAGGATTTGCTCGATCGCCGGACCGAGCGCACCGCGACGGGGCGACGCTTCGTACGCGGTGACCGTTACCAAGATTTGGCGCCGGAGTTGGTCGGCAAGGCGCACGCAGCGTTCACGCGCTATGTCGAGCGGCTCGATCCGGCACACGCGCAAGACCGCGATCACTTCGTGGTCGAAGACGTCGCGTTTCGCATTGCGGGCACGGGTAGTCTCGGAGTGTTGCGGATTGCGGTACTGACGCGCGGCAAAGGCGAACCGGATAGCCGCTGGATCTTCGACATGAAAGCGCAGGGGGTGCCCGCGGGTCAGGCGTTGCTCAGCGCTTCGGCGACTCCAACGGCTGCTCTCCCGGCGTTGCCTGTGCTGTCGCCCGCGGAGCGCGTGATGCACGCAACGCGGGCCTGCCTCGCGCACCCGCCGCGCATGCTGGGTACGACTGAACTCGACGAATCGAGCCTGTTCGTGCGCCGCCTACTGCCGCAAGAAGACAAACTCGATTTGAGTCGCCTACAAGCCGAAGAACTACCGGAGCTCGCGCGCCATCTGGGCGCGCTGCTCGGCTCAGCACACCGGCGCGGCGCGGTCCGAACGCCATCTGCATCTTGGACCGCGGCCGAGCAGGCATTGCTCACCGAGCACGCGATCGTGATCGCGGGCTTGCACGAGGCGGCTTACCTCGCGTTGTGCAAGGCGACCGCCCCGTAAAGGCTCACTTCGGCAGTTTCTCGAACATCTTGTCGACGGCGTAGGCCAGGCGTTGCTTGCCTACCTCGACCGTGTTGCTGCCGCGCACTTCGCCTTCGGCAGCGCCGAGCCAGACCGTCTTGCCGGTTTGGCTGTCGACGAGTTCGACCACGAGCGCGCCTTTGCCCACCGGATCGAGGCTGCCCACGACTTCTCCGTGCTTGTCCTTGATCTGCTGCAGTTCCTTCACGTCCGCCAGAATCAGCAGCGAAACGAGCAGGTCCGGCGAGCTCTGAGCGATGGTCATGCCGCGATCGCGCAGCTTCTTGTCGATCAGGAACTGCACTTCCGACTGAGTGTCCACGTCCTTGGGCACCCAAGCGCCGGTGCGATCTTGAATCACGCCCGCGTTCAGGTCCCAGGCGTAAGACTTGTACGCGGAGAGGTTCGCCTTGGCGTCCGCCGCGGAGTGCACGTGGATGTCCGACGTGGGCGTCGACGCGCAGGAAAAGCACAACACGGCGCCCAGCGCCGCAACCGACATGATGCTGCTCAAACGATTGACGATGTTCATTCTGGAACTCCCCGAGATATCGACTCGATCGGGGGCGTCATCTCGCAGATCGTGAGCCGTGTCAACGACCCGCCGCCAAAGGCTTACGGCTGATTAATGGATTCGATAATCGAGCACGTAAATGTCGCTTGAATTCTTGCGAGGGTAGAAGATGGACAGTTCGTCCTCATTCGCAAGTCGAGCGGTGTCGATCAACGGATCAGAAAAGTATTTGCCGGCATCACTGCTCGCGAGCAACGACCACGATTTGAAACCTTGTGCCGCGGACGCAGCCGCGATGCGCATGTCAGGCAACACCGCGTACAGATTGCCGCTCGCAGCGATCGCCAATTTCCCGCGGAATGCGGCTTGCGCCGGGTACGTCATCGCGGTCCGGCTCCACATGCCCGCGGCGTCCCGGAAGTAGTGAAAGTACTGGCTCTTGGTGCGGGCGTTGTCGAAATTGGAGTCGTCGGCTTGTGCGTCAGGCAAATGCGAGAGCAAGACGTGCACTCGACCCGTCGCGTCCACCGCCATGTGTTCCTGATTGATCAAGCCGCGGTTCTGCGCAATCGTCCACACTTTGATACCAGCTGAGTCGCGAGTGATCGACATCGAGCCACTCTTGGCAATGTTGGTTCCGGCGTTGTTCTTCCAGGTTCGCCCGTGATCGTCGCTATACGCGTACAGCAGATCATGATTGGTGGCGGCGTTGCTGGTTTCGCGCCAGCACCAAGACACGTGTAGGCGCGTTCCGCCGCGCGCGTAGGAGAGGCCATGCGGGTAGGCGTTGATGCTGTTACCGGTGCCGTTGATGAATTCACCGATCGACGCCCAGGCTTGGCTGTCCGAGTCGTACTCCCAGAGCAATTCGTCACCGCTGCCGCTCTCGCCGATACGCGCCTCGAACAGCATTTTCTTGCCGCCCGGCTCGGTGATGAACCGCGGGTAAGTGACCATGGTCTGCGCGCTCGAGCCGAGCAAGTGATCGGCCACGGCCGAAAAGCTCGCGGTCGCCCAGGCCACGCTCCCGCCACTCGCGAGTAGGCCCGCCGCCGACTTGCGATAGTGCAGCGTGCTGCCATGATGGTCGAACGCGAGGTGGAGCGTGCCATCGCCGGGGCAGATGCCGATCGAGATCGTGTTGTGCGCGTCGCCCTCGGTGTTCGTGTAGTCGCTGAATTCGAGCGCGGACCACGTGCCACTCGGCAACTGACGCCGCGCGAGCACGACGTGCCGCGCGGCGTTCCAGAAGGCCACATATTGATAACCCTCGTGGGTGACGATTCCGTCTTGTTGAAACGACTCACCATTCAGGTAGCCGCCATAGGAAACGATCGTCACGCCCGCGCCGGGCAGCTTGGTTTCGGCTTCCTTGCTCAGGTCGACGCCGCCGTCACCGGTGCCACCCGCGACCGCTGAGACGCCGGCGGCGCCCCCGACGCTTGCTTTCCCGCCGGTACCGCCCATGCTCGCGCCACCTGCGCCTGCCGTCTCCGACGTCACGGAGCCGGCAGCGCCCGCTGTCGTGGGCTCGACCAACCCACCCGCAGCGGTGGTAGCACCGCCGACCGGCGCTGTGCCGCCGTTGGAGTTCGTCGAGCCGGACGCTCCGCTCGACTTACCCGCGCTTCCAGCCTGAGCAGCCGAAGGGCCGGAGGATTGGCTGCCACACGCGATCAGCGCGCTGATCGCGAACGCACTGAAGACGCGGGCGAGTTGCACGCCCTCGTTATAGGCACTTAATGCGAGTCGGAGCGACCGCTACGTCGTCGTACCAGACTTTGCGGGCGGGACCGTGCAGCTGATTGAAGCCGAACTTGAAGTTTTTGATTCCGCCGCTCACTGAGCTTGCCGCGGGGTAATCCTTGGCGTCGATCTGCTGAGTGCCGTTGATGAACAGCTGTTGCTCGCGCCCAGTCGCGTCGAACGAGATCTCGATGCAGTGCCACATGCCCTTGGGCAAGGTGTAAGGCTTGGTGCCGCCTGAAGTGAGGCGACCATAGTCCGTGGGCCAGCGCACGTTGTCCGAGGTGTTGAAAGCGATGCCCACGTCTTCCGCGAACTCGATCGATGCAGCGTTGGGCTCGTCACTCGCGGCTGCGCTTGCGAACACATTGTGATCGACGCCACCGAGATCGAGCTCAGTTTGCTGAATGTAGAAGCGAACCCAGAACGCGCCCGACGGCGCAGGCACCGCCAACATGCGGTAGGCGCTGCCGGACGTGCCCGTTTCGGAACCGGACTTCACGCGCAGCGACGATTTGCCGCCGTGAAACACGGTGGTGTCGAGCTCGAAATCACGGCTCCAGTCACCTGGCGCGGCGTTCACTTTGTAAACCGCCGCCGTTGGCAGAGTGGCCGCGTCGAAGCCTGAGCAAAACGTCACGCCCGTAGGACAAGCCACTCCGCCCGTTGGGCCACCTGCAACGCCCGCACCGGCCGAGCCGCCCGCTGCCGTTCCGCCGCTGCCGGTCACCGTGCCGCCGGAGCCGCCACTGGGGCTCGCCGAACCGCCGCTGCCTCCAGTGGGCGTAGTCGCGCTGCCGCCCACGGCCGTGCCGCCGGTATTTCCCGTGTTTCCGGTGTTTCCCGAACCTCCAGCGCTCGTGCCCGCGTTGCCCGAGCCGCCCTTGGCGGTACCCGCAGCACCCGCGGCGCCGTTGCTGAAAGAGTGGGAGTCACTCGAACAAGCAACCAAAAAACCAGCAGCGCTCAGCGCCGCAACGAAGATCGACTGAGAATTCAAGCGCAAATGAAGCATGGAGGCAGCAAGGACGATGGCGGATCAATCATAGTAAGTCACCTTAATCGTCGTTTCGCCACCGCCGAATTGCACGAAAAAATCACAGCCGGGGTTTGCCCCTGACTTGAGCGTCACGTTCGCATAATCGGTGGTAAGTGAGCCGGTACCATTGCCGCCACAGTTGAAGAACGAGAACGGCACTGGATAACCTTCCGTCCCCGGCAACGGCTGCAGCTGCACGTTGACGACCGACCAGGTCGGATCCACGGACAGACGCACGCAGTCGTTGGCCTTGCCCGTATAGGACGAGCTCGTGGTGAGCGTCGCGACGGCGTGTGCTGCGTCGCAAGTTGCGCCGCCAGTGGTACCGCCGCTGCTCGCGCCTGCACTGCTCGACCCGGCGCTGCTGGTGCCTGCTGTGCTCGTTCCGCCAGCCCCTGTGCCCGCCGTGCCCGACCCAGCTTTGCCGCCGCTACTCATTCCACCGCTCGCCGCGCCTGCGCTACTCGAGCCGCCCTTGCCCGCGCTGTTGCCCGTGCCGCCACTGCTCGTCCCAGCGCTGCTCGTGCCGCCCTTGCCCGCGCTGCTCGTCGAGTTGCCCGAGCCACCGCTTGGCGCCGCGCCGCCCGAGCCGCCCCCCGCAACGTTCGGCACGTCGTTCTTGCCTGCGCTCGCGCTACCACCAGAATCGGCGCTGCCGCCGCCGTTGTTGCTCTGCGAATACAACGTGTCGGGTGGCGCGTCGTTGTAGCTCGCGGTCGCGCAAGCCCAACCTGGAATAGAGATCAACGCCAACAAGGCGGCGCGCATACGCGCCTCCGACTGAGAAGACGGCATACTCCCAAGCGTGACAGAAATTGACAATCCGTTAAGGTCGAGACTCGAATAAACAGACTGCGATCTACGTGTGTGCCAGTGTCCGTGGCTGCCGCTCAGCGGCTCACTCGGCCGCACCAGCGCCGCGCGGTCGGAGGCTCAGCGCGTTTGTCTCCTCCAATGTTTCGGCCACGATCGCAGGCCGAATACACGCCGTCGAGGAAGCGCACCGAACCGAAGAAGCGCGCGCGATCGCGGAGAAGTGTGCGACGGCTTGCCGCGAGGCTGAGCATCTGAGAGGGTCGGCGCGCGATGGACGACGAGCGGCTGGTCCCGGTTTCTCCAAGACACTCCGTTTTGCTCACTCGGGAGTACCTCACGTTCATCGACACGCCGCCCCAGCGTGACTACGTGGTCCGGACCGTCGCCAAACGCCAAGTCGGCAAAATGATGCTGATGTCCGGCGACGTCGTGATCGCCAGTGTGGAGACGCGAGCCACCTTCCCGCTGGCGGCTCAATATCCGCTCCATTTTCGCAAGTCGTACTTTCCCGGCCAAATGCACGGCGACACGAAAGACGAATTCGACAACCATACTCGCGCTGCCGGGTTGATCGACATCCCGTTGCCGATCGGGCACACCCCCAACACCTTTCGCAGCTGCCTATTGCCGGGGCTCCCGTATTCCCGCCTGTCACCGTTCGACGCAGAGCCACAGACGGCCAACATCGCCATCGCGGAAAAGCTCCCGCTCGCCTCTGCGGTGGGACTCTGGAGACTGTGCGAAGACGCACTCGCCAAGCACCTCGCGCTACACGCCGGCGGACTCGCGCACGGCGACGCCGAACTGCACAACCTCATCGTGTGCCCCACGCCCCTCGAACTGTTGATGATCGACTTCGAAGGTTCCGTCGACCAAGCGACGCAAACCGAAGAAGCCTGGCAAAAGCGCTGCGCGACCGATCTCGAGCCGCTCCTGCGCGAAGCCATGTACCTGCAATGCGCCCTCGGCCGCCAACGCGGCAAACTCGCCGACCTCGCCAACGAACGCGCCAGCAAAATCCTCGAGTACCCCGATCAGTTCGCACGCGCGATCGCCCAACGAGCCAGCGTCGGTGGGTAACAGCGTTTCGGTCTTTCGGAAGCGGGCAAGCTCTTAGAGCCAGTCCTAAAACTGTTTTCGGACTGGCTCTTAGGGTGCCCCGCGCGGATGACGGCGCGGTACGGCCGGCGTCCTCGCCTGCGGCTGTGGGCGCCGGGCTACCCAAGCGCTGGCCTCCGGCCAGCGCGGTGCGCCAACGTCAGAGGCATCGTGGGGCGCGGCCGAAGCGCGACGCGAAAGCGCGAGAACGGTTCCCTGACTTTAAACCGCCGAGCCGCAGAGGCCGCAGAGATCTGAGAGAGATTTTTTGGGTTCGCACCTTGCCGATAGGGTTCGTCGTCGTTCACGACGATGAACGGAACTAGCATGAGCGTCGGAGGGTTCCTCTCGCGACAGCCGCGCGAGTACTAGGCGAGTTCTGCTAGGTGCGCTGCCCGGAGAGAGGCAGCCACCCCGCTTCGGAGGTCGAGGAGTCTGAAGTCGAAAGCTCGGCGTCGCTTCGTTCGTTGTTCGTTCCCTGCGCGAGTGCGGAGGAAGCGACGCGAAGGCGCGGGAGGAAAGTGCGTTCTCGCAGAGCAAATCTTGTCCAGAAACAGGCCTTGTCCGGCGCGAACTACCGAAACGGACAAGCCGCTTTTCCGGACAACGCGCGCAACCGCACGCCAAGTCGTGCCGAACGTTGTCCGCTAATGGCCCATGTCCGGCGAGAACGCGCAAACGGACAAGCCACTTTCACGGACAACGCGCGATTTCCGAACCGGCCCCCCGCGGGGCGCAGGCCACTCCTCGCAGTTTCACTGCCTCACCCGTTTGCGCGCGGAGCCTGTCCGGAAATCGCACGTGTCCGGCGCGAACGCTGTGAACGGACATCGCCCTTTTTCGGACAACTTGCGCGCGGCGCGAGCCGTCTCCTCGCCGACGGCTCTCGTCGACAGCGTGCTTATCTCCGCCTCGCGAACCGCTATTCCTTACATATCCTTCGTCGACGAGGCCCCTCATCGGACGGTGAATCGGGTGAGAATGTGATGAAGTCAGCTGCGGCTCGGCGGTTACTCGTAATGCCGATCGCCTAGCGCCAACCGAATGGCATTGGTTCGAGTTCGAACGGGATTTGCGAAACGAGAGTGGCCTCGCGCCCGAGAGCCCCTCCCCATCACTCGTCCGCGACGCCGAAGGCTATGACGTCTTTGCCGTAGCGCGTGACCATCAACCCAAAATCAAACCGGCGCTATCGCGTCGATTTGCGTCAGTTCCTCGGGCGAGAACTCGCTGTTCGCCAGCGCGGCGACGGCATCTTCGATTTGGGAGACTTTGCTGGCGCCGATCAGGGCCGAGGTCATGCCGCGATGGCGGAGGACCCAGGCGATCGCCATTTGGGCGAGTTTTTGGCCGCGCGCGGCGGCGAGGGTGCTGAGGCGGCGGATTTGGTCGAGCTTCGAAGCGGTGACTTGGTCGGGGCGGAGGAAGCCGTGTTCTTTGCCGGCGCGTGAGTCGTGCGGGATGCCGTTGAGGTACTTGTCGGTCAGGAGGCCCTGAGCGAGCGGGGAAAACGCGATGCAGCCCATCTTTTCGTCGGAGAGTGCGGTGAGCAGCTCGGGCTCGATCCAACGATTGAAGATGCTGTAGGCGGGTTGATGGATCAGGCACGGGGTGCCGAGCGAACGCAGAATGCTCGCGGCGCGGCGCGTCTCCTCTGCTGGGTAGTTCGAGATCCCTACGTACAGGGCTTTGCCGCTGCGCACTAGCTGATCGAGCGCGCCCATGGTTTCTTCGAGCGGCGTTTCGGGGTCGAAGCGGTGGCTGTAGAAGACGTCGACATAGTCGAGCCCCAAGCGGCTCAAGCTCTGATCGGCGCTCGCGATCAGGTACTTGCGTGAACCCCATTCGCCATACGGGCCGGGCCACATTCCGTAGCCGGCTTTGCTCGAAATCACGAGCTCGTCGCGATGCGCGCGCAGGTCTTGGCGCAGCACGCGCCCGCAGGTTTCTTCAGCGGAGCCCGCGGGCGGCCCGTAATTATTGGCAAGATCGAAATGCGTGATTCCGAGATCGAACGCGCGCAAGAGCATCGTGCGCGCATTCTCGAACACATCGACGCCGCCGAAGTTGTGCCACAAGCCGAGCGAGATCGCGGGCAGCTTGAGCCCGCTCTGACCCACGCGGTTGTAACGCATACTCTGGTAACGATTCTCGGCGGCTCGGTAAGTCATCAGGGCGCGCAGTATGCAATTTCGGCTCTCCAGCGC
The DNA here is from genome assembly GCA_035634635.1 of Polyangiaceae bacterium. Classification (GTDB taxonomy): domain Bacteria; phylum Myxococcota_A; class Polyangia; order Polyangiales; family Polyangiaceae; genus PMG-095. Next base: position 261,292 of record DASQCO010000121.1, read on the forward strand.
AACAAGGGCGATAACGAAGCGATCTTAACTTGCGTTCGACGTCAGCGCGCGCGACGCGCAAATCCTCAGCCCTTCGCAAACGGATGCTCCTGAACGCGCAGGGCTTCGCGTTCAAGACTCACCTCGCGGTACCCGAGGCCGTGATCGGGGCTCTCGGGATCCCAGGCGAGCGGACCCTTCTTTGACACGGAGCCGGGCGCTGGCAACGGGAACACCAACGAGCGCGCGGCGCGGTGCAGTACAGTGCCGGTTCGCTGTTCGTGTTGTTGGTGAATGTGTCCGTAAAACACGTTCACGTTGGGATGCCGACCAAGTAGCTCGATGGCGCGCGCGCCGTCCTTCGTCGTCCAGTCCCAATCTGGATAGAGCTCGAACAGTGGGCGGTGCGCGAACACGACCAAGGGCGCCGTTTTTGGCACTCGGGTGAGCTCTTGCTCGAGCCACGCGAGCTGCGCGTCGCCGAGCGTGGAGCCGGCTTGTGAGACGTTGTCGAGGGCCACGAAATAAACGCCCTCGTGCTCGAACGCATAGTGCGTGTCACCGAAGAATTCGCGATACGCTTCGCCGCCGTCGAGCGAAGCGTCGTGCTCGCCAGGGATGTAGCGCACGTCTTTTACCGCGAGCTCCGAGACGATGCTCTTGAACTCTTTCATGCGCGCGCGGCGCAGCGCGGCGTCGTCGGTGGTCTGCGTCAAATCACCGGTGAAGATCACGAACGCAGGTGGCGCCGACAACGCATTGATCGCGGCGATGGTCGCACGTAGCGTGCCGTCGGCTTCCGGATTCGCCGCGCCTTGGTAGCCCCAGTGTGTGTCGGAGAGTTGCAGGAAGAAGAAGTCTTGCGCTGGCCGCGCGTTGGCTGTCTCTTTTCCGCCCGCTTCGACTGGGCTGCTGGCGGTCGTCGCGTGCGGGGCAGCCGCACACCCCCAAAGACCCGACGCAAAAGTAACTCCGGTAACCCCGAGGAGGCGCAAGACCTCTCTTCGCTGCTGCATGTTCATGCCCAGCCAACGCGCGGAAGTCGCCATCGTTCCGGAAAATGCGCCCGCGGGCGCTGGAACTTTTTGGGGAACCATCGACGCTCGCCAACGTTGATCCAGGGTTGAAGCCCAATTTCGCGCGCACCAATCGCATCGACTCTGCGCCCCACTTGCGGGATGCCAGCGTGCGCTGGTACGCCGAAGGCATGCACCGCGAACCGCCTCGGAGCGAACCGCCCTTTGCGGAGCAGCTCTTGGAACAGGCGGGCGCGCTGTACAACTTCGCGCGCTACTTGTGTCGCGATCCGGCAGAGGCGGAAGATCTGGTGCAAGACGCATTTGCGCGCGCGCTGAACGCGCAGGGTTCGTTCGTCGTCGGCACGAACCTGAGAGCGTGGCTGTTTCGAATTCTGCGCAACACGTTCGTGGACGGCAAGCGACGGCAACGCAGGCAACCCCTGAGTGAGCAAGAACAGAACGAGGGTGAAACCGCGAACGGCGATGATTGGCTGCGTGGAGACATCGAGATCGACCGCTTGCGCGGCTTCGTCGCGCGCGACATCGAGGCCGCGTTGAATCGGCTCTCGGACGATGCCCGTAGCGTGATCCTGCTCGATCTCGAAGGCTTCACCGAAACAGAAATTGCGAGTGTGATGGACACGGCGGTCGGAACGGTCAAGTCACGGCTCGCGCGAGCTCGCGCGGCACTCCGGATCGAACTGAAGGAGTACGCCAAATGAGCGACTGTCAGCACACACGGGAACAACTGCTCGACGCCGTACGCGGTCGGCTCGCGGAGCCGCAACGCACGCACTTCGACGCACACTTGCAAGCGTGCAGTGACTGCCAGCATTTGTTCGAGCGAGAGCAAGCGCTGGAACGCGCCCTCGAACGACGTCCGCGCTACACTCTTCCCGAGCGATTGCGTGAATCCCTGACCGCGACCGCCACTGGGGCGAAAGCGGACAGCGGTGCCAGGCGTCGACGTCTGGGGCGATTGGCGGCTGTCTTGGTGCCTAGTTTGGCGGCAGCGGCGCTAGCCGTCCTACTCGTGCGTGGTCCAGCGGGGTCCGGGCAACCGCTGATCGACGAGGCGATCAATGACCACCTGCGCGTGCTCTACGCCCAGCATCCAATCGAGATCGAGAGCGGTGGCATCCATCAGGTCAAGCCGTGGTTCGCAGGCAAGCTCGACTTTGCTCCCGTTCTTCAATTCAGCGGCGACGAAGAATTCCCCCTCGAGGGCGGCGCGATCGCCGTGTTCGTCGACCGCAAGGCGGCGACGTTCGTCTTCAAGCACCGCCTGCACCTAGCCAGTTTGTTCGTGTTTCGCAGCCAAGATTTGAGGTTTCCCTCGCGCGCCGAGCAAGCCATTGGCAGCCGTACGGCGACCAGCGCCGCCTCTCGCGGCTTCAATGTGCTGCTCTGGCAAGACCATGACCTCGGCTACGCCCTGGTTTCGGACATGGACCAGAAGTCCCTCGCCCGCCTCGCCGAAAAACTGACCGCGCCCTGATCTGCCCTTCCAGAGACGCGCGACAAGGAGTAGTTAGATTCTGCGCGCCAAGTTCGGGTAGCGCAGGGAGTTTTGCAAGATGCCCAAAGGCCAAGAGAAGGCGAAGACGACCAATAAGCCCAAGCTGACCGTGAAGGAAAAGAAGGCCAAGAAGAAGGAAAAGGCCGCTTCCAAATAGGCGGTTTGCAGAAACTCGAGCACGGCCGCGGCTCGCGGCCGTGGCATCGACGTGCTCACGACCGTGATCAAGTACTGCGCGCGTCAGGCAGCGCCGAAGCGCGTCGACTGCGGCTCGGATTGCGGCTGCGACAGCGGTAGCGTCACAGTGAAGCGGCTGCCCACGCCGAGCTCACTGTGCACCGATATCTTCCCGTGGTGCGCTTCAACGATACGAAGCACGACGACGAGGCCCAGCCCGACGCCGCCCGTAGCGCGTGTGCGGCTCGGATCACTCCGAAAGAACGGTTCGAAGATCCGCTCCTGATCCGTAGCGGAGACGCCGATACCGCGGTCGGCAACCTCGACGATCAAGTGCGCGCGGTCATCCGCGACGCGCGCGCCCAGCTGAACGGGCGCCTCCGAAAACTTGCGCGCATTGTCGAGCAAGTTGTCGAACACGCGGCGCAGCACCGGATCGGCTTCGATTGTCGGCAATTCGGCGGGGATGTCGCAGGTTAGCGCGCGCTCGGGGTAGCGCACCAAGAAGCGATTCGCGGCGGCTTCGACCAACGTGCGCGCGGACAGCGATTCGACGTGCAGCGGCGGCACCGCGTCCCCCGCAGAGTCGCGCGCGAGATCCATGCGAGCCGCGCTGAGTACGTCTTCCAAAAGACGTTCGAGCTCGGCCAGATCTTCACCGATGTCGGTGAGGTAGCTGCTGGCCTTGTCACGATCGCCATCGGTCACCAACTCGAGCGCCAAGCGAATGCGCGCGAGCGGTGTGCGCAGCTCGTGCGACACGTTGGCGAGCAGCTCCTTCTCCGACCGGCGCAGCGCGGTGATGCGGTCGGCCATGTCGTCGAACGCGCGCCCCAACGCGCCGATCTCGTCGCGGCGACGCGAGGCAAAGCGCGCGGTGAGATCACCCTTGCCGAAGCGACGCGCCAAGCTCGACAGCCCCTCCAACGGCGCAGTGACAGAGCGCGCGAGCGGGATCGAGACCAACGCCAAGACCAGCAGCGCCACGGCAGCCTGACGCACCATCAAGCTGAGCGGCCATTCGGGCGCCTTGTAGCGCATCACGGAGTAGCGGGCCGCGCTGCGGTCGGTCTTGGGCTCGAGCACGACGCCCCAGCCACGCCCGAACACGGTGCCGTCGCGCTGCAAACGCGCCAAGTCATCCGCGTCGAGCGGCGGCAGCGGGGGCTGTTTGGTAGTGCCCAAGAGCCGGCCATTGACCTCGTAGACCGCCAAATCGATGCCGACTCGGCTCTTTACATCGGCGAGCTGCTTGTTCAGCTCGTCCGGTTGATCGGCGAGCTCGGCCATGTGCCACGCGATCCAGGTGGAGGCGGGGCGCGCCGGACCATCGAGCGCGGAGCGCAGGGTAAAGCGGCCGACCAAGACGCTCGCGACGACCGCTAGCGCGATCATCAGCACCCCGTACAAGTAGACACGAACCAGAAACGACGGGCGATTGCCCAAGCGTTCCCTCACGCGGATTCCTCAGCCACCAACATATAGCCGCTGCCACGCACGGTCTTGAGCAGGCGCGGGTGACGCGGATCATCGCCGAGCTTTTGGCGCAGACGGGAGATGCGCACATCGACCGAACGATCGAACGCCTCTTCCGCGTTGCCTTTGGCGAGATCGAGCAGCCTTTCGCGCGTCAGCACCTTGCCCGCGTTTTCCGCCAAGGCGCGGAGCAGCGCAAACTCGTACGACGTCAACGCCAGCAACTGGCCGTCGAGCGTGGCGCGCAGGCTCGCGCTGTCGACGATCACGCGGCCCACTTTGACTTCACGCGCGCGCGGGCCGGCGCGGCCTTCTGCGCGGCGCACGACGGCCTGGATGCGCGCGAGCAGCTCACGCGCAGAAAACGGTTTGGTCACGTAGTCATCCGCACCCAGCTCGAGCCCGAGCACGCGGTCCGCAACCTCGACGCGCGCGGTCACCGCAATGATTGGCACGTGCGAGTGTTCGCGGATCTCGCGGCACACGTCGAAGCCGCTCTTGCCCGGCAGCATCAAATCGAGCACGACCGCGTCGAACTCCGGCCGCAGCGCCTCGCGCGTCGCCGCCGTGCCGTCGCTCACCAGCGTGACGTCGAAGCCGTGCTGTTCCAGGTAATCACGGGTGAGACGCGCGATCTTTGCGTCGTCCTCGACCACCAAAACCTTGAGACGCGCGCCTTCCATGTTGCGGATAAGCGTACACGAGCGCCCCAATCGACGCCGTGCCAAACACAATCCGACACAAAAAAGATATGGTTCCGCAGCGTGCCGGCCCTAGGCTAAATCTACCATTAATGAGTGCGAGACCCGACGCAGCCGCCATCCTGGCAGAGACCAAATCACGACGGCGCCGCGCGCGAATCTATCAAATCATCGGCGTATTGCTGGTTGCTGCAATCGGCGGCGGAGTCTTTTTCTGGCGCAAGAAGAGCAGCACGACCAAGGGCGTTCGTTACCTGAGCGCGGTCGCGCAAGTGGGCGATCTGAAAGAGACAGTGACGGCCACGGGCACCCTGAAAGGGCTCGATTCGGTCGACGTCGGCGCGCAAATATCGGGCAAAATTACGAAAATTAATGTGGATTTCAACGATCACGTGACGGTCGGTCAGGTGCTCGCAGAAATCGACACAGCGCAGCTGCAATCGCGCGTCGAGCAATCGAAGGCACAGGTGAACGCGGCTGATGCTTCGCTCGTCTTGGCGAAAGCGACTCAAGCCCAAACAAAAGCGCAATACCTGCGCTCGGTGGACCTCTCGCAGAAGGGTCTGATCTCGAGCAAGGATCTGGACAGCGCCAAGGCCGACGCGGACCGCGCGAGCGCGAGCATCACTTCTGCGACGGCGCAGGCCACGCTCGCTCGCGCCTCGTTGAAGGACGCGCAGACCCAGCTCTCGTACGCGGTGATTCGCTCACCGATCGACGGCATGGTCCTGTCGCGCTTGGTCGAACCCGGACAGACCGTGGCCGCCACCATGTCCGCGCCGATTCTGTTCACACTCGCGCGCGACCTCACGCAACTCCGCTTGTACGTGGACGTGGACGAAGCGGACGTCGGCAAAGTCAAAGAAGGACAGGCGGCGAGCTTCTTGGTCGACGCTTGGAACGGCCACAGCTTCGCGTCCAAAGTCGTCTCCGTTCACAATTTGCCGACGACGGGGCAAACCGTCGTCACGTATCAAGCCGTCCTTTCGGTCGACAATAGCGAGCGACTGCTGCGCCCGGGCATGACCGCCACTGCGACGGTCACGACCGACGAACGCAAAGGCGTGCTGCTGGTGCCCAATGCCTCATTGCGCTTCAGCCCGCCGGCGTCTGCCAAAGGCAGCGGCGGACCGCCCGGCGGAATTCCGTTTCTCGGCGGTGGCATGCCGGGCGGAACGCGCACCGGCGGTACCGGAGCGGCGACGCGCTCCAGGACCGGCAAGAAAGTGATCACCGCAGCCGACTCACAGGGACAAGTCTTCCTGCTCGAGAATGGCCAGCCGAAACGCGTGGTCGTCGAGATCGCCGGTACGGACGGCGAGCGCACCGAAATCAAGAGTGGTCTCAGCGCCGGCGCACAAGTGATCACCGAAATCGACTTGAGGAAAGCCGAGTGACGAGCGCCGTCAGCAGTAATGGCTCCGGCGGATCCGGCGAAGTCATCATTGAGATGCGCGGCATCCAAAAGGTTTACGGCGAGGGCGAGTCGGAAGTCCGCGCCTTGGCCGGCATCGACTTCGACATCGCCCGCGGTGATTTCGTGGCCATCATGGGCACCAGCGGCTCCGGCAAGTCGACCTGCATGAACATCCTCGGTTGTTTGGACGCGCCGACCGCGGGCACCTACCACCTCGCCGGAGTCGCGACGACCGATCTGCACGGCGATGGTCTAACGTTGCTTCGTCGTCACTACATCGGCTTCGTGTTCCAAGGGTTCAACTTGCTCGCACGCACCAGTGCGCTCGAGAACGTCGAGCTACCGCTGGTGTACCGACGCGTGGGAGCCAAAGCACGGCGCGACGCCGCGCTGCGCTCACTCACTCTGGTCGGCCTCGCCGATCGCGCCGATCACACCCCTCAAGAGCTCTCGGGCGGACAACAGCAGCGCGTCGCCATCGCGCGCGCACTGGTCACCGATCCCGAACTGCTCTTGGCCGACGAGCCCACGGGAAATCTCGATTCCGCGCGCACGGAAGAGATCATGAAGTTGCTCGTGGACTTGAATCGCACCCGCGGCATCACCATCGTCATGGTCACGCACGAGCCAGACGTGGCCGCTTTCGCCAATCGCGTGGTCGTCTTCAAAGACGGTCACATCGTCGAAGACACGCGACCCGAGCGAGTGCACTGATGTTCCTACAAACAGTGCTAATGGCGCTGCGCGAAATCCGCAGGAACACGCTGCGCTCCGTGCTCACCATGCTCGGCGTGGTGATCGGCGTCGGCGCGGTGATCGCGCTGGTCTCGGTCGGACGCGGCGCGACGCAGAAGGTGACGGAAGACATCGGCAAGCTCGGCAAGAATTTGCTGATGGTGAGCGCCGGTGCACGCGTTCGCGGCGGCGCGTCTTCGGCCGCTCAGTCGCTGAAGATGGCCGACATGAAGGCGATCGAACAGGAAATCTCCGGCGTGCACGCGGTCGCGCCCGGTTCATCGAGCCAGCAGCAAGTCATCTACGGCAACAAGAACGCCAGCACCTCGGTAACGGGCACGGACAATAACTTCTTGGAGGTTCGCGGCTACACCATCGACAAGGGTCGAAGCTTCACCCAGCAAGAGGCGACCGCGGGGATCTCCGTGTGCGTGTTGGGCGCGACCGTGAAGACTACGCTCTTCGGCACTCAAGATCCGATCGGCCAGCAGGTGCGCGTCGGCAAACTCTCGTGCCAAATCATCGGCACGCTCGTGTCGAAAGGCACCGCCGGCATGGGTCAAGATCAAGATGACCTGCTGCTCATCCCGCTAGCCGCGTTTCAAAGACGGATCACCGGCAACAACGACATCTCGCTGATCTTGGTGTCGGCAGAAGAGGGTCTCGACACCACGGTCATCGCCGAGAGCATTCGCGCGCTGTTGCGTCAACGCCGGCACCGCCCGCTCGGCTCGGAGGACGACTTCAACGTGCGCGACATGGCCGAGATCGCCGACACGGTGACCAGCACGACCAACGCCATGACCGCGCTGCTCGGCGCCATCGCCGCGGTTAGCTTGGTCGTCGGTGGCATCGGCATCATGAACATCATGCTCGTGTCCGTCACCGAGCGGACGCGCGAAATCGGAATTCGCTTGGCCATCGGCGCGTTCGCCAGCGAAGTGATGATGCAATTTTTGCTCGAAGCCATCGTGCTCTCGACCTTCGGCGGCATCATCGGCGTCATTTTAGGGCTGATCGGCTCGTTTTTCGCCGCGCGTTCGCTGTCCTTGCCGTTCGTGATCCCGCCGGAAATCGTGCTCTTGGCGTTCGCCTTTTCGGCGCTCGTCGGAGTACTTTTCGGCTACTTGCCCGCGCGCAAAGCGGCGCAGTTGAATCCCATCGAGGCGCTTCGCCATGAGTAACCCGTTTCGAACGATCGCCACGCTGGCGATCTGTGCCGCAATCGCTCACCCAGCGCGGGCACAAGACTCGAACGGCGGACTGACCACGCAGGGCGCGGTCGAGATCGCCGTCAAGAACAACCCGAGTCTACACATCGCGCTCTTGCAACAAGAGCAGGCGCGCTATTCCGTGCTCGCCGAAGAGGCCTTGTACGATCCGATCTTCAACGCCAACGCGAGTTACGCGCACAACGGTAGTCCGACCCTGCGCGGCACGGATGGCACCGTGGTCAGCGTCAGCGACATCATGGTGCTCGGCGCCGGTTTGAATAAGACCTTCACGACCGGCACCACCGTCGGCGCGAGCGTCACGAGCCAGCGCCGCGTGACCCGCTCGCCTCCGATTGGCAATGTCGGCGGTAGCACGGCAACCGGCCCCGCATACTCCTTAGTCGGCACCCTTACCCTCTCGCAGCCGTTCTTGCGGGGCGCGTGGAACACCGTCGGCTTGGCTAGCCTGCGCGTGGCACGCCTCAATCGCACCGCGGCACAGCTTTCTGCGCTCCAAACCGGAAGCCAAGTCTTGCACGACGTGCTGACCGACTATTGGGAGCTCTGGTATTCGGCTGAAGCCGTAAAAATCATCGAAGCCTCGCGTGATTTGGCGAAGACGTTGGAGGAGCAAGCGCACGAGCAAGTCAAGAGCGGCACCTTGGCCAATGTGGACGCTTTGCCGTTCGCCACGCAGCTTGCCGAACAAGAGGAGTCGATGGTGCAACAGGCCACCGACCGTCGTCAGCGTTCGCTCGCGCTCGCCCAAGCCATCGGACAAGCGGGACGTAGCGGACCCGAATTGTCTTCGTCCGACACGCCACCCGACGTCGAGGTCGACGACCGAAGCACACAATTCGTCGAAGACGCACTTTTAGCCTCCTACGAATTGAAGCAACTGCAGGCCCAGCTCGAGGTCGCGCAATATCAAGCGAAGATCGCCGGTGATTCGCTGCGTCCAAGCCTCAACCTCGACGCTTCGCTCTCGGCCCAAGGCCTCGGTAATCGCGCCGTCGCCCCGGCTTTCGAGCAGTTCGGCAAGATGGACGCGGTCAGCGCTCAGGTGGGTCTCACATTCGAAACTCCGGTCACGAACTCACGCCGGAATGCGCAGATCCAGAATGCGCTGCTCACGGCACACATCACCGAAAAGCAAATCGAGAGCGCGCGGCAGCAACTACGCACCGACGTACAGTCCGCGATCGCGCGGCGCAACGCGGCCAAGAGTCGCTTCGAGTTGGCGCAGGTCACCGAGCGCGTCGCAGGGCAACTCGCAGACGGACAGCGCGGCAAGTTCTTGGCCGGCACTGCGCTCGCGATCGAAGTGCAGAAGGCCGACGACTCGCATCGCCAAGCACAGCTGCGCGTGCAACGCGCGCGCGTGGATCTCGTCGAAGGCGAGCTCGACTTGCTCCATTTGCGCGGCAAGTTGCTGGAACGTTACGCGGACGTTTTGAAGCAGCTCAAGCCGAACGCGTTGATGCTGGAAGACGCGCGCGAGCCGATGTGATCGAACAATCAGCGGATCAGACTGAGACTGTCGAGATCCGTCGAATTACGTACAACGACATTCGACTACATGTGTGAATAAGCGCCCGGTCGCAGGAAAAGCGGGCGATCGTGAAACCTGCGAAATGGGTCAGGAATATCGCCTGTAGCGGTGGAGTGTCGCAGTGCGAGAAAACGCGATTCATTGGGCGGTACTCGCCACCCCGAGTTACAATCGCTGCCAATGACTCGCTTGCCCGAGACTGGAAAGAGCCCTGGTGGCCTATCCACGCCTCCGTCGTTTGGCGAAGAGGGTCGCACCACGAGCATTCGCACCTTGAGTGAGCCTTCACCGCAACGCTTCGTAAGCGCGCCCGAATTCACGCTCGATGAGCCGGGGTCCGGCCCGCTCTCGGGTCGGCGCGTGTCGCCCTACGTCCCGGGTCTGATTGTCGCCGAGAAGTACGAGCTGCTGCGCCCACTGGGCGCAGGTGGGATGGGCGAGGTGTGGGTCGCACATCACCTCGGCCTCGACATCGACGTGGCGGTCAAGTTCATCGGCAGCGTGGGCGCGACCGAAGACGGCCTGCCCGAACGCTTGCTCGAAGAAGCTCGCAATACGGCTCGCCTCGGTCACCCGGCGATCGTGCGCGCGCTCGACTTCGGCCACACCGATCGTGGCGATCCGTTCATCGTGCTCGAGCTGCTCGCGGGCGAGGATTTGGCCACACGCATCGAGCTGCACGGGCCGTTCGCACCGGAACAAGCGGTCGCGACCTTACTGCCGATCGTGCACGCTCTGAGCGCGGTACACGAGAGTGGCATTGTCCACCGCGACATCAAGCCCGAGAACGTGTTCCTCGCGCAGGTCGAGCTTGGCCTGCAAGCGAAGCTGCTCGACTTTGGCATTTCACACAAAACCGATCGCGTGCGCCGCCTCACGTTGCGCAACACCGCCCTCGGCACACCGGACTACATGTCGCCCGAGCAAGCTCGCGGCCAAACCAGCGACGCGCGCACCGATCAGTGGAGCTTTTGCATCGTCTTGTTCGAGGCCGTCACTTGCTGCCGCCCGTTCGAGGCCGACAACTACAACGCCCTCTTGCGCGCGATCACCGACGATGCACCGAAGTCGCTCGCGTCGTTCGGCGTCGATCAGCCCGAGCTGTGGAGCATCCTGACCCGCGGGCTCGCCAAAGCCGCCGATGATCGCTACCCGAGCATGCGTGAATTGGGCGAAGCGCTCGCGCGCTGGCTGCTCGAACGCGGCATCACCGAAGACGCCGTCGGCACCTCGTTGCGCCGAGCCTGGGGCAACGAAGTCAGCTCCGTCATCTCCGTCAAAGACCTGCTGAGCCCAGGCGAACTCATGCCCGCAGTCGGCGCACTCGAACGCGCCTCCACACAAGCGGTCAGCACGAACTCCGCAGGTGAAGCACCGGTTTCTGTGCGCGTTCGCCCTTCGCCCTCTGACGCTCACGCGCCGGTCATGCTCGCGCTCGAGGAAGCGCTCAAACCCTCGCACCACTCGGTGCCCGACTTGGAAGCGCTCGCCGAATTGCACCGCGGCGGCGACCCCGAGATTCGCCTGCGCCGCGACGCACAGCGACGAGTCGTCGTCACGGTTGCGGTGATCGTGCTGGTCGTCGCTGGCACGGCATTGTCGATTTTGATCGGCACGGGTGTGATCGCGCTGTAGGCGCGGCGATATTTTCGAGAGGGGGCGGACGCGAGCCAGCAGCGCACCTCGCAGCCGCGCCGTGTTCCTTCCGCGTCGCGGCTCGCGAAGCGCGGTCCTGCGACGCCGAAGGCTATGACGGGCCGCGTGGTGACGCGTGACCATCAACAAAATCACGACTCCGCTCGAGGAATCGAGCCGTGCTGCGGAGCGTTTGAGTTGAATGCCTCACTGGCCGGCTTGGCTCCTAGCAATATTTGCTGGTGGACTCTTGGTGGCTGCTTCAGCAATCGAATATCGACAGCGGTCTGAAGCTGGTCCAGTCGCGCTCGTGCCAACACTACCGTATGCTCTCGCTGCCGCCATGCTCGCGGGAATGGTGCCCATGTATCTGCGCGCGGCTCGTGGTTCCGGCGTTGCGTGGTGGAACGCACCGCTCACCTTCGTCGTCGTTCTAGTCGTGGGCGTCTTGCTGATCCTCGCCGCGGGCAATCGCGGAGAGAGCGATCGCGACGAATAGTGCGGCGGCAATCTGCGCACGGGAGGCGCACAGTCTTGGGCTGGACAACGGCGGGATGACCAGATATCCCGGTCGCATGACAACGGGGGTGGCACGTCAAACCGACGACACGGCGCCATTCGCTGTTTGGCCCCCGTTGATTGGCGGAGCGATCGGCGCGCTGATCGCTTTCTTTGGCGCTCGTTGGCTCACGTAAAGCGTTACAGCGATAGGTTGCGCGGAGGAGTTACGTAGTGGATCCAAAGAGAAGCGATATCGGTGCCCCCTTGCTCACGCGATGCCCCAGGGAATACCGCTGTGATTGAGCTTCGGGGTTTTGGCATAGGAGTTACGATTTCGATTGTCACTGCGTGCAGCGCCAACGCGCAACACGCAGACGTACCCGCTGCGAGTAGCGGTGGAGCTAGGCATGTGGCTGAACGCCTGCCACCAGCGGTGATCCAGTCCGTGGTGCGACAGCATTATCCGCAATTCGTGACTTGCTACACTTCATTTTCCCGAACCCGCTGGCGGTATCGTTACCGTCGTCTATCCGATCATGCTGAAGCCATGATGACGCATGCGTTTGCGTCATATCGGTATCATGAGCTCAGGGAGGAACGTCCAATCGTACCGCCGTGGGTCGGGAAGTTCACTCGATTCAATCAATCCGAAGCGTCGCCGTGCGTGGGACAAGCGTCGTCCGTGCAGCGCCCGGTGAACCTCAGGCGATTTTTGGCGAATGCTCGGTAAGACAAGCCGAGCAACTCGCTGACTACGGGCAGACGGGTCAGCGCGACGAGCGAACGGTAGCCGACGGCCGCGTACAAGCGCCGAAAGACTTCCACACCCTCGATCAAGGTGCCGTCTGGCAGACGACCATGGATACGCGCCATGAGAGTGGCCCAAGTGAGGCCAACCGAGGCCGGCTCGAACTTCGGTTCGGCGATGTCGGTGAACCGAATGCGGTGCTGCTCGTCTTTGCGTCGCAACATTTCGATCTCGCGCCGACAAAGCGGGCACGCGCCGTCGTAGAAGACTTCGACGTCGAAGGGAGGCCGACGATCAGGAACGCCCATGCCCGAGACATATGAGTCCGTTTGGCTCTAACAACAAGTTAGACAACG